>NZ_SJEX01000004.1 GCF_005930495.1 Modestobacter excelsi | reverse complement strand
CCCCTGCCCCCTCCCGCCTCTGGACCCCGTCCCGCGTCCTGGTCACCCGGTCGGCCGCCGAACGTCCGCACGGCCGGCGCATCCTGCAGCGGCTCGAGGCCGCCGGGGTCTCCGACATCGAGCTCCTTGGTGGCGACCGGCTGCCCAACCTGCGCGGCGACGGCGACCGGGCCGCCTTCATGCGGGCCAAGCAGACCCTCGCCGTCGTCGTCCCGCCGGCGTCCAAGCGCCGGCTCCAGCCGATCCCGCCGTCGGCGGACTGGCGGTTCGACCTGGCCGAGGGCTGCCCCGCGCACTGCCAGTACTGCTACCTGGCCGGCTCGCTGAGCGGCCCGCCGATCACCCGGGTCTTCGCCGACCTCGACGAGGTGCTCGGCGACCTCGACGGCTACGTGGGCTCCGGCGCCGTCACCTCCGGCACCGCCGCCCGCGGCGACGAGGGGACGACGTTCGAGGCGTCCTGCTACACCGACCCGCTGGCGCTCGAGCACCTCACCGGCGGCCTGGCGCGGGCGATCGAGCACTTCGGCACGCACGAGTGGCCGGGGCCGGTGCAGCTGCGGGCGACCACCAAGTTCGACGACGTCGCCGGGCTGCTCGAGCTGCCGCACGCCGGCCGCACCCGGCTGCGCTTCTCGGTCAACGCCGCCTCGGTGGCCCGCCGCTTCGAGGGCGCCACCGCACCGGTCCCGCAGCGCGTCGCCGCCCTGGCCGCGGTGGCCGCCGCCGGCTACCCGGTCGGGCTGACGATCGCCCCGATCATGCCGGGCGAGGGCTGGCGGGAGGAGTACGGCGACCTGCTCGACAGCGTCGCCGCCGCCCTGCCGGAGGGCACCGACCTGACCGTCGAGTGCATCACCCACCGGTTCACGCCGGGCAGCAAGGCGACGCTGACCGACTGGTACCCGCGCACCAAGCTGGAGATGGACGAGGACGTCCGCACCACCAAGCGCGGCAAGTTCGGCTCGGTCAAGCACGTCTACCCGCGGGAGACCATGTCCGAGCTGCGCGGCTGGTTCACCACGGCCATCGCCGACCGGCTGCCCGGGGCGCGGCTGCTCTACTGGACCTGATCAGCGCGGGCGGTGCTGGACCAGGCCGACCGGCACCGGGCCGGGCCAGACGGCCTCCAGCGCCTCCGCGGTCTCCTCCCGCAGCTCGCCGGCCGCACCGACGGTGCTCAGCCGGGCGGCCGGCTCCCCGGCGACCGGCTCGCGGACGTCGGCGACCACCACGGTGATGTTGTCCGTCGGTGGTCCGGCCAGCGCGGCGTCGCGGAGGGCGGCAGCGGCCTGCGCGGGGCTGCCGGAGGCCAGCAGGTCCCGGATCGTGCTGGGCGGGACGACGTCGGACAGCCCGTCGGAGCAGACCATCAACCGGTCACCGGGGCGCGCGTCGAGCCGGATCACGTCGAGCGCGGCCACGTCGTCGTCGGCACCGTGCATGGCCGCGTAGACCGCTGACCGCTGCGGGTGCACGCGGGCCTCGGCGGGGGTCAGCGAGCCGGCGTCGATGAGCGCCTGGACCAGCGTGTGGTCGGTGCTGACCTGGGTCAGCTCGTCCCCGGCGAGCACGAACCCGCGGGAGTCACCGATGTGCAGCAACGCGATGCCCTCGGCGTCGACGTGCATGGCGGTGAGCGTCGTCGCCATCGTGCGCAGCCGCGGCCGCTCGGTGTAGGCCGCCCGGATCCGCTCGTTCGCGCTGGCCACCACCCGCACCGGGTCGTCGGCGCCCTCCCCGGCGCTGCCGGAGGCCAGCGGGGCCAGCCAGTTGACCACCAGGGACGACGCCACGGCGCCGCCGACGTTGCCCCCGACCCCGTCGGCGATGGCGATCAGCAGCGGTCCGGTGACCGCCGAGTCCTGGTTGTCCGGGCGCGGCCCGCGGGTGGAGACGGCCGCTCCATCCAGCACCAGCACCGCTCCCACCTCCCGGCCTGCCCGTCGACGCCGTGCGCACCGATCCAGGGGACGGTAGAGGACGTGGCTGCGCAGTGTGTCCGAACGGTCCCTCGACGTGCCGGGTGTGACGGATGAGGAACACGTACCGTGGCCTGTCGTGCTCGTCCTGCTGCCCCCCTCGGAGACCAAGCACCCCGGCGGGGTCGGGTCCCCGCTCGACCTGACCGCCCTGGGGGCGCCGGAGCTCACCCCGCTGCGCGAGCAGCTGGTCGAGGCAGTGAGAACGCTCGCCCGGGACGTGCCCGCGGCCCGCGCCGCCCTCGGCCTCTCCCCCGCCCAGGACGACGAGATCGCCCGCAACGCCGCGCTGCGCGAGAGCCCGACCATGCCGGCCATCGAGCGCTACACCGGCGTCCTCTACGACGCCCTCGACGTCCGGTCGCTCCGCCCGGCCGAGCGCCGCCGGGCCGACGCGCGGCTCGCGGTCGGGTCGGCGCTGTTCGGGGTGCTGCGGGCGGGGGACGCCGTCCCGGCCTACCGGCTGTCCGCGGGCAGCTCGCTGCCCGGTCTGCCCACCCTGCGGTCGCTGTGGAAGCCGGTGCTCACCGACGTGCTGGCCCGCATCGACGACCTCGTCGTCGACCTGCGGTCCGGCGCCTACGCGGAGCTGGCGCCGGTGCCCGGCGCGGTCACCGTGCAGGTGCTCAGCGAGCGGCCGGACGGGATCCGGGCCGTGGTGAGCCACTTCAACAAGGCCCACAAGGGGCGGCTGGCCCGGGTGCTGGCGACCACGACCGGCGAGCCGGACTCCGTCGTCCGGCTGCGCGCCCTGCTCCGCCGCGCCGGGTTCCACGTGGAACACACCGGCGGCACGGAACTGACCCTCGTCGTCCCGGCCGGCGCGGTTCCTCAGCGCTAAGACAGCCAGTACCGTCCGGGTATGGACGACGACCTCTGCACCCGTCCGGCGACCGAGCTGGCCGCGCTGCTGCGCGACCGGGAGGTCTCGGCGCGCGAGCTGGTGGACGCGCACCTGGACCGGATCGAGCGGCTGAACCCGGCCCTCAACGCGATCGTCACCCTCGACGCCGAGGGCGCCCGGGTGGCCGCCGACGCCGCCGACGCGCGGCTCGCGGCGGGCGAGCCGGTCGGCCCGCTGCACGGCCTGCCGGTCGCGCACAAGGACACCCACGCCACCGGTGGCATGCGGACGACGTGGGGCTCACCGCTGCACACCGACGCCGTGCCCGAGCAGGACGAGCTCGTCGTCGCCCGGCTCAAGGCGGCCGGGGCCATCCGGGTCGGCAAGACCAACGTGCCGGAGTTCGCGGCCGGCTCGCACACCTTCAACACCGTGTTCGGCACCACCCACAACCCGTACCGGCACGGGCTGTCCGCCGGCGGCTCCACGGGCGGCGGGGCCGCGGCGCTGGCCGCCGGGCTGGTGCCGATCGCCGAGGGCAGCGACATGGGCGGCTCGCTGCGCAACCCGGCCGCGTTCTGCAACGTCGTCGGGCTCCGACCCACCCCGGGCCGGGTGCCCAGCCACCCGACCACCATCGGCTGGTCCCAGCTGTCGGTGCAGGGCCCGATGGGCCGCACCGTCGCCGACGTCGCGCTCGGGCTCTCCGCGCTCGCCGGTCCCGACCCGCGGGTGCCCATCTCGCTGGAGGCCCCCGGCGCGTCCTTCGCCGCGCCGCTGCCGACCGAGCTGACCGGCCTGCGCATCGCCTGGGCGCCGGACCTGGGCGGCCGGGTGCCGGTCGACCCGGCCGTCACCGCGACACTGGAGGCCTCGCTCGGGGTGTTCACCGACCTCGGCGCCACCGTCGAGGCGGACTGCCCCGACCTCACCGGCGCCGACGAGGCGTTCGGCGTGCTGCGGGCCTGGCTCTTCGAGGCCAGCTACGGCGACCTGGTCCGGCAGCACCCGGACCAGGTCAAGGAGACGATCCGCTGGAACGCCGCCCGCGGCGCCGAGCTCACCGGCGCCGACGTCGGCCGGGCCGAGGCCGCCCACACCCGGCTGTACGAGCAGGTGGTCGCGTTCTTCGAGCGCTACGACGTGCTGCTGGCCCCGACCACCCAGGTGCTGCCCTTCCCGGTGGAGGTCGAGTACCCGTCGTCGGTGAACGGGGTGGAGTTCGACGACTACCTCGGCTGGATGCGCTCCTGCACGCTGATCTCGGCGACCGGCTGCCCGGCGCTGTCGGTGCCCGGCGGCTTCACCCCCGACGGGCTGCCGGTCGGCCTGCAGGTCGTCGCCGCGCCGCGCGCCGACCGGACGGTGCTGGAGGTCGGCCACGCCTTCGAGCAGGCCACCCGCTTCGGCGAGCGGCGTCCTCCGCTGCGCTGAGAGGATCGGCGGCGTGACCGAGCCGCCGTGGTGGACCAGCGCCGTCGTCTACCAGGTCTACCCGCGGTCGTTCATGGACTCCGACGGCGACGGCATCGGTGACCTCGGCGGCATCCGGCAACGGCTGGACCACCTGACCGACCTCGGCGTCGACGTCGTCTGGCTCTCCCCCGTCTACGCCTCCCCGCAGGCGGACAACGGCTACGACATCAGCGACTACCAGGCCGTCGACCCGGTCTTCGGCACGCTCGAGGAGTTCGACGCGCTGCTCGCCGAGCTGCACGGGCGCGGCATCAAGCTGGTCATGGACCTCGTGGTCAACCACACCAGCGACCAGCACCCGTGGTTCGCCGACAGCAGGGCGTCCCGGACGTCGCCGAAGCGGGACTGGTACTGGTGGCGACCCCCGCGCGCGGGCCTGGCGGCCGGCGAGCCGGGCGCCGAGCCGACCAACTGGCACTCGTTCTTCTCCGGCCCCACCTGGGAGCTGGACGACGCCACCGGCGAGTACTTCCTGCACCTGTTCGCCCGCGAGCAGCCGGACCTGAACTGGGAGAACCCGGAGGTCCGGCAGGCCGTGTACGCGATGATGCGCTGGTGGCTGGACCGCGGGGTCGACGGCTTCCGGATGGACGTCATCAACATGATCAGCAAGGACGTCGCCCCGGACGGCGGACTGCACGACGGGCCGGCGCTGCCCGGCAGCCCCTACGGCGACGGGTCGGCGTCCTACCTGTGCGGGCCGCGGGTCCACGAGTTCCTGCAGGAGATGCACCGCGAGGTGTTCGCCGGTCGGCCGGAGCGGCTGCTCACCGTCGGGGAGATGCCCGGCGTGACCGTCGAGCAGGCCCGGCTGTTCACCGACCCCGCCCGCGCCGAGGTCGACATGGTGTTCCAGTTCGAGCACGTCGGGCTGGACTTCGACGGCGACAAGTGGCACTCCCGGCCGCTGCGGCTGCGCGACCTCAAGGCGTCCTTCGGCCGGTGGCAGGCCGGCCTCGCCGAGGTCGGCTGGAACTCCCTCTACTGGGACAACCACGACCAGCCTCGTGCGGTCTCCCGGTTCGGCGACGACAGCCCGGCGCACCGCCAGGACTCGGCGACCTGCCTGGCCACCCTGCTGCACCTGCACCGCGGGACGCCCTACGTCTACCAGGGCGAGGAGCTGGGCATGGCCAACGCCCCGTTCGCGACGCTGGCGGACCTGCGCGACGTCGAGTCGCTGAACCACGTCGCGCAGGCCGTGGCGGCCGGGGAGGACCCGGAGCGGGTGCTGGCCGCGGTCCGCCCGGTCAGCCGGGACAACGCCCGCACCCCGGTGCAGTGGGACGCCACCGAGCACGCCGGCTTCACCACCGGGACGCCCTGGATCGCGGTCAACCCCGACCACGTCGAGTGGAACGCAGCCGCCCAGCGGGACGACCCGCGGTCGGTGTTCGCGCACCACCGGGCGCTGATCGCGCTGCGGCACTCCTCGGCGACGGTGCAGCGGGGCGACTTCACCATGCTGCTGCCCGACCACGACGACGTGTACGCCTTCACCCGCGCGCTGGACGGCGAGACGCTCCTGGTGGTGTGCAACGTGAGCGGCACGCCGTACCGCCTCGGCGACCTGCTCCCCGGGGCGGCCGGTGCCGAGCTCGTGCTGGGCAACCTCGCCGACCCCGACCCGGCCGTGCTGGGCGCCTGGGACGCGCGGGTGCTGCGGCTGCCCTGACCGGTCAGTCGGAGCGCGGGGTGGTGGCGCGGTACGCCCCGCCACCGGCCGGTTCGCCCGCAGGGCGCTGCGCCCGCGCCTGCTCGACCTTCTCCTGCCGGCGGGCGTAGAAGATCGTGCCGACCAGGAACAGCCCGGACAGGATCAGGACGACGGCGCTGAGGGCGTTGATGAACGGCAGCTCCACCCCGGCGAGGGCGAGCACGCCCAGCACGATCAGCACCAGCGCGGCGATCGCAGCGCCGGCGGCCCGCAGCGGGCTCTTGCCGACCTCCTCGATGCCCTGCTCGGCCTTGTCCTTGGCGTAGTCCAGCGGCTTCTTGGCCCAGGAGAAGCGGGTCGCCAGCACGGCCAGCCCCGCCGCGACGAGGACGAACCCGGGGCCGGGCAGCACCAGCAGGCCGATGCCGGCGAGGGTCAGGAGGCCGCCCAGGACGGCGACGACGACTGTCTTCATGATCCTGTTGTGCCCATCGGTCCCTGGGTCATGCGAGACCACCCGGTCCGGCCGGGCCGGGTCCGTCCACCGGTGCCTGGCGGAGCCGGGATCTCCCGCTCACGGGCGGTGAGCGGGTCCCGTGCGCGGGGCACCGCCGTCGACGCCTGGCTCACCACCGCCGGCCGCCCGCGGCTTGAGTCAGCCCCGGGAGTGCAGGCCGCGCAGCGTGCGGACGGCGACCACCAGCTCGGCGAGCTCGTGCCGGTCCCCACCGGCCAGCTCGGCGAGCTGGGCCGCCGAGCGCTGCTGGGTCACGTCCCACGCGTCCGCCCACCGGGCGACCAGCTCGCCCGCCGGGTCGTCGTCGGAGCCGCGCAGGGCGAGCACGTCGGCGGTCAGCGCGGCCTGCTCGGTCGCCAGGTCGTCGCGGAGGGTGGCCCGGGCCATCGCCGGCCACCGGCGGTCGCGCGGCAGCCCGATGACCAGCTCGCGCAGCGGCACCAGGTCCAGCCGCTCGGCCAGGCACTGCGCGACCTGGCCGGCCAGCGCGATCGGCGCGCCGGTCCGCTCGGCGACCACGGTCAGGTCCAGCGCGGTGGGCAGCAGCGGTGCCGCGGCGACCTCCGCGGCCAGCTCCGGCGGCACCCCGGCCGCCCGCAGCGCCGCGGCTCGGTCGGCGTAGGCCTCGGCGTCGGCCCCGAGCAGCCAGCCCGGCAGCCCGGCGCGGACGGCGGCCACCGGGGCGGCGAACCGCGCGGCCACCGTGCCCAGCGTGGCGGCGGGCTCCGCGGTCAGCTCCGGCACCCGCAGCAGCCAGCGGGTGGCCCGCTCGGCCAGCCGGGTCGCCTCGGTGCGCAGGTGCACCTGGGTGGTGGCGGGCACCCGGTTGTCCAGCTCCCGCGGGGCGTCCCAGAGCCGGTCGACGTCGAAGACCGCGCGGGCCACCGCGTGTGCCCGGACGACCGCGGCCACCGGCGCCCCGGTCTCCTCGGCCAGCCGGAACATGCCGGTCACCCCGGCGACGTTCACCGTCCGGTTGCTCAGCGCGGTGGCCACGATCTCCCGGCGCAGCGGGTGGCTGGTCAGCGCGGTGGGGAACCGCCGGCGCAGCGGCCCGGGGAAGTAGTCGGAGAGCAGCTCGGCCAGCGCCGGGTCGTCGGGCAGCCCGGAGTGCAGCACCGCGTCGCCGACCTCGATCTTGGCGTAGGCCAGCAGCACGGCCAGCTCGGGGCTGGTGAGCGCCTGGCCGTCCCGCCGCCGCTCGGCCAGCGCCCGGTCGTCGGGCAGCGCCTCCACCGCCCGGTCCAGCCGGCCGCCCCGCTCCAGCGCGCGCAGGTACCGCTGGTGGGCGTCGAGCAGCCCGCGGGCGGCCGTGGACTCGGTGGCCAGCGTGGCGTTCTGCGCGTAGTTGTCGGTGAGCACGTCGGCGGCGACCTCGTCGGCCATCTCCGCCAGCAGCCGGGCCCGCCCGGTGGCGTCCAGCCGGCCCTCGTCGACGACGCGGTTCAGCGCGATCTTGATGTTGACCTCGTGGTCGGAGGTGTCCACGCCCGCCGAGTTGTCGATGGCGTCGGTGTTCACCCGGCCGCCGGCCAGCGCGTACTCGATCCGGCCGCGCTGGGTCAGGCCCAGGTTGCCGCCCTCCCCCACCACCCGCACGCGCAGCTGCTCGCCGTCGACCCGGACCGCGTCGTTGGCCTTGTCGCCGACGTCGAGCGCGCTCTCCGAGGCGGCCTTCACGTAGGTGCCGATCCCGCCGTTGAACAGCAGGTCGACCGGGGCCAGCAGCACCGCCCGGACCAGCTCGGCAGGGCTGAGCGCCTCGACGTCGTCGGTCAGGCCCAGCGCGATGCGCATCGGCTCGGAGACCGGGACGGACTTCGCCGTCCGCGGCCACACCCCGCCCCCGGCGCTGATCAGCCCGCGGTCGTAGTCCGCCCACGAGGAGCGCGGGAGCTCGAACAGCCGGCGGCGCTCGGCGAAGGAGACCGCGGCGTCCGGCGTCGGGTCGATGAAGACGTGCCGGTGGTCGAAGGCGGCCACCAGCTGCAGGTGCTCCGACAGCAGCATCCCGTTGCCGAACACGTCCCCGGACATGTCGCCGATGCCGGCGACGGTGATCTCCTGGCTCTGCACGTCCACGCCCAGCTCGCGGAAGTGCCGGGTGACCGACTCCCAGGCGCCGCGGGCGGTGATGCCCATCGCCTTGTGGTCGTAGCCGACCGAGCCGCCGGAGGCGAACGCGTCCCCCAGCCAGAAGCCGCGCTCGATCGCCACGGCGTTGGCCAGGTCGGAGAAGGTCGCCGTCCCCTTGTCGGCCGCGACGACGAGGTAGGTGTCGTCGCCGTCGTGCCGGACCACCCGCTGCGGCGGGACGACGGCGCCGGGGGCTCCGGGTTCGGCGGAGTAGTTGTCGGTCAGCGACAGCAGCGCGCCGATGAACAGCTTGTAGCAGGCCTGCCCCTCGGCCAGCACCTCGTCGCGGTTGGCACCCTCCCCGGGCCCGCGCAGGACGACGAAGCCGCCCTTGGCGCCGGTCGGCACGATGACGGTGTTCTTCACCGTCTGCGCCTTGACCAGCCCCAGCACCTCGGTGCGCAGGTCCTCGCGCCGGTCGCTCCAGCGCAGCCCGCCGCGGGCGACGGCACCGAAGCGGAGGTGCACGCCCATCACCCGCGGCGAGCTCACCCACACCTCGCGCGCCGGGCGGGGCTCGGGCAGGTCGGGGACGGCGTGCGGGTCGAGCTTGAGCGCCAGCGGCGCCCCGCCGGTGAAGACGCCGGCGGTGTAGGCGGTGGTCCGCAGCGTGGCCTGGACCGCGGCCAGCAGCGAGGTCAGCACCCGGTCGGCGTCCAACGACTCCACCGAGCCGATCGCCTCGACCAGGGACCCGACCAGCGCCGTCGTGCGGGAGTCCCGGCCGGCCGAGCGGTCGGGGTGGAACCGCGTCTCGAACAGCGCCACCAGCCGGGCGACGATGCCCGGGTGGGCCGCCAGCGTCTCCTCGACGTAGGCCTGCCCGAACGGCAGCCCGCCCTGGCGCAGCCACTGCACGTAGGCACGCAGCACCGCGACCTGCCGCCAGGTGAGGCCGGCGAGCAGGACGAGCGCGTTGAGCGCGTCGTCCTCGGCCCGACCGGCCCAGACCGCCGCGATGGTGTCGGTGAACCGCTCGGGCAGGCTGCCGGCGAAGGGCACCTCCCCGGTCGGTGAGGCGAGGCCGAAGTCGTACACCCAGGCCATCGGGGCGCCGATCCGGTCGATCTCGTAGGGCCGCTCGTCCAGGACGTCCACGCCCATGTGCTGCAGGACCGGCAGCACGTCGGAGAGCAGCAGCCGCTCCCCCACCCGGTAGACGGTGAGCCGGCGCTCGCCCTCCGGGCCGGTGGAGGTCGCCCACAGCCGCAGGTCCATCCCGCCGGGGGCCAGCTGGTCCAGCCGGGCCAGGTCCTCGACGGCGACCTGGGCCGGGAAGTCCTCCTGGTAGGCCGCCGGGAAGGCGTCCGCGACCCGGGCCAGCATCCGGGCGGCGTCGTCGCCGTGCCGGGCGGCGAGGGCGTCGGCGAGGTCGTCGGTCCAGCTGCGCGCGGCCGCGGCCAGCGTCGCCTCCAGCGCCGGGACGTCGACGTCCGGCAGCGTCGCCGCGCCACGCCGGCTGACCGGCACCCGCACCACGAAGTGCAGCCGGGAGAGCACCGACTCGCTGGACCGGACGGTGAACTCGACGTTGGTGCCGCCGAGCTGCTCCAGCAGCAGCCGCTGCATCGTCAGCCGCACCTGGGTCGTGTACCGGTCGCGGGGCAGGTAGACCAACGCGGAGAAGAACCGGCCGAACGGGTCGCGGCGCAGGAACAGCCGGGTCTGCCGGCGCTCCCGCAGGTGCAGCACGGCCAGCGCGACCGGCAGCAGCTCGTCGACGTCGACCTGCAGCAGCTCGTCGCGCGGGTAGGTCTCGAGGACGTCGAGCAGCTCCTTGCCCGAGTGGCTGTCGGCCGGCACCCCGGACCGCTCGAGCACCGCCTCGACGACCCGCCGCACGAGCGGGACGTCGCGGACGCTGCTGGTGTAGGCCTCGTTCGGGAACAGCCCGACCAGCAGGTGCTGGCGGCCGCGGCTGCCGGGGAGCTCGCCGGGCATCTCGACCACGACGAGGTCCAGCCAGGCCGGGCGCTGCACGGTGGAGCGCGCGTCGCCCTTGGTCACCAGCACCCGGCGGCGGCCCACGGCGCCCGGTGCGGCCAGCGCGGCCGGCGCGACCGAGGTGGTCCGTGCCGGTGACCCGCGGAGCAGGCCGAGCTCCGAGCCCTCCACCACCAGCGGCGGGGTCCCGTCGTCGCCGACCAGCTCGACGGTGCGCGCGCCGAGGAACAGGAAGTTGCCCCTGGTCAGCCAACGGAGCAGCGCGGCGGCCTCGGCCGGGTCGTCGGCGGCGTTGCCGGTCGGCTCGTCGTCGGCGGGCGACCGGTCCAGCGCGTCGGCGATCCCGTGGGCGCGGGCGGCCAGCGCGTCGGCGTCCTCGTGCGAGCGGCGGACGTCGGCCAGCACGGTGCCCAGCCCGGCGACCAGGTCCTCGGCCGCCTCGTCGTCCACCGAGCCGGCCAGCACGACGGCCATCCAGGACTCGGCGAGCGCGTCGGCGCCGCAGGCGGCGGCGTCCGCGCTGTCGCAGAAGGCGATCAGCTCACCCGCCGCGTTGCGGCGCACCACGACGATCGGGTGGACGACGTGCTCGGCGACGATGCCCTGCCGGACGACCTCGGCGGTGACCGAGTCGACCAGGAACGGCATGTCGTCGACGACGACGCGCAGCACCGTCCGGCCGCGCTCGGCGCGGTGCACGTCGACGACCGGGGTGCCGGGCAGCCGGCGGGCGGCCAGCCGGAGGTGGTCCAGGGCGAGCGCGGCGAGGTCCTCGGGCGCGTGGCCGACGACCTCCGCGGCGGGCTCACCGGCGTAGAAGCGGCGCAGCAGCGCCGTGCCGTCCTCGGCGCCGACGCCGGCCGGCAGCGCGTCCTGCCCGCTGATCAGCCCGGCGGCGGCACCTGCGGCGGTGTCCAGCAGCCGGCGCTTCTCGTCCTGCGCGGCCTCCAGCGAGGCCATGTCGACGGGGGAGTCGGCGGGGCGTTCCGGCGCGACGTCCGAGAGTGTTCCGCTGCCCACCATGCCCGCCGACGCTAGTTCCCGGCGGGCCCTCCCGCACGTACTGCGGCGATCTCCGTCCGCCGCGCCGCGGAACGGCTCAACCGGCGCGCACCTTCAGCGGCAGCAGCAGCTCCGCGATCCAGCTGAACACCGCGATCAGCAGGCCGCCGAGGACCGCCGGGACGAAGCCGTCGACGCTGAACCGGTCGGAGATCGCGGCGGTGATGCCCAGCAGCGCGGCATTGATGACCAGCAGGAACAACCCGAGGGTGAGGACGACGAACGGCAGCGACAGCAGCCGCAGCACCGGGCCGACGACCGAGTTCACCAGTGCGAACAGCAGCGCAACCCACAGGTAGGTGCCGGCCTCGCCGTAGCGGCCCCCGGCGGTGTCGACGCTGATGCCGTCGACCAACCGGGTGACCGCGTAGATGATCACGGCGAGCACGACGACGCGTACGGCGAACTTCCCGATCGTGGCCACGACGGCACGCTAGCGCCCGAAGATCACGATCCGGTGCTCTGCACTCGTCTAGCGCTGTCTCGGGTCCTTCGTAGACGACGGCTGTGCACACTGGTCCGGTGGCCGCCCCCGAGAGCACGCAGCGCCGCGGCCTGCGCGGGCTCCCCCGGGCCGCCCTCGTCCGCACCGCCCTGCTCGTCGTCCTGCTGGTCGCCGGCGGCGTGGTGGCGCTGCTGGTCGACGTCCCCGGGGTCGCCACCCTCCGCGGCTGGCTGGACCAGCTGGGCACGCTCGGCTGGGCGGCGCTGGTGCTCGGGCTGGCCCTCGCCACCCTCGCCCCTGTCCCGCGCACCGCGCTCTCGGTGCTCTGCGGGGTGCTCGCCGGGTTCTGGGGCGGCCTGGCGCTGGCGCTGGCCAGCGGGGTGCTCGGCGCGCTGGTCGGGTTCGCGCTCGCGCGCTCGCTGGGCCGCGAGACCGTCACCCGGCTCACCGGCCCCCGGCTGGCCCGCGCCGACGAGCTGCTCGCCTCCCGGGGTGCCGTGGCGGTGCTGATGGGCCGGCTCATCCCGATCACGCCGTTCACCCTGGTCAGCTACGCCGGCGGGCTCTCCGGCATCCCGCTCCGCTCCTACCTGCTGGGGTCGGCGGTCGGTCTCGTGCCGGGCACGGTGCTGCACGTGACCATCGGCGCCACGGTGGGTGCCGCCGGTGACGGACCGGTCCTCCTGCTCAGCCTGGTCCCGCTCGGCCTCACGCTGATCGCGCTCGTCCTGGTGCACCGGTGGCACGTCCGCCGCCGCCCCGACGGTCCTCCGGCCGAGGACTGACATCGAACACCTGTTCGAGAACTCTGGTAGCCTCGTTCCGACGGAGAAGCGCACCCGAGCTTGGTCTGACGTCGTCTGACGTGGTCTGACGTCGTCTGGCGTTCTCTAGCCGCTGCGCTAGAGAGCTGAAGACGACGGTCGACCGCGCGTTCCATGCCGTGGTCTAAGCCTGTCTATCGCCGACGCTAGAAGACCGCATAGCCTGCTCGACATGGACCCCGTGCGGAACCCGTACGCCCCCGGCGCCGGCCAGCGGCCGCCCGAGCTGGCCGGCCGGGACACCGAGCTCTCCGCCTTCGACGTCGTCCTGGAGCGGATCGCCCGCGGCCGGCCGGAGCGCTCGCTGGTGCTCACCGGGCTGCGCGGGGTGGGCAAGACCGTGCTGCTCAACCAGCTGCGCTCCGCGGCGATCAGCCGCGGCTGGGGCACCGGCAAGATCGAGGCGCGGCCGGACCAGTCGCTGCGCCGGCCGCTGTCGGCCGCCCTGCACATGGCGCTGCGCGAGCTGCGGCACCCCGACCAGGAGTCCACCGACGCCGTCCTGGGCACGCTCAAGGCGTTCGCCCAGCGCCAGGCCCCGGCCGACGCCAAGGTGCGCGACCGCTGGCAGCCGGGCATCGACGTCCCGGCCAGCACCGGCCGGGCGGACTCCGGGGACATGGAGATCGACCTGGTCGAGCTGCTCAGCGACGTGGCCGGGCTCGCCGCCGACGTCGGCAAGGGCGTCGCGCTCTTCATCGACGAGATGCAGGACGTCCAGCCCGACGACGTCTCGGCCATCTGCGCCGCCTGCCACGAGCTCTCCCAGCAGGGCTCGCCGCTCATCGTCGTCGGCGCGGGTCTCCCCCACCTGCCGGCCGTGCTGAGCGCCTCGAAGAGCTACTCGGAGCGGCTCTTCCGCTACCTGCGGATCGACCGGCTGGACCGGGCCGCTGCCGACCGGGCGCTGCTCGCGCCCGCCGAGCGGGAGGACGTCGAGTTCGACACCGCCGCCCTCGACGAGCTCTACGCGGCCGCCGACGGCTACCCCTACTTCGTCCAGGCCTACGGCAAGGTCACCTGGGACGTCGCCGCCTCCTCCCCCATCACCGCCGCCGACGTCGCGATGGCCGCGCCGGCGGCGGAGGCCGAGCTGGCGGTGGGCTTCTTCGGCTCCCGCTACGACCGGGCCACCCCGGCCGAGCGGGAGTACATGCACGCCATGGCCGAGCTGGGCGGGCCGACCGGTGCCGCGGTCGGCACCAGCGACGTGGCGGTGGCCCTGGGCCGCAAGCCGGCCTCGCTCTCACCGGCGCGTGACTCGCTGATCAAGAAGGGGCTGGTCTACTCCGCGGAGCGGGGTCAGATCGCCTTCACCGTGCCGCACTTCGGCCGGTACCTGCTCAGCCACGCCACCGACTAGGGCAGGGTGTGGCCGTGAGCACCCCAGCCGACGTCCGCACGCCCGAGGAGATCCGCGTCCCGGTGGAGGGCGGTGACCTGGCCGCCCTGTACTGGGCCGCCGACGCCCCGGCCGCCCCGCTGGTCGTGCTGGTGCACGGCATCACCGGCAACTCGATGGTCTGGGCGAAGGTGGCCTCGGCGCTGGCCGGCGAGTGCGAGGTCGTCGCCCCGGACCTGCGCGGCCGGGCGCGCAGCGCGGAGCTGCCCGGGCCCTACGGCCTGTCCGCGCACGCGGCCGACGTCACCGCGCTGCTCGAGCGCTTCGGGGCCGACGCGGAGGCCGGTGCCGACGCCACGGTGCTGGTCGGCCACTCGATGGGCGGCTTCGTCGCCGCGCTGGCCACGGCCGGCACGGCCCGCGACCTGGTGCACGGGCTGGTTCTCGTCGACGGCGGCCTGCCCTTCGCCGTCCCGCCGGCGGCCGACACCGACGACATGCTCGCCGTGTTCCTCGGCTCCTCGCTGGACCGGCTGGACCGCTCGTTCCCGGAGCTCCCGGCGGTGCGCGCGTTCTGGAGCGAGCACCCGGCGGTCGGCCCGTGGGTCGGCGACCCGGCGGTGGCGGCCTTCCTGATGCGGGACCTCACCGGGAGCGAGCCCGACCTGCACAGCGCGGTGGTGCACGAGGCGGTGCGGGTGGACGGCGCGGACATGCTGCGCAACGAGGCGGTGCTGGAGGCGACGACCGACCTCCCGGTGCCCGCGACGCTGCTCTGGGCGACGCGCGGCATGGCCGGCGAGGTGCCCGGGCTCTACGACGAGGTGCGGCTGGCCGGGATGGGCCTGGAGGACGCCCACGTCACCGCGGTCGAGGTGCCCGACACCGACCACTGGTCGATCCTGTGGACCGAGCTGGGCGTCGCGGCGATCACCGCGGCGGTGCGGGCAGCGGCGGCCCGGACCCCGCTCAGCTGACGGCCGGCCGCTCGGCGCCCACCGGGTGCGCCCGGACGGCCAGCAGGGCGACGTCGTCCTCCGCGCCGTCGGCCAGCAGGACGGCGAGCAGGCCGTCGCACAGCTGCTCCAGCGGCTCCGCCGCCAGGTCCTGGACGGCGGCGCGCAGCCGTTCCCGGCCCTGGTCCAGGTCACCGGTGCGGCGCTCGAAGAGCCCGTCGGTGAACAGCAGCAGGGTGCTGCCGGCCGGGACGACGGTGAGCCCGTCGGCGCGCTCGCCGGGCCAGCCGATGCCCAGCGGCGGGCCCACCGGCCCGTCGAGGTCCACGACCTTGCCGTCGGCCTGCAGCAGCATCGGCATCGGGTGCCCGGCCGAGGCCCACCGCACCCGGCGCAGCCCGGCCACCCGGTCGTCGTCGTCCTGCTCGACCTGGGCCACCAGCGCGGTGGCCAGCGTGGCGACCTCCAGGCCGACGACGGCCAGGTCGACCCGGCGGATCAGGTCGGCCGGGGCGTCCTGCCGGTCGTAGGCGATCGCCCGGACGAGCGTCTTGAGCTGGCCCATGACCGCCGCGGCCTCGAGGTCGTGGCCCATCACGTCGCCGATGACCAGCACCGTGGACCCGTCGGGCTGCAGGAACGCGTCGTACCAGTCACCGCCGATCGACACGTCCTGCACCGCGGGCCGGTAGCGCACGGCCAGCTGGAGGTCGTCCGGCTGGACCGGCGGGGAGAGCAGGCTGCGCTGCAGCCGCTCGGCCACCCGGCTCTGCGCGGTCGTCAGCCGGGCGTTGTCCAGGGCCAGGGCGGCCCGGCGGGAGGCGATGTCGGCGGTGCGCAGCTCGGCGTCGGTGAAGGCACCCCGCTCCGGGCCGGTGACCAGGGTGAACGCGCCGAACTGCTCGCCGCGGGCGATCAGCGGGAAGGCGGCGACGGCGGTCGGCCGCAGCGGCGCCAGCATGTCGCGGGCCTGCGGGGTGGTCATCGCGACCACCTGCTCCGGGGTGAGCTCCTGGATGACCACCGGCCGCCCCTCGCGCAGCGCGGTGGGCACCGGCGCGGCCGACCGGTTGGTCGTCGCGCGGAGGTCGGCGTAGCGGTGCAGCGCCTCGGCCATGGCCGGGTCGGCGTGCGCCCGGCCGACGTCCCCGCCGCCGGCCGTTCTCCACGACGCTCACCAGGCACCAGTCGGCCAGCAGCGGGACCACCAGCTCGGCGAGGCGCTGCACCGCCGCGTCGGTGTCCGAGGTCGCGGTCATCGCCTGGCTGATGTCGCCGAGCAGCATCAGGTGCCGCCCGGCGAGCTCGGCGGCGGCAGCGGCCACCTGGGCCTCCCCGGCAGCCTCCTCGCGGGCGGTGATCGCCTCCTCGCGGGCCCGCTCGACCTCGTGCCGCGCCGTGACGTCGTCGTAGGTGACCACCACACCGCCGTCGGTGCGGAAGGCGTCGACCTGGAACCAGATGCCCAACGGGTCGAACCAGGCCTCGAACCCGGCCGGGAGGCCGGTCTCGGCGACCCGGCGGTAGTGGTCGTCGAACGGGCTGCCGACGGCCTCGGGGAACTCCTCCCAGACGACCGCGCCGGTGAGCTCCTCGACGGTCCGGTCGAGCAGGCGCGCGCCGGCCGGGTTGATGTAGCTGAACCGCCACTGCGGGTCGAGCACGAACAGCGGGCGGGTCATCCCCTCCACCGCCGACATCAGGACGTCGGCCGCCACGGCCCCACCGCCCCCGGTCATGGCACCACTGTGCCCCATCGCCCACGGGGCACCGTGGCTCCGCGCCTACCGGGGGTCGACCTGGGGCGCCGGGGCCTGCCCCGCGTGCTCGTCGTCGACCATCGTCGCCTCGTCGAACGGCCGGTTGCCGGCGAGCACCTGGTCGAGCTGCTCCCGGTCCAGCTCCCTGGTCCAGTTGGCGATCAGGACGCACGCGATGGCGTTGCCGGAGAAGTTGGTGACCGCGCGGGCCTCGGACATGAACCGGTCGATGCCGACGATCAGGCCCACGCCGTCGAGCAGCTCGGGGCGGTGCGAGGACAGCCCGCCGGCGAGCGTGGCCAGCCCGGCCCCGGTCACCCCGGCCGCGCCCTTCGAGGCGATGATCATGAAGACCAGCAGGCCGATCTGCTCCCCCAGCGACAGCGGGTCGCCGAGCGCCTCGGCGATGAACAGCGAGGCCATCGTCAGGTAGATCGCCGTGCCGTCCAGGTTGAACGAGTAGCCGGTCGGCACCACGATGCCGGCCACCGGCTTGGACACCCCGACGTGCTCCATCTTGGCGATCAGCCGCGGCAGCGCCGTCTCCGAGGACGACGTCGAGACGATGAGCAGGAACTCCCGGGCCAGGTACTTCAGCAGCTTCCACACGTTGACCCGGGCGAAGACCCACAGGACGGTGCCGAGCACCCCGAAGACGAAGATCAGGCAGGTGGCGTAGAAGCCGAGCATGAGGACGGCGAGGCTCTTCAGGGCGTCGACACCGGTGGCGCCGACGACGGCGGCGATGGCGCCGAAGGCGCCGATCGGGGCCACCCACATGATCATCGCCAGCACCCGGAAGACCAGCTTCTGGAAGTGGCCGATGCCGCGCAGGACAGGCTCCCCCGCCGCGCCCATCGACTGGATCGCGAAGCCGACGAGCAGGGCGACCAGCAGCGCCTGCAGCACCGAGCCCTCGGTCAGCGCGGAGACCAGCGTGGTCGGGATGAGCCCGAGGATGAACCCGGTGGTGCCGCCCTCCCCCTCGCTCTCGGTGGCCAGGTCGGCTCCCCGGCTGCGCAGCTCGTCGGTGAGCTGCAGGCCGTCGCCGGGGTGCAGCAGGTTCCCCACGACCAGCCCGATGGTCAGCGCGAAGGTGGACATCAGGATGAAGTAGCCGAGCGCCAGGCCACCGACCCGGCCGACCTGGGCGGCCTTCCGGATCGAGCCGATGCCCAGGACGATCGTGCAGAAGATGACCGGCGAGATCAGCATCTTGATCAGGGCGACGAAGGCGTCACCGAGCCACTTGAGGCCGACCGCGAAGTCCGGGAAGACCAGCCCGACGACGATGCCGAGCGCGACGGCGGCGATGACCGACAGGTACAGGAGGTGCGTCCTGTCGCGGCGGCGGCTCGGCGTGCCGGTGTCCGCCCCGCCGTCGTCCCGGGGTGAGCTGCTCGTGGCCATGCAGTGATCCTGACCCCGTGGACCAGCCCCGGCCACAGGACGGCACAGATTCGGAAACGGGGGAGCAGGGCCGCCCTGAGGCGGTCCCGCTCCCCCGTCCCGGGTGCTGCTGCGGCCTAGTGGGCCAGCACGATCGACAGGCTGCCCGAGCCGTACCCGGCCACGTCGACCGTGAGGTCGATCCGGTTGAACGCCGCGGCCAGGCCGGCGATGTCCCCCGGGACGGACTCCCCCGGCGCGTACAGCTCGTACAGCTTCGAGTGGTTGATGCCCTCGCCGTTGAACATCGACGCGGCGATGTTCACCACCTCGTAGACGGCCTCGAGGTGCATCGGGTAGAGCTCGCCCTCGTCGATCGCGTCCTCCAGCCCGCCCTTGGGGAGCAGGGCCAGCGCCCCGGCGAGCCAGGCGGCCAGCCGGATGTCGAGCAGGCAGAGCGCGGTGGTCGCCATCGTCGGGTCGACGTAGACGGCCACGGCCGCCTTGCCGTTCAGCGACACCGGGTCCCCGGGGGCGACGGTGACGGCCTTGCCGAAGAGGTTCTCCAGCAGGTCGCGGACGTCCTTGGGGTTGGGCAGCAGGGCCGGCGCGGCGGCGGTCATGCGATCACCCCGTCCAGGGCGTCCTTGAAGGTGTCCTCGTTGAACGGCTTGGCGATGAGGAAGATGGCTCCGGCGTTGGCCGCCTTCGCCCGCATCTCCGGGGAGCCCTCCGAGGTCACGAAGCCGAAGGGCACCTGCGACCCCGAGGCACGCAGCGCCTCCAGGCACTCGATCCCGCTCATCTCGGGCATGTTCCAGTCCGACAGGACCAGGTCGGGGTGCTCGGAGCCGACCATCTCCAAGGCCTCCCGGCCGTTCTCGGCCTGGATGATGTCGTGGTCGTCGTAGCCCGCCTGCCGGAGGGTGCGGATCACGATCTGCCGCATGACACGGCTGTCGTCGGTCACCAGGATCTTCACTGCGGCACCTCAGTTCCGCTCGGGTGCGGGGCGGTGCCCTGCACGGTGATGGTCAGGAAGTCCCCTCGCCACTGACCGGCGAGGGCACAGACGTCGTCCAGCCGGCCACGCGGCGGGGCGGTGCCGGTCCGGGGGAGCCCCAGCCGGGACTCGCCCGGCAGGACGCTCTTGATGTTGCCGCCGAGCACGTTGGCGAGCTCGCCCAGCGCGTCGGCGACGTCCTCGTCGTCCACGACCACCGGCGGCCGGGTCATCAGGACGTTCTCGGTCAGCGCCCGCGCGGTGGCGGGGGAGCAGGTGAGGACGACGGAGCCGGTCCACGGACCGACGATGTCCACCCAGGCGCTGACGACCTCCCCCGGCGGGGCGACCGGGACGGGCACGAAGGCCTCGCCGTCGCCGACCAGCGACGGCCAGACCTCGTCGGCGATGCTCTGCACCGTCGCGGGGTCCAGCAGGGTGCTGATCGGCTGGGTCCGCTGGGCCGTGGTCACGCGGTCACCTGCTCGGGCAGCAGGCCGAGCAGCGCGAGCTTGTCCCGCAGCGCGTCGGCCGTGAAGGGCTTGATCAGGTACTCGTGGGCGCCGGCGGCCAGCGCCTTGACGATCTGGCCCGTCTCGCTCTCCGTGGTCACCATCATCAGCGTGACCTGGCGGTACGCCGGGGTGGCCCGGACGGCGAAGACGAACTGGAGCCCGTCCATCACCGGCATGTTCCAGTCGATGCAGCACAGGTCGGGGTCCCACCCCTCCTCCAGCACGTCGAGGGCCTGGCGACCGTCGCCGGCCTCACGCACCTCGTATCCGAAGTCGGTGAGGATCGTGCCGACGATGCGCCTCATGGCACGGGAGTCGTCGATCACCAGAGCTCGCATCTCAGGCTCCCTTCCGTAGGCGGTACGCGGAGCCGCGGCCGAGGACGACCCGCTCCCAGTTCTCGTCGACGCCGAGCGTCGTCTCCGCGGCCCCCAGGAACAGCCACCCGTCGGGGCGCATGAGCTGGCGGACGCGGCCGAGGATCGCCTGCTTGGTGGGCAGGTCGAAGTAGATGAGCACGTTGCGCAGGTAGACCACGTCGAACGGGCCCAGCCGGGGCAGCGGTGCGGCGAGGTTGCACTCGCTGGCGGTGATCATCCGGCGCAGGGGAGGGGAGATCTCCCACTCGTTGCCCGCCCGGGTGAAGTGCCGCACGAGCATCGAGGCGGGCAGCCCGCGGTTGACCTCGAGCTGGCTGAACCGGCCGGCGCGGGTGCGCTCCACCATCTGCCGGGACAGGTCGGTCGCCGTGATCGACACCCGGGTGGCGGCGTTGGGCAGCGCGTCGGACAGCAGCATCGCCACCGTGTAGGCCTCCTGCCCGCTGGAGCAGGCCGCCGACCAGATCTGCAGCCGCTCGTCGGGGCGCCGGGCCGCGACCAGCTGCGGCAGGACCGTGCCGGTGAGCGAGGTGAACGGGTCGCCGTCGCGGAACCACGACGTCTCGTTGGTGGTCAGCGCCTCGACGATCCGCCGGGTGGTGGCCGCGTCGGGGCGGCTGCGGACGGACTCGACCAGCTCGCTGACCCCGGACAGGCCGCGCTGCTGGGCCATCGGCAGCAGCCGTGCCTCGACCAGGTACTCCTTGCCGGGCTGCAGGACGATCGCGCTCTCGCGGTGCACCAGCTGGCGCACCCAGTCGAAGCTCGTGGCGGTGAGGGTCATCGGAGGCCTCCGGCTCGGGCGGCCGAGAAGGCGGCGGCGGGTCGGGGGACGGGGAGCAGTCGCAGGACGGCCTCGGCGACCCGGCCGAGCGGCACGACCTCGTCCGCGAGACCCGCCTGGGTGACGGCCCCGGGCATGCCCCAGACGACCGAGGTGGCCTGGTCCTGGGCGATGACGCTGCCGCCGGCCTCGCGGATCTGGCCCGCGCCGACCCGGCCGTCGGAGCCCATGCCGGTGAGGACGACGCCCAGCACCGCGCCGTCGTAGGCGGCGACGGCGGAGCGGAACAGCACGTCGACGGCGGGCCGGCAGAAGTTCTCCGGCGGGGCCTGGTTCAGCGCCGTCCGGCGCGCCGCGCCGCTGCTGCCGATGGTCAGGTGGAAGTCACCGGGGGCGATGTGCACGGTGCCGGGCGCCAGCGGGGTGCCGTCACCGGCCTCCACCACGTCCAGCGCGCAGAGCCGGTCCAGCCGCTGGGCGAACTGGCGGGTGAAGACGGGGGGCATGTGCTGCACCAGCAGCACCGGCACCGGCAGGGTGGCCGGCAGCAGCGGCAGCACCTTGGTCAGGGCCTCCGGTCCACCGGTCGACGAGCCGATCACCAGGACGGCGGGCTCCTTGACCGCGCGGGTGCGCGGCACGGGCGGCCGGACGGCGATCGGCGCCATCGCCGGGGCGGCGGTGGGGCCGCCGGTCAGCGGCCGGCCGGTGAGCGCCTTGATCTTCGGGGTGAGCTGCTGGCGCACGCTCTCCATCGACTGGGCGACGCTGCCGACGTTCGCCGGCTTGGTGACGTAGTCGTTCGCGCCGGCCGACAGGGCGTCGAGGGTCGCCGAGGCGCCGCGCTCGGTCAGCGTGCTGAACATGATGATCGGCACGCGGCTGGGCTCACGCCCGGGTGCGCCGCGGCGGATGGCGCGGACCGCCTCGATGCCGTTCATCTCCGGCATCTCGATGTCCATCGTGACCAGGTCGGGCTTGAGTTGCTCGAGCTTGGCCACCGCCAGCCGGCCGTTCGGCGCCGTCCCGACGACGGAGATCATCGGGTCCTCGGAGAGCACGTCGGTGACGATCTTGCGGACGACGACGGAGTCGTCGACCACCATCACCTTGATCTTCTCCACGCGTTCCCCCGCAGCCCGTGTTCCGGCCGGTGGGCCGCTCCCCACCTCTATCGGCACCAGCTGCCGGGGTCTTGAGCCAGACTGCGCGGGAGCTGGGGATCACCCGCCGTGCGGGAGCGACCTGCCCGTCACCAGCTGCCAGGGCGCACCGAGGACCGTGAGCGACTCCTCGTCGAGCAGGTCGCCCATCGCCAGCCCCTGCACGCAGCCGGCCAGGGCGTTCCACACGCCCTCCGCGCCGTCCCGGGCGGTGAAGCCGGCCGCTCCGAACGCCTGAACGGCGACCAGCTGGGCCGCGGCGAGCGTCCGGGTCCGGCCCGAGACGTGCGCGGCCCACGCGGCACCGTGCATCGCCGCGGCCCACGGGCGGCGCTGCAGCCGGGTGGCTTCGACGGCGAGCCGCCAGCGGCGCCGTCCGGTCTCGTCGAGCGCCCGCAGCTCGTCGAGCAGCTCGGCCAGGGCCGGGGCGGCCGGGCCGAGCTCGGGGCGGGGGAGCGGCTCCCAGGCGGCGACGGTGGCGTACGGGCCGGTGAGCTGCTGCCGCACCGGGTCGGGCAGCGCGTCGGCGGCCCACCAGCCGGTGGCGGCGTCGGCCAGCACGTCGGCGGCGAGCGTGGCCACCGCCGGGTCGAGGTCGGCCACCGCCGCGTGCTCCGGGCCCAGGACGTCGTCCCGGACCAGCCGCTCCAGGGCGGGGGTGTTGCCGATGGTGCCCTGCTCGAGCAGGGTGACCAGCCGCGCGGACCGGTCGGGGGCGGTGCCCCCCGGGTCGCCGATGTCCCGCAGCTGCGGCACGCCGGTGGCGGCCAGCTCGTGCGCCCGGCGCGCCCGGACGGCGAGCTCGGCCCGCTCGGCGGCGGGCCGGCCGGCCGCGGCGTGGCCGGCGGCGAGGCGGTGCAGGGCGGCGGCGTCGGCGCCCAGGCCGGCCAGCAGGACGTCCGCGACACGTTCCCCTCCGGGCAGGCGGACGAGGTCGAAGCCGAGCGTCGCTGCGCTGACCAGGGAGTAGGGCACGTCGCCTCCAGGGTGGGTGGTCGGTCGATCGTGCGGGGCCCACTCGCGGAAAGCCACGCGGCCGTCACCCGCTCGCAGGACAGCGAGGAGATGGCGGCCGCGTGGCGCTGTCGCGCCGTCAGTGCCCGATCACGGTGCGTCGAAACTCCCGTCCCTTCAGAAGGTGAAGCGGGACACCGAGCCGCGCAGGTCCGCCGCCATCCGGGACAGCTCGTCCACGGCCTGCCGGCTGTGGCTGAGCGCCTGGGTGGTGCTGTCGGCCGCCGTCGAGACGCCGGTGATGTTGGCCGCGATCTCGGTCGACCCGCCCGCGGCCTCCTGGACGGAGCGGGACATCTCCTGGGTGGTGGCCGTCTGCTCCTCCACCGCGCTGGCGATGGTCAGCTGGTAGTCGTTGATCGACCCGATCACCGTCGAGATGCCGGTGATCGCCTGGACCGCGCGGGTGGTGTCGCCCTGGATCGCCTCCACCCGGCGGGCGATGTCCTCGGTCGCCCGCGCGGTCTCCTGGGCGAGCTCCTTGACCTCGTTGGCGACCACCGCGAAGCCCTTGCCGGCCTCCCCCGCGCGGGCGGCCTCGATGGTCGCGTTGAGCGCCAGCAGGTTGGTCTGCTCGGCGATGCTCGTGATCACCTTGACCACGGCGCCGATCTCCTGCGACGAGGTGCCCAGCGTGGTGATCGTCGCGGTGGTGGCCTCGGCCTCGGTGACCGCCTGCGCGGCGACCCGGGCCGCCTCGTTGGCGTTCTGGCTGATCTCCCGGATCGAGGCACCCATCTCCTCGGCGCCCGCCGCGACGGTGCCCACGCTGCGGGAGACCTCCTCCGCGGCGGCGGACACCACCCCCGACTGGACCGACGTCTCCTCCGCCGAGGCGGCGATCTGGCTGGAGGAGGCCGACAGCTCCTCCGAGGACGCGGCCACGGCGTCGGCGGAGGCCGAGATCGTGACCATCAGCTCGCGGAGCGAGGTGACCGCGTCGTCGAGCGAGGCGCCCATGAGCCCCAGCTCGTCGCGGGTCCTCAGCCCACTGCTCGCGGTGAGGTCACCGGCGGCCAGCGCGTCGGTCACCACCTTGACCCGGCGCACGTCCCGGGCGAGACCGCGGGCGACGGCGAGACCGACCCCCAGGGCGACGACCAGGCCGGCGACCACCAGGACCACGGCCAGCGTGCGCTGCGACCGGTAGGCGGCGGCAGCGGACTCGTCCGCCGCCGCCGCCTCCTCGACCTCGAGGTCGCGGACCTGGCTGACGAGGTCCTCGGCCTGCGAGGCCAGGGGCGCGACGTCGGCCTTGTTCGTCCGGTACCAGCCGGCGGTGTCCGACGCGCGGGCCAGCGGGCCCAGTTCTGCGGTGGCCACCTGCACGTACTGGTCGAACAGGGCCGAGGCCTGGTCGACCAGGTCCTGCTTCTCGGGCGTCGGCATCGACGCGGCGTAGGCGTCCACCGCGGTGTGGTAGTCGGCGGCCAGCCCAGGGAGCTGGTCGAGGATGTGCTGCGTCTCCGCCGGGTCGGGGGTGATCACCGCGTCCCGGGTGGCCTTGCGGACCTGCCCGATGACGACTCGCATGTCCCCGACGGTGCTGACCCCGACCAGGTTGCTCGCGTACAGGCTGTGGCTGGTGTCCGCCGACGCCCCGAGGGCCACGATCCCGGTCACGCCGACGCCGGCGGCGACGACCGCAGCCGTACCGACCGCGGTCAGGACCTTGGTGCGCACCGGACGGTCACCCCACCAGGCGCGGCGCGGAGCAGGGGACGACGACGAGGACATGGCGGTTCTCCAGGTGGGTGGCGGGGGAGGGACCGACCGGCGGCGCACGGCGCGCGATCGGTCCGAAGACGTCCCGGAATGGTCGTCGGGGCCATTCTCGGCAGCACCGGAGGACGGTTCACCGCAACGTGACAGCTCCTGCCGGATGCGCACAGACACCTCGGTGACCAGGCCGTCCGATCGCCTTGTCGACGTCGCGGTGAGGGGTCTTGACGGCTGACTTGCTTTTTGCAAGTGTGACGTCGTCCACAGCAGGAGCCATGCGAGGGAGACCACGATGACCGCGATGTTCGTCAACCTGCCGGTGACCGACCTGGAGCGCGCGAAGGCGTTCTACACGGCGATCGGAGGCACCATCAACCCGCAGTTCACCGATCACAACGCGGCCTGCGTCGTCGTCGAGGACGGCCACAACTACTTCATGCTGCTGGTGCGCGAGTTCTTCCAGACCTTCACCGACCTGCCGATCGGCGACCCGAGGACGAGCCCGTCGGTGTCGACCGCGCTCTTCCTCGACAGCCGTGAGGCGGTCGACGCCACCGTCGCCGACGGCCTCGCCGCAGGGGGCTCGGAGCCGCGCCCTGCCTCGGACTACGGCTTCATGTACCAGCGTCAGCTCACCGACCCCGACGGCAACATCATCGAGTTCGGCTGGATGGACCCGGTCGCCGCCGAGCAGGGCCCCGCGGCCTTCGCGGCCCAGCAGGCCTG
This sequence comes from Modestobacter excelsi, assembly GCF_005930495.1. Classification (GTDB taxonomy): domain Bacteria; phylum Actinomycetota; class Actinomycetes; order Mycobacteriales; family Geodermatophilaceae; genus Modestobacter; species Modestobacter excelsi. Next base: position 117,817 of record NZ_SJEX01000004.1, on the reverse strand, counting down.
AGGGCGGTGGCCGCACGCGACTACGGGCAGTACTGCGGCATCACCCGGGCGCTGGAGCTCGTGGGCGAGCGCTGGGCACTGCTCATCGTGCGCGACCTGCTCGTCGGGCCGCGCCGCTACGGCGAGCTCGCCGCGGGGCTCCCCCGCATCCCGAGCAACGTCCTGGCGGCGCGGCTCAAGGAGCTGCAGGCGGCCGGCGTCCTGCGGCGGGCGCCGCGCTCCCGGGTCGTCGTCTACGAGCTGACCCCCTACGGCCACGAGCTCGAGCCCGTCGTGCTCGCGCTCGGGGCCTGGGGCTTCAAGGCGATGGGCGACCCCCGGGAGGACCAGATCATCACCCCCGACTCGATGACCATCTCCCTGCGCACCGCCTTCCGGCCGCAGGTGGCGGCAGACCTGCCGGCGACGGCCTACGGGGCCCGGGTCGGCTCTGCCGAGCTGCTCATCCGGGTGGACGGCTCCACCCTGGACGTGACGCGGGGCGAGGGACCGGTGGACCTCGCCTTCGCCACGGGTCCGGGCATCCACCGGGTCATCTCCGGGGAGCTCGCCCCGGACCGCGCGATCGCGACCGGCGTGGTCGAGGTGCTGCGCGGGCGGGGTGACCTGCTCGACCGCTTCGCGAGCACCTTCCACCTGGCCGCCTGACCCGGGACGCGCCGCGGCCGCCACTCCGCCCGGGGAAGAGGGCGGAGCAGCGGCCGCGGTGGTGCGTCGGGGCCCCGTCGAGGGGGTCCGCTCAGTAGGTGAAGCGGGCCACCGTGGTGCGCAGGTGCGAGGCCATCCGGGACAGCTCGTCCACCGCCTGCCGGGTCTGCCCCAGCGCCTGGGTGGTCGAGGACGCCGCCGTGGACACCCCGGTGATGTTCACGGCGATCTCGGTCGACCCACCCGCGGCCTCCTGCACCGACCGGGACATCTCATTGGTCGTCGCCGTCTGCTCCTCCACCGCACTGGCGATGGTCAACTGGAAGTCGTTGATCGACCCGATGATCTCCGAGATCCGGCCGATCGCCGAGACCGCACCCGAGGTGTCACCCTGGATCGCCTCCACCCGCCGCGCGATGTCCTCCGTCGCCCGCGCCGTCTCCTGCGCCAGCTCCTTCACCTCGTTGGCCACCACCGCGAACCCCTTCCCGGCCTCCCCCGCCCGCGCCGCCTCGATCGTGGCGTTCAGCGCCAGCAGGTTGGTCTGCTCCGCGATCGAGGTGATGGTCTTGACCACGGCGCCGATCTCCTGCGACGACGTGCCCAGCTGGGTGATCGTCGCCGTCGTGGCCTCCGCCTCCGCGACCGCCTGCGCGGCCACCCGGGCCGCCTCGTTGGCGTTCTGGCTGATCTCCCGGATCGAGGCACCCATCTGCTCCGCACCCGCCGCCACCGTCGCCACGTTGCGGGACACCTCCTCCGCCGCGGTGGACACCACACCGGACTGCGCGGAGGTCTCCTCCGCCGACGCCGAGATCTGCGCGGAGGACGCCGACAGCTCCTCCGACGCCGCAGCCACCGCGTCCGAGGACGCGACGACCGAGGACATCACCGACCGCAGGTTGGTCTGCGCCGCGGCCAGCGACTCGGCCATCCGGCCCAGCTCGTCACGGTCGCGGACCTCCGGCAGCACCGTGAGGTCGCCGTCGGCCATGGCCTCCACGGCGCTCTGCACCGAGCGGACGGTGCTCACCATCCGGCGGACGACCAGCAGGGCCAGGCCGGCGGCGACCAGGACGGCGGTGATCGAGGTGACCAGCAGCAGCGTGATGGAGCTGCTCGCCTCGTCGGCGGCGGCGGCGTTGCGCGCGGCGGCCTGGGCGGACTGGGCCTCGCCCTCCGCCTCGAGGCCGTCGGCGATCTGGGTCAGCAGCGGGCTGGAGACGTCCCGGTAGACCTGCGCGAACGCGGTGAGGTTGCCGGCGTCCGCGGCCGGGAAGAGCAGGCCGGCGTTCGTGGCCAGGAACTGCTCGCGACCGTCGGCGTAGGAGTCCATCGCCTCCTGGTCGACGACGTAGGGGGCGTACTCGGCCAGCGCGGCGTCGACGTCGGCCTGCTTCTCGTCCATCTCACCGAGCAGCTCGGTGCGGCGGGTGGGGTCGGAGACCGCGTACTCGAGGACCCGGGCGCGGTGGGCAGCGGTGGCCCGCTGGACCGCGGACAGTGCGTTGAGCGGCTTGAGGTTCTCCGTGTAGATCGCCTCCTGCCCGGCCCGCATGTCGTTGATGCGGCTGACCGCCAGCAGGTTGGTGCCGAGGACGACGACGGCCAGCAGGGTCAGGACCGCGCCGATCTTGACGCCGATGGATCGGTCGGCGAACCACCCGAACGGCCGGGAGGGGAGGGCGACGTTGCTCATGTCGAGGGGACTCTCTTCTTCAGGAACCGACGGCGCGGTTGACGTCGAGGGCCAGGAGGAGCTGGCCGGAGAGCTTGTAGGCGCCGCGGATCAGCTCGCGGGCGGTGCCGTCCATCGTGTCCGGCGGTGCCTCGAAGTCGCGCAGGTCGACATCGACGACGTCGGCGATGCTGTCCACGAGCAGGCTGACCGCCTCGCCGTGCAGCCGGACGACGATGACGACCGGCTCCTCGCCCGCCGGGCGGGCCGGGCGGCCCAGCCGCTCCCGGAGCTCGATGGCGGTGACCACCTGGCCGCGGAGGTTGATCAGGCCGGCCACGGCGGGCGGGGCCAGCGGCACCCGGGTGATGCTCTGGCTGCGGAGCACCTCCTGCACGTGCTCCACCTCGACGCCGAACAGGTCGCCGTCGAGCCAGAAGGTGGCCAGCTGGCTGGTGGCCGGCATGGTGCGGGTCGCGGTGCTCACGTCAGACCTCCATCAGGTGGGTGGTCGCGACCTCGAGTCCCGCACCGCCGAGGGCGGGTGGGGTCGCGTAGAACATCGGGTCCGCGGCGAGGATCGCGGCGCGGACGTCGAGCAGCTCGGTGACCCGGTCGCCGATGACCGCCGAGCCGAGCAGCCCCAGGTCGTCGATGTCGCTCTGCACCGCGGCCTCGCCGTCGACGATGTCGAGGATCTCCTCCACGACGATCGCGACGCTGCGGCCGTGGTCGGCGTAGACGATGACCTCGAGGACCTCACGCCCGGAGTCCCCGAAGGCGCCCAGGTGCCGGTCCAGCCGGACGATCGGCAGGATCGCGCCGCGGTACTGCACGACCTCGCGGGAGCCGACCCGCTCGACGGTCTCGCTGCGCACCTGCTCCAGCCGGGTGACGGTGTCCAGCGGGATCGCCACCCGGCGTCCGCCGCCGATCGCGGCCAGCAGCATCCGCTGCCGCTCCGAGGCGGACGAGGTCGCCGCGGCGGCGGCGAGCCGGTGCTCCTGGCGCTCGGCGCTCTCCGCGCGCAGGGCCCGCCGGGCCAGCGCCTGGACGTCGAGGATCAGCGCGACCGCGCCGTCGCCGAGGACGGTCGCCCCGGAGTACAGGCCGATCGACTTCAGCTGGCCGCCGACGGCCTTGACCACGATCTCCTCGGTGTTGATGACCCGGTCCACGACGAGGCCGAACCGGCGCCCCTCGGAGCTGAGCACGGCGATGACGACGTGCCCGTCGTGCCGGTCGGAGGCCAGCCCCAGCACGTCGGCCAGGTGCACCAGCGGCAGCAGCTCGCCGCGCAGGCGGTAGACCGAGGCGCCACCGACGTCCTCGACCGCGGCCGCGGCCTTCTCGGCGTCCAGGGCGACGAGCTCCTGCAGGCTGATCTGCGGGATGGCGTAGCGGTCGCCGGCGCACTCGATGGTCAGCGCCGGGACGATCGCCAGGGTGAGCGGGATGCGCAGCCGGGTGCAGGTGCCCTGACCGGGCACCGACTCGACCTCGATGGTCCCGCCGATCGACTCGATGTTGGTCTTCACCACGTCCATGCCGACACCGCGGCCGGAGACGTTGGTGACGGCGGCCGCGGTCGAGAAACCGGGCAGGAAGATCAGCTGCAGCACGTCGGCCGGGGTCATCCGGGCGAGCGCGTCCGCGGTGACCAGCCCGCGCTCGACGGCCTTGGCGCCGACCTTGGCCGGGTCGATGCCGCCACCGTCGTCGGCCACCTCCACGACGACCTGCCCGCTCTCGTGCCGGGCGCGCAGGGTCAGCACGCCCTCGGCGGGCTTGCCGGCGGCGACCCGGGCGGCGGAGGGCTCGACGCCGTGGTCGACGGAGTTGCGGACCAGGTGGGTCAGCGGGTCCTTGACCGCCTCGAGCAGCGTCTTGTCCAGCTCGGTCTCCCGGCCGACCATCTCCAGCCGCACGTTCTTGCCGCACTGCAGCCCGAGGTCGCGGACGACGCGGGGGAGCTTGGACCAGATGTGGTCGATCGGCTGCATGCGCGTCTTCATGACGCCCTCCTGCAGCTCACTGGCGATCAGGTTCAGCCGCTGCGAGGCGCGGACCAGGTCCTGGTCGGTCTGCCGGCCCACGTACTGCACGATCTGGTTGCGGGTCAGCACCAGCTCCCCGACGAGCAGCATCAGCGCGTCGAGCAGGTCGACGTCGACCCGGATGGTGCTGTCGGCGACGGCGCGGCGACCCGGCTGGCCGCCGGCCCCCGGCTCGCCGGGCTCCACGGGGTGCTCGAGCGCGGCAGCCACCGGCGCGACCGGTGCTGTCGGTGCCTGCGGCGGGGCAGCGGGGAGCTTCTCGACCTCCGGCACCGGTGCCGGCGACGGGACGACGGACGCGACCGCCGGGGCCGCCTCCTCCACGGATGCCTCGACCGGCTCCTCGGCGACCTCCTCCAGGGCGGCGCTGATCAGCAGGACGGTGCCGGCGACCTCCACCGTCCCCTCCCCGCCGGAGGCCTCGATCGCGGCCAGCAGCGCGCGGATGGTGTCCACCATCTGCAGCAGGGCGTCGGTGCGCCGCGGGTTCAGCTCGAGCGCGCCGTCCCGCAGCCGGGAGAGCAGGTTCTCGCCGACGTGGGCGACCTCCTCCAGCCGGTTGAAGGCCAGGAAGCCGCTGGTGCCCTTGATGGTGTGGATCGTCCGGAAGATGCTCGAGAGCCGGTCCCGGGAACGGGGGTCCTGCTCCAGGGCCACCAGGTCCTGGTCCAGCTGGTCGAGGTTCTCGTGGCTCTCCACGAGGAACTCCTCGACGATGTCGTCCAGACCTTCCACGCCTGCCTCATCCCCTTGGTGCGCGCTGTCGGGCTCACCCCGCTCAGCAACTGGTTCTTCGGCACGCTCTCCCGGCGGTCCAGCTGGGGGAACGGTGTGCGCCGACCTTTCTCGAATACATCGATCAGGTGCCGAGAATGGTCATGAACGGTCATGTCGACATCTCTTCGCACCCATCGGTGTTCTCGACCTGATCGGCAGCGCCGACGGGGACCGTGACCGCGGATGGGGCGACTGCGCCGCATGGGACGGGGCGAGGCGGCGTTCCGTCAGAGACGGAACGTGCGGGAGGTCAGGCGGAGAGCGTGCCGGCCAGCCGCTCGAGCACCACGCGCACCCCGGGGAGGTCCTCGACCCGGTGCCCTGCGGCGGTCTCGCCCGCGCCGACCTTGATCGACACGTCGCCGGCGCCGAGCGCGCGGAACGCGTCCTCATCGGTCACGTCGTCACCGAGGTACAGGACCCCGGCGGCACCCAGCTCGTCCCGCAGCCGGAGCAGCGCCGAGCCCTTGTCGGCGTCGGTGACGGCGAGCTCCAGCACGTCCTTGCCGGGCTTGGCGGTCAGCTCCGGGGCCGCACCGGGCCCGGCGGCCGCGTCGGCGAGCAGCTGCTGCGCGGCGGCCCGGTCGGCGACGGTGCGCACGTGCACCGCGGCACCGGCCGGCTTGACCTCGAGCCGGGCACCCGGGACGGCGTCGACCAGCGGGGCGAGCGCGGCGGCCAGTGCGTCCCGGCGGGTGGCCAGCTCACCGGACAGCGGCCCGTCGAACTCGGCGCCGTGGCTGCCGACCCAGCGGAACGGGCCGGTCAGTCCGCTGGTCCGCTGGAGGTCCTCGACCCCGCGGCCGCTGACCAGCGCGACGGTGACGCCCTCGACCGCGGCCAGTCGGGCGAGCAGCTCGCCGATCCCCGGTTCGAGCACCGCCGCAGCCGGGTCGTCCCGCAGCCGGGCCAGCACGCCGTCGTAGTCGCTGGCCAGCAGCAGCGGACGCTGCCGGGCCAGCTCGTCCAGCGCCGCGCCCAGCTCCGCGTCCAGCACGGTCAGGCCTTCGCCTCGAGCGACTCGAAGAACGAGTTGGCCCAGTGGTCGAGGTCGTGCTTGGCCACCTGCCGGCGCATCGCCCGCATCCGCTTGGCGCCCTCGGCCGGGTCCATCCGCAGCGCCCGCACCAGCTGCTTCTTCACCCCGTCGATGTCGTGCGGGTTGACCAGCAGCGCCTGCTTCAGCTCTGCTGCCGCCCCGGCGAACTCACTGAGCACCAGCACGCCGCCGAGGTCGCCGCGGGCCGCGACGTACTCCTTGGCGACCAGGTTCATGCCGTCCCGGTACGGGGTGACCAGCATGACGTCGGCCGCCCGGTACATGGCGGCAAGCTCCTCGCGGGGCATCGACTGGTTGAAGTAGCGCACCGCCGACCCGGCGATCGAGCCGTACAGGCCGTTGATGTGGCCCACCTGCTGCTCGATCGTCTCGCGCATCGTGACGTAGTGCTCGACCCGCTCCCGGCTGGGGGTGGCCACCTGCACGAAGGTGGTCGCCGGCGCCTCGATCACGCCGTCCTCCAGGAGCTCCTGGAACGCCTCGAGCCGGACGGTGATGCCCTTGGTGTAGTCCAGCCGGTCCACGCCGAGCACGATCTTCTCCGGATGGCCGAGCTCCTCGCGGATCTCCGCGGACCGGGCCAGCACCTCGGGGGAGCTGGCGAGCTCGTCGAAGGCGGCGACGTCGATGGAGATCGGGAAGGCCTTGGCCGTCACCGTGCGGCCGTCGTAGCTGACCGTGCCGCCCAAGGTCCGCAGGTCGTGCAGCCGCCGGGCCAGGTTGACGAAGTTGGTCGCCCCGGCGGGCTGCTGGAAGCCGATGAGGTCTGCACCGAGCAGCCCCTCGATGATCGCCGAGCGCCAGGGGAGCTGGGTGAACAGCTCGTACGGCGGGAAGGGGATGTGCAGGAAGAAGCCGATGGTGAGGTCGGGCCGGCGCTGCCGCAGCATCGCCGGCACCAGCTGCAGCTGGTAGTCGTGCACCCAGACGATCGCGCCCTCGGCGGCCACCTCGGCCGCCCGGTCGGCGAACCGCTTGTTGACCTGGACGTAGGTGTCCCACCAGGTGCGGTGGTACTCCGGCTTCTCGACGACGTCGTGGTAGAGCGGCCACAGCGAGGCGTTGGAGAAGCCCTCGTAGTAGCGGTCGACCTCCTCCTCCGACAGCGGCACCGGCACGAGGTGCATCCCGCCGGACTCGAAGGGCTCGGGGGCGTCCCCCGCGGCGCCGGACCAGCCGACCCAGGCCCCACCGCGGCCGGCGACGAAGGGCTCGAGCGCGGTGACCAGGCCGCCGGGGCTGCGCTGGTACCGGGTCGTGCCGTCGGGTTCGGTCACCTGGTCCACCGGGAGCCGGTTGGCGACCACGACCACCGGGCTGTCCGCCCCCACCTGCGACCTCCGGTCCTGTCCCGGGCCCCTGAGCTGCCCGTGCATGCCCCGACCCTAGGGGACGACGCCGGACCCTCGCGCGGCCGGAGCTGTGCCACTGAGCTGTGCCACTGCGCTGTGCCATTGAGCTGTGCCACTGGTTGCACCGGGGGAGGAACGGGCAGGGGGAGGGCATGCAGATCCGACAGCTCCGCGACCTGACCGTCTCCGCCCAGGGCCTGGGCTGCATGGGGATGAGCGAGTTCTACGGCACCGGCGACCAGGCGGAGGCCGAGCGGACCATCTCCCGCGCCCTCGACCTCGGCGTCACCTTCCTCGACACCGCCGACATGTACGGCCCGTTCACCAACGAGCGGCTGGTCGGGCAGGCGATCGCCGGCCGCCGCGACGAGGTCACGCTGGCCACCAAGTTCGGCAACGAGCGTGCCGCGGACGGCTCGTTCGTGCGCATCAACGGCACCCCGGAGTACGTGCACCGGGCCTGCGACGCCTCGCTGCAGCGGCTCGGCGTCGACGTCATCGACCTCTACTACCAGCACCGGGTGGACACCTCGGTCCCGATCGAGGACACCTGGGGCGCCCTGCGGGAGCTGGTGGAGGCGGGCAAGATCCGCCACGCCGGCATCTCGGAGGCCGCACCCGACACCATCCGCCGGGCCGACGCCGTCCAGCCGGTCACGGCGGTGCAGACCGAGTACTCGCTGTGGACCCGGGACCCCGAGGACGACGGGGTGCTGGCCACCTGCGCCGAGCTCGGGATCGGGTTCGTCGCCTACTCCCCGATCGGCCGCGGCTTCCTCTCCGGCCAGATCCGCAGCGTCGACGACCTGGACGCCGACGACTTCCGCCGGCACAACCCGCGCTTCCAGGGCGAGGCGTTCGCCGCGAACCTCGAGCTGGTCGACCGGGTGCGGCAGCTCGCCGAGGGCAAGGGCGTCACCGCCACGCAGCTGGCGCTGGCCTGGGTGATGGCGCAGTCGGGCCGGGCGGGCAACCCCGCGGTCGTGCCGATCCCGGGGACGAAGCGGGTGGGCTACCTGGAGGAGAACGCCGGTGCCGCCGCCGTCGAGCTGACCGACGACGACCTGCGCGCGCTGGACGAGGTCGCCCCGGCCGGCGCCGCCGTCGGCGACCGCTACCCGGACATGTCCTCCGTGCACCGCTGACCGGCTCACTACCCTCCCCAGGGTGAGCACCCCGCTGGTCGTCGCGATCAGCGTCGTCGCCGTCGTCCTCGCCGCCCTGGGAGCGCTGAGCACCGCGCTGCGCCGGCGGATCGGCACGGCGCACCTGGCCACGACCGCGCTGCTCGAGCTGCTGCTCGTCGCGCAGGCGGTCGTGGCCACCGTCGCGCTGGCCGGCGGGCACCGGCCGGTCGAGCTGACCACCTTCCTCGCCTACCTGGTCAGCGTCGTGCTGCTGCCCGTGGCGGGCCTGCTGTGGGCGCGCACCGAGCCGACCCGCTGGGCGGGCACGGTGCTCGGGGTGGCCGCGCTCGCCGTCGCGGTGATGGTCTGGCGGCTCCTGGACCTGTGGGAGGTCACCCGTGGCTGAGGACACCGCGCAGGGACCGGGGCGGGTGCTGGTCGCCGTCTACGCGGTGTTCGCGCTCGCCGCCGGCGCCCGGGCCGCGGTCCAGCTGGCGGTCCAGTTCCACGAGGCGCCGCTGGCCTACCTGCTGTCCGCCCTGGCGGCGGTCGTCTACGTCGCCGCCACGGTCGGGCTGGCCCGGGGCGGCCGGGGAGGCCGGCGCACCGCCGTCGTCGCCTGCTCGGTGGAGCTGCTCGGGGTGCTGGTCGTGGGCACCCTATCGCTGGTCGACACGGCGGCGTTCCCGGACGACACGGTGTGGTCCGGCTACGGCCGGGGTTACGGGTTCATCCCGCTGGTCCTGCCGGTCCTCGGCCTGCTGTGGCTGCGACACCAGGCCGAGGAGGCCGCCGAGCAGGGCTAGAAGTCGCCGCCGCCGAAGTCACCGCCCCCGTCGAAGCCACCGCCGTCGAAGCCGCCGGCGTCGTAGTCACCACCGCCGCCGTCGGCGTAGTCACCGCCGCCGTCACCGCCGCCGTCACCGCCGCCGTCACCGCCGCCGTCGTCGGCCTGCTCGCCGTCCTGGTAGCCCTCGGCGTAGGCCTCCTCGTCACCACCGCCGAACAGGCCGCCGTCGCCGAGGCCGGTGTCGAACAGCGCGTCGGCCACCGCCGAGCCGACGACGACGCCGGCGACGGTGCCCAGCAGGCTGCCGCCGATCATGCTGCCCATCCCCATGCCGCCCATGCCGCCGCCGTAGCCGGGGCCGTAGCCACCGCCGCCGTAGCCACCGCCGCCGTAGCCACCCCGGCCGTAGCCACCGCCGTACCCGCCCCCGCCGCCGCTGAAGGTGCGCTCGAGGAAACCGGGCTGGCGGAACTCCGCCCGGGTGGCGGCCCGGGCCAGGCTCCGCGGGTCGTCGCCGCGCGGCCGCTCACCGGCCGGCACCGCCGCGGACAGCTGCTCGAGGACCTGGCGGCGCTGCTCAGGGGTGAGCTTGCCGAAGGCCTCCGCGTGCGCGGCCTCCACCTGGTCCGGGGGAGCGGTGCGCAGCAGGTAGCGGTACCGCTCGATCGCGCGCTCGTCCTCGCTCTGCGCCCGCGGGGCCGGCGGCTGCGGTGGCTGCGGCGGCTCGCCGTAGCCGTAGCCGTAGCCCTGCTCGGCATAGGGCTGGCCCTGCCCGCGGTCACGGCCGAAGAGCCGGCTCAGGAGTCCCATGACGCGTCCTCTCTCGTGGTGTGCGGTCCGCCCCTACCCCGCCGTACCAGGAACGACGCTACGCAGCCCTGACCTGCCCGTCCCCTGTCGATGGTGCGCAACCGAAAGCCCCGGTACGATCTTCGGGTGCCGTTGCAGCGACACCCGGGGACGCCTGCCGGCGCCGTACCGCCAGAGGCCACCTCCGCGCTCGCCGAGGGCCTGGTGGTGGTCGACCACCAACCCTCCTCGGTCCAGCGGCAGTCCGACATCGTCGGCGCCGCCGAGGTGGCCGTGTCCGGCAGCGACACGAATCGGGCGGCGCAGGCCGCGCTGCCCGGCGTGCTGTCCGACGTCCCGGTCGCGGTGCTGGTGATCGACCAGAGCGCCGGGGACGTCGTCTACGCCAACAAGGCCGCGATCGCGCTGGCCGGCAACGTCCGGCTGCCGGTGCCGGTGGACACCTGGGGCGCCTCGGCCGGGCTCACCGACCTGGGCTCCGCCCCGCTGGCCAGCACCTCCAGCCCGCTGTCGCTGGTGGCCGAGGGGCGCCCGGTCGTCGGTGAGGCGGTCCGGCTCTCCCCGCGGCGCAGCTCCGACGACCTGCGGGCCGCCGGTGCCGGCCCCGACTCCGACCAGGTGCTCTGGGTGACCGGTTTCCCGCTGTCCCAGACCGACACCGAACAGCGGCTCTCCCTCGTCGTGTTCCTCCAGATCGACGAGCCCGCCGGCGCCGACGACCCGGAGGCCGTCCTCCGTGCGCTCCGCGAGCGGGCGGTCGTCGCCACCGACATCGCGTTCACCATCACCGACCCGCGCCAGGAGGACGACCCGCTGGTCTGGGTCAACCCGTCCTTCACCCGGATCAGCGGGTACGGCTACGAGGAGAGCGTCGGGCGCAACTGCCGCTTCCTGCAGGGCCCGGCGACCGACCGCGCGGCACTCGACGAGCTGCACGAGGCGTTGCACGACCACCGGCCGATCACCACCACGCTGCTCAACTACCGCAAGGACGGCACCGCCTTCTGGAACCAGCTGTCGATCACGCCGGTGTTCGACGGCGGCGGCGAGCTGGTCAGCTTCGTGGGCGTGCAGAGCGACGTCACCGAGCGGGTCCGGGTGGAGGACGACCGCCAGGCCGCCTTCGCCGCCGAGCGGGTCGCCCGCCGGGACGCCGAGCAGGCACAGGCCGCCGCCGACGCCGCTCGGGTGGAGGCCGAGCTGGCGCAGAGCCGGCTGGCGCTGATGGCCGAGGCGACCAGCACGCTCAGCGCGACCCTGGACATGTCGGACCTGATCGACCGGCTGGCCTCGCTGTGCGTGCCGCTGCTGGCCGACTGGGTCTTCCTCACCCTGGTCGACGAGCACGGCACGGTCCAGGAGACCGCCCACCGGCACCGCGACGGCCACGAGGCCGCGCTGGCCGACCTGGCGGTCCTGCACCTCGGCAACCTCCCGGAGAGCTCACCCACCCGCCGGTCGTTGCGCACCAGCGAGTCGGTGCTCGTCGAGCACGTCACCCCGGAGTGGGTCGACCGGGTCTTCCCGCTGCCGGAGACCGCCGCCCTCTTCCGCTCGCTCGGCGGCAGGTCGGTCATGAGCGTCCCGCTGGTCGCCCGGCGCCGCATGCTCGGCGCGCTGGTGCTGGTGGCGACCAGCGACGACCGGGGGTTCAGCAGCGAGGACGTCGACCTGGCCCGTGACCTGTCGCGGCGGGCCGCGATGGCGATGGACAACGTGCGGCTCTACCAGCAGGAGCACACCGTCGCCGAGACGCTGCAGCGCTCCCTGCTCCCCGACCTGCCCACCATCCCGGGCGTCACCGCGGCGGCGGCCTACCTCAGCGCGTCCACCGCGGCGGAGGTCGGCGGCGACTTCTACGACCTGCTGCACCTGCCCGACGGCGCCGTGGGGATCGCGGTCGGGGACGTCGTCGGGCACGACGTCACCGCCGCCGCGGCGATGGGGCACCTGCGCGGTCTGCTCCGGGCCTGCGCCTGGGACGCACCCGACACCGACCCGGGGGAGGTCCTCGGCCGGGTCGACCGGCTGGTGCAGGGACTGCACGTCGCCCCGATGGCCACGATGGTCTACGCCCGCGCCGAGCGTCCCGCTGCGGACGGTGAGCCGTGGCGCCTGGAGCTGGCCAACGCCGGGCACCCGCCGGTCGTCCTCCGCGGGCTCGACGGCTCGGTGCAGGTGGTCTCCGAGGTGACCGGCCTGCTCATCGGCGTCGACGCCACGCACCAGCGGCAGTCGCTGGTCCTCGAGGTGCCGGCCGGGTCGACCCTGGTCGCCTACACCGACGGGCTCATCGAGCGCCCGGGTGAGGACCTCGACCAGGGGATCGCCGCGCTGGCGGCCCGGCTGGCCGACGCACCGGTCGACGCCACCCCGGCCGACCTCTGCCGGCACGCGGTGGGCCCGCACCCGGACCGCCGGGACGACGTCGCGGTGCTGGCCCTGCGCTTCGACTGAGAGGACCCCCTTCTAGAGCTCCTCGACCGCCTGCAGGCCGTAGGCGCCGCGGTGGAAAAGCAGCGGCGTCCGGGAGGCGTCCGCGCCGAGGTCGAGCACCCGGGCGACGACGATCGTGTGGTCGCCGCCGTCGTACTCGGCCCACAGCTCGCTGTCGATCCAGGCGACGACGCCGTCCAGCACGGGGGAGCCGTACGGGCTCGCCGCCCAGCTGACCCCGGCGAACTTGTCGGTGCCGCTGCGGGCGAACTGGCGGGACAGCCCGCTCTGCTCGTCGGCGAGCACGTTCACGCAGAACCGGCCGGCGTCCCGCAGCCGGGGCCAGGTCGTCGAGGTGCGGGCCGGGGCGAAGGCCACCAGCGGCGGGTCCAGCGACAGCGAGCTGAACGACTGGCAGGTGAAGCCGACCGGCCCGTCGCCGCCCATCGCGGTCACCACGGTGATACCGGAGACGAAGTGGCCCAGCACGTCGCGCATGACCTGCGGGTCGACCACGGCCCGGGGGACGTCGGCTCCTGTGCTCACGCGGTCGAGCCCACGACGGCGCCGCGGGGGACGTTGCGCCCGCCGGCGCGGTACAGCGAGCTCGGCAGCTCGTGACCGACGGCGCGCTCGGTGACCGCGGCGGCGGCCAGCAGGGCGTCCGGGTCGATGCCGGTGGCCACCTCGGCGTCGGCGAGCCAGTAGACGAGCTCCTCGGTGGCGATGTTGCCGCTCGCCCCCGGGGCGAACGGGCAGCCGCCGAGCCCGCCGATCGACGCGTCGAGCTGGGTGACCCCGGCCTGCAGGGCGGCGAGCGCGTTGGCCTGCCCGGTGCCGCGGGTGTCGTGGAAGTGCACGCCGAGCGGGGTGCCGGGGGTGGCCCGGCGGACGGCGTCGAGCAGCCGGACGACGCGCACCGGGGTGGTGGTGCCGATCGTGTCGCCCAGGCAGAGCTGGTCGGCGCCGGCGGTGACCGCGGCCCGGGTGACGTCGACGGTGCGGGCGATCGGGGTGCGGCCGTCGAAGGGGCAGTCCCAGGCGGTGGCCACGATGACCTCCAGCGAGCCGCCGGCGCCGTGCGCCAGCCCGGCGATCTCACCGACCGCGGCGACCGCGGCGGCGGTGGAGCGGCCCGCGTTGGCCTGGCTGTGCGCGTCCGACGCCGAGACGACGTACTCCAGGGAGGTCAGGCCGGCGTCGACCGCACGGACCGCACCCCGCGGGTTGGCGACCAGCGCGGAGAAGTGCACACCGTCGAACTGGTGCAGCTCGGCGGCCAGCTGGTCGGCGTCGGCGAGTGCGGGAACGGCCTTGGGGGAGACGAACGAGGTCACCTCGATCCGTCGCACCCCGGTGGCGACCAGCGCCTCCAGCATCTGCAGCTTGGCGGGCAGGGGCAGCGGGTCCTCGAGCTGCAGGCCGTCCCGCATGCCCACCTCGCGGACGTCGACCGCCGTCGGGAGCACCAGATCGAACTCGTTCATCCCCGCATCATGCCCCCGGTTCCACGTGGAACGCGGTCAGGTCGGCCAGGAACCGAGGACGGCGGTGAACGCGCGGACGGCCTGCTCGACCTCGGCGACCTCCACGTACTCGTCGGTGGCGTGCATGACCGCCGGCGTCCCCGGGCCCCAGACGACGACGGGCGCCCGGCCGGTGACCGCCGCCAGCACCGAGGCGTCGGTGAAGTAGGTGGCGGGGGAGGGCTCGACCGGCGCGGGCAGCCGGGCCACCCACGGGTCGTCGGGCGGCGTCCGGACCGGCGGCAGGTCGACGAGCACGTCGACCTCGGCGACCTCCGGCTGCGCGCGCCACCAGGCGAGCAGGGCGCTGCCGTCCCCGACGGTCCGCTGGTCGACGACGGCCTCGGCCCGGTCCGGGACGACGTTCGGCACGGTGCCGCTGCGCAGCACGCCGGGGTTCCAGGTCTCCGCGCCCAGGAACGGCTCGGTCGACAGCGGCAGCTCGTCGCCGGCGCGACCCAGCACGGCGACCAGGTCCAGGAGCGCGTTGTGCCCGCGCTCGGGCGTGCTGCCGTGCGCGGCGGCGCCCGCCGTCCGGACCGCCACCCACAGCGCCCCCCGGTGACCGAGCACGACCCGGTTGCCGGTCGCCTCCGGGACGACGACCGCACCGACCGTCAGCTCGGCCACCGCGCCGGCCGCCGCGGCCGCTCCGCGGGAGCCGATCTCCTCGTCGCTGGTCAGCAGCAGCGCGACCGGCACCGAGGGGTCGGCGCCGGCCACCGCCGCGGCGGCGGCCACCAGCCCGGCCTTCATGTCCGAGCCGCCGCGGCCCCAGACCCGGCCGTCCTCCTCCTCGGCGCCGAACGGGTCCCGCTGCCAGCCGGCTGGGTCGGCAGCGGGCACCGTGTCGACGTGGCAGGCCACCAGCAGCCGCGGCCGGGACGGGTCGGTGGCCGAGGTCAGCAGCGTCCAGGGCTGCTCCCGGTCCGTGCCCTCCCGCACCTGCAGGTGCGGCGCCGCCGCGGTCAGCACGTCGGTGACCGTGCCCAGCACCCCGCGCTGGGCCGCAGCGTCCCCGGAGACCGTCGGTCGCCCGACCAGCTCCCGGACCAGCCCGACGACGTCCATGCCGGCGGTCCTCTCAGTGCAGCGCGCGGCCCACGGCGACGGCGCGGGTGTCGGGTGCGGCGACCCGGGCGGCGTCGGCCTCCAGGTCGTCGGCGGCCTCCTGCGACCGCCGCTCGGCCTCCACCCGGGCCCGGTAGCTGTCCACCTCGTTCGCGATCCGCTCGGCGTCCCAGCCCAGCACCCCGGCGACCGCCCGGGCCACCGGCTCGGCCGACTCGACACCCCGGTGGGGGGTCTCGATCGAGATGCGGGTGCGGCGGGCCAGCAGGTCGTCGAGGTGCAGCGCGCCCTCGTGCGCGGCGCTCCACACCATCTCGACCATCAGGTACTCCTCGGCACCGGGCACCGGCTGCAGCAGCTCCGGGGCGTCCGCTGCCAGGGCGAGCACCTCGGGGGTCAGCGACCCGAACCGGTTGAGCAGGTGCTCGGCGCGGAAGTGCGGGATGCCCCACCGCTGGGAGAGGCCGTCGAGGGAGTTGACCATCGCCGCGTAGCCCTCGGCGCCGACCAGCGGGATGTTCTCGGTGACGCTCGGCGGCACCGGGCGGGACACGTCGTCGGCGACGGCGTCCACCGCGTCGGCGGCCATCGGCCGGTAGGTCGTGTACTTGCCGCCGGCGACGGCGATCACGCCGGGCACCGGACGCGCGACCGCGTGCTCGCGGGACAGCTGGCTGGTCGACTCCTCCTCGCCGGACAGCAGCGGGCGCAGCCCGGCGTAGACACCGGTGATGTCCGCGTGCGTGATCGGCACGGAGAGCACCTGGTTCACGTGCTCGAGGATGTAGTCGATGTCGGCCTTGGACGCCGCCGGGTGCGCCTTGTCCAGCGACCAGTCGGTGTCCGTCGTCCCGACGATCCAGTGGCTGCCCCACGGGATGACGAAGAGCACCGACTTCTCGGTGCGCAGGATCAGCCCGACCTCGCCGTTGATCCGGTCGCGCGGGACGACGATGTGCACGCCCTTGCTGGCCCGCACGTGGAAGCGGCCGCGGCCGCCCACCAGCGTCTGCACGTCGTCGGTCCACACCCCGGTCGCGTTGACCACGACCTCGCTGCGGACGTCGACCTCCTGGCCGGTCTCCACGTCGCGGACCCGGGCCCCGACCACGCGGCCGCCGGCGTGGGTGAAGGAGACGACCTCGGCGGAGTTGAGCACGGTCGCGCCGTAGGCGGCCGCGGTCAGCGCCACGGTGAGCGTGTGCCGGGCGTCGTCGGCCTGCGCGTCGTAGTAGCGGACCGCGCCGACCAGCGCGTCCTCCTTCAGCGCCGGGAACAGCCGCCGGGCCCCGGTGCGGGTGAGGTGCTTCTGGCCGGGCATCGGCTCGGAGAGGGCACCCAGCCGGGCCAGCCCGTCGTAGAGCGCGAGACCCGCGGTCACGTAGGGCCGCTCCCACACGTGGTGGGTCAGCGGGTAGAGGAAGGGCACCGGCTTGACCAGGTGCGGCGCGATCCGGTTCACCGAGAGGTCGCGCTCGTGCAGCGCCTCCCGGACCAGCCCGAAGTCGAACTGCTCCAGGTAGCGCAGCCCGCCGTGGAACAACTTGGAGGAGCGGGAGGAGGTGCCGCTGGCGAAGTCGCGGGCCTCCACCAGGGCGGTGCGCAGGCCGCGGGTGGCCGCGTCGAGCGCCACCCCGGCACCGGTCACCCCACCGCCGACGACGAGGACCTCGAACTCACCGGCAGCGAGGTCGGCCCATGCCTGGGCGCGCTGGTCGGGTCCGAGCGGGCGTACTGCGGTCATGCGGACTCTCCTAGCGCCGGCCGGCGCACGTCGATGTGGCCTCTGGGCTCCACGGTAGGTCGGGGGGTGCATCGCCGACGAGGTGCGCTGTCCGACGATGTCGCACAGCGCCGACACCGCCACGAACCCGTCCGATGGCCTAGCGTCTGGCGCCGTGCCGGGCAGCGTGCAGTCCATCGAGCGTGCGGCCGCGATCCTGCAGGTGGTCGCCGGCTCCGGCGGCACCCTGGGGGTCACCGACATCTCCCAGGCCGTGGGCCTGGCGAAGACCACGACGCACAGCCTGCTGCGCACGCTGCTGCTGGTCGGGTTCGTCGAGCAGGACCCGGCCACCGGCCGCTACGCGCTGGGCGCCGGGCTGCTGCGGCTGGGCACCCACCTCGACGTCAACGAGCTGCGCGCCCGGGCGTCGAACTGGACCGACGCGCTGGCCGCCCGCAGCGGTCACGCGGTGCGGCTGGCCACCCTGGTGGGCGAGGAGGTCGTCGTCGTGCACCACGTCTTCCGGCCCGACGACTCGGTCCAGGTCCTCGAGGTGGGCGACGTGCTGCCGCC
This sequence comes from Modestobacter excelsi, assembly GCF_005930495.1. Classification (GTDB taxonomy): domain Bacteria; phylum Actinomycetota; class Actinomycetes; order Mycobacteriales; family Geodermatophilaceae; genus Modestobacter; species Modestobacter excelsi. The sequence goes on along the minus strand of NZ_SJEX01000004.1, from coordinate 100,186 downwards.
GACCACCGCCCTGGGCAAGGTGCTGCGCGCCTACAGCCACCCGCACACCGGCCACCGGCCGGCGGCGGGTGCGGCGGTGTCGGCCGCCGAGCTGGCCGAGGTGCGCGTCCGCGGCTGGGCGACCGAGCAGGGCGAGTACGAGGCCGGGCTGGGCGGGCTGGCCGCCCCGGTCCGCGGCGCCGGCGGTCTGGTCGTCGCCGCGCTGGGGGTGAGCGGGCCGCGCAGCTCCCTGCTCGACGCGCGGGGGCTGCCGCGCAGCCCGCTGCTCGCCATGGTCACCGATGCCGCGCACGCGGTCTCGCGCGAGCTGGGGCACGGCGGTGGCTGACCGGTACGTGCTCGCCGTCGACCAGGGCACCACGTCGACCCGGTCGCTGGTCTTCGACCGGGGCGGCCGGATGGTGGCCGTCCGCCAGCGGGAGCACCGCCAGCACTTCCCGCGCCCGGGCTGGGTCGAGCACGACCCGATGGAGATCTGGGCCAACACCCAGCGGACCTGCGCCCAGGTGCTGGCCGACGTGTCCGGCCGCGGCGACGTCGTGGCGCTGGGCATCGCCAACCAGCGGGAGACGACCGTCGTCTGGGAGCGGGCCACCGGCCGCCCGGTCACCCGGGCACTGGTCTGGCAGGACACCCGCACCGACGAGCTGGTCAGCGAGCTGGCCGCCCGTCCGGACGCCGGGGTGGTGGCCGAGCGCAGCGGCATGGCGATCGCCGGCTACTTCGCCGGCCCGCGGCTGCGCTGGATCCTCGACCACGTGCCCCGCGCACGGCAGCGCGCCGAACGCGGCGAGCTGCTGTTCGGCACCATGGAGACCTGGCTGATCTGGAACCTCACCGGCGGCCCGGACGGCGGGGTGCACGTCACCGACGTGACCAACGCCAGCCGCACCCTGCTGATGGACGTGCGCACCTGCTGCTGGGACGAGGGCCTGCTGGCCTTCTTCGGCATCCCGGCGGCGATGCTCCCGGAGATCCGGCCGTCGGTCGGCGTCCTGGGCGTCGCGACGGCGCTCTCGCCCGCGCTGCCGATCGCCGGGGCGCTCGGGGACCAGCAGGCGGCGCTGTTCGGCCAGGCCTGCTTCGCCCCCGGCGAGGCCAAGTGCACCTACGGCACCGGCAGCTTCCTGCTGCAGAACACCGGCACCGAGCTGGTGCGGACCCGGTCGGGGTCGATCAGCACGGTCGCCTACCAGCTGGCCGGGGAGCCGGTGCACTACGCGCTGGAGGGCTCGGTCGCCGTCGCCGGGGCGCTGGTGCAGTGGCTGCGGGACGGCCTGGGGCTGATCGGGTCGGCACCGGAGGTGGAGACCCTCGCCCGCACCGTGACCGACAACGGCGGCTGCTACGTCGTCCCGGCGTTCTCCGGGCTGCTGGCGCCGCACTGGCGGGGCGAGGCCCGCGGGCTGGTGGCGGGGCTCACCTCCTACGTGACGAAGGGCCACCTGGCCCGGGCGGTGCTGGAGGCGACCGGCTGGCAGACCCGGGACGTCGTCCAGGCGATGGCGGCCGACTCCGGGCTCTCGCTGCCCGCACTGCGGGTCGACGGCGGGATGACCACCAACAACCTGCTCATGCAGTTCGTCGCCGACGCGCTGGACACCCCGGTGGTGCGGCCGATGGTGGGGGAGACCGTCTCGCTCGGCGCGGCCTACGCCGCGGGGCTCGCGGTGGGGGTCTGGTCGGACGTCGAGGCGCTGCGGCGCAACTGGCACCGGGCCGCGCAGTGGAGCCCCTCGCCGGCCCGGGCAGAGGCGCTCACCGCCGAGTACCCGACCTGGGAGCGGGCGGTCCAGCTGAGCATCGCCTGGGGCGCTCCCTGACCGGGTCCGACCATGTCGTACAGCAGATGTTGTCCCGCTCACAGAAAGATCTCTACGGTCCGCTCCGAAGGGCCTGGTCGTGACCGCCACCACAGCGGTCCGCCGGCCCCCTGACCGGTCCGCACCGCTGCGGGCCCACTGGAGGAGCGCCTACACGTGGACACCACGAGTCTCTGGACCGTCTTCGGCAGCGAAGTGCTCGGCACCGCCGTGCTCATCCTGCTCGGCGTCGGTGTCGTCGCCAACGTCGCGCTGCCGAAGACCTACGGCAACGCCGGCGGCTGGATCGTCATCATCTTCGGCTGGGGGCTGGCGGTCTTCGCCGGCGTCTACGCCGGAGCGTCCTCGGGGGCCCACCTGAACCCCGCGGTCACCGTCGGCATCCTGGTGAGCGGCGCCGACGAGTACGCCCCCGGCGTCGACATCACCCTCGGCAGCACGCTGGTCTACTTCGCCGGCGAGTTCGTCGGCGCCTTCCTCGGCGCGGTGCTCGCCTTCCTGGCCTACCGCGCGCACTACAACGACCCCGAGGCCGCCGGCACCCAGCTGGGCACCTTCTCGACCGGCCCGGCGATCAAGAGCAGCATCGACAACGTGATCACCGAGATCATCGGCACGTTCGTGCTGGTCTACATCATCCTGCGGTTCGGGGACACCCCGACCGAGATCGGCCCGCTCGCCGTGGCGCTGCTCGTCGTCGGCATCGGCGCCTCGCTCGGTGGCCCCACCGGCTACGCCATCAACCCGGCCCGCGACCTGGGCCCGCGCATCGCCCACGCCGTCCTGCCCATCCGCGGCAAGGGCGACAACAACTGGGGCTACGCGTGGGTGCCGGTCGTCGGCCCGATCATCGGGGCCGTCCTCGCCGGCCTCCTGTCGCACGTCTCGTTCTGACCGCACCGAACCGAGAGGAACCTGCAATGACGCAGTACGTGGCAGCAATCGACCAGGGCACCACGAGCACCCGGTGCATGATCTTCGACCACGACGGGGCCGTCGTCTCCGTCGGGCAGAAGGAGCACGAGCAGATCTTCCCGCGGGCCGGCTGGGTCGAGCACGACCCGATGGAGATCTGGCGCAACACCCGGGAGGTGGTCGGCCAGGCACTGGCCCGCAGTGACGCCGCGGTCTCCGACATCGTCGCCGTCGGCATCACCAACCAGCGCGAGACCACCGTCGTGTGGGACAAGAACACCGGGCACCCGGTCTACAACGCGATCGTCTGGCAGGACACCCGCACCACGGCGATCGTCGAGCAGCTCGGGGCGCTCGGCGGCGGCGCCGACCGGTACAAGGACAAGGTCGGCCTGCCGTTGGCCACCTACTTCGCCGGGCCGAAGGTCCGCTGGATCCTGGACAACGTCGACGGCGCCCGCGAGGCCGCCGAGCGCGGTGACCTGCTGATGGGCACCATCGACTCCTGGCTGATCTGGAACATGACCGGCGGCACGGACGGCGGCCTGCACCTCACCGACGTCTCCAACGCCTCGCGGACCATGCTGATGGACTACCGCACGCTGGCCTGGGACCCGGCGATCGCCGAGGAGATGGGCATCCCGATGTCCATGCTCCCGGAGATCCGGTCCAACTCGGAGGTCTACGGCAAGGGCCGGGCAGCGGGCTTCCTCGCCGGGGTGCCGATCGCCGGCTCGCTGGGCGACCAGCAGGCGGCCACGTTCGGCCAGGTCTGCTTCACCAAGGGCATGGCCAAGAACACCTACGGCACCGGCAACTTCATGCTGCTCAACACCGGCGAGGAGGCCGTCCCCTCGAAGAACGGCCTGCTCACGACGCTGTGCTACCAGCTCGGCGACGCGAAGCCGGTGTATGCGCTGGAGGGCTCGATCGCGGTCACCGGCTCGCTGGTGCAGTGGGTCCGGGACAACCTCAAGATGATCAGCAGCGCGCCGGAGATCGAGGACCTGGCCCGCGAGGTCGACGACAACGGCGGCTCGTACTTCGTGCCGGCGTTCTCCGGGCTGTTCGCGCCGCACTGGCGGTCCGACGCCCGCGGCGCCGTGGTGGGGCTGACCCGCTTCGTCAACCGCGGTCACCTGGCCCGCGCCGTCCTGGAGGCGACCGCGTACCAGACCCGCGAGGTGCTCGACGCGATGAACGCCGACTCCGGCGTCGACCTCACCGAGCTCCGGGTGGACGGCGGGATGGTCGGCAACGAGCTGCTCATGCAGTTCCAGGCCGACATCCTCGACGTCCCGGTGATCCGGCCGAAGATCGCCGAGACGACGGCGCTGGGCGCGGCCTACGCGGCAGGGCTGGCCGTCGGCTTCTGGTCCGACCTCGACGAGCTGACCGCGAAGTGGGCCGAGGACAAGCGCTGGGAGCCGGCCATGGCCGACGACGAGCGCGAGCGGCTGTACCGCAACTGGCAGAAGGCGGTCACCAAGAGCCTCGACTGGGTGGACGAGGACGTCAGCTGACGAAGGACCCCCTGCCCCCACCCTGCAGGGGGCCTGGTCAGGGGGCGAGGGCGGCCGACACGACCGCCTTCGCCTCCTCCTGCACCTGGGCCAGGTGCTCCGGGCCGCGGAAGGACTCGGCGTAGACCTTGTAGACGTCCTCGGTGCCCGACGGGCGGGCGGCGAACCAGGCGTTCTCGGTGGTGACCTTCAGCCCGCCGATCGCGGCGTCGTTGCCCGGCGCCCGGGTCAGCTTGGCGGTGATCGGCTCCCCGGCCAGCTCGGTGGCGGTGACCGCCTCGGGCGACAGCCTGCCCAGCGCCGCCTTCTCCTCGCGGGTGGCCGCGGCGTCGATCCGGGCGTAGGCGGACTCGCCGAACCGGGCGGTCATCTCCGCGTGCAGCTCGGACGGCGAGGACCCGGTGACCGCCTGCACCTCGCTGGCCAGCAGGGCGAGCAGGATGCCGTCCTTGTCCGTCGTCCAGACGCTGCCGTCGCGGCGGAGGAACGACGCCCCGGCCGACTCCTCGCCACCGAAGCCGACCGACCCGTCGAGCAGCCCGGGCACGAACCACTTGAAGCCGACCGGCACCTCGACCAGCCGCCGGCCCAGGTCGGCGACGACCCGGTCGATGAGCGAGCTGGAGACCAGGGTCTTGCCGACCGCGGTGTCCGCGGCCCACTCCGGCCGGTGGCTGAACAGGTAGGAGATGGCGACGGCGAGGAAGTGGTTGGGGTTCATCAGCCCGCCGTCGGGGGTGACGATGCCGTGCCGGTCGGCGTCGGCGTCGTTGCCGGTGGCGATCTGGAACTCGTCCTTGCGGCCGATCAGCGAGGCCATCGCCGCGGGCGAGGAGCAGTCCATCCGGATCTTGCCGTCCCAGTCCAGCGTCATGAACCGCCAGGCCGGGTCGACCAGCGGGTTCACCACGGTCAGGTCCAGCCGGTGCCGGTCGGCGATCTCGCCCCAGTAGCCGACGCTGGCGCCCCCGAGCGGGTCGGCGCCGATCCGCACCCCGGCGTCCCGGACGGCGTCCAGGTCCAGCACGTTCGGCAGGTCGTCGACGTAGGTGCCGAGGAAGTCGTAGGCCTGCGCCGCGGCGCGGGCCCGGGCGAACGGGACCCGCCGGACCCCGTCGAGCTCGGCGGCGAGCAGCTCGTTGGCCCGCCGGGCGATCCACCCCGTCGCGTCGGTGTCGGCCGGGCCACCGGACGGCGGGTTGTACTTGAAGCCGCCGTCGCGGGGCGGGTTGTGCGAGGGGGTGACGACGATGCCGTCGGCCAGCCCGCTCGTCCTCCCCCGGTTCGCCGCGAGGATCGCGTGGCTGACCGCCGGCGTCGGGGTGTAGCCGTCGCGGGAGTCGACCAGCACGGTGACGTCGTTGGCGGCGAGCACCTCCAGGGCGCTGGCCCAGGCCGGCTCGGACAGGCCGTGGGTGTCCCGGCCGACGAACAGCGGGCCGTCGTACCCCTGACCGGCGCGGTACTCGCAGATCGCCTGGGTGGTGGCGAGGATGTGCGCCTCGTTGAAGGCACCGTCCAGCGACGAGCCCCGGTGGCCCGAGGTGCCGAACACGACCTGCTGCGAGACGTCGGCCGGGTCCGGCTGCACCGTGTAGTAGGCGGTGAGCAGGTGCGGGACGTCGACCAGGTCGCTGGGCCGGGCGGGCTGTCCGGCGCGGTCAGAGCTCATGCCCCCGATCTTGGCCCGTCGCCGCGCCGTCCCGCGACCCGGGCGGCCCTGTCGGTGCCCGGCCGTAGCCTGGGCGGGTGCTCGGGGACTGGCGGGAGATGATCACCGACACGGCGTTGACCGCGGCCGTCGGGCCCGACGTGCTCGACCGGGCCCGGCCCTACGTCTCCCGCAGCGTCCTCGACGTCCGGCTCGCCGACGACGCCCGCCGGCTCACCGGGCTGGTCCAGGGCGGCGCACCCGCCCCCTACCGGACGACGGTCGTGCGCACCGACGGCGGCCGGGTGGGCTGGGCCGGCGCGTGCACCTGCCCGGTCGGCGACGACTGCAAGCACGCCGTGGCGATCCTGCTGTCGCTCCGGCCGGCCATCCAATCCGCGCCGGGCGGTGGACCGCAGGGACGCAGCTGGGAGCAGGAGCTCGAGGAGCTGGTCACCGCGGCCGCCGAACGGGGGGCGCGCAGCACGGTGCCGGTCGGGCTGCAGTTCGAGCTGGTCGACCCCGAGCCCGGCCGGGGGCGCAGCTCGGTCGGCGCGCCCGGGGTGCGGCAGCGGCTGGTGCGGCTGCGGCCGGTCGTCCCCGGCCGGCGGGGGCACTGGGTGCGCAGCGGGGTGTCGTGGCGGCAGCTGCAGTACGACGACAGCCGCGCGGGCTGGGACCCGGCGCACCTGGCCGCGATGCGCGCGCTGCACGCCACCCACCAGGCGGCGCGCAACCAGTACTACTCCTACGCCCCCGTGGACGTGTACCTGCACGAGTTCGGGCCCGGCCTGTGGCGGCTGCTGGCCGAGGCGGTCGCCGACGGCGTGCCGCTGGTGACGGCGGACCGCCCACCGCGTCCGGTGGTGCTCGCCGACGCGGACGCCGACGTGGCGGTCGACCTGCGCCGCGACGGCGACCGCACCGAGCTGTCCGCCGTCCTCCGGGTCGACGGCCGGCCGGTCGACCCCGCGCGGCTGTCCTTCCTCGGCACGCCCCCGCACGGGGTGACCGTCGACGGGCCCGTCGACACCGGCCCCGGGCTGGTGCTCGCCCGCCTGGACTCCCCGGTGCCGCCGGCGCTGGCCGGCCTGGTCGCGCGCGGCGGGTCGATCGGCATCCCGGCCGACGACGTCGACCGGTTCCGGCGTGACTGGTACCCGGGGCTGAGGCAGGCGGTCCCGGTGATCTCCGGGGACGGCTCGGTGGAGCTGCCCGACGTCGTCCCGCCCCGGCTGGCCGTGGCGGTCCGCTACCCCGGCGACGGAGCGGTCTGCGTCAGCTGGTCGGTCGACTACGGCCCGGACCGGTCCTTCGCCCCAGGCGACCCGGACCACCCGGGGTCCGGGCGCGACCTGGCCGCCGAGCAGCTGCTGGTCGAGGCGCTGCCCGGCCCGGTCGGCGGGCTCGCCGAGCTCTGGACGCCGGAGCGCCGGCTGGCCTCCACCGTCGAGCTGACCGGCATGGAGGCGCTGGAGTTCACCACCGAGGTGCTCCCGGCCCTGCGCGCCGACGGCGGGGTCGACGTCACGGTCGTGGGCACTCCGACCGCCTACCGGCAGACCCACTCCGCACCGCAGATCAGCTTCACCGCCCGGGACAGCCGGGAGTCCGACTGGTTCGACCTCGGGGTCACCGTGACCATGGACGGCCAGCACGTGCCGTTCGCCACCCTCTTCTCCGCGCTCGCCGCCGGCCGGACCCGGCTGGTGCTGCTGAGCGGCACCTGGTTCTCCCTGCAGCGGCCGGAGTTCGAGCAGCTGCGGCTGCTCATCGAGGAGGCCCGGGCGCTGCAGGACGTCCCCGGCGAGGGGGTGAGGGTCAGCCGGTACCAGGCCGCGCTGTGGGAGCAGCTGATGGGCCTCGGCGTCGTCGAGGCGCAGAGCGAGCGCTGGACCCGCGAGGTGCGCGGGCTGATCGACGCCGAGCACGCCGAGCCCCCGCCGGTGCCCACCACGCTGGCCGCGCAGCTGCGGCCCTACCAGCACGAGGGCTACGGCTGGCTGGCGTTCCTCTGGGAACACCGGCTCGGCGGGGTGCTGGCCGACGACATGGGGCTGGGCAAGACGCTGCAGACCCTCGCCCTGCTGTGCCGGGCGCACGAGGCCGGCGATCTCGACGAGGCCCCGGTGCTCGTGGTGGCGCCGACGAGCGTCGTCTCCACCTGGGCCCGGGAGGCGGCCCGCTTCGCGCCGGGGCTGCGGGTGGTGACCGTGGAGGAGACCGAGCGGAAGCGGGGCACGTCGCTGGCGCGCCGGGTGGCCGGCGCGCACGTCGTCGTCACCTCCTACGCGCTGTTCCGGATCGACGCCGAGGCCTGGACCGGGCTGCCCTGGCGGGGGCTGGTGCTCGACGAGGCCCAGTTCGTGAAGAACCACCGGGCCCGCACCTACCAGTGCGCGCGGAGGCTGGAGGCGCCGTTCAAGCTGGCGCTCACCGGGACGCCGCTGGAGAACAGCGTGATGGACCTCTGGGCGCTGATGTCGATCGTCGCCCCCGGGCTCTTCCCCGACCCGCAGCGGTTCACCGAGCAGTACCGGACGCCGATCGAGCGGGACGGCGACGCGGAACGGCTGGCCGTGCTGCGCCGGCGGATCCGCCCGCTGGTGCGCCGGCGGACCAAGGAGATGGTCGCCGCCGACCTGCCGCCCAAGCAGGAGCAGGTGCTCGAGGTGGTGCTCAACCCGCGGCACGAGAAGCTGTACCAGACCCACCTGCAGCGCGAGCGGAGCAAGGTCCTCGGCCTGGTCGAGGACATGCAGAAGAACCGGATGACGATCTTCCGGTCGCTGACCCTGCTCCGGCAGCTGAGCCTGGACCCCGCCCTGGTCGACCCGGCCTACGCCGACGTCCGGTCCAGCAAGGCCGACGCGTTTCTCGAGCACCTGCGCGAGGTCGTCGCCGAAGGCCACCGGGTGCTGGTGTTCAGCCAGTTCACCCGGTTCCTGCGCGGCATCCGCGACCGGCTGGAGGCCGAGGGGGTCGGCTGGGTGTACCTCGACGGGCAGACCCGCGATCGCGACGCCCGGATCGAGGAGTTCCGCACCGGCACCGCGCCGGTGTTCCTGATCAGCCTCAAGGCCGGCGGCTTCGGCCTGACCCTCACCGAGGCCGACTACGTCTTCGTGCTCGACCCGTGGTGGAACCCGGCGAGCGAGGCCCAGGCGGTCGACCGGGCGCACCGGATCGGGCAGGACAGGACGGTGATGGTCTACCGGCTGGTGGCCGTCGGCACCATCGAGGAGAAGGTGATGGAGCTCAAGGCCCGCAAGCAGGCCCTGTTCTCCCGGGTCGTCGACGACGGCGCCCTGGCCTCCGGCTCGCTCACCGCCGAGGACGTCCGCGGCCTGTTCGGCTGAGTCAGGCCTTCCGCGGCTCACCCCGGTAGGTGCCGAAGCTCCACAGGTTCCCCTCGGGGTCCCGGACGGCGAAGTCCCGGGACCCGTAGTCGGTGTCGTGAGGTGCTGCGACCACCTGCGCGCCCGCGGCGACCGCCCGGGCGTGCAGCGCGTCGGGGTCGTCGGTGACCACGTAGCAGCCCGCCGTCCCGGGGGTCAGCGTCCAGGGGTTGCCGGGGTCGTCCCGCTCCGAGCCGAGCATCACCCCGCCGCCCAGCGGCCAGGCGAGCTGGGCGTGGACCACGACGTCCCCGCTCCCGTCGGGCTGGTCGCCGTAGGTGACGACCTCCTCGAAGCCGAAGGCGTCGACCAGGAACCGGATCAGGCCACGGGCGTCACGGGCGCGCAGGGTGGGCCAGACGGTGGGGGGCGGCGCGTCAGGTGTGGTCATGGGCAGCAGCCTGCCCGCGCCCCGGTGTGCTGTCTTGGACGAATCCGAACTCGGCGGCGAGCCAGCCGGTCGGTGGCAGACCGGCGAGCGCCCGCCACTCCCGGGTGAGGTGCGCCTGGTCGGCGAAGCCCAGGTCGGCGGCGAGCCCGGCCAGGTCCCGCGCACCGTCCCGGCCGGCCCGGGCGGCGAGGAGACGCCGCGCCCGGTCGAAGCGGACCACCCGGGCGGCCTCCTTGGGGGAGAGGCCGGTCTCGGCGCGGAACCGCTTCTCCAGGTGCCGGTCGGACCAGCCGACCCGGGCTGCCACCTCCGCCACCCGCAGCCGCCCGCCGGCCGCGGTGGTCAGCCGCCACGCCTCGGCCACCTCGGGCGCCGGGCCGCTGTCGTGCCGGGCGGAGCGCAGCAGCACCTGCTCGACGGCGGCGAACCGGCCGGGCCAGTCCGGTGCCGACCGCACCCGGTCGACCAGCTCCCGCCCCGGTGCACCCAGCACGTCGTCGACCGGGGCGTCCAGCGAGGCGAGCGCCCCGGCCGGGACGCCGAGCAGCGCCCGGGCCCCCGCCGGGGTCAGCGACAGCTGCAGGCCGGCCTGCCGGCCCGGGTGCTCGATCAGCGCCGGCCGGGTGTGCAGCCCACCGACCAGCCCGTCGTAGCGGCCGGGGGCCTGGCCCGGGTCGGGGTGGGCGAGCAGCACCAGCGGCTCGTCCAGGGTGACCACGAAGGTGAGGAACGGCGAGGGCAGGCCGCGGTGCAGCCCGGGCGCCAGCCCCTCCTGCCGGTAGCCGACCGCGGTGGCGACGAACCGGCGCAGCGCCGGGTGCACGGCCCGGTCGACCCACTCGGTGCGCACCGGGGTCACGCTAGGCCCGGCAGCGTCGCTCAGGCGCTGGTGGCGATGCCGATCACGGCGACCAGGCCGATGATGCCCACGCCGACCCAGCCCAGCACGATGCCGGCGATGGCCATGCCGTCACCGGACTCACCGCGCTCACGGATCTGCTTGCGGGCGATGTAGCCGAAGACCAGCGCGAGGATGCTGCCGATCCAGTAGAGCCACACGATCCCGAGCACCATCGAGGCGATGGCCAGCCCGTTGGTGCGCCGCGGCGGCGGGTACCCGTAGCCGTACGGCTGCGGCGGGTAGGGCTGCTGGCCGACGGGTGAGTCAGCGGTCGACCCGCGCGGCGCCGCGGCGCACGGCCAGACCCTGCAGCAGCAGGCCGGCGGCGAGCACCGCGCCCACCCCCTCACCGGCGCGCAGCCGGAGATCCAGCAGCGGCTCGCAGCCCAGCGCCGCCAGGACGACGTCGTGCCCCCGCTCGCGGCTGCGCTGCCCGGCGACCAGCGAGGACTGCACGGCCGGTTCCACCAGCACCGCGACCAGGGCGGCAACCGAGGCCGCGAACCCGTCGACGACGACCACCGCCCGGACCTCGGCGGCGCCCAGCACCACGCCGGCCAGCACCGCGAGCTCAGGGCCGCCCAGCTCGGCCAGTGCCCGCAGCGGGTCCAGCCCCGTACCGGCCCGCAGCAGCGCCGCCGCGACGGCGTCCCGTTTGCGGGTCAGCATGTCGGCGTCCGCCCCGGCGCCGAGGCCGGTGACCGCGTCCGGTCCCACGTGGAGCACCGCGCAGGCCAGCGCGGCGGCGACCGTGGTGTTGCCGACACCGACCTCGCCCAGCGCGACCAGCCCGCGGGCGCCGTGCTCGACGCCGAGCGCCCGACCTCGCGCCAGCAACCGCCCGGTGTCCGCGGCGGTCATCACCGGGCCGGTGACGAGGTCGCCGCGAGGGTCCCCCGGCCGGGCCGGTACCGCACCGGGCACCGGCCCGCCGTCGACCCCGGCGTCCACCACGACGACGCCCAGCCCGGCGGAGCGCGCCGCCGTCGTCCCCAGGGCCAGGCCGGCGACGGCGGCGGTGACCACGTCGCGGGTGGTCGACGCCGGATAGGCCGACACCCCCGCGGCGGTGACCGGGTGGTCGGCGGCAGCGAGCAGCAGCACCCCGCCGGTCAGGTCGGCCCGGCCCAGCGCGACGACCCGGTCGACCGCGCGGTCGAGCAGGCCGAGGGAGCCCGGCGGGGTGAGCAGCCGGTCGGCGGCGTCCCGGGCGCCCACCACCTGCTCTGGCGCCGGGGCACGCAGCCGGGAGGGCGGGGGAGCCACGTCGCCCGGCCACCGGTCGGCGAGGACGACGTCGGACAGCGGCAACCGCCGGGACCAGGCAACGCGCTCCAGCCCCGGGGCCGGCGGCCGCTCGTCGGGCCAGCCCAGGCAGAGCCAGCCGAGGGTCACCACCCCGTCGGGCAGCCCGAGCAGGTCGGCGAGCTCGTCGGGCCGGAACAGGGTCACCCAGCCCATCCCGAGCCCCTCGGCGCGGGCGGCGAGCCAGAGGTTCTGGATGGCCGCGGCGCAGCTCCACAGGTCGGCGTCGGGGAAGGTGGCACGACCGAGCACACCGGCGGCCGGCGTCCGACGGTCACAGCAGACGACGACGCCCAGCGGCGCCTCCCGCACCCCCTCCAGCTGCAGGTCCAGCAGCCGCGCCCCGGCTTCCGGCTCCAGCTGCGCGGCCTGGCGCAGCCGCTCCCGGTCGGTCAGCACCGCGGCCCGGTCGCGCAGGCCGGCGTCCCGGACGACGACGAACCGCCACGGCTGGCTGTGCCCGACCGAGGGGGCCTGGTGCGCGGCGCCCAGCACCCGGGTCAGCACGTCCTCCGGCACCGGGTCCGGGCGGTAGCGGCGGACGTCGCGGCGCGCGCCGATCGCCCGGTAGAGCCCGTCCCGGTCGGCGACCGGCAGCGCCCAGCCCGCCGGATCGGCGGCACGCTCGGAGGCTGCGGTGCCGTCGCCGATCAGCGGCACCGGCCGCGGCCAGGTCATCACCGCTCCACCTGCGCCAGGAACCGGCGGACGGTCTCGAGGAAGACCTCCGGCTGCTCCGAGTGCACCCAGTGGCCGGCGTTCTTGACCCGCACCAGGCGCACGTGCGGGAACAGCTGGTCCATCCGCGGCCGGTCCTCGTCGAGCACGTAGGTCGAGTTCGCGCCGGCGATCCAGAGCACCGGGCCCTCGAACGTCGCATCCGGCGGCGGGTCGGGGAAGCGGCGCAGCTCGCCCAGGTCGCGGGCGAGGGTCTCCAGGTTCAGCCGCCACCGCCACCCGTTGCCGGCCCCGACGCCGTCGCGCACCAGGCTCTGCAGCAGGAACGACCGGACCATGGTGCTGGGGACGGCGTCCCGCAGCGCCGCGTCGGCCTGCTCCCGGTTCTCCACCTGGTCCAGGTCCATCGCCTGCATCGCGGCGATGAACGCGGCGAACGGGGAGGCCTCCTCGTCCGGGTCGTCGGTGCGCCCGCCGCTCTCCGGGTAGTCGGTGGGCGCGATGTCGACGACCACGAGGGCGCGCAGCAGCTCCGGCCGGCGCAGCGCCAGCTGCATCGACACCTTGCCGCCCATCGAGTGCCCGACCAGCGTCACCGGCTCGCCGAGCAGCGCGAGCTCGGCGGAGACGAACTCGGCCATGTCGCCGTAGTCGACCCGGTCGGTCCACGGCGAGTGCCCGTGGTTGGGCAGGTCCAGCAGGGTGACCCGGTGCCCGTCCTCGGCCAGGGCGCGCGCGATCGTCGTCCAGTTGCGGCCCTGGCCGAACAGGCCGTGCACGAAGACGACCCGCGGCCCGGAGTCGCCGAGCGTGCGGGCCGCCAGCCGGACGGGAGAGGTCATGGCGCCATCCCACCAGACGGCGGCGACCCGGTGATGTCGCTCCCCGGGATGGTCGGTGGCCGCGGTTAGCGTCCTGCGGGTCAGGCCGTCGACCCGCAGGAGACCTCCGTGCCCGGACGCCGCCGGCGCTCCACCAGCTCGTCCCGTTCGACCGGCACGACGACCACCCGGAAGCCCGCTGCCCGGAAGGCGACTGCCGGGAAGGCCGCGAGGTCGCGTCCGGCGGCTGCGAAGCCCGCTGCCGGTGACCTGCCCACGGCCCGGCCGGGGGAGCGGGTGTGGGTGCTCGCCGTCCCGTTCCGCGCTCCGGCGCCGGGGGCGAGCTGGCACGCCGGCCTGTCCGCGCACGTGTACGTGGGCCCGTCGCTGCCGGCGGCGCTGGCGCCGTACGACCCGCCGCCGTACTCCTTCGAGCGCTTCGTCGAGGACCAGCTCAACGCCGAGCCGCGGCCGGTGCCGCCGGCCCGCCCGATGACCCCGCGGCCGGAGCAGGTCACCGGGGCGGCGGCGATCGCCCGGCACGCGGCCGCCGGTGGGCGGATGTTCCTGCTCGGCGACGACCCGGGGGTCGGCAAGACCGGCACCGCGGTGCTGGCCGTGCAGCAGGTCGCTGCGCAGCGGGAGGACCAGCCGCGGCCCGTGCGCACCGTGCTCGTCGTCGCCGACCGGCCGGCGGCGATCACCGTGCCGCACTGGGCGCGCTCGATCGCCGCCTTCGGCGGCTCCGCGGACGGGGGGCAGGACCTGCGCTGGTGCGTCACCACCTGGGACCGGCTGGGCAAGGTCGCCGGGCTGACCAAGGCGACCGGGGCGCGCTTCGACGTGGTGGTGGCCGACGAGGCGCACATGGTCCGGCACACCACGACGCAGCGGTGGAAGCACTGGAAGTCGGTCTCCGGCGCCGGGCGGGCGAAGGACGTCCCGTTCGTGCTGCTCGCGACGGCGACCCCTGCGCACACGCCGCTGGAGCTGCCGTACCTGGCGCCGCACTTCGCCGCCGTCCACGGCGAGCCGCTGAAGGACTGGACGGACCTCCCGCACCGGCTCGCCGTCCACGGGTTCCACGTGGAACGTGGCCGCTACGGCTGGACCTGGACCGAGGACGCCGACGAGCGCCGGGCCGACCTCGCCCTGCTCCGCGGCTGGCTGGCCGACACCGACCCGCCGGCGACGCTGCACCGGCCGGCGCCGTGGGGTCCGGTGAGCGTGACCGGGACGCCGGTCGCGCTGACCCCGGCCGAGCGCGCGCAGTACGAGGCGGAGTGGTCGGAGTTCCGCGCGGAGATGCAGCTGGCCCGCCGCGGCCGCCAGTCCGCCCGCGGCCGCGCGGCCCTGCTCCGGTTCCGGCAGAAGGCCGGTCTGATCCGGGCGGCGGCGACCGTCGACTGGGTGAAGGCGCAGGTCGAGGCGGACCGGCAGGTGGCGGTGTCGGTGGAGTTCGTGGAGACCGCGGCCGACCCCATCCGCGAGGCGCTGCTGGACGGCGGCATCGCGGTGGCCGGCATCTACGGGCGGGACCGGTTCGACGTGGAGGAGGAGCGGTTGCGCTTCCAGACCGGCGAGGCGCCGGTCTGCGTCTTCACCGTGACCGCCTCGATCAGCCTGCACGCCGGCGAGCTGCTGCCTGGTGGGCGCACCGCGTCGACCACACCGCGGGTGGGGCTCTTCCACCAGCCCCGGTTCTCCGGCATCGCCGCCCGCCAGGTCACCGGCCGCACCCACCGGGACCACCAGGTCTCCCCGTGGCGGGTCGCGTTCGCCGAGGACACCGTGGAGGAGGACGTCGCCCGGGTGATGGTGGAGCGGCTGGCGGTCACCGGCTCGACGGCCGGTGGCGACACCGCGGCGCTGCAGGAGATCGCCGAGCTGCTCGACGCCGACTGGCTGCCGGCGACGTCACTGACCGGTGAGTGAGCCGGCCAGCCGCATGGGCAGGTGCGGGATGCCGTCCTCCAGGTAGTCCGGCCCGGACCGCACGAAGCCGAAGCGCTCGTACCAGGTCTCGAGGTAGGCCTGCGCCCCGATGTCGACGGTGCGGCCCTCGCACAGCTCGATGCCGCGACGGATGAGCCCGGCGGACAGGCCGCGACCCCGTGCGCCCACGGCCGTCGCCACCCGGCCGATCGCCCGGTCGTCGCCGTTCTCCAGCACCCGGATGGTGGCCAGCGTCGTCCCCTCGTCGTCGGCGTACCAGAGGTGCACCGTGCCCGGCTCGGTGTCCCGGCCGTCGAGCTCGGGATAGGGGCAGGTCTGCTCGACGACGAAGACGTCGACCCGCAGCCGCAGGATGCCGTAGAGCTCGGCCGGGGTCAGCTCGGCGAACCGGGCCTCGCGCAACGCAGGTGCATCGGTCACGGGTCGATCGTCGCAAGACGTTCCCGCCGGAACGCCGGCCGGGCTCAGGCGGCCGGGGTCACACGGCTCGGCGGCGGAGGGGGTCGCGGTGGGCGAGCAAGGCCCGGACGACGTGGTGGAGGTCCATCCGCTCACCGGTGTCCGGCCAGGCGTCGGGCAGGTCGGCGACGTCGGCAACGGGAGGAGGTCGAGCGACGGACCGGTGCTAGCGTCGGAGCGCGACACGGGGTGTCCCACCCGGGACTGAGATCACACCCGTCGAACCTGCTCCAGCTGACACTGGCGAAGGGATGTCCCGGCGATGGACGCCACCTCTCTGCGCGCTGCCCGCACGGCGCTGCGCGACTCCGCACCCCTGGTGCACTGCCTCACCAACACGGTCGTGCAGACGATCACCGCCAACGCCTTGCTGGCCGTCGGCGCAGCGCCCGCGATGGTCGACGAGCCCGCGGAGGCCGGCGAGTTCGCCGCCGTCGCCTCCGCGGTGCTGGTCAACGTGGGCACCGTGCAGCAGCGCACCGCCGAGGCGATGCGGATTGCGGCCCGGACGGCGTCGGAGGTCGGGACACCGTGGGTGCTGGACCCGGTCGCCGTCGGCGGGCTCACCTTCCGCACCGAGCTCGCCGCCGACCTGGTGGAGCTGCGGCCCGCCGTCGTCCGCGGCAACGCCTCCGAGGTGCTCGCCCTGGCCGGTGCGGGCAAGGGCGGCCGCGGCGTGGACAGCACCGCCACCCCCGAGGACGCCCTGGAGGCCGCCGGCGAGCTGGCCCGGCGGACCGGTGGGGTGGTCGCGGTCAGCGGCCCGGTCGACGTCGTCACCGACGGCGGGCGCGTCGTCCGGGTCGGCGGCGGATCCCCGCTGCTGACCCGCACGACCGGCGCCGGCTGCGCCCTCGGCGCTGTCACCGCCGCGTACGTCGCCGCGGCCGGTGACGTGCTGGTCGGCACGGTCGCCGCGCACGCCCACGTCGCGCTCGCGGCCGAGGCCGCGGCACGGGTCGCCGACGGGCCGGGCACCTTCGCTGTCCGGTGGCTCGACGCGCTGGACGCCGTGGACGGCGACGCGCTGCTCCGCGCCTCGTTGAGCTGATGCGCCGCGCGTTCGACCCGACGCTCTACCTGGTCACCGACACCGCGCTCTGCGCGCCGCGGTCGGTGCCCGCGGTGGTCGCCGCCGCCGTGGCCGGTGGGGTGACGGCCGTCCAGGTGCGGGACAAGACGGCGAGCCGGCGGGACCTGCTGGCACTCACCCGCGCCGTGCAGGAGGTCCTCGCGCCGACCCCGCGGGTGCGGCTGGTGGTCAACGACGCCGTGGACGTCGCCCTGCTCACCGGGGCCGACGGTGTGCACGTCGGCCAGGACGACCTGCCGGCCGGCGAGGTGCGCGAGCTGCTCGGACCCGACGCGCTGGTCGGGGTGTCGGTCGGGTCGGCCGCCGACCTGGACGGCGTCCTGGCCCTGCCGCCGGGCACCGTCGACCTGGTCGGGCTCAGCCCGGTGTGGACGACGCCGACCAAGCCCGACGCCGGGACGGCGCTGGGGCTCGCGGGCACCCGCGCGCTGGCCGCCCGGGCGCGCGCCGCCGGGCTGACGTCGGTGGCGATCGGCGGGGTGCACGCCGCGAACGCCGCCGCGGTCGCGGGGACCGGGGTCGACGGGGTGTGCGTGGTCTCCGACATCTGCGCGGCCGCTGATCCCGGCGCCGCGGCGCGGACGCTGCGCGCCGCGCTGGCCGGGCAGGTGCCGGCGTGACCGCCGCCGTCGCGCTGACCGTTGCCGGCAGCGACCCCAGCGGCGGGGCGGGGGTCCAGGCCGACCTGAAGACCTTCAGCGCGCTGGGCGTCTACGGGACGGCGGTGCTCACCGCGCTGACCGCGCAGAACACCCGCGGCGTGACCGGGGTGCACGCCGTCCCGGCGCCGTTCGTCGGGGAGCAGCTGCGCACCCTGCTCGCCGACGTGACCGTGCACGCCACCAAGCTGGGCATGCTCGGCACCGCGGAGGTGGTCCGCGAGGTCGCTGCGGTGCTCGCCGACCGGCCGGCCGGCCCGGTGGTCTGCGACCCGGTGATGGTCGCCACCAGCGGTGACCGGCTCATCTCCGCCGACGCGGTGGACGCCGTCCGCAGCGCCCTGCTGCCGGTCACCGACCTGCTCACGCCCAACGTGCCGGAGGCGGCCGCGCTGCTCGACGTGGCCCCGGCGACGACGGTCGACGAGCTCGCGCCGCAGGCGACGGCACTGCTCGCGCTCGGCCCGGCGGCGGTGCTGCTCAAGGGCGGGCACCTCGGCGGGGCGGAGAGCACCGACGTGCTGGTGACCGCGGCCGGGGTGGTCGAGGTCCGCCGGCCCCGGGTGCCCACGACGGCCACCCACGGCACCGGCTGCACGCTCTCCTCGGCGGTCGCGGCGCTGGTCGCCCGCACCCGGCTGGCCGCGCCGGGGCAGGCACCGGACTGGGCGCCGCTGGTCGAGGGCGCCCGCGACCACCTGCAGGCCGCGCTGACCGAGGGGGAGGCGCTGGGGATCGGTGCCGGGCACGGCCCGGTGCACCACTTCGCCGGCTGGTGGCCGGCCTGAGTCAGTCCTCCTGGGACAGGACCTCGCGCAGCACCCGGGCGGCCAGGTCGTCCCCGCCCGCGGCGGCGATGGAGAAGTGCTCGATGGCGCCGTCGACGTCGCCGGCGTCCAGCAGCAGCACCCCGAGGTTGTGGTGCGAGTGCAGGTCACCGCCCTCGATGCCGGCGCGGTAGGCGGCCGCTGCGGCGACGTCGTCGCCGAGCTCGTCGCGGTAGAGGTTGCCCAGCGGCAGCCAGCTGGCCAGCTCGCCGAGCAGCGCGCCCTCCTCGAGCACCGCGCGGGCCTCCTCGACCCGTCCGGTGGCGCGCAGCAGCGACGCGAGGCTGGTCCGGGCGTCCTCGTGGACCTCGGCACCGGCGCGCAGCTGCCGCTCCAGCGCGGGGTCGCGGGTCTCGTCCCAGCGCCAGGCGGCCAGGGTTGCCGCGGCCACCGCGTCACCGGCGTCCGCCGAGACCTGCGCCCAGTGCCAGGCCTCGAGCTGCCGGCCGGCGTCCAGCAGGAGGTGGGCGAGCGCCAGCGCCGCCCGCGCGTCGCCGCGCTCGGCGGCCGACCGCAGCGTGCGGAGCGCCTCGACCGAGCGGCCCTGCGCCTCCAGCGCGTCGCCGAGCACCGTCCAGGCCTTGGTGTCCCCGGCCTCCAGGGCGGACCGGGCCGCGCGCTCGGCGTCGGCCCACCGGCCGAGCCGGGCCAGCACGGAGGCGAGGTTCAGCCAGGCGTCGTCCACCCCGCCGGCGGCGGCCTGCCGGTACGCGTCGACGGCCGCGTCCTCGCGGCCCAGTGCGTCCAGGCTGTTGCCCAGGTCGAACAGGGCGACCGGGTCGCCGTGCACGGCGGCGAGGCGGAAGAACCTCAGCGCCTGCTCGTGGTCGCCCAGGTCGGCGAGCTCGCACCCACGGTCGATGAGGGCGTCGACGTCCAGGGCGTCGTCGTCGGGTGCGGGCACAGCGGGGAGTCTGCCGTGCCCGGCGTCGTCCGCCCACGCCCGAAGGGGGGTCACCCCCCGTCAGGGGGTGGTCCAGTCCGGCGGGTCGGCCGGCTGCAGGTCCGGGTCGTCGGCGCGCAGCGTGCGCACCGGGCCGGGCGCCGTTCGCGGGCCCTCGAACCGGACCGTGACCCGGTTCAGCCCGCTGCCCCACACCCACCCCGCGCCGAGGTCGGTGTGGACGACGTCCTGCCCGGGGTGCCAGGCCACGACCGCCGGGCCCGGCGCGGGATCGGCCGGCAGCGGCTCGGGCTCCTCGGTCACCTCGGTGGGCTCCTCGAGGACGTCGGCGAACAGGTCGCCCTGCGCGTAGGGGGACAGCCCGGAGACGCCGACGCCGAGCAGCCGCAGCCCGCCGCTGCGGTCCACCGCGCCCAGCAGCCGGCGGGCCACCTCGGCGATCTGCCGGGCGTCGTCCACGGGCTGGGGGAGGGTCAGCGAGCGGGTGAGGGTGGTGAAGTCGTAGCGGCGGACCTTGAGGGTCACGGTGCGCCCCGACGTCCCGGAGCGCTGCAGCCGGCTGCCCACCCGGCCGGCGAGCGCGTCGATCTCGGCGGTCAGCCGGGCCGGGTCGGTGAGGTCGCGGGCGAAGGTCTCCTCTGCGCTGACCGACTTCGCCTCCCGGTCCGTGATGACCGCGCGGTCGTCGTCGGCGCGGGCCAGCCGGTACAGGCCGGTGCCGTGCGCCTGGCCGACCAGGGTGGTGAGGTCGACCAGCGAGAGCCGGTGCAGGTCGCCGATCGTCGTGACCTTGATCTGCGCCAGCCGCTCGGCGGTGGCCGGGCCGACCCCGCCGAGGCTGCGCACCGGCAACGGGTGCAGCACGTCCAGCTCGCTCCCGGCCGGGACGACGGTCAGCCCGTCCGGCTTGTCCAGCTCCGAGCCGATCTTCGCCAGCGACTTCGACGTGCCGATCCCGACCGAGCCGGTGACCCCGCCGGTGGCCAGCGCGATCCGGGCCTTGAGGTCCAGCGCCAGCGCGGTGACGCCGGGCACCGACAGGTCGTGGTCGCCGGCGGCCAGGTCGACGTAGGCCTCGTCGATGGACACCGGCTCGACCAGCGGGGAGAGCTCCCGCAGCAGGGCCATGACGACGTCCGAGGTGCGCCGGTAGGCGGCGAACCGGCCGCCGAGGAAGGCGGTGCCGGGCGGGCAGATCCGCCGCGCCTCGGCCGTGGGCATCGCACTGCGCGCGCCGTACGCCCGGGCCTCGTAGGAGGCGGTGGCGACGACGCCCCGCCCGCCGGTGCCACCGACGACGACCGGCCGGCCGCGCAGCGACGGCTTGTCGCGCTGCTCGACGGCGGCGAAGAAGGCGTCGAGGTCGAGGTGCATGATGCTGGGCTCCCGACGCACACCCCCGATGATGCCGCGTCATGATGAGCGGGTGGTCGAGCAGAGCGCCTGGGCGCGGATGAGCACCGAGGACCCCGGCCACTCGGCCGCCTACGTGGAACGGTTCCGCAGGCTGGCGGCGCAGGGCATGGACCTGGCCGGCGAGGCCCGGCTGGTCGACGCGATGCTGCCGCGCGGCTCCCGGGTGCTGGACGCCGGGTGCGGGCCCGGCCGGGTCGGCGGCTGGCTGGCCGGGGCCGGGCACACCGTGGTCGGCGTGGACGGCGACCCGGTGCTGATCGCCGCCGCGGAGGCCGACCACCCCGGGCCGCGGTGGGTCGTCGGTGACCTCGCCGAGCTGGACCTGCCCGCTGCCGGCATCCCCGAGCCGTTCGACGCGGTCGTCTGCGCGGGCAACGTCATGACGTTCCTGGCGCCGAGCACCCGCGGCGAGGTGCTGCGCCGGCTGCGCAGGCACCTCGCCCCCGGTGGCCGGGCGGCCATCGGCTTCGGGGCCGGCCGCGGCTACCCGTTCGAGGAGTTCCTGGACGACGCCCGGGCCGCCGGGCTGCAGCCCGACGTCCTGCTGTCCACGTGGGACCTGCGCCCCTACGCCCCGGACGCCGACTTCCTGGTCGCGCTGCTGGTCAGGGCCGGAGCGCCGGCTGGGGGGAGTTCAGCGGCAGGAGCACCGCCGGGTCGCTGATCGGCACCTCCCACACCGCGCCCGCGCCGTCGGGGTCGATGACCTCGCCCCGGCCCAGGAACGCCGCGACCTGCGCCTGGCCCTGGGCGGCCGCCGGGAGCAGCAGGATGAGCAGGAACGCGTGCGGGTTGTTCGCGGCGTTCGCCGTCCTGTCGTTGCGGTAGAGGCTGGTCCGCGACCACAGGTCCCCGGCGTCGATGACCGTGTACGCGGTCGGGTTCGGCACCGTCTGGTCGCCGAAGGCGACCTGGAACAGCGCCCGCTCCGGCTCGATCAGCGGGGAGAACGTCTCCGGGCTGCCCGGGCGGGCCAGCCAGGTCGCGCGGGCCAGGTGCTCCTGGATGGCCACGGCGCCCGGCACGGTGACCGTCACCGGCCCCTCACCGCGCAGCGGCAGCTGCTCCTGGAACAGGTTGCGGGTGGGGTCGGTGCTGTTGAGCAGCCCGGCCGCCTCCAGCGCCGCGGCGATCAGCGGCCGGAAGGACGGCGACAGCCGCGAGATCTCGGTGATCGGACCGCCGGCGACGTTCAGCACCGACCGGGTCACCGCCGGGTCGGCGCCGGTGAGCATGGTGCCGTAGATGCCGCCGAAGCTCTGGCCGAAGTAGGTGACGTCGTCCCCGGACAGGTCCGGCGTCCCGTCGGCGTCGACGTCGGTGCCGCCGACCGAGCGGATCAGCGTCATGATGTCCGCCGCGGTCTGCCGGAGGGCGTCCCGGGAGGACTGGGCCGCGGCTGCGCCGGTGGCCGAGGAGCCCTCGGTGCTGGCGATCTGCCCGTTGCCGTCCTGGTCGACCCCCCGGCCGTAGGAGGACAGCGCCGTCGTCGCGCCGCCGCTGGTGATCGTGTACGAGCTGCCGGCGCCGTACCCGTGGCCGACGACGTTGGTGCCGATCGTCGCGATGCCCTGCTGGCTGTTGGCGACCGCGGCGAGCAGGACGTTGGTGTCGTTGGCGGTGAAGCCGTGCCCGAAGACGGCCACCGGCCAGCCACCGGGGGGCGGGGTGCCCGGCGGCAGGACGGCGACGAACGGCAGCCGCTGCTGGCCCACCGGCGTGGGGCCGGCGTCCCGGGTCGGTGTCTGGTCGATCGTGACGTCGGGCTGCAGCCAGGTCGGCGCGAGGTAGGAGCCGAAGACGAGGGTGCCGCCGGTGGCGGCCTCCGGGACCACCACGGGCGTCGGGACGTCGGTGGCGCCCTGGTCCTGCGTCCAGGTCACCGTCGTGCCGGCGGCCGGGAAGGTGCCCTCCACCTGCAGGCCCGGTGCGGTGATGCCGGCGGCGGAGAACGCGCTGCCGTCGTCGAGCTGGCGCCGGAGGTCGAGCAGGCCGTCGGTGGCGCTCATGGTGGTGAACTGGTCCTGGGCGGCCTGGTTCGCCGGACCGCCCTGCACCCGCAGCCGATAGGTGGTGCCGGGGGCGAGCTGCTTGACCGGGTGGGCGTAGAGCGTGTTGGTGGCCGGGTCCCACACGACCCGGTCCACGCCGGTGCGCCAGCCGCCGTGCGCCTCCTTGACGGTGATCCGCGCGGCGGCCTCGGCCGGGTCCACCGGGCCGCTGAACTGCACCGCGATACGCGGGTCGAGGTCGAAGCCGTCGAGCTGGTCGAGCTCCTGGACCAGGCCGCAGCTGACCGGGGCACCGCAGCCGGTGGTCGGCAGCGCGATCCGGCGGCCGGTGAGCTGGCCGGGGTCGGGGACGGTGAGGTCGTCGCTGGGGAAGAGCGAGAGCGGCACGGCCTTGCCCGGGTGGGCGAGGGCCGAGGGTGCGCCTGCGGCGAAGGCGGTGGTGAGGGCGAGCGTCCCCACGAGGGCAGCGGTCGACCGTCGCCAGGACAGTGGCGTCACGAGATCTCCATCGATCGGGACCTTTGTCTAGCCCTGGGTGACGCCGCTCACAACTCGCGCCCAGGGTGGGAGGGTGCGCCCATGAGCTACCTCCCGGACCCGGCGACCGTCTCCCGGCGCGATGAGCAGCCGTCGGCCGGGCGCACCCGGTTCGTCGCCACCGGCGCGCAGACCCGCGGCGACTTCGGCCTGTTCGAGGTCACGATGCCGCCGGGCGGCGGCGGACCGGGCCCGCACCTGCACCGGACGTTCAGCGAGTCCTTCCTCGTCCTGGAAGGGTCACTGGCCGTGCTGTCCGGGGACCAGTGGACGACGGCGCACCCGGGTGACCTGGTGTACGTGCCGCGGTCCGGGGTGCACGGCTTCCGGTCGGCCGGGCCGGACGCCGGGGCGCGGTTCCTCATCCTCTTCACCCCGGGGATCCCGCGGGAGGACTACTTCACCGGCCTGGTCGAGCTGACCACCGCCGGACGCACCCCGACGACGGCGGAGATCGACGCCTTCGCGCTGCGGCACGACCAGCTCAACCTGCACGACTGACCGTGCCGCTGCTGACCGTCGGCCACGGACCCGATGACCGGGTGCGGCTGGGGGACCGGCTGGCCGCGGCAGGGCTCGAGCAGCTGGTCGACGTCCGCCGGTTCCCGGGCAGCCGGCACAACCCGGACGTCGGCCGGGACGCCCTGGCCTCCTGGTTGCCGGCGCGGGGCATCGGCTACCGGTGGGACGAGCGGCTCGGCGGCCGGCGGCGGCTGCCGGCGGGGGAGCCCGTCGTGGACGCCTGGTGGACAGTGGCCCAGTTCGCGGCCTACGCCGCGCACACCCGTACCGCGGAGTTCGTCGAGGCGCTCGACGAGGTCCTCGACGCCGCCGAGGGGCGGCGGGTGGCGGTCATGTGCAGCGAGTCCGTCTGGTGGCGCTGCCACCGGCGGCTGATCGCCGACGTCGTCGTCCTGGGACGGGGACTGCCGGTCGGGCACCTGCTGCCGGATGGACGGGTGAGCCCGCACCAGCCCGCCGGGGGTGCGGTGCGGGACCCCGATGGCACGCTGCGCTGGCCGCGGCCGTGACTCACTCGCAGGCGACGCCGTCCCCGTCGCCGTCCATGCTGTCGGACCAACCGGGGGCACCCCGGTGCAGCGGTGCTGCGCCCGCAGCGCGGACCGCAGCGCAGTCCGGGTAGCCGGCCGGAGCCGGCGTGGGGCGCTGCGCAGGTGCCTGCGTGGGGACGGGCTCACCAGGGCAGCCGTCGAGGACGCCGGCCATGGCGTCGTGCTCGGCCTGGGTGACCCACAGCCCGTAGGCGGCCTTCACCGCGACCTGCCGGGCGACGTAGGCGCAGCGGTAGCCGCGCTCGGGGGGCAGCCAGGTGGCCGCGTCGCCGTCACCCTTCTGCCGGTTGGCGGAGTAGTCGACGGCGAGCAGGTTGAGCGGGTCGTTGGCCAGCGCGGTGCGCCGGGCCTCGTCCCAGCGATGGGCGCCGGTCTGCCAGGCGTCGCTGAGCGCGACCACGTGGTCGATGTCGACGCTGCTGCCGTCGCCCTTGGCGAACGCGATCGTCTGCCCGGTGTAGGGGTCGGCCAGGGTGCCGCTGAGGACGACGCAGTCCCGGGTGACGGGCTTGAACGTCTCGTCGGTCAGGTCCCGGGCCAGGACGTCATCGCGGGTGTCGCAGCCGTTGCGGTCGACGTCGGCCCACTGCGGGCCGAACTGGTCGCGGTCGTACCCGGTCTTCGGCGCCCGGCCCTTGACCGCCAGGGTGGCGAGCACGTCCGCAGCGGTCTGGCCGCCGGCCGGCGCGCTGGCCTGTGCCTGGTGCGCGGCCTCTGAGACGGCGTCCGCCGGTGCGTCGGCGGCCGGCGTGGTGCCCAGCTGGCCGGGCTCGCAGGCGGCGGTGCCGAGCACGGCCAGCACGGCCAGTGCGGTGTAGCGGTGTTTCACGTGGAGCCCCCGGGGAAGTCGGTCCCCCGACGCTAGGCGCGGGTCCGCCCCTCCCCGGGGACCTCACCGGACGTGTCGCCGCTCGCGCGGCGACGGTGCGATCAGCCCTTGCCGTGGCCCTTGCCGTTGCCGTGGCCGTTGCCGTTGTTGCCGGCGGCCGGGACGGTGGCGGTGTCCTCAGTGGTGTCCCCGCCCTTGCCGGCGTTGCTGCGGGCGACCTCGGAGACGGCCTGGCCGTGGTCCCGACCGGTCAGGGACGTGTCGTGGGCGACCTCGGAGACGGCCTGGCCGTGATTGGCCGGAGCCTCGGCCTCCGGGGTCTGCTCCTCCGGGGTCTGCTCCTCCGGGGTCTGCTCCTCCGGGGTCTGCTCCTCCGGGGTCTGCTCCTCCGGGGTCTGCTCCTCCGGGGTCTGCTCCCTCGGCGGCTCGACCACCGGCGGCTCGACCACCGGCGGCTCGACCACCGGCGGCTCCACGACCGGCGGCTCCACGACCGGCGGCTCCACGACCGGCGGCTCGACTACGGGGCTGTCTACGTCGGGAGTACCGACCTCAGGGGTGGCGGGGCTGGTGACGGTCGTGCCGTCCGAGGTCAGGTCGACCGCCTGGGCGACACCCACGGTGCCACCGCCGACGACCGCGAGGGCAACGGCGCCGACGGCGACCTTCCCCGCGAGTCCGGCGGGAACGACCTTGGCGAGGAGGGCAGGGAAGAGAGCAGGCACGGCGGACTCCTTGTGTGGAGAGGACATCGTCCCGGTGGTCCTCGGCGGCCCGCCTCCCGCCCTTGAGCTGGTCCACCCGATCAGGCGACCGGGTGGCCACGGACGTGTCAGTTCGCCATGTCCACGAACCGGCTGTAGTGGCCCTGGAAGGCGACAGTGACGTTCGCGGTGGGGCCGTTGCGGTGCTTGACCAGCATGATGTCGGCCTCGCCGGCCCGCGGGGACTCCTTCTCGTACATGTCCTCGCGGTGGATCATCATCACCATGTCGGCGTCCTGCTCGATACTGCCACTTTCACGAAGGTCAGACAGCATCGGCTTCTTGTCCTGACGCTGCTCGGACCCACGGTTCAGCTGGCTCATCGCGATGACCGGGAGCTCGAGCTCCTTGGCCAGCAGCTTCAGCGCACGGGAGAACTCCGAGACCTCCTGCTGGCGGCTCTCGACCTTCTTGCCCGAGGTCATCAGCTGGAGGTAGTCGATGACGATCAGCTTGAGGTCGTTGCGCTGCTTGAGCCGCCGCGCCTTCGCCCGGATCTCCATCATCGTCATGTTCGGTGAGTCGTCGATGTAGAGCGGGGCGTCGGCGATCTCGCCCATCCGGCGGGCCAGCTTCGACCAGTCCTCGTCGGACAGCGAGCCGGCGCGCATGTGGTGCAGCGGCACCTTCGCCTCGGCCGACAGCAGACGCATGGTGATCTCGTGCTTGCTCATCTCGAGCGAGAAGATCGCCGCGGGCAGGTGGTGCTTCACCGTCGCCGACCGGGCGATGTCCAGGCCGAGGGTCGAGTTGTGGGTCGGGATGAAGCTGCGGCCGGCGAGGAACAGGTGGTCCGCGGCGTCGACCTGGATGCACCGCACCGGCACGCTGGCGATGGGCCGGACCTCGGTGACGAACCGGACGCCCCGCGCGGTGAACGTGCGGGCACCGCGCTCCTTGTGCAGCAGCTTCTTGCGCTCCAGCCGGAAGACCTCGTCGTCGGTGCTGAAGGTCAAGGTGAAGCAGGTCGAGGACGCCTCGCTGCGGCCGGGCACCCGCTTGCGGCTCACCCGCACGCGGTGGCCGAGGCCGGCGACCAGCTCGCGGACGTCCTCGGCCAGCCGCTGGCTGGTGACTGCGAACTGGACCACGCCGCTGGGCGCCACCGTCCCGTCGGTGTCGAGCAGCCCGGCCAGCAGCGCCCGCCGCTGGGCCACCGAGGCGCGTAGGTAGCTGGTGGGGATGTGCTTGTCCCCCAAGACCCCGAGCAAGCGCAGCAGACCGGTGACGGTGCCGTGGTCGGCCCGGCAGGTGGCGCACTGGGCGAAGCCGGAGGACGGACCACCACAGCCCGGGCAGGTCGCGCTGCGACCGACCCCGCCGGCGGCGCGGAGCTTCCCGCCGCAGGTCTTGCCGCAGGTCTGCACCTGCGAGGTCCTCGGGACGAACGGCTCGCCGCACATGGGGCGCGGCCGGGCCTGGACCGACTCCCGGGCCGGGAGCCGCAGGACGTAGCGGAGCTCCGCCGAGGTGGGCTCGACGACCAGACCCTCGGCCTCGATGTAGGTGGCGATCTCCGGGTCGGCACTGGTGACGTGCGCGCTGGCCGACGTGCCAGCACCGAGCCAGACGCCCAGCGCGTACGGCGGCAACGGGAGGGAGGCGGCCGGCAGGTCGAGCGGGGCGGCGTTGGTGACGGAGTGGTTGAGCCGGGCGTCGGCGGTCTCGCAGCGGACCGTCCGGGCCAGCTCCTCCGTGGTGCGCACGGCGGTCGTGACCCGGGGAGCCCCACCGCGCACCCGCGCCTCCTGGGCGGCGCGGCGGCTGGCCCGGGTGTCGGTGAGCCACTGGTGCTGGGCGTCGGCGACGACCACCGAGCCGTCGGAGAAGTGCACCTCGAAGCAGGGCCGGCCGCTCATCACCTCGGTGGCGGCGACCACCGTGGTGGGCCGGCCGTCGGCGCCGATGACCTGGTCGCCGACCGCGACCTCGCCCATCGTCGTCCAGCCGGTCGGGGTGGCCACCGGCGTGTCCAGCGTCAGCGCCTTGCCGACACCGGGACGAGCCGCGATGACGACCATCTGGCCGGCCTGCAGGCCGTTGGTCAGCTCGTCGAGGTCGCGGATGCCGGTCGGGACACCGCGGGCGGTGCCACCGCGGGAGGCGATCGCGTCGAGCTCGTCCATGGTGGGCTGCAGGACGTCGGCGAGACGGGAGTAGTCCTCGCTCATCCGCTTCTCGGTGACGTCGTAGATCTCCTGCTGGGCCCGGTCGACGATGTCGTCGACGTCGCCCTTGCCGCCGGCCGCGCCGTAACCGAGCTGGACGACGCGGGTACCGGCCTCCACCAGCCGCCGGAGCACGGCCTGCTCGGCGACGATCGCGGCGTAGTAGCCCGCGTTCGCCGCCGTGGGCGTGGACGCGATGAGCGTGTGCAGGTAGACCGCGCCGCCCATCTTGGACAGCTGGTCGGTGCGGTTCAGCTCGGCGGCGACGGTGATCGCGTCGGCGGGCTCACCCCGGCCGTAGAGGTCGAGGATGACGTCGAACACGACCTGGTGCGCCGGCCGGTAGAAGTCCGGCCCGGCCAGGACCTCCACGACGTCGGCGATCGCGTCCTTGCTCATCAGCATGCCGCCGAGGACGGACTGCTCGGCAGCGACGTCCTGAGGGGGCTGCCGGTCGTACTCCGGAGCTGCGGCCCTCGGCCTGCTGATGTCGTCGACGACCGCCACGCTGGAATCCCCTTGCTCTTCGCGCCCAGTTCGAACAACTGTTCGCACAACAGCTACCACCGGTCGCTGACAGTTCGCGCCCGGCGGTGGCTGGGGATGACGGTAGGAAGCGGGGAGGGGGTGCGTCCAACACCGCTGTGCACGCCGATCTGCACAACTTGTGGACAAGTCGGTGGACAGAGCCGGTCACCGTGTGGAGACGGCGGGGGACGCACGCCCGTCGTGTCGCCGCCACCCGCCCGTCACCTGCGATCGGGCCTCTCCCAGGGTGTGGACAGGAGAAAGTCGGCCCGTCGTCGACGATCCGCACGCCCGGGCGTGTCGCGGAGTCCCCGCAGGTCACACGCGTCACGCCGCGGCGGGGCGCGGTCCGGGCGACCGTCACCGGCCGCTCCCGCCGGCGCTGGGCCGCCGCGCCCGACG
The DNA here is from genome assembly GCF_005930495.1 of Modestobacter excelsi. Taxonomy (GTDB): domain Bacteria; phylum Actinomycetota; class Actinomycetes; order Mycobacteriales; family Geodermatophilaceae; genus Modestobacter; species Modestobacter excelsi. The sequence continues at coordinate 71,153 of NZ_SJEX01000004.1, read as the reverse complement.
GAGCGTCCGTCCACCGGCCGTCCGCCTGCCCGAGTCGACACGGCGCGATGGCCACCACCGCCCCTGGAACGCCACGAGGGGCGCCGGACCGGAGTCCGACGCCCCTCGTGGGAGATGGCCCCCCTGCAGGGGCCCGCCGCGAGCTTGCGAGCGGTGGGGGCAGGAAGGTCCTTCCAGGGATCAGCCGGCGACGACGTCCAGGGTGACCGGGACGGAGACCTCCGGGTGGACACGCACCGTGACGGTGTGGGTGCCGACGCTCTTGATGCTGCTGGGCAGCTCGATCCGGCGACGGTCGAGCTCCGGGCCGCCGGCAGCGGTGACCGCAGCGGCGACGTCGGCGGTGGTGATCCGCCCGAAGAGGCGGCCACCGTCACCCGAGCGGGCGGGCAGCGTCACGGTGAGACCGGACAGGCGGGCGGCGATCGACTGCGCCTCCTCGAGGGAGCGCACGTCGCGGGCCGCACGGGCCCGGCGCAGGCTGGTGACCTGCTTCTCGGCACCACGGGTGGCCACGATGGCCAGCCCGCGGGGCAGGAGGTAGTTGCGGGCGTACCCGCCCTTCACCTCGACGGTGTCCCCGGCGGAACCGAGGCCGGTGACCTCCTGGGTCAGGATCAGCTTCGATGCAGTCATGATCAGCGCGCCGTCGAGGTGTAGGGCAGCAGTGCCATCTCGCGGCTGTTCTTCACGGCCACGGCGACGTCACGCTGGTGCTGGCTGCAGTTGCCGCTGACGCGGCGGGCACGGATCTTGCCGCGGTCGGAGATGAACTTCCGCAGCAGGGTCGTGTCCTTGTAGTCGATGTAGGTCGCCTTGTCCTTGCAGAACTGGCAGACCTTCTTCTTGACCTTGCGGATGGGGGGCTTGGGCACTGGGTTCTCCAGAGAGGGGGATCAGAAAGGAGGTTCGTCGGAGGACGCCGGCGGGGTCGACCAGGGGTCGCTCGCTCCGCCGCCGGAGAAGCCGCCACCGCCACCGCCACCGCCGCTGCCGCTGCCGCCGAACCCACCGCCGCCGCCCTCGCTGCGGGCAGCGCGGGTGACCTTGGCCGTGGCGTAGCGGAGCGAGGGGCCGATCTCGTCGACCTCGAGCTCGATGACGGTGCGCTTCTCGCCTTCCTTCGTGTCGAAGGAACGCTGCTTCAGCCGACCGGAGACGATGACCCGCGAGCCGCGGGTGAGCGACTCGGCGACGTTCTCCGCCGCCTGGCGCCACACGTTGCACCGGAGGAACAGCGCCTCGCCGTCCTTCCACTCCTGCGACTGACGGTCGAAGGTGCGGGGCGTCGAGGCCACGGTGAAGTTGGCGACGGCGGCGCCGGACGGCGTGAACCGCAGTTCCGGGTCGGCCGTGAGGTTGCCGATGACGGTGATGACGGTCTCGCCGGCCATGGTCAGTGCGCCTCGGGCCGCATCAGCTTGGTGCGCAGGACCGACTCGTTGAGGTTGAGCTGACGGTCCAGCTCGGCCACCGCGGCGGGCTCGGCGTTGATGTCGACGATGGCGTAGATGCCCTCGACGTTCTTCTTGATCTCGTAGGACAGCCGACGACGGCCCCAGATCTCGGTCTTGACGGTGCCACCGGAGTTGGTGACGACGGTCAGGAAACGGTCCAGGCTGGGAGCGATGGTCCGCTCCTCGAGCTCGGGATCGAGGATGATCATCAGTTCGTAGTGACGCACGGAGAACCCCACCTCCTCTGGTCTCAGCGGCCGCAGTACATCTGCAGCAGGAGGGTCGTACACGCGTCGCACGCCCCGGCGATGACCCGCGGGAGCGGGATCGGACGGGACGCGCGCCACCCAGGCTACCAGCGGCGGTCGGTAGGGTCGCCCGGGTGGCTGACCAGCTGATCGGCGTGCACGTCGGACCGGGCCTGACCGAGGACAACGAGCTCGACGCGGGCGGCCCGCTGGCCCGGGCAGCGGAGATGGACGCCGACGCCGTCCAGGTCTTCCTGGCCGACCCGCAGGGCTGGAAGGCACCGAAGCCCCGTCCGGACGCCGAGGCGCTGCTCGCCTCCGACGTGGCCGTCTTCGTGCACGCCCCCTACGTGCTCAACGTCGCCTCCACCAACAACCGGATCCGCATCCCCAGCCGCAAGCTGCTCGGCCAGCACGCGGCCGCCTCCGCGGCCGTCGGCGCGCGCGGCATGGTCGTGCACGGCGGCCACGTGCTGGCCAAGGACGACCCGTCCGCCGGCGTCGACAACTGGCGCAAGACCTTCGCCCGGCAGGCCGAGGACGGCGGCTTCGGCATCCCCGTGCTCATCGAGAACACCGCCGGCGGGGACAACGCGATGGCCCGCGAGCTCGACGCGGTCGCCCGGCTCTGGGAGGCCGTCGGCGAGTTCGGTGCCGGCTTCGTCCTCGACACCTGCCACGCGTGGTGCGCCGGCTGGGACCTGGGCCGGGCGGTGGACGACGTCCGGGCCATCACCGGGCGGATCGACCTGGTGCACCTCAACAACAGCCGCGACCCCGCCGGCTCCGGCCGGGACCGGCACGCCCCGCTGGGCGCGGGGGAGATCCCGCTGGAGCAGCTGCTCGGCGTCGCCCGCGCGGCCGGCGCCCCGGTCGTGCTGGAGACGCCGGGCGACGCGGCCGGTCACGCCGAGGAGATCACGCTGCTCCGCGAGGCGCTGTCCGGCTGACGCCGGCCAGGCAGCGTGAACCGGTCGGGCGCCCCGTCCAAGAACCCACCGGCGGGGTCGTCGGTGCCCGGCCAGCTGCGGCGCACCAGGTCGGTGTCGGGGTACCAGACCTCGCGCACGACCAGCGCCATCAGCAGCAGCAGGGCCGCGTCCCGCACGCCGACGGCGAGGTAGAACCACTCGACGTCCACACCCCTGTTGTCCGCGCCCAGGTAGTAGAGCATCGTCAGCGTCCACACCAGCACCTCGGTCGCCTGCCAGAGCAGCAGCGAGCGCCACCGCGGCCGGGCCAGCACCGCCAGCGGCAGCAGCCACAGCGCGTACTGCGGGCTGTACACCTTGTTCACCAGCAGGAACGCGGCCACCAGCAGGAAGGCCAGCTGCGGCAGCCGCGGGCGCAGCGGCGCCGCCAGCGCCAGCCAGCCGACCCCGACCGCGCACAGCACCAGCAGGACGGCGACGGCCGCGTTGAGCGCCGTGGGGCTCTCCCCCTCGGCCAGCGGCCCGTCCAGGAGCCCGGGGAACCAGTGCAGCGCGATCGCCCAGACGCTCTCCGGGTTCGCCGGGCGGGTGCCGTTCAGCTCGAAGAAGCGGGCCCAGTTCCCCGGCGCGAGGACGGCGATCGGCAGGTCGACCGCCAGCCACGCCACTCCCGCGGTGACCGCCGTCGTCAGCCACGGCCGGAGCCGGCCCGCCCGCAGGCAGAGCACCAGCAGCACGCCGAGGACCAGCACCGGGTACAGCTTCGCCGCGACCCCCAGCCCGAGGAGCACCCCGGCGACCACCGGGCGCTGCCGCGCCCAGGCCCACATCCCCAGCGTGGTCAGCGCGACCGCGAGCAGGTCCCAGTTGGTGAAGGCGTAGCAGAGCAGCACGGGGGAGAGGCCGATCATGGCGGCGTCCCAGGGCCGGCGGCCGGTCAGCCCCAGCACCCCGCGGGTGACCAGCAGCGCCAGCACCGACAGCAGCAGGCAGGTGACGACGTAGTACGTCTGCACCGGGACCGGCTCCGGCAGCAGCCCACCGCCGGCGGCCAGCCCGTCGTAGCCACGGGCGATGACCGCCGCCAGCTGCATCAGCCCGCCGGTGAGCACCGGGTACTCGACGGGGGAGTCGAGGTAGGGCACCTCGCCGGCGGACAGGCCGTGGATGCCGAACAGCGGGACGGCGTCGTTGTAGCAGAGGTGGGTGTACTGCTTGGACCCGCTCCAGTCGCCGTTCGCGCAGGGCACCTGCTTGGCCCAGGCGATGCTCAGCACCAGCACGGTGAACAGCAGGCAGATCCGCAGCGGCGTCCAGAACAGCGCCCGGCCGGTGACCGCGTGCCGGCCCCACGGGCCGCCCACGGCCTCACTGGCCTGGACGGCGACCGGGTCGGTCCAGGTGGGGACGACGCGGTCCGGCCACGGCGGCGCGGCCACCTGCGGCGGGGCGGACACCTGCGGCGGGGCGGACACCTGCGGCGGGGCGGACACCTCGGGCCCGCCCCCCGGCCGGTCGGCCGGGACGGACGGGCCCGTCGGTGTTCCGCTCACCGGGTCAGTCTGCCTGCTCCGGATCAGTCGTTCGGCGGCACGGGTGCGGGGGGTTGCACCTGCCCCGGGTCCCCGCACTGCTCGGTTGCCGGGTCACAGGCCGGGTCCACCGGCTCCACCGGACCGACCGGGTCCTCCGGCTCCACCGGGTCGACCTGCGGCGGCGGGACCGGCCGTGAGGAGCGCGTCGGGCGACTCGAGGTCGCTGCCGGCGCCTGGCTGGTCGTCGGAGCCGCCTGGGTCGTGGTCGCCGGCGCCCGGGCCGTGGTGGCCGCCGGTGCGCGGGTGGTCCGCTCCGCGACGCCCTTGCCGGTGTCGCCCTTGATGATCGCCTTGCTCGGCAACGGCTCCTCCGGGGTGCCGTCCAGCACGGTGTCCATGAACTCCTGCCAGATCTGCCCCGGCAGGCCCGAGCCGTAGATGATCTTGCCCTGGACGTTGGTGATGGGCGCCAGACCCTGGCTGCCCATCCACACCGCGGTGGAGATCGACGGGGTGTAGCCGACCATCCAGGCGTCGGAGTTGTCGGTGGCGTTCAGCCCCTGGGTGCCGGTCTTGCTGGCCACCGGCCGGTTGCCGTCCAGCGGGCGCTTGGAGTAGGCGGCGACGCCCTCCAGCGCGTAGGTGGTGTCGCTGGCGACGTCGGCCGGGATCACCTGGTCGGCGGTCTCGCTGCCGTCGACCGTCTTGAGCACCGTGCCCTCGCCGTCGGCGACCCGGGCGACGAAGTGCCGCTGGTGGTGGACCCCACCGGCGGCGAGGGTGGCGAAGCCGACGGCCTGGTCGATCGGCCGCACCTCGTACTCACCGATCCCGATCGCGCCACCGGTCTGCCCGTTCTCCGGGCTGGCCAGCGACGTCTTGCCGCGCAGCGCCGCCGGCACCGAGGCGCTGTCGGGCCACTGGTCGCCGATGCCCATCGCCGCCCGGGCCGTCTCGGCGACCTTGGCCGGCCCGACCTCGTAGGCCAGGCCGTAGAAGGTGGTGTTCAGCGACCGGGTGATCGCCTCCCGCAGGGTGCAGGCCCCGCACTGGGCGTTGCCGGAGTTGACCACCGGCTTGGTGCGGTCCTTGAAGGTCTGCGGCGAGCTGCCGTCCCGGCGGGCCTCGACGCTGATCCCCTCGCCGAGGGCCGTGGCCAGCGTGTACGGCTTGAACGACGACCCCGGCTGCTTGTAGGCCTGGGCGTAGTCGGTCGTGTCGGCCTCCGGGTCCTCGCTGGTGCGGGCCGAGTTGCCGTAGTAGGCCAGCACGCCGCCGGTCTTCGGGTCGACCGAGACGAGCGCCTCGCGCAGCAGCGCGACGTCCTCGCCCTCCATCACGTCGTCGACGGAGGCGACCGCGGCGTCCTGGTAGCGCTTGTCCACCGTGGTGGTGACCCGGAGCCCCTGCGTCTCCACGTCGGTGTAGCCGTAGGACGAGCCCTCCAGCTCGGCGAGCACCTGGTCGACGATGAGCCCCTCCGGGCCCGACGGGATGCCGAGCCCGGCGCCGTCGTCCGGGAGCACGACCGGGTACTGCGCGGCGGCCCGGGCGGCGGAGTCGACCCAGCCCTGCTCGACCATGGCGTCGAGCACCTTGCCCCAGCGGTCCTGCGCCTCCTCGGGGTTGGACTCGGGGTCGTAGTAGTTCGGGCTGCGCACCAGGACGGCGAGGACGGCGCCCTGCTCGGCGGTGAGGTCGGCGGCCTTGACACCGAAGTAGGTCTCCGCCGCGGCCTCGATGCCGTAGGCGCCGCGACCGAAGTAGATGGTGTTCAGGTAGTTCTCCAGGATCTCGTCCTTGGAGTACTCGTTGTCCAGCTTGATGGAGAGGAAGAGCTCCTTGAACTTGCGGCTGAACGTCTGGTCGGAGCTCAGGAACGCGTTCTTCACGTACTGCTGGGTGATCGTCGAGCCACCCTGGGTCGAGCCGCCGGTCAGGTTGTTCCAGGCCGCCCGGACGATGCCGGTGAAGGAGATGCCCGGGTCGTTGTAGAAGTTCCGGTTCTCCGCAGCCAGGACCGCGTTCCGCGCCGGCTCCGAGACCTGGTCCAGACCGACCTCGATCCGGTTCTCGCTGCCCAGCCGGGCCATCTCGGTGACGCCGTCGGAGTAGTAGACGATCGTCGTCTGCTGGTTGGTCACCGACTCCGGCGTCGGCACGTCGGTCGAGGCGTAGACGACGCCGACGAAGACGCCGAGCAGCACGAGCATGCTCACCAAGGCCCCGACCAGGACCTTCAGCCAGCGACGACGCCGCTGCCTGCCGGTGCGCTTCCTCTTCCCGCCGCCCGGCGGGCGGCCCCGCCCGCTGCCGCCGGGCCGGTTGCCGCCCGTGGGTGGCTTCGCCGGGGGACGACCACCGCCGCCACCGCCGGAGCGGGCCGGGGAGGAGCGGGCCGAGGAAGGGCGGGCCCCGCCGCCGGACGCCGGCCGGCGGGCGGCACCGGCTCCGCTGCTCCCGGACCCGGCGCTGCGGGCCTGCGGTGGGCGGCGGCCCGAGCCGGCGGAGCCGGCCCGGGCGGTCTGGTCGTGGGGAGGCACGCGGTGGCCCCTTCCTGCAGTCGTGGGGGCGGACCGCGACGTGGTCGCAGGCCTGCCGCCCCAGGGTGACGTCTTCAGCTGTGTGCCGCGGCGAGCAGGCGGCGGCGCACGGCCGGGGGCGACTACTCGGTCGCCGCCCGGCGGCGGGTCCTGCGTGGTGCGCGTCCCGGGGCCGGTTCGGCGCCCAGGACGTAGGAGGTGACGAGGTGGTTCCAGCCGCAACCGCGGCACACCTCGACGGCGTACACGGAGAACTCGTCCTGCGCGGCGTCCATCCGGGCCAGTTCGCGCCCGGTCTTCGCCTGCCCCGACACCGGCCCGAGCCCGTCGCCGTAGACGTAGCTCACCAGGGTCAGCCGGTCACGGCGGCAGATCGGGCACGGGGAGTCGGTCACCTCGCCGTGGTACCTCGCCGCCCGGGACAGGTACGGACTCGCGTCGCAGACCTCGAACAGTCCGGTCCGCCCGGCGCGGACCTCGGCCAGCAGCGCGCGCCTCTGCAGCGCGTAGTCCACCACCGACCGTCGTCCGGGCACGGCGCCAATGTACGCAACAGAGCCTCGCTCGGGACCCCTCTCCAGACGTCGACACGGGGCTCGTGGGGCGGGCGTGAGCTGCTCGCCCCCGTTGCGTGGACTGCTGCGCCCAGATGTATCGTACCGATACATCGATCCGGCGACACCGGGGGACCAGGAGGTGGCGCCGTGCTCGAGTTCGCCATCCTGGGGCTGTTGCAGCAGGCCCCCATGCACGGCTACGAGCTGCGCAAGGAGCTCGCCGCCGTCCTCGGTGGCCTCCGGTCGATCTCCTACGGGTCGCTCTACCCGGCGCTCAAGCGGATGCAGGCCGCCGGGCTGATCGCCAGCGACGACCCCACCCCGCGCTCCCTGCTGCCGGCCGACGCCCCAGCGCTGACCGGACGCCGCGGGAAGGTCGTCTACGCGATCACCGCGGAGGGCAAGGAGCGCTTCGCCGAGCTGCTCAGCTCCACCGGCCCGGAGGCCTACGACGACGAGGGCCGCTTCGGCGTCCACCTCGCGTTCTTCCGGCACACGGCGGCCGACGTCCGGCTGCGCATCCTCGAGGGCAGGCGGCGCACCGTCGAGCGGCAGCGCGACCGGCTCATGGACTCGCTGCGGCGCACCCAGGAGAAGCTCGACCGCTACACCCTCGAGCTGCAGCGGCACGGCCTGGACTCCGTCGACCGCGAGGTCCGCTGGCTCACCGAGCTGATCGACAGCGAGAAGGACGACGCCCGGGCCCAGGCCGCGGGCGAACAGACCGCACCACCCAGCACGTGATCGGCACACACAGTCCGGGCCCGGGAGGGCCCGTCGGAGGGAGACAGTCCATGGCATCGGTCAAGGTCGCCATCGTCGGCGTCGGCAACTGCGCCGCCTCGCTCGTCCAGGGGGTCGAGTACTACCGCGACGCGGACGAGTCCGCGTCGGTCCCCGGCCTCATGCACGTCCGCTTCGGCGACTACCACGTCTCCGACGTCGAGTTCGTCGCCGCGTTCGACGTCGACGCCAAGAAGGTCGGCCGCGACCTGTCCGAGGCGATCTTCGCCAGCGAGAACAACACCATCAAGATCTCCGACGTCCCGCCGCTCGGCGTCACCGTCCAGCGCGGCACCACCCTGGACGGGCTCGGCAAGTACTACCGCGAGATCGTCGAGGAGTCCGACGAGTCCCCGGTCGACATGGTCACCGCGCTCCGCGAGTCCGGTGCCGACGTGCTGGTCTGCTACCTCCCGGTCGGCTCGCAGCAGGCGGCGGAGTTCTACGCCCAGGCCGCGATCGACGCGCAGGTCGCCTTCGTCAACGCCCTCCCGGTCTTCATCGCCGGCACCCAGGAGTGGGCGGACAAGTTCACCGCTGCCGGCGTGCCGATCGTCGGCGACGACATCAAGAGCCAGGTCGGCGCCACGATCACCCACCGGGTGCTCGCGAAGCTGTTCGAGGACCGCGGCGTGCAGCTGGACCGGACCATGCAGCTCAACGTGGGCGGGAACATGGACTTCAAGAACATGCTCGAGCGCGAGCGCCTGGAGTCCAAGAAGATCTCCAAGACCCAGTCGGTCACCAGCCAGGTCGACCGGGACATGGGCAAGGACAACGTGCACATCGGCCCGTCGGACCACGTGCCGTGGCTGTCGGACCGCAAGTGGGCCTACGTCCGCCTGGAGGGCCGCGCGTTCGGCGACGTCCCGCTGAGCCTGGAGTACAAGCTCGAGGTCTGGGACTCCCCGAACTCGGCCGGCATCATCATCGACGCCGTCCGGGCGGCCAAGATCGCCAAGGACCGCGGCATCGGCGGCCCGATCCTGTCGGCGTCCTCGTACTTCATGAAGAGCCCGCCGGTGCAGTACGACGACAGCGAGGCCCGCGACGCCGTCGAGGCCTTCATCCGGGGCGACATCGAGCGCTGATCACCGACCAGCACGTCCGGACGGCCCGCCTCCCTGCTCCAGCAGGGAGGCGGGCCGTCCGTCCTACGCTGGCCGCCATGCGCTCCCCCCGTCGTCCCGGTCCGGTCCGGCTGGTCGTGCTGGCGGCCGTCGCGGCGCTCGTCGCGGTGCTGACCGGTTGCAGCGAGGACGAGGCGCCCGACCGCGCACCCGGCGACCCGGTGACCTCCGCGGAGGCCGACGTCCTGTCCCAGGTCCTCTACGCCGACCGCCAGGCCGGCGGCGCGGACTTCGAGGTCAGTGCGCCCTACGCGGAGGGCGCCGTGCTCACCCTGACCGGCGAGGTCGACTTCAGCCGGGACACCGGCCGGGCGCAGGCGGTGACCAGCCACGCCAGCGGGCAGCCCGAGGAGACCCGGACGCTGTTCTTCAGCGAGACCGACCTGTGGCAGGGCGACGTCCCCGGGCTGGCCGACGCGCTGACCGCCGCCGGGCTGCCCGCCGCCACGTACGCCCGGCGACCGATCGTCACCGGCGGCTCGACCGGCACCGCCTCGCTGCTGGACGTGCTGGTGCAGATGGTCACCCGGCTGTCGGCGCGCGCGGCCGACGACCCGCGGTCCTTCGACGCCTACACCTGGGCCGGCTCGCAGTCGGTGAACGGGGAGCTCGCCTCGGTCTTCCGGAGCGGGACCGGGGCGGAGGTCTCGGTGGCCGCGGACAGCGGCCTGCTGGTCCAGTACGTGACCGAGCTGCAGGACTTCGAGGTGACGATCACCCTCGCCGACCACGGGCCGCGGGACATCACGCTGCCGGCCGACACCGACACGGTGGACACCACGCAGCACCCGGAGATCGCCACCGCGCTGGGCATCTGAGCAGAGCCGGGGCGGCTGCAGACGAGACAGGAGGGGGCGGCCTCTTCCCCAGGCCGCCCCCTCCTGCGGCCTCTTTCCTACCAGGTCCACCCGCTCCCGACCAGTGGCACCCGCCCGCCGCAGACCGTCGGCTCAGTTCGCGGAGGGGTCCGCCGGTGCGGTGGACAGCACGGCCAGCCGGCCGGACTGGCGGCGCAGCACCGCGTGCCACAGCTCCGGGCCGGGGACCGTGGCGAGCACGTCGGCCGGGTCCCCCTCCACGCAGGCCCAGGCGCCCTCGGCGAGCTCGACCGCCAGCTGCCCGGCGGACCACCCGGCGTACCCGGCGAACACCCGCAGGCCCTCGATCTCGCCGTCCAGCTCGTCGGGGTCGCCGTCGAGGTCGACCAGGTGCACCCGGCCGGCCACCTGGCGCAGGCCGCTGTCGGGGTCCAGCGGGCCCTCGCCGCTGCGGGTGGCCAGGCACAGTGCCGTGTCGGTCTCGCAGGGCCCGCCGACGTGGAAGACCCCCGGCTCCACGGCCAGCTCCGACCAACCGGGCAGGACGTCGCCGATGCCGACCTCGCTGGGCTGGCCGAGCACGACGCCGATCGTGCCGGTGTCGGAGTGGTCCAGCACGTAGACCACGCCACCGGCGAACGTCGGGTCGGTGAGCGCGGGCATCGCGATCAGCAGGGACCCGGGCCGGACGTCGTCCAGGGAGCCCACGGAGAGGACGGGGACGGCGTCGCGCCGGCGTCGTCCGGCAGCCTGTCCGGCCGGACGACGTTCGGGGTCGGGTGACGAGGGCACCGGGTTCATCGCCTCCCAGTGTGCATCAGCGACGGGCCGGAGGGGCGGTGCAGCGCCCGCCTCCTGCTCGGCTGGCGGTCACGGGGAGGCGACGTAATGTGGCGCGGGTGCAGCATGCGCCCACCACCGTGCGCCACCTGCTCCGCCGCGGGGACTTCCGCAGGCTGTTGCTGACCCGGTTGTCCTCCCAGTTCGGCGACGGCGTCTTCCAGGCGGCGCTGGCCGGCACGGTCCTGTTCAACCCGCAGTCGGCCGCCGACCCGATCGACGTCGCGGCCGGCTTCGCCGTGCTGCTGCTGCCCTACTCGCTCGTCGGTCCGTTCGCCGGGGTGTGGCTGGACCGGTGGAGCCGCCGGCAGGTGCTGCTGGTCGCCAACGTGGTCCGCGCCGTCCTGGTGCTGGCGGTCGCTGCGCTGGTCCTGGCCGCGGTGCAGGGGGTCGGGTTCTACGTCGCCGGGCTGCTGGTCTTCTCCGTCAACCGGTTCGTGCTCTCCGCGCTGTCGGCCGCGCTGCCGCACACCACCGACGAGCCCTCGCTGGTCTCGGCGAACGCCCTGTCGACGACGGCCGGGGCGATCGCGTCCGTGCTCGGCGGCGGTGCGGCGATCGGGGCGACCGAGCTCATCGGCCGAGGTCCCGGGGGCTACGCCACGCTCGCCGTGGCCTCCGCCGTGCCGTACCTGGGGGCCTCGGCGATCGTCTCCGGCTTCCGGCGTCCCCACCTCGGCCCGGACCACCTGACGCTGGCCGCCACGGTGAGCGCCCGGGACGTGCTGCACGGCATGCTCGCCGGCGCCCGGCACGTGGCCGCGCACCCGCCGGCGACGGCGGTGCTCTCGGTCATGGCCGTGCACCGGGTCTTCTACGGGCTGCTGACGCTGATGACCCTGCTGCTGTACCGGAACACCTTCACCGACGGCTCCAGCCTCTTCCCCGGCGGCCTGGCCGGCCTGGCCGAGGTGCTCGCGGCCGGGGCGACGGGCACGCTGCTGGCCGCCGCGGTCACCCCCGCGGCGGTGCGCCGGTGGGGCAAGGCGGCCTGGGTGGTCGGCATGCTCGTGCTGGCCGCGGCCGGCCAGCTGGTGCTCGGTGGGCTGTTCGAGCCGCCCGCCGTCGTGGCCGCCGTCCTGACGCTGGGCTTCGTGGCCCAGGGCATCAAGATCTGCGTGGACACCACCCTGCAGGAGGCCGTGGAGGACGACTTCCGCGGCCGGGTCTTCTCCGTCTACGACACGCTCTTCAACGTCTTCTTCGTGGTCGCCCTGCTGGCCGGGGCCTTCCTGCTGCCGGCGTCGGGGATCAGCTGGCCGCTGCTGGTCGTGATCGGCGCCGGGTACCTGCTCACCGCGGTCGTGTTCGCCCGGTGGGCCCGCGGCCAGGCGCAGCGCGCCGAGCACCCCCCGCTCGCGCTCACCCGCGCGAACGCCACCAGCTGAGCAGCTCGGCCTCGGCCTCCTCGGGCTCGAGGGGCCCGCGCTCGAGCCGCAGCTCCTTGAGGAAGCGCCAGGCCTGGCCGACCTCCGGGCCGGGGGAGATGCCGAGCAGCTCCATGATCCGGTTGCCGTCGAGGTCGGGCCGGATCCGGCCGAGGTCCTCGGCCGCCGCCAGCTCGGCGATCCGCTCGACCAGCGAGTCGTAGGTCGCCGACAGCGCCGCCGCCCGCTTCCTGTTGCGGGTGGTGGAGTCCGAGCGGACCAGCTTGTGCAGCCGGGGGAGGAGGTCGCCGGCGTCGGTGACGTAGCGCCGGACGGCGGAGTCGGTCCACTGGCCGTCGGCGTAGCCGTGGAAGCGCAGGTGCAGGAAGGTCAGCCGGGAGACCGCCTCGACGACGTCCTTGGGGTACTTCAGCGCGGTCAACCGCTTGCGCACCAGCTTGGCGCCGACCACCTCGTGGTGGTGGAAGGAGACCCGGCCGCGGGCCTCGTGCCGGCGGGTGGCGGGCTTGCCGATGTCGTGCAGCAGCGCCGCCAGCCGCAGCACCAGGTCCGGCGACCCCTCCGTGTCGGTGCCCGCTCGCGCTCCCGCCACCTCCAGCGCGATCGCCTGGTCCAGCACGGTCAGCGAGTGCGTGTAGACGTCCTTGTGCTGGTGGTGCTCGTCGATCTCCATCCGCAGCGCGGACAGCTCGGGCAGGACGACGTCGGCCAGCCCGGTGCCGACGAACAGCTCGAGCGCCGCCCGCGGCTGCGGGTTCAGCAGCGTGCGGGAGAACTCGTGCTGCACCCGCTCGGCGGTGATCCGGCCGAGTTCGGGAGCCAGCGACGTCATCGCGGCCACCACCTCGTCGTCCGGCGTGAGCCCGAGCTGGGCGACGAAGCGGACCGCCCGCAGCATCCGCAGCGGGTCGTCGGCGAAGGACTCCACCGCCGTCCCGGGGGTGCGCAGCCGCCGGGCCAGCAGGTCGCCGAGACCGCCGAAGGGGTCGGTGACGGTGCGGTCGGGGCCCAGCGAGACGGCCATCGCGTTGACGGTGAAGTCGCGGCGGGCGAGGTCGTCGACCAGGGAGGTGCCCCAGGCGACCTCCGGGTTGCGGGACTCGCGGTCGTACCGGTCGGCCCGGAAGGTGGTGATCTCCACCCGCTCGCCGCGCACCTCGGCCCCGACGGTGCCGAACGCGATCCCGGTGTTCCACGTGGAACTGGCGAACCCGCGCAGCACCTGGAGGGTCTGCTCCGGTCGCGCGTCGGTGGTCAGGTCGAGGTCACCGGGGGCCACGGGCGCGCCGGTCGACCCGGCGGCGAGCAGGGCGTCCCGCACCGAGCCACCGACGAGGTGGACCTGGTGACCGGCGGCGGTGAAGCGCCGGCCGAGCTCGACCAGCACGGGGGAGACCTCGACCAGGTCGCGCACCGTCTGCTGCACCGCCGGCGGGACGGGCAGGGGCTCGGGACGGCGGGGCGGCTCTGCGGACACGACGGTCGAGGGTAGTGGCCAGCCGGGTACGGGCCGTCGCGCGCGCTACCCTCCTGGCATGGCTGGGACGGGCGGGCGGCAGCGCCCCGGCCGCCGGCTGCGCCGGGTCGACGAGACCTCGGCCGGAGGTCTGGTGGTCGCCGATGACGACGGCACCGGCCCGCGCGCGGCCTTGATCGGCCGCACCGACCGCCGTGGCCGCCTGCTCTGGTCCCTCCCCAAGGGGCACATCGAGGAGGGCGAGACGCCCGAGGACACCGCCGTCCGCGAGGTGGCCGAGGAGACCGGGATCCTCGGCGAGGTGGTCGCCCCGCTCGGGATCATCGACTTCTGGTTCGTCGCCGACGGCCGGCGGGTGCACAAGACGGTGCACCACTTCCTGCTGCGGGCTGTCGGGGGCGCGCTCTCCGACGCCGACGTGGAGGTCACCGAGGTCGCCTGGGTGCCGCTGACCGAACTGGGTGGGCGGCTGGCCTATGCCGACGAGCGCGCGCTGGTGGAGCGCGCGCCGGGCCTGCTGGCCGACAGCGCGTGAGACGGCGGGCCGCCGGCCGCGCCGACGGCCGCCCCTCGACCCCCGCCCTGCTGCTGGTCGCCGGCGCCGCGCTGCTGGCCGGGCTGCCGGCGGCGCCGGCCGCGGCTGCCCCGGCGCCGGACGGTGCACCCGACGGCCGCCCGGTGCAGATCACGGTGGACCGGCTCGAGCCCCGCACCGTCGTCCCCGGTTCCCCGATCGAGGTCAGCGGCACCCTGGTCAACGACAGCACCGAGACCTGGTCGGACCTGTCGGTCCGGGTGCAGCGCGGCGACGTCCTGACCACCCGGGACGCGCTGGTCGGCGAGCTGGCCGACCCCAGCGAGGCGACCACCGTGACGGCGCCCTTCCTCGAGGTCCCCGGCGACCTCGAGCCGGGCCGCTCGCTGTCCTTCGACTACACGACCACCGCGGACGTCCTGCAGCTCACCGCCGACGGCGTCTACCCGGTGCTGGTCAACCTCAACGGCACCCGCGAGGACGGCGGCCCGGAGCGGGTCGGTCAGCTCTCCACCCACGTCGTGGTCGGCCCGCCGCTGCCCACCGCCCGCACCTCGGTGGCCTGGCTCTGGCCGATCACCGACCGCCCGCACCGCGACGCGACCGGCCGGTTCGCCGACGATGACCTGGCCGGCGAGGTGGCCGACGGCGGCCGGCTGGACCGCGTCGTCCGGGTGGTCGAGCAGCTGCCGACGGTCCCCGGCGCCGATCCGGCCGAGACCGACCCGGCGGTCCCGGTGACCCTGGCCGTGGACCCCGCACTGCTCGAGGAGCTGTCGCTGATGGCGGCCGGTCCCTACACCGTCGGGGACGACGACGGCACCGGCACCGCGGACGCCGGGGAGCTGCTCGACCGGCTGCGCGCCGTCGCCGGGGAGCACCCGGTCGTCGCGCTGCCCTACGCCGACGTCGACGCCGACGCGCTGGTGGCCACCGGCCAGTCGGCGGTCGTCACCCGCAGCCTGCCCGGCACGGCCGAGGGCACCGCTCAGCAGCCCGCCGACGACGGGGGTGCGCTGACCCCGGCCGACCCGACCGCCGGCAGCACCGACGGCGCGGCGGGGACCGGCGCGGGAGCGGCGATCGTCCGCGAGGTGCTCGGCGTCGCGCCGCGGACCGACCTGGCGTGGGCGGCCGGCGGCGCGCTGTCCGGCCCCACCCTGGACACGCTGCAGGCCGGCGGGGTGGACATCGTCGTGCTGTCCGACGAGGGCCTGTCCGACGGCGAGCAGGCCGTCGGCGCCGGCGGTGCGCCCGCCGCCGCCCGCAGCAGCCAGCACGCCGCCTCCGGCGACGTGACGACGCTGGTCGCCGACAGCCGGCTCACCGGGATCGTCGCCGAGGCCACCCCCGACTCCGGCGTGGGCCGGCTCACCGAGCAGCGCTACCTGGCCGAGCTGGGGGCGCTGAGCCGCCAGCTGGCCGCGCGGGAGGCCGGCACGCAGCAGACCGTGCTCGTCGCCCCGCCCCGCGCGGTGGACCCGGACCCGGCCGTCGTCACGGCGATGATGGCCGACACCGTCAGCCAGCCGTGGCTGGCGGCCGTCCCGGTGGACGCGCTGACCACCGGGCCGGAGGTGGCCACCGGCGACCTGGTGGCCAGCACCGCCGTCCTCCCGGCCGAGGGGATGACCGAGATCGCCGAGACCTCCCGGGTCCGCGACGACTTCGCGGCCGCCGTCGTCGGCGACCCGGACACCGTGCTCGCCGGCTACGACGCGGCGATCGCCCGGACCGGCTCCGCCGAGTGGCGCGGGGACGACGAGGGGTTCGCCGCCGCCGCGGCGGACCTGCGGGACACCGTCGCCCACCTGCGCGCCCAGGTGACCCTGCTGTCGCCGGTCGACGGCACCTACAGCCTGGCCTCCAGCGACGCCCCGCTGGTGCTCACCGTGCAGAACGACCTGCCGTTCGCCGTCGAGGTGCGGCTGGAGCTGCGCACCCGCGGCAACGTGGGCCTGACGACCGACGACATCGGGGTCACCACGCTGCAGCCCTCCTCGCGCACGCCGCTGCAGGTCCCCGCGCACGTGCGGCAGTCCGGCGGCTTCGCGGTCAGCGCGCGACTGACCACGCCCGGCGGCGGCCCGCTCGGCGAGGCCGTGACGATGCAGGTGAAGAGCACGGCCTACGGCTGGATCACCCTCGGCATCACCTTCGGCGCGGCGGCCCTGCTGGCGCTGCTGTTCCTGCGCCGGGCGGTGCGCTTCGTGCTCAAGCGCCGCCGCGGCGAGCCGGAGGACCAGTCCCCGCTGGACGCCGCCGTGCCGCCCACCCGGAGCCCGGTGTGAGCGAGCCGAGGACCGACGTGCCGGCGGGCGAGCGGCCGCGGCCGGCGGCCCCGCTGCCCCCGCCGCCGTACAAGAACACCACCCCGGTGCCGGCACCGGCGCCGGAACCGGGGCCGCCGGCCGCCCGGCCGCGACCGCTGCCGCCCGTGCCGCCTCCTGCCGCACGGCAGGCACCGCCCGTCGCCGACGCACCCCGCCGGCGCACCGGCCTGCCCCCGGTACCGCCGCCGACCCGGGTGCGCCGGTTCGTGCCCGGGCCCGACGACACCCAGCTCATCCCCGCCTTCCCGCCGGTCCGTCAGGTCCCGGACGAGGAGGACGCCGCGGCGACCGAGCTGCGGGAGGGCCGTCCCGGCGCGAGCGGCGGGATCCTCCGGGCCGCCGGGACCATGGCGGTGGCCACGCTGGTCAGCCGGCTCACCGGCCTGCTGCGCACCGTCGTCATCGCCGCTGCCCTCGGCGTCCTCGCCGTCAACGACGCGTACAACACCGCGAACACGCTGCCCAACCTGGTCTACGAGCTGCTGCTGGGGGGCGTCCTGTCCTCCGTCGTCGTGCCGCTGCTGGTCTTCGCCCAGGAGAAGGACGACGACGGCGGGGTGGGCTACGCCCAGCGGCTGCTGACCATCGCGACCGCCGGGTTGGTGGTGATGACCGGCCTGGCGGTGCTGGCCGCGCCGCTGCTCACCCGGCTGTCGGGGATCGCCGGCGACGACGACCAGGTGGACCTCGCCAACTGGCTGGCCCGGCTGCTGCTCGTGGAGATCGTCTTCTACGGGCTGGGTGCGCTGGCCACGGCGATCCTCAACTCGCGCGGTGTCTTCGGTCCCCCCGCGTGGGCGCCGGTGCTCAACAACGTCGTGGTGATCGCCACCGGGTTCCTGTTCATCGCCGCCAGCGGCCCCGGTGACCTCGGCCCGGCCACGATCAGCGACTACCAGGTGTGGCTGCTCGGCATCGGCACGACCGCCGGCATCGCCGTGCAGTCGCTGGTGCTGCTCCCGCTGCTGAGGAAGGCGGGCGTGCCGCTGCGCCCCCGCTGGGGGCTGCGCGGGACCGGCCTGAAGGAGGCCGGCTCGCTGGGGCTGTGGGTGGTCGGCTACGCCGCCATCAGCCAGGTCGGCGTCATCGTGGCCATGCGGATCGCCAACGCCGCCCAGCGGGACGGCGGGCTGGGCTCCAGCGCGTTCGCCATCGCCAGCCTGCTGTTCCAGATGCCCTACGGGATCATCGGCGTCGCGCTGCTCACCGCGCTGCTGCCCCGGATGAGCCGGGCCGCGGCCCGGCACGACCTCGACGGGGTGGTCGCCGACCTGACCCTGGGCACCCGGCTCTCGGCGACCGGTCTGCTGCCGGTCACCGCGGTGCTGGTGGTGCTCGGCCCGGCGGTGGCGACGGTGGCCTTCGCCTACGGCAACACCAGCGTCGACCAGGCGCACGCCATCGGCGTCGCCCTGGCCTGGGGCGCCTTCGGGTTGCTGCCGATGGCGGTCACCCTGCTGCAGCTGCGCGTCTTCTACGCCATGAAGGACGCCCGCACGCCCACCTTCATCCAGCTGGCGATGGTCGCCGTCCGGGTGCCGCTGCTGCTGCTCGTGCCGGCCGTGGTGGAGCCCGAGCACGTCGTCGCCGGCCTGATGATCGCCACCAGCACCACCTACCTGATGGGCTGGCTGGCCGGCAGCATCGCGCTGCGCCGCACGCTCGGGGTGCGCAGCGGTCCGGACGCCGCCCGCACGGTGGCCCGGATGGCGATGGTCTCGGTGGTCGCCGGGGTGCTGGGCTGGGCTGCGGTGTCGCTGGCCGGCCGGTCGCTCGGCGAGTCGGTGCCGGGGTCGCTCGGGGCCGTGGTCCTGGGTACCGTTGTCATCGGCAGCGCGGTGGTCGCGGGTGCCGTGCTGGTCGGCGTCCCGGAGCTGCGGGACGCGGTGGCCGGCGTCCGGGCGCGGCTCGGGCGCTCACGGTGACGCGGGTGTCCGGCGCCCGACCCGGGGACGCCGTCCCCGGCAACGAGCGAGCAGGGGGTCGGCAGCGTCCGTGACGTCGACGACAACGGGCCTGCCCGACCGCTACCGCCCGCTCGACCAGGTGGCCCCCGACGAGGAGACCCCCACCGGGGTCATCCGTTCCTGGCGCGCCCGTGACCGGGTGCTCAACCGCGACGTGGCGCTGCGGGTGCACACCCCCGGCGGCCCGGCCGCCCGGGAGTGGATCACCCGCGCGCTGACCGCCGGCGGGCTGGCCACCCCGGCCCTGGCGATGGTCTACGACGCCGCCGAGGGCACCGGGGGCACCGAGCCCGGCGGCGCCGCCTACGTGGTCAACGAGTGGATCGAGGGCACCCGGCTCTCCGACCGGCTGGCCACCGACGGCCCACTGCCCGAGCGCGAGGCCCGGTCGCTGGTGCGCCGCCTCGCCGAGGGCGTCGCCGAGGCGCACCGGGTCGGCCTGGCGGTCGGCGGGCTGACCCCCGAGCACGTGGTGCTCCGGCCCGGCGGGCTGGTCGGGCTGCTGTCGGTCCCCGCGGCCAGCGGCACCGAGAAGGGCGACATCGCCGCCCTGGGCGCGCTGCTGGAGCTCTGCCTCACCGGCTCCCGGCCCCAGGACGCCGGCCGCGCCGGCATCGCCTCACCCGACCTGGCCGCCCTGGTCCGCCGGGCGCGGTCCGACGACCCGGCCACCGGGCTGTCCAACGTCAGCACCATGGTGGCGCTGCTCGCCGTGCCGCCCCGGCCGGGCACCGGCCCGCAGGAGGCCGTCCGGCCCGACGGGTACACCGACAGCGGCTGGATGCGCCGGCTCCGCGAGCGCCGGGAGGACGCCCCGGACGACGGGCCGGTGCGCCTGGAGCGGGGCGCCCTGCCCCCGGTGCCCGGTGCGGTGCCCGGCCGGCCGTTCCCGTCCCGGCCCGCCGCACCCGCCGCCGAGGAGGACGACCTCGACTGGGGCGAGACCTTCGCCACCGACGAGGACGCACCCGTCGACGGGCGCCGCGCCGCGACGAGCGCGCGCCGGAGGCTGGCCGTCGTCGGGCTGCCGCTGCTCGCGCTCGCCCTGGTGATCGCCTTCGCGCTGTGGTTCGGCAACAACGTGCTGTCCGTGGCCGGCAGCGTCGACCAGGAGGGGTCCACCCCGAGCGCCTCCGCCGGCGCCGGTACCGGCACGACGTCCGCCTCCGCGCCGAGCAGCGCGGCCGCCCCGGTGGCCGGCGCCGCCGTCCCGGTGACTACCGCGACGATCTACGACCCCTTCGGCGACGGCGACCCGGACAACGACGACGACGTGCAGCTCAGCGTCGACGGCGACCCCGCGACCGCGTGGTCGACCGTGACCTACCGCAGGGCGGCCTTCGGCAACCTCAAGCCCGGCGTCGGCGTCGTGTACGACCTGGGCAGCGACCAGGCGCTGGCCGGCGTCAGGCTCACCACCACGCTGCCCGGCTCCACCGTCCAGGTGCGCACCGGCAGCAGCCCCGACGGCGACCTGGAGGCCTTCCCGGTCGCGGGCACGGCCACGCTGGCCGGCACCGACGACATCGCCTTCAGCGCCCCCGTGACGGCCCGCTACGTGCTGGTGTGGGTCACCGGCCTGACCGGCGTCCCGGACGGCTTCCAGGCCGACCTGGCCGAGGTCGCCGTCACCGCCGCGGGCTGACGCGGGCGGGGAATGCCGCACCCACCCTGTCCGTTGTGCCGCCCGTGACGAGCAACGACACCTCCCCCGGCCTGACGGTCCCGACCAGCGCCGCGCCGGCCATCCCCCCGGCCGAGCACGACGGGATCCGCGACCTGATCATCATCGGGTCCGGTCCGGCGGGGTACACCGCGGCGACCTACGCCGCCCGGGCGAACCTGCACCCGCTGGTGTTCGAGGGCTCCCAGTTCGGTGGCGCGCTGATGACCACCACCGAGGTCGAGAACTTCCCGGGCTTCCCCGAGGGCATCCAGGGCCCGCAGCTGATGGACGACATGCGCACCCAGGCCGAGCGCTTCGGCGCCGAGCTCGTGGCGCGGGACGTCTCCGAGGTCGACCTCACGGCCGACCCGAAGGTCGTCAAGGTCGGCGACGAGGTGCACCTGGCCCACGCGGTCATCGTGGCCACCGGGTCGAAGTACCGGTACCTGGGCCTGGACAACGAGCAGCGGCTGCTCGGCCGCGGCGTCTCGGCCTGTGCCACCTGTGACGGGTTCTTCTTCCGCGACCAGGACATCGTCGTGGTCGGCGGCGGTGACTCCGCGATGGAGGAGGCGACCTTCCTCACCCGGTTCGCCAAGTCGGTCACCCTGGTGCACCGTCGTCCCGAGCTGCGCGCCTCGAAGATCATGCAGAAGCGCGCCCAGGACAACGAGAAGATCCGCTGGGCGCTGGGCAAGCAGGTCACCGACGTGCACGGCGACACCACCGTCGAGGCGGTCGAGCTGACCGACGTCGCCACCGGCGCGACCGAGCAGCTGCCGGTGTCCGGCCTGTTCGTCGCGATCGGCCACGACCCGCGCACCGAGCTGTTCGTCGGTCAGCTGAAGCTGGACGACGAGGGGTACGTCGTCGTCGACCACCCGACGACCCGGACCAACATCGACGGCGTCTTCGCCTGCGGCGACGTCGTGGACCACATCTACCGGCAGGCGATCACCTCGGCCGGCACCGGTGCCGCCGCCGCGATCGATGCCGAGCGCTGGCTCGCCGAGACCTTCGACGAGCGCTGAACTCCTCCATCCCCTCACAACAAGGAGCACCTCCATGGCCGGCAAGAACACCGTGACCGTCACCGACGCCAGCTTCGCCAGCGACGTCCTGGGCAGCGACAAGCCCGTCCTCGTCGACTTCTGGGCCGAGTGGTGCGGGCCGTGCAAGATGGTCGCCCCGGTGCTCGAGGAGATCGCGGCCGAGCACGCCGACAAGCTGACGATCGCCAAGCTCAACATCGACGAGAACCCGCAGATCGCCCGGGACTACCAGGTGATGTCGATCCCGACGATGACCGTCTTCCAGGGCGGCAAGCCGGTCAAGAGCATCATCGGCGCGAAGCCCAAGGGCGCCATCCTGTCGGACCTGTCCGACTACCTCTGAGGGAGGGCCCGCCAGCCGGCGGGCCGACCCGATCCACCGAGGCCCGCCCGTCCTCCCGGACCGGCGGGCCTCGGCGGTCCGTGCGGGGATGCCACAATCGTCGGGGAGCACCACCCCGCCCGATCCCAGAGGACAGGAGCGACGACCGCCGCATGGACGTCCTGCGACCCGGCAGCACCGGTCCCGTCGTGGCCGAGGTGCAGGCAGTCCTCCGGTCCCTCGAGCTGCTCGACGGCCAGCCCACCCAGGCACCCGAGTACGACCAGGCGACCGAGCTCGCCGTCCGGCACTTCCAGCAGGTCCGCGGGCTGTCCGTCGACGGCCGGGTGGGCGATGAGACCTACCGGGCGCTGAACGAGGCCCGTTGGTCGCTGGGCGACCGGCTGCTGCGCTACGACCCCGAGCACCCGGCCCGCGGCGACGACGTCCGCCGGCTGCAGGAGCTGCTGCTCGAGCTCGGCTACGACGCCGGCCGCGCCGACGGCATCCTGGGCGCGGAGACCGAGTCCGGGCTGCGCACGTTCCAGCGCGACTACGGCCTGACCGCCGACGGCACCTGCGGCCCGGCCACGCTGCGCGCGCTCAAGCAGCTCGGCCGCCGGGTCACCGGTGGCCGACCGCAGCTGCTGCGGCAGAGCGCCTCGATGGTCGAGTCCGGCTCGCACCTCATCGGCCGGGTCATCGTCATCGACCCCGGTCACGGCGGCGAGGACACCGGCTACACCGCAGGGGAGACCACCGAGGCCGATCTGGTCTTCGACCTCGCCTCCCGGATCGAGGGCCGGCTGGCCGCCGCGGGCGCCACCGTCTACCTGACCCGCGGTCGGGCCGGTGACCCCGTCGTCGGGGACCGCACCGCGTTCGCCAACGAGACCCGTGCCGACCTGTTCCTCTCCCTGCACATGGAGGCGCACGGCTCGGCGCACGCCCGGGGCGTGGCCAGCTACTACTACGGCACCGGGTCCGGAGCCAGCTCCACGGTGGGCGAGGAGTTCGCCAACCTGGTCCGGCGCGAGGTCATCGCCCGCACCGGGATGCTGGACTGCGGCTCGCACCCGAAGACCTGGGACATCCTGCGGATGACCCGGATGCCCGCCGTCCGGATCGACTGCGGCTACCTGTCCCACCCGGTCGACCGGCTGCTCCTGCTCGACGCCCGCACCCGCAGCACGGTGGCCCAGGCCGTCGTCGCCGCCGTCCAGCGGCTGTTCCTGCCCGCCGACGCCGACCCGGCGACCGGCACGTTCCTGCTGCCGCCCCGGATGAGCTCGCCGACGGCCTAGGGTCGCGGCGCGCCGCGTCGGGGACGGACCGGTCCCGCCTACACTCCGACGGGTGACCCCTCCTGTGCCCGACCCTGCGGTCGGAACCGGTCAGGCCGGGGCGTACTCCAGCGGTGCGTCCCCGCACGTCTCCCCGCGGCACCCGCGGCTGGACCCCCTGGCAGACCGGTACGCAGCACGCACCCACGGCATGAAGAGCTCGGAGATCCGGGCGCTGTTCTCCGTGGTCAGCCGCCCCGAGGTCGTCTCGCTGGCCGGCGGCATGCCGGCCGTCACCGCCCTGCCGCTCGACGCGGTCGGCTCGATGATCGGCGAGCTCGTCTCCGGGATGGGCGCCCAGACCCTGCAGTACGGCTCCGGCCAGGGCGACCCGCGGCTGCGCGAGCGGATCTGCGACGTGATGGCCCTGGAGGGCATCACCGACGCCCGGCCCAGCGAGGTCGTCGTCACCGTCGGCTCCCAGCAGGGGCTGGACCTGGTCACCCGGGTGTTCGTCGACCCCGGTGACGTCATCCTGGCCGAGGCGCCGTCCTACGTCGGTGCGCTGGGCGTCTTCCAGGCCGCGCAGGCGCGGGTCCGGCACGTCGCCATGGACGACGACGGACTGGTCCCCGAGGCGCTGGAGCAGGCGCTGCTGGAGTGCCGGGCCCGCGGCGAGCGGGTCAAGTTCCTCTACACCGTGCCGAACTTCCACAACCCGGCCGGCATCACCCTCTCCGAGCCCCGCCGCGAGCGGGTCATCGCGATCGCCGAGCAGTACGACCTGCTGGTCATCGAGGACAACCCCTACGGGCTGCTGGGCTTCGACCACGAGCCGATGCGCGCGCTGCGGGCCCGCAACGAGGAACGGGTCATCTACCTCGGCTCGTTCTCCAAGACCTTCTCCCCGGGCCTGCGGGTCGGCTGGGTGCTGGCCCCGCTCGCCGTCCGCGAGAAGCTCGTGCTGGCCACCGAGGCGCAGGTGCTCTGCCCGCCGTCGCTGACCCAGTACGCCGTCGCCCGGTACCTGGACACCCAGCCGTGGCGCGAGCAGATCAAGGTCTTCACCGAGCTCTACCGGGAGCGCCGCGACGCCACCCTGGAGTCGCTGACCGCCCTCATGCCCCCCGGCACCACCTGGACCCGGCCGGACGGCGGCTTCTACGTGTGGCTGAAGCTGCCGCACGGGCTGGACGCCAAGCTCATGCAGCCCCGGGCAGTGGCCGCGCACGTCGCCTACGTGCCGGGCATCGGCTTCTACGCCGACGGCCAGGGCCGGGAGTACATGCGGCTGTCCTACTGCTACCCCGAGCCGGACCGGATCCGGGAGGGCGTGCGCCGGCTGGCCCGGGTCATCGAGGCCGAGCTGGACCTGCACTCCACCTTCGACGCGGTGGACACCGGCACGTTCCGCGCCGTGTCCACCCCCCACGCAGACGAGGACCGTCACCCATGAGCGAGCCGGCCGCCGCACCGGTGGAGGCACCCCGCAAGGACCCGCTGCGCGCTCTCGTGCTCGCCGGCGGGCTGACCTTCGAGCGGGAGGTCAGCATCAACTCCGGCGGCCAGGTCGTCGAGGCGCTCAGCCGCGCCGGGGTCGAGGCCGAACTGCACGACGCGGACGCCGAGCTGCTCCCCGGGCTGTCGGGGGCGCCGGTGGACGCGGTGTTCATCGCCCTGCACGGCGCCACCGGCGAGGACGGCGCGCTGCGCGCGGTGCTGGACCTGGCCGGCGTGCCCTACGTCGGCTCACCGGCCGCCGCCTGCCGGCTGGCCTGGGACAAGCCGGCCGCCAAGTCGGTGGTGGGGTCGGCCGGCGTCTCGACGCCGGACTGGGTCGCGCTCCCGCACAGCACGTTCCGCGAGCTGGGCGCCGGCGCGGTGCTGGACCTCATCGTGGCCCGGCTCGGGCTGCCGCTGATGGTCAAGCCGGCCTCGGGCGGCTCCGCCCTCGGCGTGCAGAAGGTCAGCCGGGTCGAGGACCTGCCGGCGGCGATGGTGAGCTGCTTCGCCTACGGCGACACGGTGATGGTCGAGCGCTTCGTCGACGGGGTCGAGCTGGCGCTGTCCGTCATCGACCTGGGGGAGGGGCCCGAGGCACTGCCGGCGGTCGAGATCGCCCCCGAGTCCGGCGTCTTCGACTACACCTCGCGCTACACCCCCGGGATGACGGAGTACCACTCCCCGGCCCGGGTCTCCGGGGCCGTCGCGGCACGCGCGGCCGAGGTCGCGCTGCGGGTGCACGAGGTCCTCGGCCTCGCCGGGCTGTCCCGCACCGACGCCATCGTCACCCCGGACGGCGAGGTGCACTTCCTCGAGGTGAACGTCTCACCGGGGCTGACCGAGACGTCGATGTTCCCGATGGCGGTCGAGGCGGCCGGGTACCAGCTCGGTGACGTCCTCGGCCGGCTCCTCGCCCGCGCGGCCGAGTAGAGCTCCGGTCCCGGCCGTTCCGTCAGTGACGGAACGGCCGGAAAGGCCAGGTCAGGGCTGCGCCGCCCGCCCGGTGAGGTCCGGTGCCATCATGCCGACGATCCGCTGCAGGTCGTCCACCGAGCCGAACTCGACCACGATCCGGCCCTTGGCCCGGCCGATCTGGACCTTCACCTTGGTCTCGAAGACGTCGGAGAGCCGCCCGGCGAGGTCCTCGACCCCGGGGGCGGAGAGCTTGCGGGCCGTCCGGCGGGCGGCCGTCGGGCTCTCGGCGACGGCCATGGCGACCGCCTCCTCGGTCGCGCGCACCGACATGCCCTCGGCGACGATCCGGGTGGCGAGCGCGTCCTGCGCCCCGGCCTCCGGCAGCCCCAGCAGCGCCCGGGCGTGCCCGGCGGAGATCACCCCGGCCGCGACCCGGGTCTGCACCTTCACCGGCAGCTTCAGCAGCCGGATGGTGTTGGTGACCTGGGAGCGGCTGCGGCCGATCTTGCTGGCCAGCTCCTCGTGCGTGGCGCCGAACTCCTCCAGCAGCTGCTGGTAGGCGGCGGCCTCCTCCAGCGGGTTGAGCTGCACCCGGTGGATGTTCTCCAGCAGGGCGTCCCGGAGCATCGCGTCGTCGGTGGTGTCCCGGACGATGGCCGGCACCGTCTCCAGGCCGGCGGCCCGGGAGGCGCGCAGCCGGCGCTCGCCCATGATGAGCTCGTAGCGGCCCTCACCGGCCTCGCGGACGACGATCGGCTGGAGCAGGCCGAACTCGCGCACCGAGTGGGTGAGCTCCTCCAGCGCCTCGTCGTCGAAGACCTGGCGCGGCTGCTTGGGGTTGGGGACCACCTCGTCGACCGGGAGCTCGCGCAGGAAGGCACCGGGGACGCCCGCCACGTCCTCGAGGACCCGGGCCGGCAGCTCGTGGACCGACGCGGTGCGCCCCTCGTCGCCGTCCGGGGGCGTGGCGCCGGTCTGCTCGACCGCAGCGGCCCCCGCCGCCTCAGCAGCCTCGGCCGCCTCGGCTGCCCGGGCCGCCGGCGTCGCCGTCGGTGCGGGCGCGCTGGTGGGGATGAGAGCCGCCAGGCCCCGGCCGAGACCGCCGCGCTTCGTCACAGGTCCTCCTCGCAGGTGCCCGGGGTCCGCAGCAGCGGCCGGGCGGTGAGCTGGGTGCCCACGGTCGTCACGTGGCGTGCCGTCCGCGGGGAGCAGAGGTGGCCACCGGCTCGCCGAGCACCAGCGCGGCCACCGACGGGGGACCGGCCACCGGGGGCGGCGGGGCGGCCTTCGGCGGCGCCGGGGCCGGCGGCAGGGCGACGCCCCGCTGGGCGAACTCGCGCGCGGCCTCGACGTAGCTGGTGGCCCCCCGGGACCCCGGGTCGTAGGTGAGCACCGACTGGCCGTAGCCCGGCGCCTCGCTGACCCGGACGTTGCGCGGGATGACCGTGCCGAGCACCAGGTCGCCGAAGTGGTTGCGCACCTCGTCGGCCACCTGGTCGGCGAGCTTGGTCCGCCCGTCGTACATGGTGAGCAGGATGGTGCCCACCGAGATGCCGGGGTTCAGGTGCGCCCGGACCAGGTCGATGTTGGCGAGGAGCTGACCGAGGCCCTCGAGCGCGTAGTACTCGCACTGGATGGGGATGAGCACCTCGTCCCCCGCGACGAGCGCGTTGAGGGTCAGCAGCCCCAGCGACGGCGGGCAGTCGATGAGGACGTAGTGCGGGCGCTCCTCGGCGGGGAGCTCGTGCAGGTACGTCTCGATCGAGCGGCGCAGCCGGTGTTCCCGGGCGACGACGGAGACCAGCTCGATCTCGGCACCGGCCAGGTCGATCGTCGCCGGCACGCAGAGCAGGTTCGGGCTGGCGGTGGTCGGGTGGACGACCTCGGCCAGGGTGTTGTCCCCGATCAGGGCGTCGTAGATCGACAGCGTCCCGACCGTGTGCTCCACCCCGAGGGCGGTGCTGGCGTTCCCCTGCGGGTCCAGGTCGATGACCAGGGTGCGCAGCCCGTACATGGCCAGGGCCACGCCCAGGTTGACCGTCGAGGTGGTCTTGCCGACGCCGCCCTTCTGGTTGGCGATCGTGACCACCCGGATCCGTCCGGGGGCGGGGAAGGGGTCCTGGTCGGCGGCGTGGAGCACCCGGGTGGCCCGCATCGCCTCCATGGCGATGGGGCTGTCGAACTCGGGCGTGACCGCCACGTCAGCGGCGAGACTGGTGCGCAGTCGCTCGCCGGGGTCCGTCATCGGTGCATCCTCCTCACCGCCGTGTTCCACGTGGAACGGCGTCTGCGTGTTCCACGTGGAACTCGACCGCTCAGCCGGTCGGGCGCGGCCGTCGCGGCGCTCCACCGCGCGTCATCACCACCACGGTAGTGGCTGCGGCACCCAGGTCGACACCGACGGCCCGTGTCCGCACGTCCTGCATCCCGGCCGCCTCCAGCTCGGGCACCAGGTCGGGGACCTCGGCTGCCGCGCGGGCCCCCACGAGGGCGATCAACTGGGTGCCCGGGGCCAGCAGCCCGCGGCACCAGCCGACCAGCCGGGGCAGTGGCGCGACCGCCCGGGCGGTGACCACGTCCACCGGGCCGACGGCGCGGACCACCGAGCGCTCCTCGGCCCGCCCGCGGACGATCCGCCAGGGCGTGCCCAGCGCGGTGACGACGTCCTGCAGGAACTCCACCCGCCGGGCCATCGGCTCCACCAGGGTGAGGGTGAGGTCCGGACGGGCCAGCCCCAGCGGGATGCCGGGCAGCCCGGCGCCGCTTCCGACGTCGACCACCCGTGCCCCGGCCGGCACCGCCTCGGCCAGCGCGGCGCTGTTGAGCACGTGCCGGTCCCACAGCCGCGACACCTCCCGCGGGCCGATCAACCCGCGGACGACCCCGTCCCCGGCGAGCATGGCCACGTACCGCTCGGCGGCACCGACGGCGTCCCCGAAGACGCCGGCAGCAGCCGCCGGAGGTTCCGGAACCGGCTGGTTCTGGATGTCGCCGGAGGGGTCGCTCACTGGTCCGGCAGGACCACGACGCGCCGGTTCGGCTCCTCGCCCTCCGACTCGCTGTGCACCCCGGCCGCGGCGGCGATGACGTCGTGCACGACCTTGCGCTCGAACGGGTTCATCGCCGCGAGCCGCTCGGGCTGGCCGCTCTGGGCCACCCGCTCGGCCGCGGCGGCGGCGAGGCTGGTCAGGTCGGCGCGGCGCTTGGCGCGGAACCCGCCGATGTCGAGCATCAACCGGCTGCGGACCCCGGTGGACTGGGCCACGGCGAGCCGGGTGAGCTCCTGCAGCGCCTCCAGCGTCGCGCCGTCCGGCCCGATCAGGGTCTTGAGCTGACCGCCGACGACCGCGACCGAGGCCCGGTCGCCCTCGACGTCGAGGTCGATGTCCCCGTCGACGTCCAGGATGTCCAGCAGTCGCTCGAGATAGTCGCCGGCCACGTCGCCCTCGCGGACCAGCAGGCTCTCGCCCTGCTCGGCGTCGTCCTGGTCCTCGTCGTCCTCGTCCTCGTCCTCGAGGTCGAGGTCGATCGGCTCGACGACGGCGTCGGCAGAGGCGGCGTCGGCGTCGGGCAGGGCCGGGTCACCGGCACCGCCGGTCTGGGGGAGCACCGCGTCCGAGGTCGCCTCGGCCGTCGTCACGGTGTCGGTTCCGGTGTGGTTGTCGGGTGCACTCACGGGGGTCCTCCAAGGTCGTGCAGGCGGCCGGGCGAACCCGGTGGTCGAGGGGCGGCGGGCCGCGCCGGTCAGCGGCGTTTGCGCTTGCCGCGGTTGGCCGGCCCGGCCGAGCGGCTACCGGTCGAGCCGGAGCGCGGTCGGTTGCCACCGCCGGCCGGACGACCGTTGGCCGTGCTGCCCGTCGCGCTCTCCCGGGGGCCGTCGACCGAGCCGTCGAGGGGGTCGTCCAGCCCGGCGTCCCCGGGCGCCACGCCGGTCGGCGGGACGTCCACCGGGTCGCCGTCGGTGCCCACGGTCGAGGTGGGGGCTGCGGTGGCCGGACGGCCGGGCTTGGGCCGGACCGGCTTGACGCCGGGCTTGGGTGCGAGCGCCTTCGGGTCGATCTGCGGCTTCTCGGCGGCGGCCTTGGCCAGCGCGTCCGGCGACCCGGGCGGGGGCAGCTTCTTCAGGATGTAGAACTGCTGGCCCAGGGTCCACAGGTTGTTGGTGAACCAGTAGAGGAGCACGCCGACCGGGAAGAAGAAGCCGGAGACGAAGAGGCTGATCGGCATGCCGTAGAGCAGCAGCTTCTGCACCATCGCGGCCTGGCCCTCGACCGGACCGGAACGCTTCTGGATCTGCTTCTGCGTGAAGAACGTCGTGAAGCACATGATGACGATCAGGACGACGCAGACGATCCGGATGTTGGTGTAGCTCGCCGGGATGTCGAGGATCTGGCTCTGCTTCGGCTCCTGCATGTTGAAGGAGCTCGAGATCGGCGCCCCGAACAGCTTGGCGACCGCTGCCTGGCGGGTGAGATCGGTGGACCAGCTGTACAGACCCTCGGAGGTCGGCGTCAGCCGGCGGAGGACGTGGAAGAGCGCGATGAAGACCGGGATCTGCGGGAGCAGCGGCAGGCAGCCGGCCAGCGGGTTGACCCCGCGCTCCTTCTGCAGCGCCATCATCGCGGTGCTGAAGCCCTGCTTGTCACTGCCGTACTGCTTGCGCAGCTTCTGGATCTCCGGCTGGATCTCCTGCATCGCCCGCTGGCTCTTGACCTGCTTGACGAACAACCGGAACAGCAGCACCCGGATGGTGATGACCAGGAAGACGATCGACAGGGCCCAGCTCAGACCGCCGGCGGGGTCGAGGAAGTTCGAGAACAGCGAGTGCCAGGTCTTCATCACCCACGAGATCGCGGTGTACAGCCAGTCAAGCAACGCCAGCCTCCTGCTGCGCTGACCGGCCAGGGGCCGGCGGGGTGGCACCGTGGCGACGATCGGGGTCGTCGGCCGGCGGCACCGGTGGAGTGGTCGGGTCCGACGCCGCTGTGCACGACGAGTGGGTGGGCTCAGCAGTTCCAGCGCGCGGCGGGACCAGGTCGACCCCGCCGGGGTGCCACGGCGCGCACTTGGCGAGCCGGCGCACGGCCAGCCAGGTGCCGCGTCCGGCGCCGTGGACCTCGATCGCCTCGGCGGCGTAGGTGCTGCAGCTGGGTTCGAAACGGCACCGCGGCGGGAACGCCGGGCTGATCGCCCGCTGGTAGAAGCGGACCGCCGCCAGCAGCGCGCGGGCAGGGGCGGCGGTCATGGCCGGCGCGCCCGCGGGGCGCCCGGGCGGTCGCCGAGCAACCGGTCCAGGCCGGCGTCCAGGTCGCGCCCGAGCACCGCGGAACCGGCGTCGGCCGCCTCCGGGCGGGCCCGCACCACCAGGTCGGCCGTGGCCGGCAACCGGTGCAGCCGGGCGCCGAGCAGGTGCCGCAGCTGGCGGGTCACCCGGTGCCGGCAGACCGAGTTGCCGACGGACCTGCCGACCACGAAACCGGCCCGCGGCCCGGCCGGGGGGTCCAGCGGACCCCCGGACCGGACGACGGGCCGGGTCGTGTCGGCTGGTCGTTCAGGGAGGTAGTGCAGCACCAGGGTGGGACGCCCGGCACGTCGGCCGGACCGCACCACCGCGGTGAACTCCGGCCGCCGG
Source organism: Modestobacter excelsi (assembly GCF_005930495.1). Lineage (GTDB taxonomy): Bacteria > Actinomycetota > Actinomycetes > Mycobacteriales > Geodermatophilaceae > Modestobacter > Modestobacter excelsi. The sequence goes on along the minus strand of NZ_SJEX01000004.1, from coordinate 40,237 downwards.
CGCAGGCGTGCCTGCGCAGGCAGCACCTCAGGCGGAGAGCTTGGCGCGACCCTTGGACCGGCGACCGGCGAGGATGGCGCGGCCGGCCCGGGTCCGCATCCGCAGCCGGAAGCCGTGGGTCTTGGACCGGCGACGGTTGTTCGGCTGGAACGTGCGCTTGCTCACGAGGGACTCCTACTGCTGACGACGTCGGGGCGGCGCGGACCCGGGTGGGCCCCGCACGCGCGGGCACGGGTGGTCGTCGGCCGGGAGGCCGTCCGACCGGCCCCGTGCCCGGGGCTGGTCTGCCGTGCGCAGACTCGGGACGGCCCCCGGAACGGGGACCAGCACCGGGTCCAGTGCACAGACTCCGACCAGCATAGCCGAGACGCACCGCGGACCGCGGCGGGCTGCGGCGGGCTGCGGCGCTGGCCGGACCGCTCATGGTGGACCAGCTCCGGTCCGCAGCGGTACCGGACACGCCGGGCTCCCGGAGGTCGCCGCACCGACGTCGTTGCCGGGCTGTGGATGGAGCTGTTAGCGTCCCGGTCGCTCCGCGTTGGACGAACGGTGGCCGGTTCGTACGCCGACCCCGTCGCCCCGCCGGTCCCGCGCCCCTTCCCCCGACGTCCGAACAGGGCGCCGACCAGCGACGACGCCGGACCCCCGGTCCTGGACCCCGGGTCCGGGGACCAGGTGTCGCCGGGCGTGCACAGACTGTGGACACTCGTGTGGACAGCGCGCCTCCGGACGTCCACAGCTGGGGACCGGACGGGGGATCCAGCAGGACGTCGGCACACCCGTCCCACCTGTGGACGACGGCGCCGGGCGACGACAGAAGGCACGGGAAGGGACACAGTCGATGGCCGACTCCACGGTCGACCTGGCGACGGTCTGGGACCAGATCCGCGAGCGGCTCTCCACCAGCCTGTCCCCGCAGCAGAACGCGATGCTCAACCTCACCCGCCCGCTCGGGCTGGTCGAGGACACCGCGGTGCTCGCCGCTCCCAACGAGTTCACCCAGACCGTGCTCGAGTCACGGATGCGCATGCAGCTGGCCGAGGCGCTGTCGGCGGAGTTCGGCCGGGCCATCCGGGTGGCCGTCCAGCTCGAGGACGTGCCCGGACCCACGCCGGCCGCGGCGCCCTCGCCGGTCCGCCGGGCCGAGGCGCCCGACGACCGCCGCTGGGCCCTCGCCGACCGGGAGCGGCTCACCCCGGTGAGCCCGACCCCGGACTGGTCGGCCGACGACCGGCTGGCCCAGGACCAGCTCGCCCAGGACCGCCTCGCCCACGACCGCGCCTCGGCCGAGCTCGCCGCCCGCGAGCGGGCCGCCTCCGACCGCGCCGCGGAGGACCGTGCCGACCGCGACCGGGTCGACGACGGGCGCAGCGCCTTCGGGGTGCGCGCCGACGCCGCCCGGGCCGAGGCGTGGCTGCCGGAGTCCGGGGACGGCCGCGACTGGTCCCGCGGGTCCGCGCGCCCGGTCGCCGAGGAGGGCCCGGGGGAGTGGCAGTCCGGCGACAGCGGCCCCGGGGTCGGGGTGCAGGCCCGGCTGGCGCCCTGGGACCGGGAGGCCGACGACGACGGCGGCCGCAGCCAGGACACCGACCGTCGACCTGCCGAGCGCGGCGGACGGGGGCAGGGCGCCGTCCCGCTGTTCGCCGACCGCCGGCCGGCCGGGCTGGACCCGGGCCTGAACGCCAAGTACGTCTTCGACAGCTTCGTCATCGGCAACAGCAACCGGTTCGCCCACGCGGCGGCGGTCGCCGTCGCCGAGGCGCCGGCGCGGGCCTACAACCCGCTGTTCATCTACGGCGACTCCGGGCTGGGCAAGACCCACCTGCTGCACGCGATCGGTCACTACGCCGCCCGGATGTTCCCCAACGTGCGGGTGCGGTACGTCAGCACCGAGGAGTTCACCAACGAGTTCATCAACCTGGTGCACTCCGGCCGGGCCGAGGACTTCCGCCGTCGCTACCGGGACATCGACTTCCTGCTGATCGACGACATCCAGTTCCTGGAGCGCGCCGAGCGCACCCAGGAGGAGTTCTTCCACACCTTCAACACGCTGCACAACGCCAGCAAGCAGATCGTCATCACCTCCGACCGGGCGCCGAAGAAGCTGACGACGCTGGAGGACCGGCTGCGGACCCGCTTCGAGTGGGGGCTGATCACCGACGTCCAGGCGCCGGACCTGGAGACCCGGATCGCCATCCTGCGGAAGAAGGCGTGGGGCGAGCGGCTGCAGGCGCCGGACGCCGTCCTGGAGTTCATCGCCAGCAAGGTGCAGACCAACATCCGCGAGCTCGAGGGCGCGCTGATCCGGGTCACCGCCTTCGCCAGCCTGAACAAGCAGCCGGTCGACCTGGCGCTCGCCGAGCTGGTGCTCAAGGACCTGATCAGCGACGAGCAGGGCCCGCAGATCACCGCGGCGATCATCATGGCGGCCACCGCGGAGTACTTCTCCGTGACGATGGAGGAGCTGCAGGGCTCCAACCGCAGCCGCACGCTGGTCAACGCCCGGCAGATCGCGATGTACCTGTGCCGGGAGCTGACCGAGCTGTCCCTGCCACGCATCGGTGCCTCGTTCGGCGGCAAGGACCACACCACGGTCATGCACGCGGTCAAGAAGATCACCGGCCTGATGAGCGAGCGACGGGCCACCTACACGCAGGTCACCGAGCTCACCGCACGGATCAAGAGCCGCGCCCGGCAGTGACCGTCTGTCCACCGCGGGTGGGTCACCCGTTGGCGTGACTTGTCGCCTTGTCCCCAGTTCTGTGCACAGGTTGGGGATCACCGGGTCCGGGGGTCCGTCCGCAGGTCCCGGGCGGGGTGCCGACCCGTGACGCCCTGTCACCGTCCGTCGGTCGCGCGCGCCGGCCGACTCGTCGTCCCCGCCGTGTCCACATGTCGACCCGTGGACCGGTGGACGCCCGCCGACGTGCCCACCGGGTGGGGACGGACCTGGGTGTGACCAGGGGATCGGCGGTGGAGACCGACCGGTGACGGTGCACAGCTGTCGAGTTGTCCACGTGTCGACACAGGGACACGGTCATCTGCCCACAGCGGGCCAACAGGGCCGTTTCCGGGCTGACCAGCGGAAAGGGGCCCGATCCCCAGGGTCCACAGCCGTGATGAAGAAGATGAAGTACTTCTCCCAGGATGTCCTTGAACCACATTCTGGGTGGGGACGCGGCTCCAGAGCACTGCTCTCAGGAGAGGGGCTGGCCACGCAGGGGGTCGCTCGGGAGAGGATGAGCGCCGCAGCCGCACCGGAGGAGCCGGGCGGACGAGCAGCGCACGTCGGCAAGGGGTGGGTCTGAGATGAAGTTCCGGGTGGCACGAGAGGTGCTCGCCGAGGCCGTGGCGTGGACGGCGCGCAGCCTGCCGCCGCGTCCGTCGGTGCCGGTGCTCGCCGGGATCCTGCTGGAGGTCGAGGGCAGCCAGCTGTCGGTCTCCGGCTTCGACTACGAGGTCTCGGCCCGCTCGGAGGTCGACGTGCAGTCCAGCGAGGGCGGCCGCACGCTGGTCCCGGGCCGCCTCCTCGCCGAGATCACCCGCGCCCTGCCGCCGCACCCGGTCGACGTCGTCGCGGAGGGCGCCCGGCTCGCCATCTCCTGCGGCAACGCCAAGTTCAGCCTGCCGACGCTGCCGGTCGAGGACTACCCGTCGCTGCCCTCGCTGCCCTCCACCGCGGGGACGGTCGACAGCGACGCCTTCGCCGAGGCGGTGAGCCAGGTGGCCGTGGCCGCCGGCCGCGACGACACCCTGCCGATGCTCACCGGGGTCCGGCTGGAGATCGAGGACGACCTGGTCACCCTCGCCGCCACCGACCGCTACCGGCTGGCGGTGCGCGAGTTCGCCTGGCGGCCGGAGTCGTCCGGGCTCTCCGCGGCCGTCCTGGTGCCGGCCCGCACGCTCGCCGACGCGGCCAAGACGCTGACCAGCGGCCCGGAGGTCACGCTGTCGCTGTCCTCCGGTGGCTCCGGCGGGGGCATTCTCGGCCTGTCGGGCAAGGACCGGCAGACCACCACCCGGCTGCTGGACGCCGAGTTCGTCAAGTACCGGGCGATCATGCCCAGCGAGTCCGCGTCGTTCGCGACGCTGCCGGTCGGGCTGTTCACCGACGCCGCCAAGCGCGTCGCCCTGGTGGCCGAGCGCGGCACCCCGCTGCGCTGCGAGTTCACCCCCGGCCAGGTCACGCTGCGCGCGGGTGGCACCGACGACGAGGGCCAGGCCGAGGAGCGGTGCGACGTCGAGTTCGACGGGGACCCGCTGACCATCGGCTTCAACCCGACGTTCCTGCTCGACGGGCTGGCTGCGGTGCACACCGACCGGGCCCGGATGGACTTCACCACCGCGCTGAAGCCCGCCGTCCTCTCCGGGGTGGCCGAGCCCACCTCCGACGCCGGCGACAGCGGCAAGCCGGCGGAGCGGGGCGGCAGCTACCGCTACCTGATCATGCCGGTGCGCCTCCCCGGCTGACGCTCGCCGAGGCCGGGTGTGCGGGGCGCGGACGGGACGAGCACGATGAGGTTGCCGGGCCCCGCAGTGCAGCGCGCGCCCACCGAGACCTGCTGCGGACGACCGCGGCACACGAGCGAGACATCGATCTGAGGAGCGGGACGTGCAGCTGGGGCTGGTCGGGCTGGGCAAGATGGGCAGCAACATGGCCGAGCGCGTGCGGCGCGCCGGTCACGAGGTGATCGGGTACGACCGGGCACCGGGCGGGCGGGACGTCGACAGCCTGCAGGGTCTGGTCGACGCCCTCGAGGCGCCCCGGGTGGTCTGGGTGATGGTCCCGGCCGGGGACCCGACCCGGGCGACGGTGCGCCAGCTCGGTGAGCTGCTGAGCCCCGGCGACGTGGTCGTCGACGGCGGCAACTCCAAGTTCACCGAGGACAAGGTGCACGCCGAGGAGCTGGCCGAGAAGGGCATCGGCTACGTCGACGCCGGGGTCTCCGGTGGCGTGTGGGGCCTGCAGAACGGCTACGCGCTGATGGTCGGCGGCTCCGCGGAGGACGTCGCGAAGGTCCAGCCGGTGTTCGACGCGCTCAAGCCGCCGGCGCCGCACGACGAGCAGGGCAACGAGATGCCCGGCGTCGGTTTCGTGCACGCCGGTCCGGTCGGCGCCGGGCACTTCTCCAAGATGGTCCACAACGGCATCGAGTACGCGATGATGCAGGCCTACGGCGAGGGCTACGAGCTGCTGGCGGCCGTCGACCTGGTCGAGGACGTCCCCGGTGTCATCGCCTCCTGGACCCAGGGCACCGTCATCCGCTCCTGGCTGCTGGACCTGCTGGTCAAGGCGCTGCAGGAGGACCCGGGCCTGGACAAGATCACCGGTTACGCGGAGGACTCCGGCGAGGGCCGGTGGACCGTGGAGCAGGCCATCGAGCACGCCGTCCCGATGCCGGCGATCTCCGCGTCGCTGTTCGCCCGGTTCGCCTCCCGGCAGGACGACTCGCCGACCATGAAGGCCGTCGCCGCGCTGCGCAACCAGTTCGGCGGGCACGCCGTGCACAGCGTCGACACCCGGGGCAACAACCCGGTGGCCGAGAAGCCGGCCTGATGACGGACCCCCGTGCCCACGGGGGCCGCTCCCTCACGTCACCCAGCTGAGGTGTACCTCCGGCACCTGCAGGTCGGTCAGTTCCGCAGCTGGGAACTGGCCGACCTGGCGTTGACGCCCGGCCCCACCGTGCTGGTCGGCCGCAACGGGCAGGGCAAGACCAACCTGGTCGAGGCCGTCGGCTACCTGGCCACGCTGGGCAGCCACCGGGTCTCCGCCGACGCTCCCCTCGTGCGGCACGGCGCGACCCAGGCGGTGGTGCGGGCGGCACTGCGCAAGGACGAGCGGGAGCTGCTGGTCGAGGTGGAGATCAACCCCGGCCGGGCCAACCGGGTCCGGGTCAACCGGGCCCCGCTGACCCGGCCGCGGGACCTCCTCGGGCTGGTCAGGACCGTGCTCTTCGCGCCCGAGGACCTCGCGCTGGTCCGCGGCGACCCGGCCGAGCGCCGCCGGTTCCTCGACGACCTGCTGGTCAGCCGCACGCCGCGGCTCGCCGGGGTGCGCAGCGACTACGACCGGGTGCTCAAGCAGCGCAACGCCCTGCTGAAGACGGCGAAGCTGGCCCGCGGCAACGCCCTGGCCACCCTCGACGTCTGGGACGGGCACCTGACCGACCTCGGCGGGCAGCTGCTGGCCGCACGGCTGCAGCTGGTCGCCGACCTGGCCCCCTACGTCGCCGACTCCTACGCCGGGGTCGCCGGCCCGGGCGCAGACCGGGCGGCGCTGGGCTACAGCAGCACCGTCCCGCTGGCCGGCGACGGTGCGCCCGTGGACCCGGCGCGGGCCCTGCCCGGAGCCGAGGAGCTGTCCGCGGCGCTGCGCGACCGGATCGCCGAGCGGCGCAAGGACGAGGTCGACCGGGGCATCACCCTCGTCGGCCCGCACCGCGACGACCTGGTGCTGCACCTCGGTCCGGCACCGGCCAAGGGGTACGCCAGCCACGGGGAGTCCTGGTCGTTCGCGCTGGCGGTGAAGCTGGCCTGCTTCGCCCTGCTGCGGGCCGAGGGCGACGACCCGATCCTGCTGCTCGACGACGTGTTCGCCGAGCTGGACGCCGGCCGCCGGTCGGCCCTGGCCGAGGTGGCCGGGAGTGCGGAGCAGACGCTGATCACCGCCGCCGTCGCCGAGGACGTGCCGGCGGCGTTGCGCGGCACCCGCGTGCAGGTCGCTGCTGGCACGCTGCAGGTGCTGGCCGACGGCCGGCGGGACGACGGGGTGCGGCAGGACCAGGAGGTGCACGGTGGCTGAGGAACGACCGGCCCGGCCCTCGGACATCGCCCGGGCGGCGCTGGAGGCCGCACGCGCGGCCTCGGCCGCCCGGCCGCAGCCCACCCGCCGGCGGGTCGCCGGCCCGCGCCGCCGCTGGACCGGACCGGGACCGGGGGCGGACGACCCGCAGCCGCTCGCCTCGCTGGTCGACGCCCTCGTCGCCCAGCAGGACTGGACGGCGCAGACCAAGGTCGGCGCCGTCTTCGGCCGCTGGGACGCCCTGGTCGGCCCGGACATCGCCGCGCACTGCCGGCCGGAGTCGCTGAACGAGGGCGAGCTGCTGGTGGTGGCCGAGTCCACGGCCTGGGCCACCCAGCTCCGGCTGCTCGCCCCCTCGATCCTGGGTCGGCTGCGGGCCGGCGTCGGCGGGGACGTCGTGACCACGCTGCGCGTTGTGGGTCCGACGGCACCCAGCTGGAAGAAGGGCCCGCGCACGGTCCGCGGCCGCGGACCCCGGGACACCTACGGCTGACCAGCGCACGACGAGAAGGAGCACCCGGCGATGAGCACCCCGCGCGACCGCGACGGAGACGCGTTCGACGACGGCCGGGCCGACGGCCCTGCGGGCTGGCAGGAGCCGGCGCACCTCGGCGGCGGGAAGGACACCCCGGACAGCTGGCGGCCCGCGGGCTGGGACCTCCCCGCCGCCGAGCCCGATCGCCCGAGCACCGAGCAGCCGGCCGCCCGGCAGCAGCCGTGGCAGCCGCCGGCGGCCGACCAGCGCACGTCCGACGCACCCGACCTCACCACCGGGCAACCGATCATGGTCCCGCCCGCCGATCCGTGGGGCACGCAGGCCTGGGCGATGAGCGTGGGCTGGGTGCTGTCCGACGGCACCGCCCCCGAGGACGCCGCGCTGACCGCGCTGGCCTCCACCGCCCCGGTGCGCCCGGGCCGGGAGGACCGGGCCGGCCACGTACTCCGGGGCCGCGGGAACGGGCTGGACCTGGTCGCCTTCGACATCGTGTCGCCGGTCGGGCGCCAGGGGGTGGTCACCCACGCGGTCACCGCCGCCCCGGTGCTCGGCGAGGTCCCGGCGTTCCGGCTCTCACCGGCGCGGATGTGGCGGCACGGGGTCGGCGGGCTCGTGCAGGTGCCCAGCCCCGACCCCGAGTTCGACCGTCGCTGGGTGCTGCTCGCGGCCGAGGACGGCCCCCAGGTGCGCCGGCTCGTCGAGGACCCGGTGGTCCGTCAGCTGCTGCTCGGCAGCGACGACGGCGACGAGCTGTGGTCCGCGGTGGGCTTCGTGGCCGCCGTCCGGCCCGACGGCAACCGGCCGCAGCTGATCGAGCACCACGCCCGGCTGCTCGCCGCGGTCGTCGGCGCGCTGGCGGCCGCGACCTGAGCAGCGACGCCGGCGCGAGCGCGGAGGACCGGCCGGCCTCCGCCGGGCTGCACGAGCTGCTGCCGCTGCTGCGCCCGCACCGCGCCGCCCTGCTCGGTGCGGCGGGGCTGTCGCTGGTCTCCGCGGGGGCCGCGCTCGCCCAGCCGGCGCTGGTCGGCCGGGTGATCGGCGCGGTCGGCTCCGGGAGGGCGGTGCTGCCCGGGGTCCTCGCGCTGGTCGTCGTGCTGGTCGCGGCGTCGGTGCTCGGCGCCGGTCAGCGGTACCTGCTGCAGCGCACGGCGGAGGGCGTGGTGCTGAGCACCCGCCGGCAGCTGGTCGACCGGTTGCTGCGCCTGCCCGTCGCGGAGTACGACCGCCGGCGCACCGGTGACCTGATGTCGCGGGTCGGCTCGGACACCACGCTGCTGCGCGCCACCGTCACCAGCGGCGTCGTCGAGCTGGCCGGTTCGGTGGTCGTCGGCGTCGGTGCCCTGGTGGCGATGGCGCTGGTCGACGCCTGGTTGCTGCTGGTCACCGTGCTCGCGGTCGGCGTCGGGGTGACGACCGCGGTGCTCGCCTCCCGCCGGGTGCGCACGCTGTCCCGACAGGCGCAGGAGCAGGTCGGGGCGATGAGCGCCGCGGTGGAACGGGCGCTGTCCGCCGTCCGCACCATCCGGGCCAGCGGGGCGACCGAGCGGGAGGTGGCCACCGTCGGGGTGAGCGCCGAGCGCGCGTTCACCGCCGGCGTCCAGGTGGCCCGGCTGCAGGCCCTGGTGTCCCCGGCCGGCTCGATCGCCGTCCAGGGCGCCTTCCTGGCCGTCCTCGGCCTCGGCGGCTACCGGGTCGCGACCGGCTCCATCGCCGTCGCCGACCTGGTGTCCTTCATCCTGTACCTGTTCCTGCTGGTCATGCCGCTGGGCCAGCTGATCGGCTCGTACACCCAGCTGCAGACCGGCCTGGGCGCGCTGGCCCGGGTGCAGGAGGTGCTCGCCCTCGAGCCGGAGCACGACGACCTGCCCGAGCGGCCCGCCGCCGGCGGGGCGGTGGCGGTGCTGCGCACCCCCCGGGCCGGCGACCCGGTCCCGCTGCTCGAGCTGGACGGCGTGGGGTTCGGCTACCCGGACGGGACGCCGGTGCTGCACGGGGTGTCCTTCGCCGTGCCGGCCGGCAGCCGCACCGCCCTGGTCGGCCCGTCCGGAGCGGGCAAGTCGACCGTGCTGGCGCTGGTCGAGGGCTTCTACCCGCTCTCGGCCGGGTCGGTCCGCTGGGCGGGCACCGACGTGCGCGAGCTGCCCCGGGCGGCGTTGCGCGCCCGGATGGGCTACGTCGAGCAGGAGGCGCCGGTGCTCGCCGGCACCGTGCGGGAGAACCTGCTCCTGGCCGCCCCCGACGCCGGTGACGACCGGTTGTGGCAGGCGCTGGCCGACGTCGGGCTGACCGGGGTGGTGCGCCGCTCGCCCCGCGGGCTGGACGTCGCCGTCGGCGACGACGGGGTGCTGCTCTCCGGCGGGGAGCGGCAGCGGCTGGCGATCGCCCGGTCGCTGCTGTCCCGCCCGGCGCTGCTGCTGCTCGACGAGCCGACGGCCAGCCTGGACGCCCGCAACGAGGGCCTGCTGCGGGACACGCTCGCCGCCGCGGCCGCCGACCGGGCGCTGCTGGTGGTGGCGCACCGGCTGTCCACCGTGGTCGACAGCGACCAGATCGTCGTCCTGGACGGCGGCCGGGTGGTCGCGGTGGGCACCCACCTGGAACTGGTGGACAGCAGCCCGCTCTACCGCGAGCTCGCCACCGCGCAGCTGCTCGTGTAGCGGTTCCACGTGGAACGTGCGCTCCGGTCGACAGCACGGTGCGCGCACAGCACCATCACAGCCACCACCCACCGAGGAGGCGGCACCGATGGCGGACACCGTGCGCACCGAGACCGGTCAGCCGAGCCTCAAGCGGGTGATGGGGCCGGGGCTCCTGCTGCTGTTCATCGTCGGCGACATCCTGGGCACCGGGATCTACGCGCTGACCGGCCAGGTCGCCGCCCAGGTGGGCGGTGTGGTGTGGCTGCCGTTCCTGGTCGCCTTCCTCGTCGCACTGGTCACCGCCTTCAGCTACCTGGAGCTGGTCACCAAGTACCCGCAGGCGGCGGGCGCGGCGCTGTACACGCACAAGGCGTTCGGCATCCACTTCGTCACGTTCCTGGTCGCCTTCACCGTGATGAGCTCGGGCATCACCTCCGCCTCGACCGCGGCCCGGGCGTTCAGCGCCAACGCCGCCGAGGTGTTCGGCCTCGGCATCACCGACGGCATCGGGATCACCCTGATCGGGCTGGCGTTCATGGGCCTGGTCGCGTTGGTCAACCACCGCGGCGTCGGCGAGAGCGTGAAGGCCAACGTGGTGCTCACCTGCGTGGAGCTGACCGGCCTGCTGATCGTGATCGGCGTGGGCCTGTGGGCGCTCGGCGTGGGCGAGGGCAACTTCTCCCGGGTCACCGAGATCGACACCGGCGACCGGTCGCTGATCGGCGGGGTCATCGCCGCGACCGGGCTGGCGTTCTTCGCGATGGTCGGGTTCGAGGACTCGGTCAACATGGCCGAGGAGTGCCACCAGCCGCGGCGGATCTTCCCCAAGGTGCTGCTCGCCGGCCTGCTCGCCACCGGCCTGATCTACGTGCTGGTGTCGGTCTCGGCGATCGCGCTGGTGCCGGCCGACGCGCTCAGCGAGGGCGACACCCCGCTGCTGCAGGTGGTCGAGGCCGGGGCGCCGGGCTTCCCGCTCGGCCTGTTCGGGGTCATCACGATGTTCGCCGTCGCCAACTCGGCACTGATCAACATGCTGATGGCCAGCAGGCTCGTCTACGGGATGAGCAACCAGGGCGTGCTCCCGCCGCTGCTGGGCAGGGTGCACGCCACCCGCCGCACCCCCACCACCGCGATCCTGTTCACCACCGCCCTGGCGTTCGGGCTGATCACCTTCGTCGGCGCGGTGCCCGCGCTGGGCGGCACGACGGCGCTGCTGCTGCTCGGCGTCTTCACCGTGGTCAACGTCGCGGTGCTGGTGCTCCGCACGGACGAGGTGGACGGCGACCACTTCCGCACGCCCACCGTGCTCCCGGTGATCGGTGCGCTGGCCTGCGGGTTCCTGGCCACGCCGTGGGCCGGCCGCCCCACGGAGCAGTACCGGATCGCCGGGATCCTGCTCGGCATCGGCGTCCTGCTCTGGGTGGTGACCGTGCTCGTGCAGCGGCGCACCGGGCGGGCGGCGCCGCCGCTGGACCCGGACCGGTTCACCAAGGGCGGTCCGGTCAACTGAGGAAGGACCCCGTCCTCCCACCCTTCGCAGGCTCGGGGCGGTGCCCTGGACGGGGCCGTGGACGGCGTGTCGGCCCGGAGGCCGACACAGGTGGTACCTGATGTGCCGGGAGGGGCTCTCGCGGGACCTGAGGGCGTGGACGGCGGGTCCTGGCCGCGCTGACCCGGTACTCTGGAGGGGACACACCCCCAGCAGCCCCCTGAGAGCCGTCCTGCGCCGGTCGACGTCTGCGTCGACGTGGTCGCCACGGCTGATCGGTTGCGCAAGAGAAGGGCCCCACGTGGTCGCAGCGCCGCAGAACGAGACCGCCTACTCCGGTAGTTCCATCACCGTCCTCGAGGGCCTGGAGGCGGTCCGCAAGCGCCCCGGCATGTACATCGGCTCGACCGGCGAGCGCGGCCTGCACCACATGGTGTGGGAGGTCGTGGACAACGCCGTCGACGAGTCGCTGGCCGGCTACTGCGACACCGTCCGGGTGACCCTGCTGGCCGACGGCGGCGTGCGGGTCGAGGACAACGGCCGTGGCATCCCGGTCGACATGCACCCGGTGGAGAAGCGCCCGACCGTCGAGGTCGTGCTGACCATCCTGCACGCCGGCGGCAAGTTCGACGGCAAGAGCTACGGCGTCTCCGGCGGTCTGCACGGCGTCGGCGTCACCGTCGTCAACGCGCTCTCCTCCGAGCTGGACGTGACCATCTGGCGCAACGGCACCGAGTGGCACCAGCACTACGTCGAGAACAAGCCGGGCGCGCTCGAGGAGGTCGGCCCCACCAGCAAGCAGGGCACGGCGATCACGTTCTGGGCCGACCCGACGATCTTCGAGACGACGACCTACTCGTTCGACACGATCAGCCGCCGGCTGCAGGAGATGGCCTTCCTCAACAAGGGCCTGAGCATCGTCCTGCGCGACGAGCGGCCCGGTCAGGGCAAGGCCGACACCGGTCTGGCCGAGGAGACCTCCATCGTCGAGGAGGCCCCGGCCCCGGGCCACGAGGACGAGGCGTTCGAGCCGACCGAGGTCACCTACCGCTACGACGGCGGCCTGGTCGACTACGTCACCTACATCAACCGCCGCAAGAGCGCGATCCACCGCTCGGTGATCAGCTTCGCCGCCGACGGCGTGGGCAAGAACGACACCGCGATGTCCCTCGACGTCGCCATGCAGTGGTCCGATGCGTACTCCGAGTCGGTGCACACCTTCGCCAACATCATCAACACCCACGAGGGCGGCACGCACGAGGAGGGCTTCCGGGCGGCGCTCACCTCGATCGTCAACCGGTACGCCAAGGAGAAGGGCATCCTCAAGGCCAAGGACGACGCGCTGACCGGCGACGACATCCGTGAGGGCCTGGCCGCCATCGTGTCGGTGAAGCTCGGCGACCCGCAGTTCGAGGGCCAGACGAAGACCAAGCTCGGCAACACCGAGGTCAAGGGCTTCGTGCAGAAGGTCTGCAACGACCAGATCGGGCACTGGTTCGAGGCCAACCCGGCCGAGGCCAAGGTCATCATCACCAAGGCCGCCTCGGCCGCCCGCGCCCGCCGGGCCGCGCAGGACGCCCGCAAGCTGGCCCGCAAGAGCCTGCTCTCGGTCAGCGGCCTGCCCGGCAAGCTGTCGGACTGCCGCTCGACCGATCCGCGCAACTCCGAGGTCTACATCGTCGAGGGCGACTCGGCCGGCGGCTCGGCGAAGTCCGGCCGCGACTCGATGTACCAGGCGATCCTGCCCATCCGCGGCAAGATCATCAACGTCGAGAAGGCGCGCATCGACCGGGTGCTGAAGAACACCGAGGTCCAGTCGATGATCACCGCCTTCGGCACCGGCATCCACGACGAGTTCGACCTGACCAAGCTCCGCTATCACAAGATCATCCTGATGGCGGACGCCGACGTCGACGGCCAGCACATCACCACGCTGCTGCTGACCCTGCTGTTCCGCTTCATGCGGCCGCTGGTCGAGGCCGGCCACGTCTACCTCGCCGCTCCTCCGCTGTACAAGATCAAGTGGGGCGGCAAGATCGGCATCGAGTACGCCTACTCCGACCGCGAGCGCGACGCGCTGCTCAAGGCCGGTGCCGAGGCGGGTCGCAAGATCCCCAAGGACGACGGCATCCAGCGGTTCAAGGGCCTCGGCGAGATGGACGCCAAGGAGCTGTGGGAGACCACCATGGACCCCGACACCCGGATCCTGCGCCAGGTCACCCTGGACGACGCAGCCGCGGCCGACGAGCTGTTCAGCGTGCTGATGGGTGAGGACGTCGAGGCCCGGCGCAGCTTCATCACCCGCAACGCCAAGGACGTCCGCTTCCTCGACGTGTAATGAAGGACCCCGCGGCCCCCCACCACTCGCAGGCTCGCGGTGGGCCCCTGCAGCGGGGCCGTTCCAGCACCTCACCAGGGCACTTGTCCCCTGCTGTGTATCGACTTGTGGAGAACCAGACGTGACAGAGACCCCCAGCCGCGACCGCGTCGAGCCGGTGGACCTGCAGTACGAGATGCAGCGCAGCTACATCGACTACGCGATGTCGGTCATCGTGGGCCGGGCGCTGCCCGAGGTCCGCGACGGCCTCAAGCCCGTCCACCGCCGGGTGCTCTACGCCATGTACGACCAGGGCTTCCGCCCCGACCGGGCCACCGTCAAGTGCGCCCGCGTCGTCGGTGAGGTGATGGGCAACTACCACCCGCACGGTGACTCGGCGATCTACGACGCCCTCGTGCGGCTGGCCCAGCCCTGGTCCATGCGGTACCCGCTGATCGACGGCCAGGGCAACTTCGGCTCCCCAGGCAATGACCCTGCGGCAGCGATGCGCTACACGGAGGCGCGATTGACGCCGCTGGCCATGGAGATGCTGCGGGACATCGACGAGGAGACCGTCGACTTCCAGCCCAACTACGACGGCACCAAGCAGGAGCCGCTGGTCCTGCCCGGTCGCTTCCCGAACCTGCTGGTCAACGGCTCGGCGGGCATCGCCGTCGGGATGGCGACCAACATGCCGCCGCACAACCTGCGCGAGGTCGCCGACGCCGTCTTCTGGGTGCTCGACCACCCCGAGGCGGAGGCCGAGGAGGCACTCACCGCCTGCATGGAGCGGGTCAAGGGCCCGGACTTCCCCACCCACGGGCTGATCGTCGGCCGCGAGGGCATCGAGGACGCCTACCGCACCGGTCGCGGCTCGGTCCGGATGCGCGCGGTCGTCACCGTCGAGGAGGACTCCCGGGGCCGGGTGCAGCTCGTCGTCACCGAGCTGCCCTACCAGGTCAACCCGGACAACCTCGCCGAGGCGATCGCCGACGGCGTCCGTGACGGCCGGCTGCAGGGCATCTCCGAGATCGCCGACGAGTCCAGCGACCGGGTCGGCCGCCGGCTGGTCATCACGCTCCGCCGGGACGCCGTCGCCAAGGTGGTGCTGAACAACCTCTACAAGCACACCCAGCTGCAGACGACGTTCGGCTGCAACATGCTGTCCATCGTCGACGGCGTCCCGCGGACGCTGCGGCTCGACGAGCTCGTCCGGTTCTGGGTGGCCCACCAGGTCGAGGTCATCGTCCGGCGCACCCGGTACCGGCTGCGCAAGGCCGAGGAGCGCGCGCACATCCTGCGCGGCTACGCGAAGGCGCTGGACCAGCTCGACGCGGTCATCGCCCTCATCCGGGCCAGCGAGTCGGCCGAGGCCGCCCGCAGCGGGCTGATGGAGCTGCTGGACGTCGACGAGATCCAGGCGGTCTCGATCCTCGACCTGCAGCTGCGCCGGCTGGCCGCGCTGGAGCGGCAGCGGATCCTGGACGAGCTCGCCGAGATCGAGGCCCGGATCGCGGACCTGCAGGCGATCCTGGACTCCCCTGAGCGGCAGCGGCAGATCATCCGCGACGAGCTCGCCGAGATCGTCGAGAAGTACGGCGACGACCGGCGCACCCAGCTCGTGGCCAACGACGGCGACGTGTCGATGGAGGACCTCATCGCCGAGGAGCAGGTGGTCGTCACGATCACCCGCACCGGCTACGCCAAGCGCACCAAGGCCGACCTGTACCGCTCCCAGCGGCGCGGTGGCAAGGGCGTGATGGGTGCGCAGCTCAAGCAGGACGACCTGGTGCAGCAGTTCTTCGTGGGCTCCACCCACGACTGGATCCTGTTCTTCACCAACAAGGGCCGGGTCTACCGGGCCAAGGCCTACGAGCTGCCGGAGGCCGCCCGCACCGCCCGCGGTGCGCACGTGGCCAACATCCTGGCGTTCCAGCCGGACGAGAAGATCGCCCAGGTCATCCAGATCAAGGACTACTCCGTCGCGCCGTACCTGGTGCTGGCCACCTCGCGCGGGCAGGTGAAGAAGACCCGGCTGACCGACTTCGACTCCCCCCGCAGCGGCGGCGTCATCGCGATCAACCTCCGCGAGGACGACGAGCTGGTGGGCGCCGCGCTGATCGACCCGGAGCAGAACCTGCTGCTGGTGACCCGCAAGGCGATGTCGATCTGCTTCAAGGCCGACGACGCCCAGCTGCGCCCGATGGGCCGGGCCACCGAGGGCGTGCGCGGCATCTCGCTCTCCGACGACGACCAACTGCTGTCGATGATCGTCGTCGCCGAGGGCGTCGACGTGCTGGTCGCCACCGAGGGCGGGTACGCCAAGCGGACCGGCATCGAGCACTACCCCGAGCAGAACCGCGGCGGCAAGGGCGTGCTCACCGCCGACCCCAAGGCCCGCAAGGGCGCGCTCGTCGGTGCGCTGTCGGTGGTGCTCGGCGACGAGCTCTACGCCATCACCTCCGGTGGCGGGGTGATCCGGACCCCGGTGAACGGCGTCCGGCACACCCGGGACCGCGCGACGATGGGTGTCAAGCTCATGAACTTGCCTGAGGACGTGTCGATCGTGGCTATCGCGCGTACGACGGACAACGACGAGCCCGACGCCTAGGGTGGGGCGGATGCCAGACCCGGGTCAGGGACGTCGCCGTCCCAGCTCCAGGCTGTGCAACGACCACGGCAGTGACCGGTCCACCGCCCGCCCGTCAGGCGGTGGACCGGTGGGTGCAGCGACGCGGCCGAGGCCGCTGGGGGACAGGAGACTCAGATGAGCGACCGAGGGCGCAGTTCGGTGCGTACCGGGACCCGGAGCGGTTCCGGCACGTCCGACGGGGTGCCGGAGGTCGCTGCCCCCGTCGACGCCCCCCGCGACCGGGAGGCCGCCCCGTCCCCGGCCGGCGCGACCGTCGTCGGCTCGCCGCCGGCCGGCACCCGTGCGGCGTCCTCCCCGGCTCCGGCCGAGTCGACGGAGAAGCCGGACGCCACCGTGCGGGCACGGATCCCCGACGCCGCGCCCACCCAGGCCCCGGTCTCGACCACCAAGAACCCGGTCTCGACGACGAAGGCCCCGGCCAAGGGTGCGGACGCCCCGGCGCCGCCGGCGGCGCACCCGGTCACGCCGCTGGGTCCCACGGCGACCCCCGCGCCGCCGGTGCCGCCGGTCACCGGGACCAACCGCGCCGTCCGCGGCCAGGGCCCGCTGCCGGTGGACGCGACCCAGGCGGTCACCGTCAGCCCCGTCGCCGCCCGGCCCCCGGACACCTCCTCGCGCCCGGCGACCCGCACCCCGGACGGCGACCGGTCCTCCGCGGAGGCGACCGCCCGGACCGGCAAGGTGCGCGGCGCGGGCCGCGGTCCACGCCGGGCCCGGCTCCAGCTGCGCCACATCGACACCTGGTCGGCGCTGAAGATCTCGCTGGTCGTCTCGATCGCGCTGTTCTTCGTCTGGATGATCGCCGTCGCCGTCCTCTACGGCGTCCTCGGCGGTCTGGGCGTCTTCGACACCCTCAACGACCTCATCGGGCAGCTCAGCAGCTCCTCGGGCGAGGCGGCCGGCAGCGGCGGCGACGTCATCTCGGGCACGGTCGTCCTCGGCGGCGCGGCGGTGATCGGTGCGGTGAACATCGTGCTGCTGACCGCGCTGTGCACGGTGGCGGCGTTCGTCTACAACCTCTGCTCGGACCTCGTCGGTGGCCTCGAGGTCACCCTCGCCGAGCGGGACTAGCAGCAGGACCCCGTGTCGGGGAGCTGCCGACCGCCAGGTAAGCTCCTCCACGGTCCACGGGCCTGTAGCTCAGGCGGTTAGAGCGCATCCCTGATAAGGATGAGGCCGGAGGTTCAAGTCCTCCCAGGCCCACCCGTGCACCGACGGCGGGCGGTCGGCACCCTTCTCCGGGGGCCGGTCTCCCGCCCCCGGACGCCCGCAGCGGTCACCGGAGCCGCGACGGTCACCACCGATCGAGGAGGTCCCGCGTGCTGAAGAAGCTGGCGATGGCAGCGTTGGCTGCCAGTGCCGTGGTCGCCGTCCGCAAGCGCAGCGCCGGCAAGGGCGAGGCCGACCTGTGGGCCGAGGCCACCAGCGGGCCCGACGCGGTCAGCACCCCCCGTATGTCCTGACCAGCACCGCCTGAACCGGCGGCGCGGCTCGCCGCGCTCCCCGGGGACGTAGCTCAATTGGCAGAGCACCGCCTTTGCAAGGCGGGGGTTAGGGGTTCGATTCCCCTCGTCTCCACTCCTCTGACCTCCGGATTCACCTCCGTCGGGGGCTCGGGCGAGCCCTCCGACGGGGTCTCAGTCCGCAAAAAGTCCGCAACTCGTCCGCGGGATGCGGCCCGCAGGGCGTCCAGCCGGTCGGCCACGTCGTCCAGGTCGTCGTCGAACAGGTCGGCATAGCGGTCCAGGGTCATGGCCGCCGAGGCGTGCCCGAGCATCCGCTGCACCGCCTTGACGTTGGCGCCGGCCTTGATCGCCAAGGAGGCGGCGGTGTGCCGCAGCTCGTGCGGGGTGAGACCGCGCTCCCCGATGGCCTCGGCGGCCGCGTCGAACCACGCCGAACGGGCGTTGCGGTTTCGCAGCACCGCCCCCTGTGGTGACGGGAAAGCCAACTCGCCCGAGGACCGGATCACCACCGTGCGGGCGAGCTCCTCGACGAGGAACCGCGGCAGGGGAACCGAGCGGCGCGCATGGGTCTTCGGGGTACCCCAAGCGAGCGTCCTGCCGTCGACCTCGGTGACCGCCTCCTCAATCAGGACCCGTCGGCGCAGCAGGTCGAAGTTCCGCACCCGCAGCGCGGCCAGCTCCGACCAGCGCAGTCCGCAGTAGCCGAGCACCAAGACCGCGACCCGGCCGGGACCGGCGGCGTCGGCGAGGGCCTCGAGCTGCTCCGCGGTGAGATACCGCCGGCGCTGCTGCCCCAGCGGGGGCAGAGCCACCCCCAGCGCGGGGTTGACCGCCAGCCGCCGGTCCCGGACGGCGAGCCCCAGGATGCCGGACAGGACGCCCTGCGCCTTACGGACCGAGGCGCCGGCCAGACCCGCGGCGGAAAGCTCGGACAGCCAGGCCTGGACGTCGCCGAAGGTCACCCGGATCAGCGGCACCTCCCCCCAGCGCGGCATGACGTGCGTCCTTAAGACGTCGGCGTAGCGGGCGCGAGAGGTGGGCTTGAGGTTGATCTTCCCCGCCAGCCAGATGGGGGCCAACTCGCCCACGGTCAGCCGGGCCCGCTTCGGGTCGACGTAGGTGCCGGTCTGCACGGCCGCGGTCACCTCGTCGAGCCACCGCTGGGCATCGACTTTCCGCTTGAAGTGGCGAGCGTGCTCCTTGCCCTGCTCGTCCCGGTACCGCGGCCGGTACGTACCGTCAGGTCTGCGCGCGATCGACGCCACCACCGACCACCTCCTCGTCATTGCCGGGCCGGCGACGGCAGCGCCCCGTATGCCACCGTGCCGCCCATATGCGGTTCTGTCAGCGGATCCCGACGCATCTGTGGACGGATGTGAACGCGGGCCCGCTCACGGCCGGCGGTCCGCACCGGCGGCCGCTCCGTCGTGCTGGGCGTCGATCCAGCTGCGCAGGTCGTTGGAGCGGTAGAGGACGCGGCGGCCGAGGCGGAAGCTGCGCGGGCCGGTGCCCAGGTGGCGCCAGTATCGGAGGGTGGCGACCGGGGCGCGGAGGAGCTCGGCGGCCTCGGTAAGGGTGAGCAGTTCGGGTTCGTGGCTGGCGGGATGGTCGGACATGGAGGACTCCGGTCTGGTCGGGTGAGCTGTGCTCCGTCACGGGAGCAGGCGCCGATCCGGAGCTGACGCTGACAGCCGACCACCGCACGCTGCAGGGAACCTCCAGTCGTTCCCCGCGTCCGTCGTCCGCCGTCACGGGCGCCGGCCCGCGATCATCGCCGAATGCCCGGGGTGGTGCCACCGCGGGTGCTGGACGGTCTCCGACGCTCCGCCTCGGGCCGGGGAACGCCCGATGCCGGGGCAGCCGGCCACCCAGGCGTCGGTGCGGGGCGGTCGAGCGGTTGCGAACGGGCGTAGCGGGCGGCTTCTCGAGCGGCGAGCTCGGCAGCGTGGCCGGGGCCGAGGTCGGCCCGGTTGCGGCCGAAGACGGTGATCCACTGCTCCCGGGCCTCGGCCAACTCGGCTGCGATGAGGTGAGCGGTGTTGCCCGCCCTGCCGCGGGTCATGCCGACGTAGGCCGCGGCGGCACCGGTCCGATCCCCGATCACCACGTGGGCCGCGCTGACGGTCTCTCCCTGCACCCCGTACACGGTGCTGGCGTAGGCCAGCTCCACCTGCTCGGCGACGTAGCCGGCGGGCAGCACGCGGACGTCCGCACCGGTGGGGGTGACATCGCCGCCCGGCATGCCAACGGGCGGCGATGTGGGGGTGACCAGCACGCTACCGCGCCGGCCCACCGCGGTGACGGTCCAGGTGTCCCGGTTGGCCACGTCCAGGCCGCGATCGTTGCGGCGGGTGGTAATCCGATCGCCGGCGCCGATCCGCTGCCCCGCCCGCGTGATCACGACGGTCGTGTCGTCGACCCGGCCGTCGGCGACCAGCCGGCTCCGGATCGCTGCGTTGAGCTCGCCGACCTGCTCGCGAGTGTCCGCCACCACGGCGATGTCGGCTACCCGGCCGGCGTCGGCGACGGTCGCGGCCAGCGCGTCCTGCAGCGCCCCGGGGTCGGGGTGCAGGCGGATCCGGCCGCCGGCGTGCAGGGCATCGAAGACCGCGCCCGGGTTGTCACCCCGCCGCATCGCCAGGGTCAGCGCGGCGTACTCCCGGTCCGGAACGGTCCGGGCGGTGGAGTCCGTGCGGGTGAAGCGGTGCACCGACTCCAGGGTCAGGCAGGCGCCCGGGTCGGCAGCGCCGGCGGCGAGGTCGAGGACGCCGCCGCGGCCGACGGCGGCGAGTTGGTGGCTGTCGCCGAGAAGGGCCAGGCGCGCCTGGCACTCGTCGGCGACGGTGAGCAGCGCGCGCGCGGTGTCCTGATCGAGCATGCCGGCCTCGTCGATCACCAGCAGATCCCCGGGCCGCAGCCGGTTCCTCTCATCCGGCCCGGTGTAGGCCCGGCCGCTGATCAAATCCTGGTCGCCGACGGCGAGTCGGGTCCAGTGGCTGTGCTCATCCCAGCGCCAGCCGTAGGCGAAGGCCAGAGACGCCGCCGACCCGGCTGCCGCACCGACCTCCGCACGCGCGACCTTGGCCGCCTTCAGCGTCGGGGTGACCACCACCAGTCGCCGCCCCTGCCGCTCGAGCAGGTGGCGGGTGGCGGCCAGCGTGACCGTCTTGCCCGCGCCGGCCGCGCCCTGGACCACCACCAGCCGCCGGTCGCCGGCCAGGACCGCGACCATCGAGGCCTGACGGGAATCCAGCCCCCGGAGCACGCCCCTGGGCAGCGGCTCCAGCTGCGCGGCCTCGTGGCGCGGCTGGCCGCAGCGGGCGGCGAACCGGCTGATCAGGTCCGCCTCGACGCCCAACACCGCCCGCGAGGTCCAGAACCGGATGTGCTCGGGCACCCCGTCGCCCTGCAGCAGCGGGACGCAGCGCGCCAGGGCGCGGGCGGTGAGGTCTTCGGCCAACTCCGTGCGGACTGCGGCCTCGGCCACGATGCCGTCGGCGGCGATCAGCCGCTCGGCCTCGCCGCGGAGGTCGGCTGCGTTCCAGGCGGAGCGGACCGCGGCCAGCCGGATGAGGATGCGCTCGGCACGGCGTCGCGGTCGAGCGCCCCGACCGGGGCGGCCCGCAGCTCGACCGGGCCGTCGGGGTCGCGGTGGCCGAGGGCGGCGAGTTCGGCCAGCCACCCGGCCGTGATGTCCTCGCCCGGTTGCGGGGTGACCTTGTCCGGGCGGCCGTCGGCCCAAGCTCGCGCGTCCCAGGCCCGCCGCAGTGCCGGTCCCGGGTGCTGACCCGGGTGCGCCTGCGTCCACTCCCGTTCGTAGCGGTCCCGATGGCGCCCGATTTGCGCCGCCCGGGCGCTGAAGGGACCGACGTAGCCGGCCAGCTCCGGTATCTCTCCAGTCGCGTCCACGGTGTAGCCGTGGGCGGCCAGAGCAGCCCGAAAGTCTGGGTCGGTGACGACCGCGGCATGACCGATCCCGTTGACCGCGGCAAGGGAGTCCCGGACACCGACGGTGTGCAGACCGCGCCACTTCTCGGCGGCCAGCACCCGGGCATTGATCTGTAAGTGCAGATGCCGGTGCGGATCGCCGCCCCGGGAGGTGTAGTGCCGCACCGTCACCGCCTCCAGTGTTTCGACCAGCACCTGCACCTGGCCGCCCCGGGGGCCCACCCGGGTCGTCGCATGCCCGGACAGCCAGCCGATGACCTGACCGGCGGCACGGTCCTGCGCGGCGTCGTAGGCCTCGGCAATCTCTGGGTGGAGCGCCGCAGCCAGCGACCAGGACTTCGGGCCGTTGACCACAACCTCGACGAACCGCACGGCCCGCTCGTCGTCCCGCAGTCGCCCCCGCGACACCGCGGTCTCGGGGTCCAGGCCGGCTACCCACGCCTCGTAGCCATCACCGGACAGCGGAGGCAGTTCCTCCACCCGACCAGCGGCGGCCGCGAAGCGGCGCGCGATACCAGTGTCCTCGGCCAAGTAGTAGTCATCGGCCCGGCCGCGACCAGCCTCCACATATCGGCGGGCAACGGCCGCCGCACCGGCGTACACCTTCATTCCGCCATGCAATTACCAACACCGCCCGACAATGACCAACACGTCACCCCTGCAATCGCAACGGGCCCCGCAAAGCGGGGCCCGAACTACCTACATTGGTAGCATGCGTGCCGTCTGGAGTGAAGGGTTTGCCGGCAGTCAACAAGGGACGGTCGTTGCGGATCACAGAAGCCGTGTTCACCGAGTCTTGAAACTTGTCGACTGTTACGGATCGACTTGTCCGGCATGCGGGAGGTGCGATGTCTCGTGATCTTGAAAGCCCTGGTAGAGCCTGGAGGAGGTGTCGGACCTGACGCAGGCGCTTACGGGGGGACTCGCGAGCCCGACGCTGCGGAGGTCGGTCATCGGCCGTCGCTCTGATTGTCAGTCCCGCGGAAACAATGCCGGCTGCTGGTCAGGCCGATTGTGCAGTCCCGGTGGCACTCACCATGCCAAGAGACCACCCCGCTTGCCCGGGGCGCATGAGGTGTATCGGCTCGCGACCTTGGATCGCTGGCCTCGGGGATGAGAATGCTGTGGTCGTCCGGCAACGCCGTTTCGAATAAGTGCAGGTGAGCCGGTTGAGGTGTATGGCGCGGGGTTCTCGGGTGCCCTTGATTGCGGCTGTGAGCGCGTGGGTCTGTGTCCTGGTAGACGGCCTCCGGACGCCCATCGGTCATATCGGGGGAGGAGATGACTTCAGACGCCGCACCCGCGAAGCGCCGGCTCCGTTTTGGGCCGGCGGCGGGTACGAGTGCGCCCGTGGTCACCGGGCGGCATCGGCTTGGGCGCGCTGCCGCTGTCACCCCGCGCTTCTGAGTGCCTGACCAGGGCGGACATGCCGGGCTTGTGCCCGGGGCGCTGACGCGCCGGTGCAGGTCAACTTGTTCACGGGCCTGTGTTGGACCGGAATCTTGTTCGGCCCGTTGCGTGGCCCGGTGGGCTGACGTAGGCGGGCGGTCTCTGCGGGCATTTCCGCCTGGCCAGGCACACCAACATCGCCGCCGCTCAACGAGACGCCGCCTGGAACCCGACCGCAATTAGCAACGCCCTCGCGCAGCATGATCACCGAGGCAGCGGCAGGTCAGCCAGTCGACTACCGACTTTGACGTGGCCGTGGCAGAGGCCCGGGGCGATGGTGTGTCCAAGGGGCGACTTGGTGCACAGCCCACCGGATCCGACTGCATCTGTCATGAGCCACGCGCGCGGTACGCGGATCACGGAGAGGGAGCCGGGGGAGCGTGCGCTGGAACGGGAACAGCTCTCCGCGACGGCGTCGTCGAGGAGAGCTGCGAGGGGAATTCTCGGCCCGGCTGGCGGGCCGGTGAGTCACGCGCTGATGCGCGCCTTGGCGTCAAGGCCGGTGGCGAAGGCCGGGTGCTGCGCGGCCAGTTCGCCGGCCTGTCCGAGCCCGGTGAGGGGACTGGACGGCAGGTAGGCATTGAGGTTCCGGCGGGCGACCTCGACGAGGTGGGTGGTCAAACGAGACATGGTGCTGGCACCTCTTCTCCGTGTGTTCCATCAGTGACACCACGGATAGCTATGAAGGCCCGTGCACTGTTCCAGTCGTCCGCGTGACGTCGCGCACGCCCGAGAGTGGAAGGCAGATGCGGCCGGTGGTGACCAGGCGGGTGGTCCGCGAGGGCTCACATGTCCCTGGCGGGCACGTGGGTGACCGGCAGGTGGAACTTCTGCTCCAGCCGAGCGGGCAGGTCCTGGTGCAGCCAGCGGGACAATCGGGCCGGGAGCGTCGACACGATGATCTCGTCGAACTCGCCGGCGGCCGTGGCCTCCTCGACCGCCCGCAGGGGATCGGGGTCACCCACCGTGCCGCTCGCGCGTACCTCCGCGGCGGTCAGCTTTTGTACGGCGGCGTCCAGCTTGGCCTGGGCCATCCTCCGCGCCTCACTCGGCGGAGCAGGCAAGGTCGGGGTGCCACCCATGACGGGCATCGGGATTGGCATGGCGTTGGACGCGAGGTCCTTCACCGGCGTCGCCGGCACCACGAGCCAAAACTCGGCGGGCCCTGCGGCCACGCGCTCACGGATGAGCTCCATGAGCTCGTCGCTGTCGAGCGACTGGTTCGCCACGACCAGGTAGCGGGACATGGTCTCCTCCGGACGAACCGGGCCACCTGGTGCGCCTGGGTCGGCGCCAGGGGATCCAACGGCGAAACCGTACCGCTCATCGCGGGCCGGGAGAACGGGTGCAGCCCGGGCTGGACGACCTCGAGCCGCCCCGGTCCCGACCACGCCTCGCACCCTGCCACAGGGCTCGGCCCGGGTGTAGGAACGCGCCCATGACTGAACAGGACCGCGCGCTGTTCCTCGTCGTCACCATCAAGCCCCGGGAGGACAAGCGTGCCGAGGCCGAGGAGCAACTGCAGTCCATGCGCCGGCAGACCCTCAGGGAGCCCGGCTGCGTTTTCATGCACCTCGTGCAGCCGCAGGACGACCCGGACAACTGGGTGATGCTGGAGATGTTCCGTTCCCGTGCCGCCTGGGACGAGCACATGCGCCAGCCCTACAACACCGAGGGCAACCGCATTCTCGAGGACCTGCTCCGCGAACCGTCGGACCTGCGCCTGATGGACGAGAGGTAGCGGCTCCGCGGCTGCAGACGGGCGCTGGGGGCGGGTGGAATGTGGTGGGACTGCCCGCTAGTCTCCCTTCGCGGGCTGTGACACCGGTCACAAAGACTCTTTGACCCACGTCGGTGAGGGGTGGACTCTATGGCCCGACCGTCCGAAGTCCAGCAGCAGCCGAACGTCGGAGGCCCGGCCAAGGCGGGGCTGGTCTATCCGGGCTTCGCCGTTCCGTTCGTCCTGCTTGTTGCCTGCTTCGCTGCCTGGGGTTCCGCGGCGAACCTCACGGACGTCCTCGTGGGCGTGTTCCGGCACATCTTCACGATGTCGAACTTCCAGTCCGCGTTGGTGCAGTTCGCCTACTACGGCGCGTACTTCGCACTGGCCATCCCCGCCGCCCTCATCAACCGGCGGTTCGGCTACAAGACCGGTGTGCTGACCGGACTGGGGCTGGCCACGGTCGGCGGGTTGCTCTTCATCCCAGCGAGCAAGCTGCTCGCCTACGGGTTTTTCCTCGTCGCGCTGTTCGTGCTCGCTGCGGGGTTGTCCATCCTGGAGACCTCGGCCAACCCGTTCGTGATCGCGATGGGCCCGGAGATCAGCGCGACGCAGCGGCTGAACCTCGCCCAGGCGTTCAACCCGGTGGGTGCGAACATCGGCGTCCTGCTGGGGGCCGTGCTCATCTTGCCCAACATCACGTCGGAGGCGGAGAAGGCCTCCATGACGGCGCAACAGCTCGAACGTGCCCAGGAACAGGACCTGTCCCTGGTGCTCGGGCCCTACGTCGGGATCGCCTGCGCGCTAGCGCTCATCTGGCTGCTCATCGCCTTCCGGAAGATCTCCACGCCCGACGAGCACGCCCACTTCGGGCTGGAGCAGTCGTCGGGCGGGGCGTTGAGCCGCCTGTGGCACAACCGCCACTACCGCTTCGGGGTGGTCGCACAGTTCGCCAATGTCGGTGCCCAGGTCTGCGCGTGGTCGTTCACCATCCAGTACGCCCAGGACGTCGCGGGCATCTCCACCGACAACTCAGGGTGGTTCCTGCAAGCCAGCCTGATCCTCTTCCTCGTCTCACGCTTCGTCATGACGTACCTGCTGGGGATCATCCGGCCGACGAGGCTGCTCCTCGCCATGGCGGGGCTCGGGGTCGTGCTCTGCCTGGTGGCCGTGTTCTCGCCGAACATGCTCGGCCTGCTCGCCGTCGTCGGCATCTCGCTGAGCCTGTCGCTGATGTTCCCGACGATCTACGGCGTGGCGCTGCAGGGACTGGGCCCGGACACCAAGTTTGGTGCCGCGGGTCTGGTCATGGCCATCCTGGGAGGCGCGCTCGTGACCCCGGTCATGGGCCTGGTCATGGATCATGCAGACACGAACGTCGGTTTCCTGGTCCCCGCCATCTGCCTCGCGGTCGTGGCGGCGTACGCGCTGTTCGACCTCCGGTCCTCTCGGCACGGTGGCCCTCTCGTGACCGAGGGCGCCGCGCACTGACCGGGCTGGCCTCCCTCGCCCGCCGGCCTCCGGTCAGGCACACGTTCTCGTCGACAGGAGCAGGCGGATGTTCGTGGTGATCGGGGAAGCCCTCGTCGACCTAGTCGGGCAACGGGGCAGCCGAACGCTGGTTGCGCACCCCGGCGGGAGTCCAGCCAACGTCGCCCTGGGGCTCGCCCGCCTGGGGGATCAGGTCGCCCTGATGACGCGCCTCGGGCGGGACGCCTTCGGGGAGATGGTCGCCGCGCACCTGACGGCGAGTGGTGTCCGGGTCGACGGCGGGCGCGACGACGGCGCGAAGACGAGCCTGGCCGTGGCCAGCCTGGCCGCCGGGGTCGCCGCCTACGACTTCCGCATCGAGTGGGACATCGGTGACCTGGCCCCGCTCCCGGTCGAGACCCGGTGCGTCCACACGGGCTCTTTGGCGACCGTACTGGCGCCCGGCGCAGGCCAGGTGACGGATCTCCTGGAGCGTGAGCGCGAGCGGGGGAGGGTGACGATCTCCTACGACCCCAACGTGCGCCCTGCCCTCCTGGGATCTCCGGAGGAGGCGAGGCCGGGGATCGAGCACCTCGTGGCTCTGTCGGACGTGGTCAAGGTCAGCGACGAGGACCTGCACTGGCTGTATCCCGACCGCCCGGACGAGGACGTGGCGAGGGACTGGCTGGCGCTCGGTGCGCCCTTGGTCGTCGTCACCCGGGGCGGTGCGGGCGTTTTCGCGGTCACGGCCCACCTGGAGCTCACCCGACCGGCCACCCGGATCGACCTGGTCGATACCGTGGGGGCGGGTGATTCCTTCAGCGCTGGACTCCTGGACGGGCTGCGACGTGCGGATCTCATCGGTGGTGCTCGCAAGGAGGCGCTGGCGAGGATCGACGAGTCGAGCTTGATCAGTATCCTGGATGAGGCCAGCCTCATCGCGTCGATCACCTGCTCGCGTCCGGGGGCCGATCCGCCGACCTGGGCGGAGGTGGAGGCGGCGCGCGGTGCTCGGCCGCCAGCACGGCAGTCGACCGGCATCGGTCCGGGCTGACCGCGCCGCCTTTGTCCTCCGGCTGGTCGGTGGGTCAGCCGGCCCGCAGGGACCGGTACAGCTCGACCGTTCGCTCGGCGATCGTCGTCCACGAGAAGTGGTCGACCGCCCGGCGTCGCCCGGCTTCTCCCATCGCCGCCGCGCGGGAGGGGTCCTCGAGTAGCTGCGTGATCGCCGCGGCGAGGTCGCTGGTGAACCGGTCCGGGTCCGAGGGTGTGCCGCTGCCATCCGGCGCCTGCTCGATGGGCACGAGCAGGCCCGTCTCGCCGTCGGCTACGACCTCGGGAATGCCACCGGTCGCCGTGGCGACGACGGCGGCCCGGCAGGCCATGGCCTCGAGGTTGACGATGCCCATTGGCTCGTAGATCGACGGGCAGACGAAGACGGTCGTGTGGCTGAGGACCTGGATGACGTCGGGCTTGGGCAGCATGTCGGCGACCCACACCACCCCGTTCCGGATGCCGCGCAGTTCCTCGACCAAGGCCGTCACCTCGGCGCTGATCTCCGGGGTGTCGGGCGCGCCGGCGAGCAGGACGAGCTGCGCGTCCGCCGGCAGGTCCCTTGCGGCCCGCAGCAGGTAGGGGAGCCCCTTCTGGCGGGTGATCCGGCCGACGAACACCACGCTGGGTCGGTCGGGGTCGATACTCAGGCGGGTCAGGACGTCGATGTCCGGGTCGGGTGCGTACTCCGCCGTGTCGATGCCGTTGTGCACCACCGTGACGCGGTCTGGGTCGACTCCCGGGTAGGCCGCCAGGACGTCGCGGCGCATCCCGGCCGACACCGCGATCACGGCGTCGGCGGCCTCCAGTGCGGTTCGTTCCGCCCAGGACGACAGTGCGTAGCCACCGCCGAGCTGCTCGGCCTTCCAGGGTCGTAGGGGTTCGAGGCTGTGCGTGGAGACGACGTGCGGGACGCCGTGCAGCAGCTTGGCCACGTGACCGGCCAGGTTCGCGTACCAGGTATGGCTGTGAACCACGTCGGTGCCCGCGCAGCCCGCCGCCATCTCGAGGTCCACGCCCAGGGTGCGCAGTGCGGGGTTGGCACCGTCGAGCCCGGGTGGATCGGCGTACGAGGTGACCCCTGCCTCGCCCCGCGGACCGCCGAAGCAGTGCACCCGTACGTCTACGTGTGGACGGAGCTCACGAGCTAGGTACTCCACGTGCACCCCGGCACCGCCGTACACCTCCGGCGGGTACTCGCGGGTCAGCAGGTCGACCCGCAGGCCGGTACCGGTGGTCTGGGAACCGGCGTCGGCCGGTGTGTCCTGCGTCACGCGCCGACCCTAGGGCCACACGGCCCTGATTGCCCCTGGTCGGGCGATAGTAGGAGGGCTACGTTCCGCCGTGTGGCGACTGAGGTGCTCGCGATGGTGCTGGCCGGTGGCGAGGGCAAGCGGCTGATGCCGTTGACTGCCGACCGGGCCAAGCCGGCGGTGCCGTTCGGCGGCATGTACCGAATGATCGACTTCGTCCTGTCCAACCTGGTCAACGGCGGCTACCGCAAGCTGGTGGTACTGACCCAGTACAAGAGCCACTCTCTGGACCGGCACATCAGCAAGACGTGGCGGCTGTCGACGCTGCTGGGCGGCTATGTGGCGCCGGTACCCGCACAACAGCGGCTCGGCCCTCAGTGGTTCGCCGGGTCCGCCGACGCCATCCACCAGAGCATGAACCTGATCAACGACGAGCAGCCTAAGTACGTCGTCGTGTTCGGGGCGGACAACATCTACCGGATGGACCCGCAGCAGATGCTGGACCAGCACATCGAGTCCGGCGCGGGGGTGACGGTGGCGGCCATCCGCCAGCCGCTGGCCATGGCCGACCAGTTCGGGGTCATCGAGGTCGACGCGGACGGCCGCCGCATCTCGGCGTTCCGGGAGAAGCCGGCCGACGCACACGGTCTGCCGGACGCGCCGCACGAGGTCTTCGCCTCGATGGGCAACTACGTGTTCACCACCAGCGTCCTCGTGGACGCGGTAACCCAGGATGCTCAGGACCCCGACAGCAAGCACGACATGGGCGGGAGCATCGTCCCCATGCTGGTCGAGCGCGGCGAGGCGGCCGTGTACGACTTCCGCGACAACGACGTCCCCGGGCAGCGCGAAAGCGAGCGCGGGTACTGGCGCGACGTCGGGACGCTGGACAGCTACTACGACGCCCACATGGACCTGATCTCCGTCAACCCCGAATTCAGCCTCGCCAACCCGGAGTGGCCGATCTTCACCGACCCCCAGACCTTTCCTCCGGCACGCACTGTGCACGGCTCGCATGGCCGCGTCGGCAGTGCGATGGAGTGCCTGCTGGCGCCTGGCTCCGTCGTGTCGGGCTCCACCGTGAGCCGGTCCGTCCTGTCCCCGGGAGCGCACGTGCACTCCTGGGCCCAGGTCGACTCCTCGGTGCTCATGCACGGTGTTCAGGTCGGGCGGAACGCCATCGTGCGCAACGCGATCCTGGACAAGAACGTCGTGATACACGAGGGCGCGAAGGTCGGGGTCGACCTGGCCCGGGACCGGGAGCTGTACACGGTGTCGGAGAACGGGATCGTCGTCATAGGCAAAGGCCAACAGGTCGTGCCCTGAGCCTCCGCCGACGTGAGCCACCAGCCCTCGAGCGTCGGCAGACCTCGCGCGACACCGGTGACCGATCGCATCCCAGGAGGTCCGGAATGGCAGTCTCCGAGCGGGCGGGCCTTCAGGCCGGGCCGGATGATCTAGTCGACGTCGCGCGACTGGTGACGGCGTATTACACCGAGCATCCTGATCCAGGCGACCCCGGGCAGCGGGTGAGCTTTGGGACCTCGGGGCACCGCGGCTCGTCCCTGCATGCAGCCTTCAACGACGACCACATCGCTGCGACCACCCAGGCGATCTGCGACTTCCGGCGAGCAGCGGGTACGGACGGCCCGCTCTTCCTCGCCAAGGACACCCATGCGCTCTCCGAACCGGCATGGGCAAGCGCATTGGAGGTGCTGGCCGGCAACGGAGTTTACGTCCTCGTCGACAGCCGCGACGCCTACACGCCGACCCCGGCGCTGTCGCACGCCGTGCTCACCTACAACCGGGAGCGGGCCGGCGGGCTGGCCGACGGCATCGTCATCACGCCGTCGCACAATCCACCGGCCGACGGCGGGTTCAAGTACAACCCGCCGGACGGCGGACCGGCGGGGAGCGACATCACGTCCGCCGTTCAAGACGCCGCCAACCAGCACCTCCGCGAAGGTCTGCGGGGCGTGCGCCGGGTGCCACTGACCAGGGCGCGTGCGGCTGAGACGACCGGCACGTACGACTTCCTCGCCGGCTACGTCGACGACCTGCCCTCGGTCCTCGACCTCGACGCCGTGCGTCAGGCCGGCGTGCGTATCGGCGCTGACCCGCTCGGTGGCGCGAGCGTGCACTACTGGGGGGAGATCGCGAACCGGCACCGCCTGGACCTGACGGTGGTCAACCCGCTCGTCGATCCGACGTGGCGTTTCATGACCCTGGACTGGGACGGCAAAATCCGCATGGACTGCAGTTCGCCCTACGCCATGGCGTCGCTTATCGAGCGCCGGACCGAGTTCCAGGTGTCGACCGGCAACGACGCCGACGCGGACCGGCACGGCATCGTGACCCCCGAATCCGGACTGCTCGCCCCCAACGCCTACCTCAGCGTCGCGATCGAGTACCTGTTCGGGCATCGGGAGGGTTGGCCGCCAGCCGCTGCTGTCGGCAAGACGCTCGTGAGCTCGTCCATGATCGATCGCGTGGCCGCCGCGCTGTCGCGCGCACTGCTGGAGGTCCCCGTGGGCTTCAAGTGGTTCGTGCCAGGTCTCCTCGACGGGTCGGTCGCCTTCGGCGGCGAGGAGTCGGCGGGCGCGTCGTTCCTGCGCAGGGACGGCAGGACATGGACAACGGACAAGGACGGGCTGCTGCTGTGCCTCCTGGCCGCCGAGATCACCGCAGTTACGGGCAGCTCGCCCGGTGAGCTGTACCGCCGGCTCACCGACCGTTTCGGCGAGCCGGCGTACGCACGCATCGACGCGCCGGCAGACCGAGCGCAGAAAGCGGTCCTCGGGAAGTTGTCACCGGAGCAGGTAACCGCGACCGAGCTCGCGGGGGAGCCGATCACCGCAAGGATGACCAGCGCGCCGGGAAATGGAGCCTCCCTCGGCGGGCTCAAGGTGACCACCCAGTCGGGCTGGTTCGCCGCGCGGCCATCCGGCACCGAAGACGTCTACAAGATCTACGCAGAAAGCTTTTTCGGTCCAGAGCACCTGAAGATGATCCAGAAGGAAGCGCAGGACATCGTGTCGTCGGTGATCGGCGGATAGCCGCCGCGACTCCTCGGGCGGCCGCGCCGGGCGCCGTTTCCGGCAAGGGAACTCGGTGCGTAGCCCAAACGCATTTCCCCTGTCGGCGGCGGACGTAGACCCCCATCTCTCAGCCACCTGGAGCAACGAGGCTTCGAGACGGCAGGTCCCACGCCTCGGCAACGGCCCCCTCGAACCTGTTACGCCGCACGCGCCCTCGCCACCTTCCCGCGTCTCCACCTCTACACCGTCCGCCCGAGCGGACTTCGCTACGCCGCGACAGACGCTCGAGTCGGGGTGCAGTGGTGCAGTGGTGCATGGAGATGGGAGCGAAGCGCAGAACCCCCAGTGGCGCACCGTGCTCGCCGAGTCCGAGGGGATCGACCAGCTCTGTACCGTTTCTGGTTCGAAAATTCGCCACCGCCGACAGTTGGACGGTGAGGCCGGGTCCACCGCGTCGAGGCAGGACGCGGGCAGTCAGCCGAGCGTCCAGCCCGCTTTCCCATAACCAGCTCTCCTCCGACTGCGCAGCGCCGGGGAAGGGTGGGCCGTAGGCCCATCCCGCAGGGACGCGCAGCGCCCTTCCGGCGGCCGGCGCAGTTGGGCAGGCTCGCGGGGGTGGGGCGGGTGCTTTCCCAGAGCGCTTCATGCGAGGCGGCTGCTGCGGCGACCCGCAGTCCGCACAGAGTCCGCAGATGGTCCGCAGAACGGCCAGAATTGGGCAACGACTCTCGACAGCGGCCATCGGCGGAAGTGCTGGTCAAGTCCCGGTTTCAGTCACAGCCCATTGCGCCAAACCACCCCTCGATCGGTTTTGCAAGGCGGGGGTTAGGGGTTCGATTCCCCTCGTCTCCACCAGCCTGACCTCCGGATCCACCTCCGTCGGGGGCTCGGTCGGGCCCTCCGAAGTCGTAGTGGGTGGCGGCCATGGAGCGCACGTGCGAGCGGGCGCTGCGGCCGGGGTGCACGGCACGTGCCTCCAGCAGGGCGCCGACCTCCCGTAGCGGGGCACGGTGCTGCCGGTGGGGCTTGCCGTCGACGGTGACGGTGCCCGACGTCGGCCGGTCCAGTCCCATGATCATGCGCATGGTCGTGGACCTGCCAGCGCCGTTCGGGCCGAGGAACCCGGTGACGGTCCCGGGCGCGATCGTGACGCTGAGGGAGTGCACGGCGGTGGTGTCGCAGTAGCGCCTGGTGAGCTCGCGTGCCTCGATCACGACCGGGACCGTTCTGGGGGATGGGGTGGGACGGAGTTCTCAGCAGCGGACGTCGAGGCAGGTGACCGTGCCCGCGGGTGGCGCGAGCGAAGGACGGTCGAGCCCCGGGGCGGGCACGGTCAGGCCTGCTGCGGCGTGCGGAGTGGCTCGCTGTCGAGGCTGGCTGCCAGGGTCGCCGGTGATGCGGTGCGGCGGGGCCAGGTCCAGGCGGAGCGCAGGATGAAGGCCAGGAGCAGCACCTCGAGTCCGATGGAGAGGCCGTAGAAGAAGGCCCAGTCCCAGGACTCCCCTGCCGCGTTGTACATCGAGTAGGGGATGTACAGCGATGCAACGACGAGGTTCGTGGCGCGGTTCACCCGGGCGGGCAGCGTCATGGAGAGCATCACCATCAGGGCCGGGATCGCCACGGACGCGAGCATCACGGTCAGGATCGTCGGGCTGATGTCGAACGTGAAGACGGTGCCGGCCAGGATGTCGTCGACGACGCCGGGCTTGTACAGATGGAAGTAGTCGACGTAGATGTACAGGAACATGCAGCTGGTCCATGCTGCTGCGAGTTCGGCCTGCACGGGCATGCGCAGATCTTCCAGCGCGGTGTGGGATCGAGGCGTTCTCATCACAGTGCTCCTTGCCTTGATCGGGTGGGTGCTCCCACCTTCACGAATGGCGGCGGCGGGCACATCAGCCCCGGAGCCTGATCCGACCTGGCCGTTGGCACAGCCGAGCTCTTGTACTTTCGGCCGATACCCCGATCACGGGGGCTGCCTAGGCTGATCAGATGGCCACCAACGCACTCCACGCGCTGTGGGCCGAGCCTCGACCCACGAATGCCCCGGGCCGGGGGCCGCGGGACTGGGCCTTGGTCGCAGCACTGGTCGGCTGGTCCGTGGTGGAAGCGGTGCTTCGCCAGGACCTGGCGCCGCGCCCGGTGCTGCTGCTCTATGCGCTCGCGGTCATCGGGCCGCTGCTGTGGCGACGCACGCACCCGCTCGTCGCGGTTGCGATCTCCTTCGGCACGTTGACGATCGTCGACATCGTCAGGATCCTCACCGGGTCGCAAGGCGCCCCGCTGAACAGCACCGCCGCGGCGCTGATCCTGGCCTACGCCCTGTTCCGGTGGGGCTCCGGTCGGGAAGCCGCAATCGGCCTCGGCGTCATCCTGCTCTGGCAGCCCATCACCCGCGTCGCCGACCCCATGAGCTCGGTGGAGACGGTCGGAGGTTACGGGTTCTTCCTGTTCGCCGCCGCGCTCGGCGCCGCGATCCGCTATCGCACGAAGTTCCGCATCCGCGACATCGACCAGGCCAAGGCCCGCGAACGCGAGCAGCTGGCGCGCGAGCTGCACGACACCGTCGCCCACCACGTGTCGGGCATCGCCATCCAGGCCCAAGCAGGACGTGCCATCGCGGCCTCCCACCCCGAGCGTGCCATCGAGGCCCTGGCCATCATCGAGGACGCAGCGACCCGCACCCTCACCGAGCTGCGCGCCATCGTCGGCGTGCTCCGCGCCACACAGGACACCGAGTTCGCGCCGCAGCCCGGCGTGGCCGAGGTCGAGCAGCTCGCCACCGATGGCCAGACGCGTCCCTGCGTCGAGGTGACGCTCTCCGGCGAGTTCGACGACCTCAGCCCGGCGGTCGGGGCCGCGATCTACCGCCTGGCCCAGGAGTCCATCACCAACGCTCGACGGCACGCCCGCCACGCGACCCAGGTCACCGTCGCCGTCACAGGCGACGCCGACCGGGTACGACTCACCATCGACGACGACGGCTCCGCCGCTGGCGGCCGCGCCCCAGCGGGCTACGGACTGGTGGGCATGCGGGAACGCGCTTCACTGCTCGGCGGCACCTTCCACGCAGGCCCCGCCGCCGAGCGGGGCTGGCGGGTGGAGGCGGTCCTGCCCCGAACCGGCACGCCACGATGAGCATCAGGGTCCTCATCGCCGACGACCAGCCCATCGTGCGCACCGGGCTGACGATGCTGCTCGACGCCCAACCCGACATCGACGTGGTCGGCGCGGCCGCCGACGGGCGCGAGGCAGTCCGCCTGGCGCTCCAGCTGCGCCCCAACGTCGGCCTGTTCGACATCCGGATGCCGCTGATGGACGGCATCGAAGCCACCCGACGCCTCGCCGGCCACGACGTCACCGACCCCCTGCCGATCGTGGTCATCACCACCTTCGACCTCGACGAGTACGTCCACGGGGCGCTCAGAGCCGGCGCCCGCGGGTTCCTGCTGAAGGACGCCGGACCCGCCCTGCTGACCCAGGCCATCCACGCCGCCGCCGACGGAGACGCACTGATCGCACCCAGCGTGACTGTCCGACTGCTCGCAGCGTTCGCTCACGCACAGACCTCACCACCGAGGCAGCCGATGGAACCGCTCACCGCCCGCGAGGAGGAAGTCCTCGTGCCTGTAGCCCAGGGCCGCACCAACAACGAGATCGCCAGCGAGCTCTACATCACCCCGAGCACCGTCAAAGCCCACCTCGCCAGCCTCATGCGAAAACTCGGCGCCCGAAACCGCGTCGAGGTCGCCATGTGGGCCCACGAGACCGGCCGCATCTGACGCCGCCAGCTCCCGCCGCCGTTCGCCGCAACCCCCCACAGCGTCACGGAGCGGCGTGCACCCCTCGGAGGGACGCTGCGTCCTCTCACGCGAACTGCTCCCCCACCGCTGGCCCTCGTCTCCACCCCTCCGGCCGACCCCTCGGCACGCCGCTGCGCAGCAGTGGGAGAGTGGTGCCCGTGACTGAACAGACTGCTCCCGCACGGCGCGCCGTCCTGCACACCAACCGGGGCGACATCACCGTCGACCTGTTCCCCGACCACGCCCCGAAGACGGTCGCGAACTTCGCCGACCTGGCCGAGGGCGCCAAGGAGTGGACGCACCCGAGGACCCGCGCCAAGACCACCGACAAGCTCTACGACGGCACGGTCTTCCACCGGGTCATCGAGGGCTTCATGATCCAGGGCGGCGACCCGCTCGGCCAGGGCATCGGTGGCCCCGGCTACCAGTTCGGCGACGAGTTCCACCCCGACCTGGCGTTCAACCGGCCCTACCTGCTGGCCATGGCGAACGCCGGCCCGGGCACCAACGGCTCGCAGTTCTTCATCACCGTCGGCCCCACGCCGCACCTGAACCGCAAGCACACGATCTTCGGCGAGGTGGCCGACGACGCCAGCCGCCAGGTCGTCGACGCCATCGCCACCACCCCCACCGCCCGCGGTGACCGGCCGGTCGAGGACGTGGTCATCAACTCCGTCGAGGTGCAGCGCAGCTGAGCGCTCCCGACGGCACGGACGACACCGGAGGCGCCGGCGCGGGCAACCCGTCGCCGGCGCCTCCGGCGACGTGCTACCGCCACCCCGACCGCCCGACCGGCGTGCGATGCGTGCGCTGCGGTCGGCCGATCTGCCCGGAGTGCATGAACCCCGCCGCCGTCGGGTTCCAGTGCCCGGACGACGTAGCTGCGGGCAACGCCGGGGTGCGCCAGCCCCGCCGCGGCGGTGGGCTGCAGCGCGCCGGACGCCGCTGGGGCCCGGTCACGCTGACCCTCATCGGCGTCAACGTCGCGATGTTCGTGCTCACCGCCGTCCTCACCGGCACCGGTGGGCAGGACCCGCTGCAGAACTACCGCACCGAGCTCTTCCAGGACCTGGCCCAGGTGCCGGTGTTCGTGGAGATGGGCGACTGGTGGCGGCCGTTCACCGCGGCGTTCCTGCACTACGGCGTGCTGCACCTGGGGCTGAACATGCTGTCCCTGCTGGTGTTCGGCTCCGAGCTGGAACGCCTGCTCGGCCGGGGCCGCTACCTGACCGTCTACCTGGTGTCGATCGCCGGCGGGGCGGCGGCCATCCAGCTGCTGGGCGCCCCCTTCGGTCAGGTCGCGGGTGCCTCCACCGCCATCTACGGCCTGATGGGCGCCTTGGGCGTGGTGCTGGTGCACCAGAAGCAGGACCTCCGGGGCATCCTGACCCTGCTGGGGATCAACCTGGTGATCAGCTTCCTGCCCGGTGTCTCGCTGATCGGGCACCTGGGCGGTCTCGTCGGGGGAGCCGCTGCCGCGGCGGTGCTGGTCGCCGCCCGCCGTCGCCCGCCGCTGGCGATCGCCGGCATCGCCGCACTCGTCGTCGTCCTGCTGGTGCTGGTCTACGCCGGCGTGGGCTGACCGGATCTCACCCGGCCGCTCCGCCGGCCTGCAGCACCTCGGCCACCGTCTCCGGGTCGGTGCCCAGCTCGCGCCGTCCCAGCACCACCAGCACGGCGTCGTCCGAGCGGTCCTCCAGCTCGAGCGTGCGGGCCCGCATCCCCCACCGCCGCTGCACCCGCACCCGGGCCCGCACGTGCGGCCACGCGATCGTCGTGGGCCCGGCGAGCGCCCGCACCGTCACCCCGTCCGGGCCGGTCCGCACCCGCGGCCTGAGGAGGGCGTCCTGGGCGGCCAGGCCGAGCAGCAGCAGTGCGGCCCCGCCGACCAGCACCTGGCCGACCGGGTCGACCACGAGGACGGCGAAGGCCAGCCCCAGCCCGGCGACCGCGGTCGCGACGACCTCACCGGTCCGTGGCCCCCACTGCACGTCCCCAGCTTGGCAGGACCGGCCTCGCACCGCCGCCGTCCACAGGACCGTCCCCGTCGTCCCCCGGCCGGGCGCCCGGCGGACCGGGCGACACGGTCGGCGGGTTGTCGACAACACGCCGCTGCACGCCCGGGACCGGGCTGTCACGCTGCTCGTTTGCGTTCCTGGGCGACGGGTAGTAAGAGCTCAGGACACGGTTCTGAAGAAGTTGGTTGTCCACGTTTACCCACAGGTGTGTACACAACTGGGGACGGACTTCCAGCGGTGTAGTTACCCCCGTGCCCTTTCCGTCCCAACCGTCACATCGACGGCATCTGCGCAGGTCAGCGTGCCCGTGGGGGTCGTCCACACTCCACATGTCGTGGACAACCATGGGGACGGCCGAGCCGGCCACCTGTGGACGGACTCGCCCGCTGTACACAGCCCGGGGCGCCTGACAGGGCGCTGACCTGCGCGTTGTCCGCTTGTCGACATCCCGGAGCGGTCACTCAGCGCGTCCGTCCGGTGACCCAGCGCCGGTGGACAACCCGGGGGACGGCACAGGCCCCCGTCCCGGAGCGGGACGAGGGCCTGTGGACAGCGCGGTGGAGCGGTCGATCAGCGCCAGCGCATCGACATGACCAGCCCGGCGACCATGGCGCCGAACCCGATGGCGAAGTTCCAGGCGCCGAGGGACACCATGAACCCGATCCGGTCACCGGCGACGTAGTAGACGACGATCCACAGCAGGCCGATGAGCATCAGGGTGACCATGAGGACCGCGTACCAGCGAGGGCTGGGCTCCACGGCGCGGGCACGGGCCGCGCGGGAGGGCAGCACACCCTCCGGCGGGGTGTACACCGACTTCTTGCGCACCTTCGACTTGGGCACCGTACGGACTCCCTCGCTGGGCCGGTGGCCTGTCGCCCCGGCGTGAACTCATCCCAGCCTAAGCTGCCCTGGCGAGCACACCCGTCCGGTGCACGGGGCGCGTCATCCTGCGGGGCGGGTGCCCGGCGCCGCCGGACGCCGGCCAGGAGGTGAGCATGTCGCGGTCACCCCGGTGGCGACGGCTCTCGCTGTGGACGGCGCTGGTCCCCGTCGTCGCCCTGGTGGCCGGCCTCCTCTTCGCCACCTCCAGCCGGACGGCGCTCGGCACCGACCTGCGGGCGGGGGAGAGCTCGCAGCTCCCCGGGCTCATCCAGCAGCGGGACGCCGACGTCGCCCGGCAGCAGGAGGAGCTCGCCCGGCTGCAGCAGCAGGTGCAGGCCCTCACCGACCAGGCGGCCTCACGCAACAGCGAGGTCGCGGCCGCGCAGGCCGAGGGCGCCCAGGGGACGACCTCCGCCGGCCTGACCGCGCTGGAGGGTCCGGGCCTGTCGGTCACCCTGGACGACGCGCCGCCGGAGCCCAACGGCGCCCAGCCCGGCAACACCAGCCCGGACAACCTGGTCATCCACCAGTCCGACGTGCAGGGCGTGGTCAACGCGATGTGGGCCGCCGGGGCGGACGGCGTGGCCATCATGGGGCAGCGGCTGATCGCGACCAGCGCCGTGATCTGCGTCGGCAACACGCTGCTGCTGCAGGGCCGCACCTACTCCCCGCCGTTCGTCGTCACCGCCATCGGGGACGCAGCGCAGATGCGCCAGCGGCTGGCGGCCTCCTACGAGGTGCAGCTGCTCGAGGCCGCCGTGGACCAGTTCGGCCTGACCTACCAGGTGTCCGACCAGCGCCAGGTCAACCTGCCCGCCTACGAGGGACCCCTGGAGCTCCAGTACGCCACCACGGCCCCCACCGACTGACGAAGCGGCCAGGGGGGCGGGTGACGGCGGCGTGGTGGGCCGTGTACACCTGATGCGTGGCCACCCTCGACGCCCCGCGGCCGGTGCTCGTCGTCGACAACTTCGACAGCTTCGTCTACAACCTCGTGCAGTACCTCGGCCAGCTGGGCGTGCCCAGCGTCGTCCGGCGCAACGACGCCGTGACGGTCGCCGAGCTGGCCGACCTCGACGTCGCCGGTGTGCTGCTCTCGCCGGGCCCCGGGACGCCCACCGACGCCGGGGTGACCGTGCCGATGGTGCGCGCCGCCGCAGGGGCCGGGCTGCCCGTCCTGGGGGTGTGCCTGGGCCACCAGGCCATCGCCGAGGCGTTCGGCGGCGTCGTCGGCCGCGCGCCTGAGTTGCTGCACGGGAAGACCAGCCAGGTGGTGCACGACGGCGTCGGCGTCCTCGCCGGGCTGGCGTCACCGTTCACCGCCACCCGCTACCACTCACTGGCCGTGGAGGCCGACAGCGTGCCCGCCGAGCTCGAGGTCACCGGCCGGACCCCGTCGGGCATCGTCATGGCGCTGCGGCACCGGGAGCTGCCGATCGAGGGCGTCCAGTTCCACCCCGAGTCGGTGCTGACCGAGGGCGGCCACCAGCTGCTGGCCAACTGGCTGACCGGCTGCGGGCTGGCGCCCGACCCTGCCCGGGTGGCCGCCGCCGAGGCAACCGCCCACCGCCTCACCGTTGCGACCGTCTAGAAGGACCACCCGTCCCCACACGCCTCGCGAGCTCGGCGTGGGCCCCTGACGGTTGGCCGGGGGCGCTCCGCCGTTACGTCGTCGGGCTCGCTGGCGGCGTGGTGGCCGCGGGGGCCGGCGGTGCCGTCGACGGCGGGGTGGTCG
>NZ_SJEX01000039.1 GCF_005930495.1 Modestobacter excelsi | reverse complement strand
GCCGCGTTCTCCGGCTTCTTCCCGCAGGTCCGCCTCGACCCCGACGTGCTCTTCGTCGACGACGGCGACGTGCTCACCTCGGCCGGTAACGCCGCCGGCATCGACCTGCTGCTGCACGTGGTGCGCCCGGACGGCGGCTTCTTCGTCCCAGCTGGAGCCGGCCGCG
Organism: Modestobacter excelsi; assembly: GCF_005930495.1. Taxonomy (GTDB): domain Bacteria; phylum Actinomycetota; class Actinomycetes; order Mycobacteriales; family Geodermatophilaceae; genus Modestobacter; species Modestobacter excelsi. The sequence goes on along the minus strand of NZ_SJEX01000039.1, from coordinate 45,176 downwards.
GCGTCGCTCACCGCGGTGGCCGATGCAGGCTCGGGACGGTCACCGGCGTGGTGCGAGATGGCGGTTCCGCAGAAGGTGGCAGCGAGGGCGACCGACCCGGCGAACAGGCGGCGGCGAGATCGGTTCGTCTTCATCGCGTCGAAAGTTAGCTGTGTAACTACAAAAAACACAGAGCGGATTGGTACATGTGCGCACAGCCACATCATCCGTCACAGCTGCACCATCGGTGATCGCGCTGAGACGGTGAGTCACTGAGCCGGGCGGTCCGGTCCGTTCCCAGCAGGCGACGGGATCGCAGAGGGCAGGAGTGGCGACGACTGTCCCTGCGGACGTCGGGGGTCACTCCTCCGCGCGGGCGGCGTCCCCGGCGGCGTCGGACATGGACCACGCGGCGACCCAGTCGATGTAGACGTGCCCGGACGCGCTCGGGTCGGGCCCCGCCTGCTCGAGCTGGGTCTCGGTCTGCAGCACCCAGCGCATCGGGTGGACCGGGATCGCCGTCGGGTCGGTCGTCGTCCAGGACTCGTCGTCGAGGAGGAAGGTCAGCCGGCCGGGCAGCCACTCGATGGTGGCGGTGTGCCAGTCGGTCGTCGACATCTCCGTGTCGATCTTGAAGGCGTTGACGCTCGGGTCGCCGGTGATGTCGTGCGAGGCGCCGGAGATGTCGTCGCCGAGGTCGGCCTCGGGGAAGTCGATCTCGCCCTCGGTCCAGTTGTCGCTGGTGGGCCAGAGCAGCCAGGCGAGCTTGTAGCCGGGCACGGTGTCGGTCTTGAACCGGACGGAGTACCGCCCGTACTGCTGACCGGGCCACCACTGCCCGTCCGGCGTCGGGGTCAGCGCCATCACCTGCGGGGTCGTCCCGGAGGTGTGCACCCGGACGTCGACGACGCCGTCCTCCACCGTGGTGGTGCTGTCGCTGTCGTAGAGGCCCTGGGTGGCCTGTGGCCGACCCAGGTCGCGCGAGGTGTCCCGGGCGCCGTCGTAGCCGGCCCAGCCGGGGTAGGTGTCGGCGAAGTCGCCGGAGCCGGCGTCGGTGCTGAAGTCCTCGGACAGGACCAGGTCCCACCCGGGCAGGTCCTCGTCGGGCGCGCTCGAGTCCGGGGCGGTGAGCAGCTGTCCTCCGAGCACCGCGACGCCGACCGCGGCGAGGTAGATCCACGGACGGCGGCGCGCGCGGTGCCACCACGACGGCCGGGGCTCCGGCGCACGGTCGGCGGCGACCGTCTCCGGCGCGCTCACCTGCACGTCCGTGCAGCATGGGGGTGCTGCTGGGGCTGGGGTGCCGTACCGTTCCGTCTCACGGAGGACCGGAGGAACGGAGGCTGGGATGCCCTTCGAGGCTGAGGCCGGGAGCCCATCGGGACAGTTCCGCCTCCACTGCGTTCCGCCGCCGCTGGCCGTGGCGAAGACGCCTCCGCCGGAGCCCGCCGGTGCGCCGTGTTCGTGCGGGCACGGGAAGCAGGCGCACGAGCACTACCGCGCGGGCAGCGACTGCGCGCTGTGCGACTGCGGGCGCTTCCACCGCTCGCTGCGCGCGCGGTTCCGCCGCTCACCACGCTGAGCCCGGACCCGCCGCGCGAGCACCCGGTCGCCATGCCCTCCATGGTGCCCAGCCTCCCTGTTCGCGGCCCGGTCCGCCGTGGTTTCCGCTGCAGATCTCGTCCGAGGTCTTCGCAACGGGGCGTCCATCTGGTTTGGTTGGTCAGTCGCATGGACAGTTGACCATGATGACGGTCTGCGGAGGGGGTCCCACCATGCGCGTGAGTTCCGGCACGTCCCCTGCCCGCCACCTGCACGTGGTCCCCGACGTGGTCACCACCCCCGCGCCGCCGGCCGACGACGTGCGTCGGAAGGCGCCCCGGAACGGCCGGGCCCAGTTGTGCACCTGTGCGCACGCCCGCGAGGCCCACGACCACTACCGCAGCGGCTCGGACTGCGGGATGTGCTCCTGCTTCCGTTTCGACCGGTCCGGGCCCCGGTTCCTGCTCCGCGCCTGAGCACCGCCTGCTGACGGCGTCCGCTCCGCGGGCGGCCGTGGCCACCCCGGAGATGCCGGAGACCCCCTGGCCCCGTCGCACGAGCGACGGACCCAGGGGGTCTCTTGCGATCAGGCGGACTGGGCGTCGGCCGTCTGGAGGTCGGCGACGTTGGTCGCGACGAGCCGGGCGGCCGGGGTGGTCGTGGCCTGCAGCGACCGGTTGCGCGTGACCTTGCCCTTGTTGTTCAGCCGCTCGATGACCAACGCGCGCAGCACGCGCATGCCATCGCGCCAGGTGTTGAGGTTGCTGGTGCCGTGCAGCCGCTCGTACTCGAAGCTCGGCACCTCGACGATGCGCAGCTTGCCCTTCGCGACCCGGGTGTTGATCAGGGTCTCGATCTCGAAGCCGTCGCCCCAGGTGCGCTCGGTCTGCCCGTTGTCGCTGGCGTTGAGCTCCAGCACGTCGAGGCAGTGCGTCCAGAAGGCGTTGTAGCCGTAGCAGAGGTCGGTGTAGCTGGTGCCGAACAGCACGTTGGCCGAGCGGTTGAGCCACCGGTTGCCCCAGGCGCGGACGCGGGTGATGTCGGAGCTGCCGCCGCCGTTGGCGAAGCGGGTGCCCTTGGCGAAGTCGGCGCCGGCGGTGAGCGCGGCGACGTAGAGCGGGATCTCGCGCGGGTCGGCGGAGCCGTCGGCGTCCAGCATGACGATGATGTCGCCGGTCACGGCCTCGAAGCCGCACGCCATGGCGTTGCCCTTGCCCAGGCGGTTCTGCAGCACGATCTTCACGTCGGGGCGCAGCGACTTCGCGACCTCGATCGTGTCGTCGACGCTGCGGCCGTCGACGACGATGATCTCGTGGATGTCCTCGGGCATCAGCGAGAACACGTGGGGGAGGTTCTTGGCCTCGTTGTACGTCGGGACGACCACGCTCACCTTGGGGGCGGTGCGGCTGTCGTTCGTGCGCGAGGCCTTCATCTCGACCACGGTGTTTCGGCGCATGAGCCGGACTCCTCCTGGAAAAGGAACGGGCCGGTTTCGCCTCTGCTCACCGCCGGGCTAAGGCGACCAATTGCGCCCGGCGGGTCATCGCTTTCCCGTTGTGCATGTACTGGGTGGACAGCACGGAGCCGGTGACGATGCGCCACCACCTCCCGCCCGGGCGCCATCCGGTCGGTTGACCGGGGGACGCCCGCGACGACCCGCCATCACTCTGCGTGGTCGTCGTTCGAGAACTTTTCTACCCGAGCGGGTTGGTCCTGTAAACCGGATCTTGATCCGTTCACCCGTACCGGTGGTGATGTCACCGAAGCCTTGACGCAGGTCACAGTGGCGCTCTGAAGGCGTTTCGGACACTCTGCGTGTTGACATCGCCTACGTGAGTCACCGTTTTCCGTGACGGATCGCAACCGCACGGATGATCAACAGTGACGTTCAGGGAGTTACCGACAACCCACCGTGACAACGAACGGCGGTTTCCCCGACGACCCGGGGTCACGACTCGCGGAGGTGAACCGAACGCTGGGTGAGATACGCAGCCCCGACGGAGTTCGGTTCCAGCAGCGGCCGGTGGCGCCGGGGAGGACCGCGCAGGACGTCAGAGCATGACCGAAGTCACGCCCCGGCGGAGGCCTTCCGGGCGCGCAGCCGCGCGAGGAGGTAGCTCGATGCGGTGAGGGCCGTGCCCTCGACGATGGCCCACGCCTGGCCGATGCCGGCGCGGCCGCCGGACCGCAGGTGCCGCAGGATCCCCAGCGGCAGGGTGCGCGAGACGTAGGTGCGCTCGCTGGACAGCGCGGTGTCGCTGCCGGTGAGCTGGCTGACCAGTGCCTTGGAGCGGCCCTCGGCCTGGCAGCGGCGCCGGAAGTAGGCGCGGGTCACCCGGTCGGGGGAGACGTTGTGCCGGCAGACGGCGTCCGGCTCCATCACGATCCGCGAGCCGTCGAAGGCGCCGCGGGCACGGATGGCGAACTCGGTCTCCTCGCAGCCGGCGGCGTCCTTGCCCAGCCGGCCCATCATCGGGTCGAAGCCGCCGGCGATGGAGAACGCACTGCGGCGGAAGCTCATGTTCGCGCCGATCGGGTTGCGGATCTCCGCCCGGGTGGTGGGCAGGCCGGCGTAGCTGCAGCCGACGACCCAGAGGAACTCGTCGGGGAACCAGTCCGGGCGCGGGGCCTTCCACGCCGGCAGGACGGTGCCGCCGACCCCGAGCACCTGCTCGTCCTGGTAGGCGTCGCGCTGGGCGGCCACCCAGCCGGGCTCGGCCGCGGCGTCGTCGTCCAAGAAGGCGACGATGTCGCCGGTCGCGGCGGCCACGCCGGTGTTGCGGGCACCGGAGAGGCCCTGCGGGCCGGTGTTCTGCAGGCAGCGGACGTCGGGGAACGCGGCGGTGGCGCGGGCGAGCAGCTCGTCGTTGTGGTCGGAGACCAGGAGGATCTCGTCCACGGGGCTGGTCTGGGCGCGCAGGCTGGCCACGGCGGCGCTGATGTCGTCCCAGCGCTCGAGGGTGTACGCGCAGATGATGGCCGTGAACGTCAGCCCGGCCGGGGTGGAGCGCTCGACCGACATGCGGGCCAGGTTACAAGGCCGTTCCTGTTCCGGACGGCCGTGCGGCGGGCCGCCCCCCGTCCGGGTGACCTGGCCGGACGCCGTCTGCGGGCCGGTGTGGCTGGGTCGGTTGGGACGGGGGAGACGACGCGCCGTGACTGCTCCGTCACCTGACGGGTTGGCAGCGCCGTACCGCGTTAGCGTCCGCTCGCCCTCCTGCGAGAACGCTCGCGCCGCTGGGGGAGGGCCGCAGCGAAAGGCAGGACCCGTGCGCGGTCTCCAGGTTGGTCTGTCTCCGTCGGTCGTCCCGGGAGGGGGCTCCGCCGTTCTCGGGGGCAACGTGCTGCTGTTCGCCCCGGCCGCCGACCGGGCCGCGGCCCGCCGCGCTGCTGCGTCGCGCACGTCGGTCCGGCAGGCGATGGCTCCTGCGGCCAAGCCCTGCTCGTGCGGGCACGGCAAGCAGGCCCACCAGCACTACCGCCGGGGCAGCGACTGCGCGATGTGCTCGTGCGCGAAGTACTCGCGGCCGTTCCTCAGCCGCTTCCTCTTGCGCTGACGGCCCGCGCCAGCCGCACGGTGGCGACGACGGTCGCCACCGCCACGAGCGCGAGGTAGCTCCGCTCGGACACCCGGACCCACTCCTCGGTCCAGGGGAACAGCAGTGGTGCGCCCGGGCCGGAGGCGAGGTCCCGGACCAGGTGCAGCAGCACGCCGGTGGACAGGCCGATGAGCGGGATGCGCCACCGCCGGACCGCCGCCGCACCGGCGAGCAGCACGGCTGCGGTGATCAGCGAGTGGGTGACCGGCCGACCCCCGCCTTCGGCGGCGATGCCGGGCCAGAACGAGTAGAGCGGCACGTGGTCGACGTCCAGCAGGACCGACCCGGCCAGTGCCCAGGGTGCGAGCGCGCGGGCGCGCCAGGGGAGCAGTGCCGCCAGCAGCAGGGCGGCGGTGACCAGGTGACCCGGCTCGTCGATCAGCCCGGCGAGGGCGACCGGCCAGTGCCGGTAGGCCAGGGCGGCGTCCAGCGCGACGACGAACAGCAGGCCGCACAGCGGCAGCAGCACGACCCACCGCGAGTCGCTGACCGCCTCGAGCCAGCGCGGCGTCGCCCGCGGTGGCGCGGCGGGGCGGGTCACCGGCAGCGGGGCACGGTCGGGCTCGTCACTGGAGAGGCTCGGCGCACGTCCCGGCACCGTACCCGCCCACGACCGGTGACCGGTGCGGACAACCGAGCCGACGCTGCGAGGAGGCGGACGGGGCGCGGTCCTGCTGCAGCTCCCTCCTCTGGATGACTGCTCCGGCCCAGGCCTTCCCGAGGTGCCCACCGGCTTGTGATCTTGAGGTCACTGCCGGGGAGCTACGTCGGCGGCCAGGTCCATCACCTCGCGCAGCGTCGCGCTCCGACCTCGGCTGGAGCCACGTCCGTGGTGCCCCTCCCCGCACATGTGCAAGGGGGAGCGTCGTGGGCGAAGTGCGGGGGCCCGTCCTGCTGGACGAGCGCAGATGGGCGGTGAACGTCGCCAGTCATCTCCGGGAGGCGCTCCTGACCGGCCGTGGTGCCCGGGTCACCTGGTACAACCACGCCTCCGTCCTGCGGTCGATCGACGCGGACGTCGACGTGTCCCGGTTCGACCACGTCGGCATCGACGGCTTCTTCCTCCGGTGGCTGGCCGCTCCGGGTGCGCCCCGCACGAGCGCCGATCTGGTGCTCCCCGTGCTCCTGGGCTCCTTGCCGCCCGGTGCTCGGGTCGCGCTGATCGGCAGTCGCGCCGAGAACCTCGCCGCGGCCAAGGAGACCCTCGAGGCACTGCCCTCCGCTCCCGTCGTCGTCTTCACCTGCGACGGGTTCGAGGAGCTGCTCCCGCCGGCCCGGATGTCGACCCGACTCCGCGCCCTCGGGGTCGACGTGGTCGTCCTCGGGCTGGGTGCTCCGCGCCAGGACTCCTACCTCCTGGAGCTGGTCGAACACGGGATGACCGAGCAGGTCCTCGTCACCGCAGGCGGTTGGCTCGACCAGGTCAGCGATCCGAGCTACTACCCGCCGTGGGCTTACCGGCTCAAGATGAACTGGCTGTTCCGCGTCCTGCGCGAGCCAGGCCGGCTGTGGCGTCGCTACACGGTCGAGGCAGTCCGCGGCATCCGCTCTGCCGACGTCGTCCGGAGCTACCTGCGCGAGCAGGGGCGCCGGCCCTACGAGGCCATGGTGGCGGCCTCCCTCGCCGGCGCACCGACCCAGGTGGTCCACGTGCGGTCGCGCTCGGTGGCGATGTGACCAGCACGCTCGACCGCCCGGTGGAGAGCGACGGGGAGACACTCCTGGCGGACGTCGTCATCGGCATCGTGACCCACCGCCGACCCGGACCGCTGCGGGCGCTGCTGCACCGACTCGCCGAGCTGGAGTCTGCAGGGGACCGGACGCCGCGGGTGCTCCTGCTCGTCGTCGACAACTCCCCGGACTCGGAGGCACGTCCCGTCGTCGCGACGACGACCCTGCCCGACCGGTTCACCGTCGAGTACGTGGCGCACGGGGCGGGCAACATCGCCAGCGGCCGCAACGCCGTGCTGGCGCACGCGGTCGGGCGCGCACCGCTCCTCGCGCTCATCGACGACGACGAGCTGCCTGCTGCTGACTGGCTGGACCGGCTGCTCGACGCCCAGCAGCGGACCTCGGCCGACCTGGTCATCGGCCCCGTCCTGGCGGACTACCCGACCGAGGCGCCGCAGTGGGTGCGGCGACCGGTCTTCCACTCGGTGGTCGGCGACGGCCCCGGCTGGGTCGCGGAGGCCCACGCCGGCAACCTGCTGCTGTCCACCGGCCTGGTCCGGCGGCTGGGTCTGCGCTTCGACGAGACGCTGGGGCGCTCGGGCGGGGAGGACCAGTTGTTCTCCCGCCAGGCAGTGGCAGCCGGGGCGCGCATCTGGTTCGAGCCGTCCGCCGTCGTCCACGAACCGGTTCCCGCCGATCGGTTGTCCGTGCGCTACCTGCTCCGTCGGGAGTACCGCAAGGGCGGGACGCTCGGGATCCTCGACCGGTCACGGCCCGGCTGGCCTGCGGGCCGGCCGGTGCGGCGGGTGCTGGTCGCCGGGTACTGGGCCGCCGCCGGGCTGACCGCCGTGGTGCGGGCCGCCGTGATGCGCGACCGGGCCCGGCTGGTCGAGGCGCTGATGAAGGTGACCCGCGCAGCAGGCATGGTCGCCGGCCTGCGCGGACGCACCTACGACCTCTACGGGGCAGCGCCGGCGCCGGCGCGGGCGACCGAGCGGCCCCGCGTGGCCGTCGTCGCCGCCGAGGGGCCGGAGTACCAGCGAGCCGGTCACGGCCAGCACCTCCGCGGCATCCTCGCCCACCACCGCGACCTCGGCTACGACGTCGCCCTCCTGCTCACCGGACCGCGAACCGGCTTCCTCGTCCGACGGGCCGGGCAGGACGGGCTGACCTACCGCGCGCCGGGCCTGCGGACAGTGGGCGGCTGGGAGGTGGTCACCAGCCCGGCAGCGGTCGCCGGGCACGTGGCCTGGGCCGTCTTCCGCCGGCTGCCGCACCGTGTGCAGACGGCGATCGACCGGGTCCGGACCGCGCGGCGGTCCCGGGCCGACGTCGACCACGTCCTGGGCACGTGGCTCGATCCGGCGACCTCCGGGTGGGTCGCCCGCGAACTGGGGACCGTGGCTCCGGAGCTGGTGCTGTTCAACACCATCTTCTCCGTGCCCGAGCCGCTGGTCCTCCCTCCCACGGTCCGGGTGACGGGGCTGATCAGCCACGACGTGGTGCACGAACGCGCCGATAGCTTCCGCGCTGCAGGGCACCGGGTCGAGCCGGCCGACTTCGCTGCCGAGCACGAGGCCGCCGTGCTCGCCCGGATGGACCTGGTGCTGGCCATCCAGTGGGACGACGTGGCGACGCTGGCCGCCCTGGCGCCCGGTGCGGCCGTCGTCGTGACGCCCGTCGTGGTGGACGTCGAACCGGTGTCCAGTGAGCGGGTCCGCTCGGGGCGCTGTCTGTTCGTCGGGAGCGGCTCGCTGCACAACGTCGAGGCCCTCCAGTGGTTCCTGCGGGAGGTCTGGCCCGAGGTGCGCCGCCGCCGGCCGGACGCCGAGCTGCACGTCGTCGGCACGGTGTGCGCCCGGCTGGGGAGCGTCCCGGCCGGGGTCGTCCTGCGCGGAGAGGTGCGGTCGCTGGCCGAGGAGTACGAGCGTGCGGCGGTGGCGGTGGCGCCGCTGCGCGCAGGGAGCGGGCTGAAGGTGAAGGTCGTGGAGGCGATCTGTCACGGCGTGCCGATCGTGACCACGACGGTCGGGGCGCAGGGGCTGGGTGGACTGCGGCCGGCTCCCTACCGGCTCGCCGACTCGGCCGGGGAGTTCACCGACGCCGTGGTCGACCTCCTCGCCGACGGCCCGGCTCGCCGGGACGTCGAGACCGCTGCCCGCACGGCTGCGGGGCTCTTCTCTCCCGGCCGCGCGTACGCGGAGCTGGACCGGTTCCTGGCGGTGGCCGGGGTGGGCAGCGAGGCGGCAGAGGCCACCCCCGCTGCCTGATCGACGCGCCGACGCTCACTCCCCCGGGGCAGAGCCGCCGCCGGATGCGGCTGATCCGGAGCCGCCGCACCCATCCTTGACCGCGAGTCGCGCCGCATCGGCGCACCTGAGAGAGGCACCTGGTGGAACTGCAACTGCTCGCGCAGGCCGCGCGGAGATCGTTCGTCCTGATCGTCACCTTCGTCGTGCTGGGGGCGGCGCTCGGAGCGGCGGCCTGGCGGCTGCTGCCCGTCAGCTACGACGCGTCCGCGGTGCTGGTCATGGACAGCACGGCGGTGACCGTGCCCGGGCAGACGCCGTTCACCGGCGACCCGGAGCGGTACGTGACCGGTGAGCTCGAGTCCCTGCAGAGCTTCTCGGCCGCGACGGCGGCGGCACAGCTGCTCGATCCGCGTCCGACCGCCCGGCAGGTGCTGGACGACCTGCAGCTGTCGCACGTGACCGGCAGCGACGTGGTCACCGTGACGGCTGCGGCGGACTCGCCGGCGGCAGCGGTCGCCCTGGCCAACGCCGTGGCCAACTCCTACGTGGACCGTCGGCAGGACGCCGCACGGTCCGCAGTGGACGGGCAGCGCGCTGCGCTGCAGGAGCAGGCGGGGGAGCTGACCGACCGGCTGACGGACGAGCGACTGTCGGCGTCGTTGGCATCTGCCCTGCAGATCCAGTTCGCGCAGGTGTCGGCGGACCTCGCCGAGTTGTCCCAGCCCGGTGCGGTGCGCGACGCCACGCGAGTGGCCGACGACGCCCGCCAGGCCACCGCGGTGCGGCCGGTCAGCCTGCCGCTCAGCGTGCTGGGCGCGGCCGCTCTCTGCGGCCTCGTGGCACTGCTCGTGGCGGTGACCCGGGCGGTCCGCCGCCCGCGGGTCGCGGGGGAGTGGCGGGTCGAGGAGTTGACCGGACGCCCCGTCGAGGCGGTCTTCCGCAGTGCCGACCGGCGACCCGGTCGGGCGGTGGCACCGGCCACGCGGCTGGTCGCGCTGATGGAGCCCGTGGAGCCGGAGGACCGGCCGCTGGTGATCTCGGTCTGCGATGCGGGGGCCGCACGGGGGCGCTCCGCTGTCGCCGGCGCCCTGGCCACGCGACTGGCGGCCGAGGGACGGCGGGTCGTCGCGGTGATCCCGCGGCGTCCGGGCGACCGGTCGCTGGTTCCGCAGGCGGAGCTGGCCGGCCAGGCCGACCGCGGGTGGCAGTCCGGGACGATCGGGACCGGCGTGACCGTCTTCTCGCACGCCGAACCCGGCGAGCTCACCGCTGAGGACTTCGTCAAGGCGCTGCCCGACTGGTCCAACGGGGCCGATGTGGTGCTCGTGGACGCCGGCTCGCTGCTGGACTCCACCTTCGCCGGTGCGGCGGTCCGGGAGAGCGGACGGGCGGTGCTGGTGGTCCCGGTCGGCGACCAGCTGGAGGCCGACCTGCGACTGGCTGTCGACGTCCTGGGGACGATGCCGGGCACCCGGCAGCACGTGGTCGTCACCACGCCGTGAGCACCGCCGAGGCGGTCCGGCTCCCGCGGGCCGCGGGACGCGTCGAGCGCTCCGCCGCCCTGCTGCTGGCCACCGCCTTCGTGCTGTCGCAGTGGTCGGAGTTCGTGGTGGCGCGCTGGATGGTCCGCGCCCTGCCGATCTGGGTGGTCCTGATCGTGCTGGCCCTGCCCCAGGCCCGACGTGCCCGGCTGCGCCTGTCCGTGCCGCTGGCGGCCTTCGTGCTGTGGTGCCTGCTGTCCGCGGCCTGGAGCGCGGACCCGACGACCAGCAGCCGCCGGCTGATCGACCTGGTCGCGCTGACCGCCGTGGGCTGGGTCGCCGGCCAGATCTGCGGCGCTCCGGTCGCGGCGAACTTGGCCCTCACCGTCCGCTACGTGCTGGCGGCCACGGTGGTCACGCTCGTCGTCGCTCCTGGCTGGGCGACGGCGGCGGGCGTCGACGGGGCTCCCGGCTGGCACGGGCTCTTCCCGCACAAGAACGACCTCGGCTTCTTCTGCGCCCTCGCCGCGGTCACGCTGTGGACACAGCTGCCCGGCGGCTGGCGGCGGCGGGCGTGGCTGCTCCTGACCTTCGTGCTGCTGCTCGGCAGTGCCTCCGCGAGTGCGCTGGGGGCGACCGTCGCGGCGATAGTGGTGGTGCTCTGGTCCCGGGTCCGCGACCGCCACGCGGCCGGTGCCCGCCTGCTGGTGGACGTCACGGCGGCGGCGGGCGCCGGTCTGCTGACGGCGATGGCATTCGTGCTGCCCGACCTGGTGCTGAGCCTGCTGGGCCGGGACAGCTCGCTCACCGGTCGGCGCGCCATCTGGATCGCCGTCCTGGACCAGGTGCAGCACCGGCCGCTCACCGGTCACGGGTTCGGCGGCGTGTGGGGGCCCACCTCCCCGGTGACGCTGGCCATCTGGCGCGAGTCCCGGTTCGACGCCTTCTACGCCCACAACGGGTGGCTGGACATCCGGCTGCAGGTCGGCTGGGTGGGCCTCGTGCTCCTCGTCCTCGTGCTCGCCGCGATCGCCGTCGGCGCGGTGCGGTGTGGTGGCGCGGTCGGCGCCTGGGCGCTCGGTGTGCTGGTGCTGCTGCTGCTGACATCGATCACCGAGAGCTCCCCGTTCACCGGCAACGGGTTGTTGCTGATCGCCCTCCTGGCGAGTTGCCTCGGTCGCCCTCCGGCGTGCCCCGGCACCGGACCGGACACCGTCCTGACCCTGGCGGACGAGCGACGTGAGGTGGTGCGGACGTGAGCGCGGTCGAGACCGAGCAGCAGGCCGACGCGCGGGACGTGGGGGCGGACCAGCCCCGCGACGCGGGCGGCCCGCGACGCCGCTTCGGCCGGCTGGCCGGTGACACCGGCTGGGCCTTCGGAGCAGAGCTGCTGACGCTGATCGCCAGCCTGCTGGCGATGTACCTGATCAGCACCCGGCTGGGTCCCGCGGACTACGGGCAGTTCGTCGGCGCCCAGGCCCTCGCCGCCACGTTGGGCATGTTCTCCTACGCATCGGTGGGCCAGCTCCTGCTGCAGGGCGTCGTCCGCGACCGCCGGCCGGCGGAGGAGGTCCTCGCGCGGTGCCTCACGCTGCTCGTCGGGAGCACGGCCGTCGCCATGGCCGCCGGGTTCCTGCTGCGGCCGCTGTTGTTCCCGCAGCTGGGGCTGCTGGTCTTCACGCTGCTGACGCTGGCCGAGCTGGTCGGCTCCGGCGTGGTCGCCCTCGCGTCCAGCCACCACCAGGCCCTCGACGCCTATCGCCTGTCCGTGGCGCTGCGGATGCTGCTGCTCGTCCTGCGGGCCGCCGCCCTGCTGCTCCTGGCGACCGGCCAGGCGTTGTCCCTCGAGGCGGTGGCCTGGGCCTACGGCACGCTGGGCCTGCTCGCTGCAGCCGCCGTCCTGGTCCACCTGCGGGCGCACAACGGCCACCGGTTGCGGCTGGCGTGGCCCACGCGGACCGACGTCCGGGACACCTTCTCGTTCTCGGCGGCGCTGCTGGCGTTCTCGGTCCACGAGGACGCCGACAAGATCCTTCTGGTGCGGCTGGCGGACCCGGTGACCGCCGGGTTGTACGCGGCTGCCTATCGGGCGGTGCAGGTGGCGGTGGCCCCGCTCCGCGCGCTCCAGGCTGCGTCGCACCGCCGCTTCCTCGAGCACGACCCGACCCGTCGAGGTGAGCACGTCCAGCGGTCGGCGCGGTTCACTGCTCTCGGCGCTGGATACGGCTGCCTCGCTGCGGTCGCCGTGGTCCTGGTGGCACCGCTCCTGCCGGTGGTGCTGGGGCCGGCCTACGCCGGCTCCGTCGAGATGGTCCGCCTGCTCGGCGTCCTCGTGCTGTTGCGCGGTCTGGGCATGTTCTGCTTCAACGGGCTGATGGGGTTGCGGGCCCACGGCACGCGCCTGCTGGCCGTCGGGTCTGCGGCTGCGGTCGCCGCCCTCATGTGTGGCGTCTTCATCCCGCTGTGGGCCTGGCGGGGGGCGGTGGCGGCGACGCTGGTAGCGGAGCTCGTGTTCGTGGTGCTGTCCTGGGCGGCGCTGGTCCGGCTGCAGCGCCGTCATGACGCCGGGCTCTCGCAGTGACCGCCGACCGCGCTCCGGCGTCTGCGCAGGGTGCGCCTGGCCTCCACCCTGACGGTGATGCCGTCCGCGGCAGGCCCTTCGGGGAGCACCATGGCTGCCCCGCTGCTGGAGCGCAGGCACTGACGGGGCACGCCGAGTCGCTCTCCCCCGCGAGCCCGAACCTGACGCCGCAACGGAGCGCCGCCATGCCGCGGCCCCGCCTCGACTCCCTGACCGGGCTCCGCTTCGTCGCAGCCCTGGCGGTGTTCGGGTTGCACGCGCTGAACTACGGCGGAGGTGCGGCGGCGGAGGCGCTGCTCATCGCCGGCACGACCGGGGTCTCGTTCTTCTTCATCGTCAGCGGCTTCGTGATGAGCTGGACGGCGCGCGACGACGACACCGCAGTCCTCTTCTACCGCCGCCGGTTCGCCCGGGTCTACCCCGCGTACGCGGTGACCTGGGTGTTCTCCCTCGGCGCCATGGTGGCCGCGGGCCGGCAGCCCGGCCTCGTCGATCTCGCGCCGCTGACACTGCTGCAGTCGTGGGTTCCCTCCGAGACCGTGTACTGGGCCACGAACGCGGTGTTCTGGACGCTGTCGTGCGAGGCGTTCTTCTACCTCGCCTTCCCCTGGATCTACCGGGTCGTCCGGTCCTGGACCGTGCGGCGAGCACTGCTGGGCATCGTCGTCCTCGTGGTCGCTGTCGAGCTGCTGGCCCTGGCCGTCTGGGGAGCCGGCGGTGGACCGATCCTGCACTGGCTCGCCGTGGTCTTCCCGGTCACCCGTGCCGCAGAGTTCGCCGTCGGCGTCCTGCTCGGGGTGCTGGCCGCCCGCGGAGTTCGCTGGTCACCGTCGCTCGGCGCTGCGGTCGCCGTGGCCGGCGGCGCCTTCCTCCTGGCCAACCACGTCCCGGCGGCCTTCCGGGACGTCGCCGTGACCCTGGTGCCCTTCGCCCTGCTCGTCTGGGCAGCTGCACGCGCCGACCTGGCCGGTCGGCGATCGGTGTTCCGGTCAGGCCCGTTCGTGGCGCTGGGCACCTGGTCGTACGCCGTCTATCTCATGCACCCCCTCGTCATGCGGGCGTGGTTCGAAGGCCTGAACCGGGCCGGGATCGTGCACTCAGAGCTCACCGGCGTCGGGCTGGTGCTTGCCGTCTGCGGCGCCCTCCTCGGCTCCGTGTGTGCGGCGTGGCTTCTGCATCGCGCAGTGGAGGTGCCTGGGGAGCGGCGGCTACGGCCCCGACGACCTTCATCCCCGGCGCGGCTCGATGTCGCGTAGCAGGCACCGCGAACCCGGCACCTGCGCAGGTTCCCGGACCTCCCGTCGTCTCCCCGACCCTTCTGGTGATCGCGGAGAGCAGCCTGTCTGACCGGGCACGCCGGCCCACGACGATCCGAGCAGCCGGTTGGTCGATCAACGCGGCACGACCGGGCACGAACGTGATGGCGTCGGTGGTCTCCAGGTCAGCGGCAGCAGAGCCTCGCCAGCGACCCAGTGGGCGGCGATCGGCATAGCTGCCTCATCGCCCCGTTGCCTGCGGCGCCGGATCGACCCCCGGTAACCACCCCTGGAGTGAGGGGATGAAGGCGGCTGATCCGTCCTGCGCTGCCAGGGACGCCGGCTCGGGGAGGGGGATGCGCTCCGAGTGGCCGGTGAGTCGGGGGGTGTGGCGAAAACAATGGGCAAGCTCGTCCGAGGCGGTGATCGACGGCTGCGGTCTGGCGACAAGTCAGTTTCAGGTGGTGGGGGTGCCACTTTGGGGTGACGGCCTCCGCCCCTTACGGGCCGAACGGTCCGGTCACCCGCAGGATGCCCGAGTGACAGTTGAAGATTCACTTCTCGTGCGCTCGGTTGGAAGAAGCTCACGTGGAGTGGGAGGGCGATCTCGACTCAACACCCTCACGGGCCTTCGTGCTCTCGCGGCGCTCGCCGTCTTCGCAGTTCACATGCAAGCGCGGCTCAGTGGAGACCCGGCGCACGCTTTCGCCTACATCTCGAATGCCGGCGGCATGGGCGTCACGTTCTTCTTCGCGCTGTCAGGGTTCATCTTGACATGGTCCTACCGCAGCGGTGACACGGCAGCCCCATTCTGGCGGCGCCGTTTCGCTCGGATCTACCCGGCTTACCTCGTCGCGTTGCTCGGGGGAGTGCTCCTGACCGTCGCCTCTCACGGCCGTGACGGCGTGAGTGCGGTCCAGAGCTACGATCGCCTCAGGGACCTCGTTGGGCCGTTCCTGGCGCAGCTGACCCTGACGCAGTCGTGGGTGCCCGACGAGAAGTACTACTTCTCACTGAACGGCGTGGGCTGGTCACTGTCGTGCGAGGCCTTCTTCTACGCGTGCTTTCCGGCCCTCATCGTGGCGCTCGTGCACGCTTCGACGCGTGTACGGCGACTAGTCCAGGCGGGCTCGTTCGCTGTGCTGGTCGCTGCCGCACTGGCTGTGGAACTCGATGCCTTCCCGCACGCCGGATGGTTGCAGGGGCACGCGCCCATCTTGACTGCGTTCCAGTTCGTTCTCGGGATCACCGTGGCGCTGGACGTCAGGGACGGAAAATGGTCCCGCCTCAACTTCCGGTGGACCCTGCTCGTGGTTGCTGCGATGTATGTGATGTGCTGCATCTGGCCGTCGACCTTCAGCATGTCGGCGGTGCCGGTCCTCCCGTTCCTGGCGTTGATCGCGGCGGGCTGCTGGCGGGATCAGCGCAACGAAGGTGGGCTGCTGTCCGGTCGGGTGTTCGTCTGGTTGGGCGAAGTGTCGTTCTGCTTCTACCTGGTCCATCAGATGGTCATTCGATGCCTGGGAGTACTGGGCGGGGCTGCGAGCTGGAACGGTGCGGTCGTGCAGACCCTCGTCGCTCTCACACTGTCGTTGCTGGCGGCCTGGCTGCTGCACGTCCTGGTGGAGAAGCCTTTCGAGCGCAGGCTTCGAGGAACGAATCGGGCCAAGCCGCCGCAGACGGTGCAGGCCGGCTGACCGAGACCGGGGTCCCAGCCGGCGATCTGTGGGGCGCCTCGACCCGGCGGATGGACATGGTGGTCGAGGGCTTGAGCACCACCCGGCTGGCACCGCGCGCCAGATTCAAGGACCCACACGTAGGTCACGGCCGACGCCCTCGTACCGAGGTTCACAATTGCGGCCGCGCGATCCGGCATCTGGCTGACCCACCGGGTTCGCGAGGTTCCGTGGCTCGGTCGGCAGCGCCGGAGGCGGCCCCGGCGGGAGCCCGACGACGGGGCGGTGCCGCCCTCTGGGACGTCCGTCAGCGGGCCGAGGTCGGCGCGACGGCGCCACCCGAGGTTGCCGCCGCGGCCGAGCGCCTCGGGGGCGTCCTCGGCTTCACTGGGGCGGGCGGCCATCTCGGCGGCGACGGCGTCGTGCAGGCGGAGGCCGCTGGAGGAGCGGGCGAGCAACAGACACGGCCATTGTTGCGAGGGTGGCGAAGGCGAAGATGCGATGCGCAGCGCGGGTGGAGCTCTGGCAGCGGGAGAGTGGAGACGGCTCGATTGACACGCTGATCCGCAGGTACGCCACTGAGCCGTTGCCCGATGTCAGCGCCCGTCGCTCTGTCGCGGAGCAGGCGCGATTTAAAGCGGCGCCTCAGTAGGCGCCGGAACCACGGAAGACCGCGCCGAGCGTCTTGGCGAGGATCATGAGGTCGAAGGTCAGCGACCAGTTCTCGACGTAGCGGACGTCCAGGCGGACGGAGTCGTCCCAGGACAGGTTCGAGCGTCCGCTGATCTGCCACAGACCGGTGATGCCCGGCTTGACCAGCAGCCGGCGCCGCATGTCGTGGCCGTACTGCTCGACCTCGCGGGTGACGTGCGGCCGCGGACCGACCAGGGACATCGTGCCACTGAGCACGTTGAACAGCTGGGGGAGCTCGTCGATCGAGAACCGCCGCAACACGCGGCCGACCGGCGTGACCCGCGGGTCGCTCCTCATCTTGAACTGGACCGCGTTGCCGTCGCTCTGGTCCAGCAGTGTGTCGACGACCTTGTCTGCTCCGGGGACCATCGTGCGGAACTTGAGCACGTGGAACGGCGTCTCGCCCTTGCCGACCCGCTCGTGCCGGTAGAAGACCGGCCCGGGGCTGGTGAGCTTGACGGTGAGGGCGACCGCCAGGAGGACAGGGGCCAGCAGCACGATCGCCGTGGCGGCCACGACCCGGTCGAAGGCCTCCTTGGTCACCCGGCGCATTCCGCGGAGCTCGGGGCGCTCGACGTGCATGAGCGGGAGCCCGCTGACCGGGCGGATGCGCACCCGGGGGCCGGCCACCTCGGTGACCGCCGGCGCGAGGAGTAGTTCTGCCTGCGTCGACTCGAGGTCCCAGCCGAGCTGGCGCAGGACGCTCCCGTCCAGCTCGGGCGACGGCAGCACCGTGACCGTGTCCACCTCGTACCGGCGGACGACGTCGACGACCTCGTTGAGGTCGCCGAGCACCGGCAGGTCGTCGAAGAGGACCTCGTCCTTGCCGGCGGTGTGGGGTGGGAGGCAGCAGCCGATGATCCGGTAGCCGTGGTGGGCCTCGCGGTCCATTTGGGCGTGCATGGCGGCCACGCCGGAGCGGTGGCCGACGATGACGGCTGTCTGCTGGTAGTGGCCGTGCGCTCGCCGCCGGTGCAGCCAGACCCGGTTGCCCCACCGCTGGAGCAGCGTGAGCGCGGTGGCCAGGGGCAGGGCGACGACGACGAAGCCACGGGCCACCTGCACCTCGAGACCCCAGGCGATGGTCGCCACGCACGCCAGCAGGAGTGTGGCGGCCGAGAAGACGCGGCGGAACTCCTCGACGCCGACCCACAGGAAACGGGGTTCGTAGCTGCGCGCGATGAGCATCGCGAGCACCCACACGACCGGGAGGACGGTCATGAAGCCGATCGCCGCGCCGATGCTCTTGACCGCGACCCCGTGACCCACCGGCGCTGCAAAGCCGACGTAGGAGGCGAACACCGCGCACAGGGCGTCCAGGACGACGATGCGCCGGACGTAGGCGGGCCGCCATGCCCGACGGGCGACCGTGCCCTCGCCGCGCAGCCTCGCCGCAGGGAACACCCGCCAGAACCGCTGCGTCGGAGGTTGGTCGAGCGCGATCGGGTCACGCAGGTCGAGCAGAGCCATGGCGCCGTCCCCGTTGCCGTCTGGGCAGTCGCGGCCCAGTGATCCACTGCTGGATTGCCGGCAACATCCCCGTTGGCCTGGCAGGAGGACGGTAACCGAGCAATGCGGCACCGACCAGTGCAGATCCCCAACCCGGAGTTCCACGGCCGTAATGTCCATCACAGGATCACGCATGGCACTCGCTTTCGGCACACAGGGTCACTCGATCGGGTGTGCCAGCCCCCTCTCAGAGGGAAGACCGCCCGGTCTGCGGGTCCAGTCGGCCGTGCGAGCCCGCCTCAGGTGTAGACGTGCACCCAGTCGACGTAGAGGTCCGTGACGTTCCCCGTCGCGGCCAGGTCGACCGGCCAGCCGCCCCCGAGAGCCAGGTCGACCATGAAGTAGAACGGGTCCGCCGTCTGCTGCAGCCCTGTGTAGCTGGCGACCTGGACGCCGTCGATGGAGAAGACGGCAGCCCCGGGGACGAACCGGACGCCGTAGGTGTGCCAGCTCAGCGCCCAGTCGGCGAAGCCGTTGCGGTCGAAGCAGTTGGCCACGCCGCTGTCCCCGGTGGTGTACCCCCAGTTGTGCGTGGTGTGGCAGCTGCCGAGCGTGTTGTGCCCGTACAGCTCGACGGCGTCGACCTCGACGGCGGTTGTGCCCCGGGGGGTGGCGTTCTCGGTGTCCAGCATCCAGAAGGCGGGCCACGAACCGATCCCGGGAGCTCCGAGCATCCGGGCCTCGAAGTAGCCGTACTGCGCCGCGAACCCGCTGCCGCCGACGCGGAGGGAGGACACGATGCCGCCGGTGTGCTCGAGACCCCACGGTGTCGTGGCCGGGTCGGACGGCTGGACGCGGAGCCGCAGGTACTGGGAATCGAGGGTCGAGAGGCTGCTGGCACTCTCCGCCGGGTCGGCGAACCAGGCGTCGCCGAAGCTCCCGCCGGCCACGTGCGAGGGCTTCGTGGCGGCGTACGTCGTGCCGGTGCCCCGCTGGCTCACCGACAGCGGGGTGGTGAACTCTTCGGCGTACTGCAGGGTCATGCCGCTGGGGGCGTGGTCCCGGGTGTCCTGGGTGACCCCGGAGCGGTTGACCAGCTGGACGTACAGCGGGACGTCGGAGGCCTGCGCGGTGGGCCCGGTACGCGCCACCTTGACGGCGAACGGCCCCATGGGGAGGGTCGTGGTGGCGAACGTCAGGACGGCCCGGCCCTGGCCGTCGGTCACGCCGGTGGCGACCGTGCGCTCGGCCGCAGGCATGCTGCCCGGAGGGTCCACCCAGGCCGTGGCCTGGACGGGCGTGCTCGCCGGGCCGGCGACGGCGATGGTCGCCGAGCGGGACACCGCGGAGCCGGGAGCCGGGCAGATCAGCCCGAGCTGGCGTGCGCTGGCCCGGCCGACGGGCGGGGTGGTGCCGCCGCACTGCCCGGCGAGGGTCGACGAGGTGGCGTAGCCGCCGGCGGGCTGTGGCCACCGCGGCGGGGTCGTACCGACCTCGTAGGCAGCGACCTCCCGGAGGGAGACCGTCGCGGTCGACACGGTCCTCGCCAGCTCGAGGCGGACCGTGGTCGTGGTGCGGGGCGCGAAGGCGATCGAGGTGGCCTGCCCGCCTCCACCGGAGATGCCGGAGACGACGACGGTGCTCCCGTCACCGAACCGGAGCAGGCCGTGCAGCGGCGCGTTCCACGGTGCCGCGGGGTCGACGGCGGTGGCCGTGGGCCCGAACACCTGGACGCTGGCGAGCCGCCGCGGGGTGCTCCACGACAGCTGGACCCAGGGTGACGCGTCGCCCGGGGCTGCCGTCCACTCGTTCCCCGTCCGGCCGGTGGCGACGCTGCCGTCGACGAGGGCGGCGGTGGTCGATGGGGCGGCCGACGTGCTCGCGGTCGCCGTGGGCAACGGAGTCGTCTTCCCGGCCAGCAGGGTTCCTGAGTTGCCGGCCGGACCGGGAGCACTGACCACCACCAGCAGCAGTGATGCGGCCATCGCCGACCAGATCGCGGTACGCCACCTCCCGGACACCGGGACCCCCTCGCCACCTCGTGCGCGACCCTGGGCGGGTCGGCGGAGGGCGTCATCGCCCATCACGCTTCGCAATCAGGAGACTACGGTGAGACATCGCCATCGTCCGGTAGTCCAAGCGGCGCGTCCCTCGGACGAGGGACGCCCACGAGGTGCCTGACGACAGGGCGTGCTCAACCGCCGGTGCAGTTGACCTCGGCGGTCCAGGCGCCGGCGATCATGTCCGTCAGGTCATGCTCCGCCGTCCCGTTCAGGTCGCTGGCGATCCGGTCGACGCGGCCCACGATCCGCGCCGGGTCCCTCCGCCGCTGCTCCCGGCAAGTCCGGGGGACAGGTCGTCGACCACCACGACCCGCCGGCCGGAGTCGAGCAGGGCGTGCACCACGTGTGCGCCGATGTTGCTCGCACCGCCCTCTCCCAGCCAGGGCCGCGTGCGGGAGGCGGCCGCGCCGGGCCGTGAGCTCACCGGGAGCTCACGGTCTTCGTCACGACGTCGCCCATCGCCTGCCGGAAGCGCGCGCGGGAGAAGGTCTCTGCGTGTCGGCGGACGTCGGCGCCGGCGTAGGAACCAGGGGTGAACGCCCTCAGCGCTCGCGCCCAGGTGTCGACCTCGTCCTGGGAGCTGGTGACCGGTATGAGTTCGCCGGTTCGTCCGGGCAGGACCGAGTCCCGGGCGCCGCCGGCGTCGACGGCGATGACCGGGGCTCCGCAGGCCTGCGCCTCCACCGGGACGATGCCGAAGTCCTCGATCCCCGGCATGAGCAGCGCCCGGCAGCGCCGGAAGAGGTCGCGCAGCTCGTCGTCGGACACGCGACCGACGAATCGGGTGTCCGGGCCGGCCAGGCGCTCCAGCTCCCCGCGGATGCGACCCTCCCCCGCCACGACCAGCGGGACTCCGGCTCGTTCCGCCGCGCGGACGGCCAGGTCAGGGCGCTTGTAGGGCACCAACCGCCCGGCGAGGAGGAAGAAGTCCTCCTGGGGGACGGTCTCGTCCGGGACGTAGTACTCCGTGTCGACCGGCGGGTGGACGACCGTGGCCTCGCGGTCCCACCACGTGCTGATCCGCTCGGCGACGGCGGAGGAGTTAGCGACCAGGGTGTGCACGCGGGCCGCGGCGGAGCGGTCGGAGGGGCGGAAGGCGGTGGAGAAGGCGGCGAGCACGGCCTCGCCCACCCGCCCACCGGCCTCGCCGGCGCGCATGGACGGGTCCCAGGCCCAGCGGGCCGGCGTGTGCACGTAAGCCACCACCGGCGCCGTCGTCGTGCGGACAACCTGGGTGGCGAAGGCGTGGTGCGACGCGATTACGACGTCCGACGGTGGCAACGGGAGACGGGCCATCGCGACCGGGAGAGCTGGAAGCAAGTGGGCGTAGGTGGTGCCCCGCACCAGCCTGCTGAGCCGGGTGGTGTGCAGGCGGGCGTCGAGGTCGGCAGGGAGGACACCCGGCCGGCCGATGGGGGCGAAGATCGGCGCGTCCGGCCACTCGCGCGCGAGCTGCTCGACGACCGCCTCGGAGCCGGCGTACTCGGTGAACCGCTCGTGCACCAGGGTCACGCGGGGGCCGCTCATCGAGGGCGCCCGTCGGCCGTGCGGTTCGTCGACGGGGCCCGATGCGGCCGGCGCGGGTTCTGCACGCGCCTATGATGCCGGTGGGTCGGCGTTCAGCCGCGCCGTCAGGCCGGTCAGGTGTAGACGTGCACCCAATCGACGTAGAGGTCGGTGACCTCGCCCGTCGCAGAGAGGTCGACCGGCCAGCCGCCGCCGAGCGCGAGGTCGACCATGAAGTAGTACGCGTCCGCGGCCTGACGGAGCCCCGCCGAGCGGGCGACCTCCAGCCCGTCGATGGAGAACACGGCCCCACCGGGGACGAGCCGGACCCCGTAGGTGTGCCAGCTCAGCGCCCAGTCAGCGAAATTGTTGTCCTGGAGGCACCTGGCGACCCCCCCGTCATCGCTGCCGTACCCCCAGTTGTGCGTGGTGTGACAGCTGCCGATCGTGTTGTGCCCGTACAGCTCGACCGCATCCACCTCGTTCGCCGTCTTCCCTCGAGGTGTGGCGTTCTCGGTGTCGAGCATCCAGAACGCGGGCCACGAGCCGGTGCCAGGTGCACCGAGCATCCGCGCCTCGAAGTAGCCGTACTGCGCCGCGAACCCGCTGCCACCCACGCGGACCGACGAGAGGATCCCGCTCTCGTGGTCCTGCCCCGACGGGTCCGTGCCCTGCGCGCGGATGCGCAGGTACTCGGAGTCGACGGTGGCGAGGGTGCCCCGGCCATCGGCCGGGTCGGCGAAGGTCGCCTCCCCGAAGCTGCCGCCCTCCTCGTAGGACGGCTTGGTGGCGGCGTATTCAGCACCTGCACCGTCCTGGCTGATGGACAGCGGGTCGGTGAACTCCTCGTCGTACTGCAGGGTCATCCCCCGCGGAGCGTGCCCGCCGGTGCCCAGCTGCACCCCCGACCGGTTGACCAGTTGCACGTAGAGCGGCACGTCGTCGTCACCCGGGTCCGTCCTGGTGACCCGCAGTGCTGTCGGGCCGGCCGCCAGCGCGGTCAGGTCGACGGTCAGCGTCGCGCGGCCTGTGGGGTCCGTCGTCCCGTCGGCCACCTGTTGCTCGGCGCCGGGCGCGCTACCCGGTGGATCGACCCAGGCAGTGACCGTCAGCGCCGTGTCGGCGGGCCCGGCGATCACGACGGTCGCCGTGCCGGACACCGCCGAACCCGGTGCAGGGCAGACCAGGGCCAACTGGTCTCCGGACGCCTGCCCGACCGGGGGCGACGTGGTGGTGCAGCCGGCGGCGTCCGGCGGGGTCGCGGTGTAGCCGGTGGTCGCGCCGTCCGTACGGGGCCAGCGCGGCGGCGTGGTCCCGGTGTCATAGACGGCGAACTCGCGCAGCGAGACAGCCGTGGAGTCCTGAGCGACCAGTTCCAGGCGCACGCTCGACGTGGTGCGGGGGGCGAACGCGACGGTGGTGCCGGGGCCACCGTCGATCCCCGACACCTGAACGGCGCTCCCGTCGTCGAAGCGCAGCACGCCCGACAGCGGCGTGGACGTCGCCTCCGCAGGGCCGAACACCTGCACGGCCGCCAGCTGCCGCGGGGTGTCCCAGGCCACCTGCGCCCAGGGCGCCTCGTCATCGGCGGCGGCCGTCCAAGCGTCGCCGGCCCTGCCATGCGCCACGTCCCCGTCGACCAGGGCGCCCGCGGACTGCCCGTCGCTCGAGGTGACGGCCGTCGTGGGACCGGCGTCCTGGGGGCTGGTCGCGACGGCCGCCCCGGAGTCGTCGACGGAGATGGAGGACAGGGCGACCGAGGTCGTGTCCGCCGGCACGGTGGCGATCACCAGCCGGGCGCTGGAGACCTGGCGCTCGGGGAAGTCGGCGGCGGCCACGCCGTCGGCGCCGGTGGTGAGGAGGACCGAGGCGCCGCCATCGAACTCTAGGGTGGCGGAGGTGAAGGCCGTGCGCGCATCCCCGGCCGCCCGGACGTCGACGTGGTCGACCTCGGTCGACTCCGGCCAGGTCAGTGCCACCCAGGCTCCGATGGTCTCCCCGTCGCTCTCCCAGACCACGTCGTGGCCGGCGTCCCCGGCACGCGTGCTGTCCCCGTCGATCAGGGCGTTGGCGTCCAGCCCCGGGCGCGTCGAGGACGCGGAGACGGTGAGGCCGGGCGACCGGTGGAAGTACAGGAACCCGGCGACCGCCAGCACCGCGACCAGCGCCCCGGTCAGGGCAGCTGTGAGCCACCTGCGGGACATCGGAACCCCCCTGGAACTCGCACGCAGCTGCTGGGTGCGGTGAGGTGAGCGGGTGGGCGATCGACGGTGACGATCAGCTCCCTCGACGTTACACGCGGTCCGGAGCTGGTGACCGGGCCTCCGCCACGTGCCATGCCGTCGACCCACAGCTCAACACGGCCCCTCGCCAGCAGGAACGCCGTCAGGCCTCTGTTACCGTTCGCCGGACGTGTGAGGCCCCGTGACCGTTCGACGGGCACCGTGCCGTGCCAGCGTCCCTCCCGGCAGAAGGAACTTGCGTGAGTCTGGCCGACTATGTGCGGGTCCTGCGGCGGGGCTGGTGGGTGATCGTCCTGCTGACGGGGATCGGTGCACTCGCCGCGGTGGTGCTGACCCAGACGACGTCGCCCACGTACTACGCCACCGCGACCGTCTACGTCTCCGTCACCAGCAACGGGACCCCGGCGGACCTGCAGTCCAGCAGCTCCTTCGCCACCCAGCGGGTGGCGACCTACGCCAACCTGGCGACGACGACGACTGTGCTGGACCGGGCGGCGGCAGCCCTGGGCGGAATGGAGGACGTCGCTTCGCTGCGTGGGTCCATCTCATCGACGGGCCGTGCGGAGACGTCGCTGGTCGACATCACGGCCAGTGGCAGTGACCCGGCCGTGGTGGCCGCGCGTGCGAACGCGGTGGCGATGGCACTAGCGGCCGCAGCTCCGGGGCTGGACGCGCCGGGCCCGACCCCTGCGGTGCGGCTCACCGTCGTCCAGCCCGCGGACACGCCGGCGGACCCGACGGCTCCCCGACCGCGGAACAACCTCTTCATCGGGACCGCGGTCGGCCTGGTCCTCGGGCTCGCGGTCGTCGTTGTCGCCGACGCTCTCTCGACGCGGATCCGGTCGAGCGCCGACCTGCCACGAGGGGCGGGGCTGGCCACCCTCACCTCCATGCCGAGCGGGCCCAAGAAGCGCTCCCGACACATGTCGGCCACCGATGCTCGGCTCGAGGCCTTCCGCCAGCTCCGTGCCAACCTGCAGTTCGGGTCGCACGTCGGGGGCACGATCGCCGTCGCTGGCGTCACGGCGGCGTCGGACGCCCAGGCCGTGGCGCGCCAGCTCGCCGCTGCCTTCGGGGAGATCGGCTCCTTCGTCGTGGTCGTGGACCTCGACCTGCGGCCGGCAGATGGCCAGCGGAGACGGCGCGGGGAGGCGATCGATGCAACGCCGCGGCCCGGAGTCGCCGACGTCCTCAGCGGCAGCGCAGAAATCGACGACGTGGTGACCCTGGCCATCGGTGATCGCGTGCACGAGGTGCCGGCCGGGCGCGTGGACAGCTCGTCAGCTCAGCGGCTGAGCACCCAGGCCATGCGCGGCATGCTGGACACGCTCCAGGCCCGGTTCAACCACGTCATCCTGGCCTGCCCGCCGCTGGTGGAGCGGTCGGAGTCGGCCGTGGCCGCAGCGTTGGCCGGTAGCGCGCTGCTGGTGGTGGAATCCGGCGCCACGAAGCGCTCTGAGTTCGCCTTCGCGCTCGAGCTGCTCGCCGGGGTCCGAGTGACGTCGGTCAGCGTGGCCGTCGACCACGTCCGCGACCTGGACCTGGGCGGTGGCCGGCTCGACCGACAAGTCCCGGTGGGGGAGCGCGAGTCCGTCGCCTCGATCTGACCCGATCGCGGACTGCCCACCCGACACTGTCCGGCGGCTCGCAGCGGTGCTCGGTGGCCCGTCACCCACTGCGACCCGATGCTGTTCCTCGAGATGGTAGGGGAAGTCGCCATGCACAGAATCCAGTTGGCCGGCCTAAAGCCATGTCGTCCTGCGGCATCTCCTCGGATACGCGCGTGCAGGGCGCAGCAGGCTCGAGGCCGAGTCGGATCGGTGCCCCCCGGCTCGGGCAAGAGTGGTTCCAACCCGGATGACGCTCGCCGAGCGCCTGCACTGCGTAACGTGCGCCAGCGTGTCCAGTGATCGCGGTCCGGGGTGGACCGTCAACTCGCCGACAGGGCGGTTGACCGACTGGGGCGAGCTGTGGCGCGCGCGCGAGGTCATGGGGTTCTTCGCGCTTCGTGACCTGCGGGTGCGGTACAAGCAGGCGGTTCTAGGCGCAGCGTGGGTAGTGGTTCAGCCTCTGGTGACGGTGGCGGTATTCACCCTCGTCTTCGACCGGTTGGCCGACGTGGACACACGGGGAGTCCCCTACGTTCCCTTCGCGCTCGCCGGGCTGCTCGGCTGGACCTACGTGTCCCAGTGTGTCTCGCGAGGGAGCGAGGCGTTGGTCGCCAACTCCTCCCTCGTCACCAAGGTGTACATCCCACGGTTGACCGCACCGGTCGCGTCGCTCCTGCCGCCGTTCGTTGACCTGCTCGTGGGGCTCGGCCTCTTGGCGATCGTCTGTGCCATCTTCGGCGCGGTGCCCTCGGTGGCACTGCTCCTGCTCCCCGTGTGGGTCCTCCTCCTGGCCCTGACAGCGCTCGGTCCCACCTGCTTCCTCGCTGCCGTGAACGTCCGCTTCCGGGACGCACGGCAGCTGGTGCCCACAGCACTCCAGGCGCTCCTCTTCGCGAGCCCGGTCGCCTACTCAGCTGCATCCGTGCACGGAGTGGCCCGATACGCATACGCGCTGAACCCCATGGTCGGCGTGCTCGAGTTCGGTCGTTTCGTCCTCATCGGAGGGCCGTGGCCCGGAACCGTCCTTGCCGTCTCGACAGCGGTGGCCGTGCTGATGCTCGCGGCCGGGGTTCGCTACTTCCTACGGGCGTCGCGGGCCTTCGCGGACGTGATCTGACGTGGACCGGGTGCAGGTCGACCGGGTCAGCAAACGCTACGTCCTGGGTGAACAACGGAACTTGCGCGAGACCATCGGGACCGCCATACGTCGGCAGCGCGACGAGCGCCAGGACTTTTGGTCCCTGCGTGACGTGAGCTTCACGGTCGGGGACGGGGAGGCCGTTGGCATCGTCGGGCGCAACGGCGCAGGCAAGAGCACGCTCTTGAAGATCCTCATGCGGATCACCACGCCGACCAGTGGTGAGACCCGGACCCGGGGGCGCGTGGCTGCCCTCCTCGAGGTCGGTACCGGCTTCCATCCCGAGTTGACCGGCCGAGAGAACGTCTACCTCAACGCCGCCGTGCTCGGGATGAGCCGGGCGGACACCGCGCGGCGCTTCGACGAGATCGTCGACTTCGCAGGCATCGAGCGCTTCCTCGAGACCCCGGTCAAGCGCTACTCGAGCGGCATGTACTTGCGCCTGGCCTTCGCCGTCGCGGCCCACCTCGAGCCCGACGTGCTGGTGGTCGACGAGGTCCTCGCCGTCGGCGACGCCGAGTTCCAACGCAAGTGCATGAGTCGGATGGCGACAGCCGAGGCCGAGGGGCGCACGGTGCTGTTCGTCAGTCACGACCTCGTGGCGCTCTCGCGGTTGTGTTCGCGCGCCATCTGGTTGGAAGCCGGGCGGGTCCATGAGGAGGGCCAGACGACTTCGGTCGTGCGGAACTATCTGACATCAGGGTTCGCCACGGAGCAGGGCACCGTGCTGGGCAGCGGGGCTGCGGCCGGGAGACTGATGGACGTCCGCGTCGTCGCTGCTGACGGGTCCGATCGGCCTCTCGTCCGCGACGAGCCCTTTCGCGTGCTGGTCCGCTTCGAGGTCAAGGAGGAGCGGATGGGGTTGGACCTCGGGATCGTCATCACCAATCGAGACGGGGTCCGGGTGATCGACGAGGCGCTCAGCGACCGCCATCAACACCGGTTCCCGGTCGGTCGGCACGAAGTGACGGCGGATGTGCCAGCCGTTCTTGCGCCTGGCGAGTACACGGTCGGTGTCTGGCTCGGCACGGCTCATGAAGACGTCCACTTCGAACCGACCGCAGGGAGCTTCACCCTGCACGGGTACGACCCCGCTCAACGCAATAGGGCAGTCGTCCTGGACCTGGACTTCCAGGTCAATCCCTGGGCATGAGGGACTGCCTCCGCTCTCCGTGGAGGCTCCACACTCGCGGTCAGCCGGAAGACCAGCACCGTGCCGTTCTCGGTGAAGATCGCCGTCGCGGTGACCTGCCGGAGGCGTGCCTCCCCGAGTTGACGGTTCATGGCTTGCGACACAGCGAATGAGGCATCGCCGGCGGTGAGGCCGGGTCGCGCGGCCGTGCTGCTCAGCGGCGCTTAAGGGCCAGAGGCAGGGGTGCCAGGAGAGGCTCATCCGGGTGCCCGTCTGCCTGTCGCAGGATCTGCTCGACGGCGCGCCGGTACGGGTCACGCGCGAGCGCCTGGATCCATCCGCTGAGGTTCGAGCGGACGAGCGACATCGGCCGTGCGGAGGGTCGGAGCACACTGGCCGCCACCGTCCAGGCCGCGCTCTTGAGAAACCACCGAATTGCGAGGAACGACCACTGGCGGTGGTGAGCTGCCCCGAGCTTCCGGCTTGCCCCGATGAGAAGGCTCGCGCTACCTGCGCCGTCGGCGCGGCGTTGGTCGCGCAGTTCGTCCATGGTGCGTCGGTGGCGATGGCGGACAGCCGCCGCCGGCTCGTACACGATCAAACCGCCCGTGGCGAGCAACCGCGACAGCGCCTCCTGGTCCTCGCCCCCTCGGGTAGGAGTGCCGGGACCGAGCGCCGGGTCGAAGCCGCCGATGGCGATCAGCCGCTCCCGATGGAAGGCCATGTTCGCTCCGGTGCCCATGGCGCCGATGTGGTAGACCGCTCGGGCCGCCTCCCGTGGGTCCGCCGAGGACGGCTGCAGGCGCCGCTGCCGATAGCCGCGACCGAAGCCGCCGGCCGCCTCGAACACCACCTGTGCACGGGTGGCGAGCTCCGTGGGCGAGACGAGACCGGTGACGGCGTCGGCGTCCGGGTTTGCGTCGAAGGCCATGATGAGAGCCTCGGCCCAGCGAGGTTGTACCTGTACGTCGTCGTCCACGAAGGCGACCAGAGGAGTCCGCGCTTCCAGGAGGGCACGGTTCCGCGCCCATGCCGTGCCCCGGCGAGGCTCGAGCACGTATCTGGCCCGCGGGTGGTGTCCGACCACGGTTCGCGTCCAGTCGCCCTCGGGATCGTTGTCGATTACCAGGACCTCGACGTCCAGAGTGAGCAAGGCCAGGGCTTCAAGGCACCGCGCCAGGTCCTCCGGACGGTCGCGCGTACACACGGCCACGGTGAGCAGCGAGCCGTCAGCCCGAGCACGCCATGCTTTCTCCGACTCGCAGGGGGACCGTTGGGCGCACGAGACCGCTGTCTCCTCCACGGTGTGCTGCACCTGGTGCTCCCGCACGGCGGCTTCGCTGCTGCGTCGGGCCAGTTCGGGGAGCTGCGGCAGGAGTTCCGCCGGGTCACCCGGCAGCGTCAGCTCGGCGACGGGCACCCCGTGCAACCAGATGAGCGCGTGGACGCCCTCGGGCGCGCATTCGAAAGACGTAACAGCCGGAACAGCTCGGGCAGTTCCGGTGCCGAGGTCCACGTCAGCGACCACCAGGCACGCGTAGAGCTCGGAGCTGCCTGGTCGGCACATCCGCTGGCCGAGGCGCCAGGCTCTCCTCAACATCGTCAACTCCACTGCAGCAGCCGCTCAGTCACTTCGATCCGAGACGGGCGCCTCGTGAATCGGCCATGATCCTCCGTCGGCGCAGCCGTGAGCGCCAACGACGCGACCGGTGGGATCCCCGAGTCAGCTGCCGACCGCGCGACTGCTTCCTGTTCATGCAGCTCGTGCACCTAGGCTGCGGGCGACGGGGCGTCTGAGGCCCTGTGCCGATGCTCTGCTGGGAAAGGAGGGGACCTGGTGCAAGGCGGTCGAGCTGCCCTGGCGAAGTGCCGGTGAGGCGCCTCAGTGTCGTGATCACCAACTACAACTACGCACGTTTCGTCGGCGCTGCTGTGGAGAGCGCTCTTGCTCTCAGGTGGGAGGACGTCGAGATCGTCGTGGTCGACGACGGGTCGACGGACGACTCCGTGCAGGTGCTCCAGAAGTACGCCGATCGGGTGAACCTGATCCTCACGGAGAACAGCGGGCAGCGAGAGGCCGCAAACCGTGGCTTTGCTGCGACGTCGGGCGACGTGGTCGTCTTCCTCGACGCCGACGACCTGCTCCCCCCGGAACTCGCCGAACGGCTGGCCGCGGTGTGGACGCCGTCGGTCAGCAAGGTGCAGCTGCGCATGCAGCGCATCGACGAGGCTGGTGTGCCCTTCGGGAGGCTCTTCCCGGACTGGCGGAGCGTGCCCACGTCCGAAGACGTGCGCCGATGGATGGTCCGCACATCGGCTCAGCCGACACCGCCCGGATCGGGAAACGCCTACGCCCGCTGGTTCTTGGAGCGGATATTCCCGCTCGATGCGTCCCTGGGCCGGGCCGCGGACTCAGGCTGCCTGGCTGCGGCGCCACTCCATGGCGAGGTGGTCACCCTGCCCGACGTGGTGGTGGGCTATCGGCAGCACGACGCCAACGACAGCGACCTGCTCGCGGACGACTCGCGGTTCGAGCGCGAGGTGGCCGCTGCACGGGCGAGGTGGCGTTTTGCCCAGCGCTCGGTTGGGATCCCCGAGGACCGAATCGACGAGCGCCCGCTGTACCGGAGCCGCGAGCTACTGCAGTTGCGGGCTGCGACCGCCCGGCTCTCGCCCGACCGGGCGGTGCTGGCCCGTGACGGAAGACGCCGGCTCTTGGTCGTCGACGCGCTGAGGTCCCCGGCCCACCCCGGGCCCGAGTCGTGGCGGACGCGCTTGCTGATCATGAGTTGGTGCCTGGCCGTCCTGACGGTGCCTCGGGGCCTGGTCCGACCGTTGCTGGCCTTACGATGGCGACGGTCGTGACGCCGGGCGCCAGACGTCCGGCTCGGCTTTGGAGCCCCGAGGCCCAGGAACCGGCTACGTGCGCCATGGCGAGGAGGTCGGCATCACCAGCCTGACCCTCGTCACGATGGCGGTCATCGTCTACGGCCTGCTGAACCGGCGCGGTTACGGTCGTGCCCTTGCCCTGGGCGGCGCGACACCGGTGGGTGCCGCCTTCGTCTTCGGTGGCGTAGCGGTCCCGACCTTCTACGCCGTGGCCATCGGTGCACTCATCGGCTTGGTCCTGCGGCTGCTCCAGTCCTCTCGGGACACGACGGCCGGTGAGACGGTCCCCGTGCCCGCCAGTCGCTCCATGGTGCTGTTGACGGTCCTCTCAGTCCTCGTCACGCTGGTCGCTCCGCTGCTGTTCGACGGGCTGGAAGTGCTCAGCGGGGACGGCAGTGTGGGAGCTCTCGCCGCTGGCGTGGTCACGCGCTCGAACCTCGCGCAGATCACCTACCTGGTGCTCAGCCTCGCGGTCGTCGCCTTCCTGGCTCGCTCGCCTGGGACGGGCCCGGGACTGGTGGGCACGGCATGTTGTCTAACGACGCTGCTGTCCTTCTGGGCGTGGACCCACACCTCGGCCGGCGTGCCGTTCCCGGAGCGGTTCTTCGACAACTCGCCCGCCTTCACCATCATCGAGACGCTCCCCGGTGGTGCACCACGAGTACGGGGAATCCTCTCCGAGCCTGCGGGGCTCGCCACGTCCTGTCTGGTCACGCTTGCCTACTGCGCCTCCAGGGTGAACTCGGTCGACGGCCTTCGACGGCTCGGGCTGTTCGTGGTCGGCGGGATGGCGCTCTTCCTCGGCTCCATCTCCACTTCCACGACCTTCGTCGTGGCGGGGCTCGCGTTGCTCGGCATGGCCATCGCAGTCGCAATAACGACCTTCGTCGTCGGCGGTGGCTCGATCAGCCAGTCGGGGATCGCGGCCCTCTGCGTCTCTGTGGTCGCCCTGCTGTGGGTGCTGCCGTCCCTGGCGAACGCCATCGGTCAGCAGGTCGCCGACAAGGTGGCCTCCTCGTCCTACACCGATCGATCGTCCGCGGACTCACGGGGGTACGACATCCTGCTCGACACCTTCGGCTTGGGCGCGGGCCTGGGGTCCAATCGGGCCTCGTCGTTCCTCGCGTCACTCCTCAGCACCGTGGGGGTGTTCGGGGCCGTCCTCTTCGCCATGATCGTCGTCACCCTGATACGCCGGAGCTGGGACGTCCGCACGGCGCGACCGGCGGCATGGGCCCTGGTTGCGATCCTGATCTGCAAGGTGGTGTCCGGGCCGGACCTCTCGGACAGCAGTGGCGTCCTGTGGCTCTCGCTCGGCGTACTCGCGCATGCGGCGGCGAGCGACAAGCCATCACGGGCGTCCCGGCAACCGGTCGTGGCCGGCGCTGGGCCGCTGAGCCGTCGGCGACCCCCGTCGGAGCCCCCGACGTCCGGAGTCAACTGGTGATCGTCACTTCTGCGCAGATCAGGGAGCGCGCCGCCTTCGCGGTCATCGAGCCGCTTAAGGCCCATGTGCGGCGGGTCCTCAAGGCACGACAGCTGCGCCCAGTGGTCATCCGCTCCGGTCTGGAGGGGGCTCACCTGGTCACCGCTGTGATGGTCAAGAACGAAGCCCATCGGCTACCTGCTCTGCTCCGGCACTACCGAGGCCTGGGCGTCGAGCACTTCATCGTCATCGACAATGAGTCGACCGATGGCCTGACCGAGCTCCTGGGGCGTTGCGAGGACGTGTCCATCTACCGGGCCCAAGGAAGTTTCGCTTCGGCCCGCTACGGTATCGACTGGCTCAACACGGTCCTGTCCCGTCACTGCAGCGGCAAGTGGGTCGTCCATGTCGACGCGGACGAGTTCTTGGTCTTCGACTCCGACCTCCCCGACCTCCCAGCCGTCTGCTCATGGCTCGAGGACTCCGGTCGGCAGTCGCTGCAGGCCCTCATGGTGGACATGTACAGCGGCAAGACGGCGATCGAGAACGTCGTCAACGACGGTCAAGACCCGCTGGAGGTGTGCAACCTCTTCGACGGGACGGGCTACGAGCGTCACCATCACTGGCCCTCCGCAACCACGTGGGTCAAAGGCGGTGTGCGGGGGCGCCTCTTCTTCCCGGATCGGTGGGAAGGGCCAGCGCTCAACAAGACGCCGCTGGTTCTGTGGAGGCGGCGGTATGCATATCTGCGAGCCGCCCACCTCATCTGGCCGCGCTGTGTCAACGGCGGCCTCAGGACGGCGGAGACGGCCCTGCTCCACTTCAAGTTCACGCCCTCCTCGTCCGCGCTCATGGTCGACGAGACGCATCGCGCGCAGCACACGACGGAGTACCGCGCCTACGACGCGGTTCGGGAGGTCACCATGGTCGGCGAGGAGACCCGTGAATACCGACAGCCGTCTGACCTGACACGTTGCGGTCTCATCGCCAGGGTCGGGTCGACCCTCTGACTTAGCACCGCCTCGTATGGCGTGACCGACGCAGACCTAACCAGGCGCGATATGCCGGGAGGTCTCCACAGGCGGTCGGGCCCCGACCCACCCATGCCGCGGCTGATCAGTCGCGATTCCGGTTATGCTCCTCCGGTGTCGAGCCGGGGGGCGTCTGTCGACGAGGCGCGGACGAGTCGCGAATCCCGGCGCAAACACCTCCCCGGACTTGATGGACTGCGGGGGATAGCGGCGTTCTCGGTGCTCTCCGGTCACTTCTGGCAGCACCTGTCGCCGGGCGTTGAGCCCTCGTCGACCGGACGATCAGTTCTGTC
This sequence comes from Modestobacter excelsi, assembly GCF_005930495.1. GTDB lineage: Bacteria > Actinomycetota > Actinomycetes > Mycobacteriales > Geodermatophilaceae > Modestobacter > Modestobacter excelsi. The sequence continues at coordinate 11,666 of NZ_SJEX01000039.1, read as the reverse complement.
CGATCTCGAGCAGGGGCTCACCCTCTTCTTCGCGCTGTCGGGGTTCCTGCTCTACCTGCCGTTCGTCAGCAGGCTTATGAGTGGGCGGTCCGCACCCTCGGCGCGGCAGTTCTACTTCAACCGCGTTGTGCGCATCTTTCCCGCCTATCTGGTGGTGCTCCTCGTCGCCAGCTACGTGCTTTGCGCAACCTACGTCTCGAGTCCCGAACTGGGCTACCTCGGCGACATAGGTTCAATGACTGAGCCGCTGCAGATCATCGCCAACCTGTCGCTCGTCCAGGCTCTCGTGCCGGGCACGATGGGCACTGGCCTCGGTGTCTCATGGTCCCTGACCACGGAACTCTGCTTCTACGCGATCCTGCCGTTGCTCGGACTCCTGGGATACCGGGTGGCCCGCAGCGTCCGGTCCCCGGTTGCCGCCGCGCTGGTGGCTCCCGCACTGATGTTCGTGGTCGGTGGTCTAGCTCAGACCCTCGGCATACTGTTGCGCTCGGGTTCCGCAGAGCAGCAGTACGCCATGAGCTGGGGTCCTACCTGGGCAGGCGTGCTGGACCGCAGTCTGCTGAGCATGGCGCACCTCTTCGCCTTCGGCATGTTCGCTGCGGTCCTGGTGGCAGGCCTGTCGGCGGGCCGGATCACCTGGGACGTCGGCCGGATCAGGCCGTTGCTGTGGGTGGTCGCCGTCTGCGCGCTTGTGTCGGTGGCCGTCGTGCCGGCGGCGCTAGCCTTCGGCCTGGTGAGTGCCGCACTCATTGCCCTCGCCACCGTCCCGTCACAGTCCGGGCAACCGAGTTGGACCGCCCGCGTCTTGGAGTCCAGGCTTCTCCGCAATGCAGGATTGATCTCTTACAGCGTCTACCTGTGGCACGTGCCGATCCTCAACGTCATGGCATCCCACGACCTGGGCACCGCGCAGCAGACGTGGGCCGGGGCGATCGGGTGGTGGCTCGTCCTGGTCTGCGTGACGACGGCGGTCGCGACAACCACGTACTACGGCGTCGAACGTCCTTTCACCAGGTTGCGCGAACGCGTGCGGGTGACTCGGTCGTCGTGAATGCCCGTGCACCCTTCCCGCAGCTCAAGGAGGCTCAGATTGAGCCCGGATCCCCATCCGTGGCTTGGGCCGATCGGCTACAGGTCGTTCGTTCATCCGGCCGAGCAGTCTCGGGCGGGTGACATGATGCGCACCGGAGCGCGCGACGAGCGTGCCGTCCGGAGGACGAGAGGCGGTGCGGTGGCGGACGCTCGGAGCGACGAGTTGCCCACCGCCGACGCGATCGTCCTCGGTGCCGGCATGAGCGGATTGGTCTCCGCGTCCATCCTGCTGGAACAGGGCAACTCGCGAGTCGTCGTCCTAGACGAGTACGACCACGTGGGTGGCAACCACATCGACCGGGCGATCGGCGGCTACACCTTCGACATCGGCAGCCTGATCTTCCAGGACGACTCGCCGCTGCTCGCGCACTTCCCCGAGATCCTGCCTCGCTACGTGCCGATCGAGCCGAGTTGGTCGAGGCTGAGCCCCCAGGGCGTGGTCACGCACTACCCGTTCTCGATCCGAGACGACGTCCTCGGAGCGGGCCCCGTCGAGCTCCTGCGCATGGCGGGCTCCGCCGTGGCCGGACGAGTCAGCAAGCGACACCAGCACAACGTGCGGGACTTTGCGGAGCACCTGCTCGGCGCCCGCTTCATCGACCGGTCGGGCCTCGGCTACTACATGCAGCGGCTGTGTGGCCTTCCGCCGGAGCAGATCGACCTGGAGTTCGCCAGGAGCCGCTTGGGGTGGCTCGAGGAGCAGTCCAGTGTCCGGAACCTCGTCCGCCGGTTGCTGCGGTCGGTCACGGGCGACCCGGAGCCCCCGAGCCACAATCGACAGCTGGCTCGGGCTCGGGAGGGCTACGGCCACCTCTACGAGCCGGCCGTGCAGAGCTTGACCGAGCGAGGTGTCGAGTTCTCCCTCGGCACTCGGCTGACCGGGGTCTACAGGACCGGCGACCAGTTCACGGTGTCGACAGGCGCCGGCCCGGTTGCCGCTCCGAGGCTCGTGTCCACGATCCCGCTCGACCGGGCTCTCGAGCTGTGCGCACTGGACGCGCCAGGTGAACCGCTCCCGACCGTGACGCTCGTCAGCCTCTTCTTCAGCTTCTCCGGCGACCGGGGCTTTGACACCTCGATCCTCTACAACTTCTCCCGCGAAGGTGCGTGGAAGCGCATTACCGTCTACTCCGACCTCTACGGCCCGTCGGATGGACGGGAGTTCTTCACTGTCGAGGTCATCGGTGAGCGGGTGGGCAACTCGGTGCCCACAGCGGAGGCGGACTTCCGGGCACACTGCGCAGCGAACGAGCTCCTCCTCGGGGATCTGGTCCTCGAAGGGAGTCACGTCCTCGACAACGCCTACCCGATCTACACCCGCGGCAGCGGGGAGCGAGCGCGAGACTCCATCCAAGCCCTGCGGGAGTTCGGGCTGGAGTCCCTCGGCCGGCAGGGTGGGTTCCAGTACCAGCCGACTGCTCGCGCCTCCACGGTCGAGGCCGAACGGGCGCTCCGCCCCACGAGCTCGTGACCTCGTCGGCGTGCCCGGGAGCGGGTGCCTGGCTGCGATGAAGATCATGCACGTCATCAAGCACTCTTGGCGCAGCAACGGCCACGTGCACGTGGCCGTCGACCTCGCGTGCGCCCAGGCAGACGCCGGGCACGAGGTTACCTTCGCCCATGCGCACGGGTCCTATGACGATCTCCTCCGTGCCCACGGCGTCACCATCGCGACCGTGCCGGAGGCCAGCACCCTGCTGGACGTGCTCCGCAGCGAGCGAGCGCTCCTGGGCGTCGCTCGGGCAGCGCGGCCCGAGGTCGTCCACGCACACATGATGTCCTCGGCGGTCCTCGCTCATCCGGTGAGTAAGGTGGTCCGGGCTCCTCTGGTGACGACCATGCACAACTCCTTCGACAGCCACTCCTGGCTCATGCGGCTGGGCACGGTCGTCGTGGCCGTCAGCGAGGCAGAGCGGCAGCGTCTGATTGGTCGGGGATTCCCCGCTCGCAAGGTCGTCTGTGTGCTCAACGGGGCAGTTGCGTCACCGCGCGAGGCACTGCCCGATGATCTGAGCATCGGCTCCCTGGCCGGGCCTTGCGTCGTGAGCCTGTGTGGTCTCCACGGGCGCAAGGCCGTCGGCGACATCATCACGGCCTTCAGCAAGGCACAGCCAGCTGCGCCGGCTTGGCAGCTGAACATCATCGGGTCGGGACCCGACCGTGACCGGCTGGAAGGACTGGCCAGGGACCTGGGTCTCTCGGCCTCCGTCCACTTCACCGGACCGAGCCTGACGCCGTGGCGGCTCCTCGAGCAGGCGGACGTCTTCGCTTCCGCCTCCTTGGACGAACCCTTCGGCCTCAGCCTCGCGGAAGCGCGAGCAGCCGGCTGTGCCGTCGTGGCGACGGCCGTCGGCGGTGTCCCCGAGGTCCTGGAGCAGGGGCGGGCGGGTCAACTCGTCCCGGTGTCGGCCCCGGAGGCCATGGCCGACGTGCTGCGTCGGCTCATGACCGACCGCGACGAGCTGGCACGCTGGCGTGCGCGAGCACGGGAGAACGCGGACTACTTCTCGGTGCGGCGGATGGCCGAGGACTACGACCGGGTGTACCAGTCGGTGGTCGGGTGACCTGGCCGCCGGTCCGAGGCGCTGACTGACCTGCACCTAGGCTCCCCCCGTGGCTGACGCAACTGGAGTGCCCGTCGACTCCGCGCCGGGCGCCAGTCTCCGCAGGGCGGTCGTGCTCACGAGCGCGTCCAGCTTCCTGATACCGGTCGCCGGTCTGCTGACCCAGCCCGTGCTCGCCCGGGCCCTCGGCGCGACCGGACGCGGTGAGCTGGCGGCGGCCATCGTGCCGGCGGTCCTGGCCGGTTCCGTGGCCACGCTCGGGCTCCCTGATGCTCTGACCTACCTGGCCGCGAAGCGACCGTGGACCATCCTGCGTGCGCTGATGTGGTCGGCCCTGCTGTCGGTGGCGATGGGTGTGCTGTGCTTCGTCGTCGCGTGGGCCCTTCTGCCCTTCCTGTCCGACGGCAACGCTGCGCTGGGCCGTCTCATGCTCATCGCTATGGCTCTCTCCATCCCGATGCTGGTCGTCGGCGCGCTCCGGGGCGCGGCCATGGGGCACCAGATGTGGGGAGCCGTCGCTCTGGAGAGCATCATCAACACGGCCCTGAGGGTGTTGGTGTTCGTGGGGCTGTGGCTCACCGGAGACCTGACCGTGTTGATCGGTGTCCTCGTCACCTTCCTGGCGCCCGCTGTGGCCGGTTTCGCCTACTGGCCTCTGCTGCGGAAGGCGCGCAGCTCGGCCGCGCGGCCCGTCAGTGAGGACACGGGCAGGGTCCTGCTGCCGCTCATGTCCTACGGCGGGAGGACCTGGTTCGGCTCGGTGGCCAGCATGCTCGCCGCGACCATCCACCAGATCCTCATGACCCCGCTGGCGAGCGTCCGCGATCTCGGTCTCTACAGCGTGGCCTCCACCGTGATGGACCTGCCGATCATCTTCTCGCGAGCTGTTGCCGGGGCGCTGCACGGGGTGAACAGCAAGACCAGCAACGCAGACCAGGTGGCGACGGCCACCCGCGTGACCACGCTGCTGGGGTTGGTGGGCTGCCTCGCGCTCGGTGTCAGCGCACCATGGTGGATCGTCCCGCTCTTCGGGGCGAGCTTTGCCGACGCCGTCCTGCCCACCCAGCTCCTGCTCGTGTCGGTGGTCTTCTACATCCCCGGCCCGATGGCCGGCGCCGGTCTGGCGTCCTTCGGTCGACCGGGGCTGCGCAGTGTCGGTTTCGGCCTCAGCCTGGTGGTGAACATCTCGGTGTTCCTGGTGCTGGTGCCCCGGTACGGGATCCTCGGTGCCTGCCTGACCGGCATCGCAGCGAGCGCTCTCCAGTCCCTGTTCCTCGTGCTCACAGCGTCCCGAGTATTGGGCGTTCCTGCTCACCGCTTCGTCGTACCGGGGCCGGGGGACGTCGCGCTCGTCTGGCGGGAGGGCCTCGGCGTGCTCGACAAGGCGCTGGTCGCTCTGCGCGCCCGGCTGACCCGCGACAGCGACCGGAATCCCGACTAGCACGGTCCGGCGACCGTCCCGCCGGGACCGTGGGCTCAGGAGCCGGCGACCGGGATTTCCAGGACCCGTTCGGGGGTGAACCGGCGACGTGCGACGTCGGCGGCAGCGCGGAGATTGCCCCGCAACCGTTCCCGCCGCCAGTCGGCCTCGCCGCCCCGGACGGCGCGCAGCGCGTTCTTGCCGATGCGGGGGAGCGTCTCGTAGGCCGTGAGCCACAGCGGAAAGCTGCCGACGTGGTGCAGGTAGGCGGGGTTCATCACCTGTGAGTAGCCGAGGCGCTCATGGGCCATCCGGCCACCGGATTTCACCCCGCGGTGCACGATCACGCAGTCGTGAACCCAGGCCAGGGTCCCGTGGCGCATCGCCCGTCGCGCGAAGTCGTGGTCCTCGAGCCAGGAGTACAGGGGGAGCCGGGGGTCGAAGCGCTCCCCGTCGACGGCGTCGGGGCGGAACGCGAAGTTGCAGCCGTAGAGTTCACGGCTGGGCTGCCAGTCGCCGGTCGGGGGTTCGGAGATGGACGCGGCCAGCGCGTCGTCGGCCACCGAGCGAGGGACCTCGTCCCCGGTCGCCCCGTCGAGCAGCACGCGGCCGGTCAGGGCGACGACGTCCGGGTGGGCATCGAAGAACGCCACCGCTCGGTCGAGGTAGTCCGATCGCACCACGGCGTCGTCGTCGAAGCAGAAGACGTGGGTGGCGTCGGGCGCGGCGGCGAGGCCGGCGTTCCGCTGAGCGGCCAGGCCCCGGTCGTGCACGACGACGGCACCCCCCGGCAGCGGTTCCGCCGGGAGGCTGTCGCGGTCGGGCACCGAGACGACGAGGCGGAAGTCCCGCCGGGTCTGCCGCTGTAGGTCGGCGACGACAGCACCGAGCAACTCGGGGCGGTTGGCCGAGGCGAGGACGACCGCGATACGCGGAGAGCTCGCGTCGTCAGACGGTCCAGTCACTCGGGTCCTCCGTCGCACCAGGGAAGGCGCCGCAGGTCGACGGGCCAGTGCCAGGGGACGAGGGTAACCGGCCACCCAGCGCTGACAGGAACCGCTCCCGTGCGGCCGTCATCCGGCGGCGAAGGGCCGAGGTACCCGGACGTCCGAGCCGATCTCCACGGTGTCCCCGACTCGCCACCTCCGTCGTCGTCGCGCCAGGCCGGGCGTCGCCAGGGCGAGCAGCGCCAGCGCGCGGCTCCGTGGCCGGTGCGCCCGACCGACCAGCACTGCCCAGGCGGAGCTGCGCAGCGCTTCATCGCCCTCGCCGCTGAGGGAGCGCTCGAGCCGTCGCCACTGCAACTCGCGGCGCTCGCGTTCGCGCGCGCGGGTCACCACATCGCGCTCGTGATGGTCGAGGTCCTCTCGGGCAGCGGCGCGGTCGAGCACACGTAACCGGGCCTCGGTCATACGTGTGGGATCCGAGCTGAGCGTCCCCTGCGTCAAGCGGTAGCGGGCGAGCGGCACGTCCACCAACCCCGCCTGGGAGCCGCTCAACACCAGGCGCTGCCAGAACTCCCAGTCCGCGGTGACGGCGAGCGACTCGTCGAAGCCGCCGACCCCGAGCCATCGCTCCCGGGGCACCGCGCACATGCCCAGGATGAAGTTGCCGTCGAGGATCGCAGCTCGCTGTCCGTCGACGGGGAAGTGCCAGTCTGCGTGGTAGGCCTGGCGAACGGGGACGCCATCGGCCTCCACGACCGCATCCGTGGTGAGGACGTCCAGGTCCGGCCGCTGCTGGGCGAGCCAGGCCAGGGCCTCGAGCCGGCGCGGATGGAAGACGTCGTCGGCGTCCAGTACGACCACGTAGTCGCCGCGGGCAGCTGCCACGGCGGTGTTCTTCGCGGCCGACTCACCGCCGTTGGGCCGGCGCACCACCCGGATGCGCTCCCCGAAGCCGGCCAGCACGTCCGCGGTGCCGTCGGTGGAACCGTCGTCGCACACCACGACCTCCAGGGGCGGACGCGTCTGGTCGAGGACCGACTCGATGGCGGCGGCGACCGTGGCCTCGGCCTGGTAGGCCGCGATCACGATTGAGAAGCTGGGTGGCTCGAGGGCAGCCTGCACGGGAGCCGCGGCCGGAGGGGCCAGGACGGGCCACGGGCCCCCCACCGGGACCGCCGCCACGTCCACGTCCGGCGGGGACGCGGCGGTTCCATCACCGCGTCCCCGCCGCTCGGACGTGCGGGCCCGGTGCGTGAGCCTCCGGGGACCCCGGCTCAGGAGTTCGTCATGGAGGGCCATGTAGGACTGCACCATGGCCTCGACCGTGAAGCACCTCCGGGCCTCGGCCGCGGCCTCGGTGGCCAGTCGCCCCCGGTGTGCCGGGTCGGCTGACAGCCTCTCCAGCGCCGTGGTGAGCGCTGCGGGGTCGTCCACCGGGACGAGCAGTCCGGTCCGTTCATGTCGCACCGCGTCGGGAATCCCGCCTACCGGCGTCGCGACAACGGGTACGCCGGCGAGCATCGCCTCCAGGACGACCAAGGGCAGGCCCTCCCACCGGCTGGGGACGGCGAGCACGTCGAAGGACCCCATGAGGGCGGACACCTCGGCGGACCAGCCGGTCATCATCACCCGGTCCCGGACGCCGAGGTCGGCGACGAGCTCGTCGAGGGCCTGCCGTTCGGGACCGTCCCCCACCAGGACGAGGTGGACGTCAGGCAGCGCGGCGACGGCCCGCACGAGCACGTCGAAGCCCTTCTGGACGTCCAGCCGGCCCACACCCCCTACCACCAGCCGACCCGGGGGTGTTGCCACCGGCTGACTTGGACCAGGTCGTGGGACCCCGTTCCGCACGACCCGGGCCGCGCCGGAGGGCAGGCCGAGGACCTCCTCCAGTCGCTGCGCCGCCCCCTCGCTGACGCCCACGACGGCGCGCAGCCGGCGTGCGGTGAATCGCACGATCCGATCGATGCGCGGGCCTGGGCTCGGCATCGGCAGGTGTTCCACCGCCACGACGGGGATGTGCCAGAGTGTCGAGGCCGCGAGCACCGTGTAGGGGTCCGCGTAGGGCACCGGGAGGTTGATGTGCAGGAGGTCGGCGCCGGCCTCCGCCATGGCCCGCCGGTGCGTCCTCATCGCACCCAGGTCGCGCCAGCCCTGCACGCGGGGGAGCACGGTGCGGGGCGTGCCCGGTCGTCGCGCCGCGAGCTGCTGCAGCACGATGTCGTCGACACCGAGCAGCCGGACCTCGTAGTGGTCCGGCAGCCCGGCCAGCAGGTGGCCGAGCGCCACCTCGGCGCCGCCCCACGCCACCGCACCGCAGAAGACCAGGAGCCGGACGCGGCGCGGCTGCTCCACCGAACACCGGTCCTCTCGTGAAGTTCCTGGTGGTGGCCGACGACTACCCGTGGCCGGCCCGGTCAGGTTATCGGCAGCGACTGCACTGGGTCGTGCGCACGCTGGCCGGACTCGGCACGGTCGACCTCCTGGTCGTGCGCGACGAGCCGTTGGCGGACCCACCGAACCCGCCGTCCGACGTCCGGCTCGGCCGGACGGAAGTGGTGACCGCCGGCTATGCCGCGCGCTCGTCGGTGTCCCGGGCGCTGCGCTGGCTGCTCTCCGCGCGCCCACGACGTCTCGTCGGCCAGGACTGGGCGCCGGCCCGCGAGGCGGTGCAGCGGTGGGCGGAGGACGAGTACGACTTGGTGTGGTTCGCCCACAGCCCCACCTACCTCGCCCTGCGAGACCGGTTGCCCGCGCCGCACGTGGTGGACCTGGACAACCTCGAGTCCTCAATGGCCCATCTCCGGCGGCTGGGCCGGGGCAGGCGTTCCTCGCCCCGCAGCCTGCCGCGGCACCTGGCCAGCGCTGCCGCCGACCTGCTCGACGAGCGTCTGTGGGAGCGGGTCGAAGAGCGGGTGGCAGGGGCAGCACGGGTGACCGTGGTGTGCAGTGAGCTGGACCGAGGGCGGCTGGCCGGGCCCCGGGTGGCGGTCCTCTCGAACGGATATGAACTGCCCGACCGGCCGGGCGGAGCTCCGGCGCCTCCGCCGCGGTCGGTCACCGGGGGTCCGGTGCTGCTGTTCGTCGGTCTGCTGACCTACGAGCCGAACCGGGACGCCGTTGCGTTCTTCGCCCAGGATGTCCTCCCGCTGATCCGGGTGCACCGGCCGGACGTGCGGTTCCGCGTGGTCGGCCACCACGGAGCCGACCTCGTCGCAGCAGTCAGCGGACGAGGTGTCGAACTCGCCGGCGAGGTCCCCGACGTGACCGCCGAGCTGGCGGGCGCGGACCTGGTCGTGGTCCCTCTCCGCTTCGGAGGCGGCACCCGCATCAAGGTGCTGGAGGCGTTCGCTCACGGCGTCCCCGTGGTCAGCACCCGGGTCGGTTGCGAGGGTCTCGACGTGGAGGACGGGCGCCACGTGCTCCTGGCGGACGACCCGCGAGCGCTGGCGGACAGCTGCCTGCGCCTGCTCGACGACGCGGACCGCGGCGCGGTGCTCAGCTCGCACGCCCGGGAGTTGTGGCAGCGGCAGTACCGATGGACCGTCATCGCTCCGACCGTCGACGGAATCGTGCGAGCCGCTGTCGGACGTGCCGACCCGGAGGGACGGGGACCTCGGGGAGGTCGGACATGACGACACCGCCGGTGGGCGGCGAGCATCTCACCACTGTGACGCAGATGGGCGCGAGCCCGGTCGTCTCGGTGATCATGCCGTTCCTCGACGCTGCTGCCTACCTCCGGCAGGCTGCTGGGAGCGTGCTCGGCCAGAGCTGGCAGGCTGTCGAGCTGCTCCTGGTGGACGACGGCGGCACGGATGGCAGTGACCGGATCGCCGGAGAGCTGGCGGCCTCCGACCCGCGGGTGCGCGTGCTGGCCCACGAGGGCCGGCGGAACCGGGGTACGGGCCCGAGCCGAGCTCTGGGGATCAGCCAGGCGAGCGGCGACCTGGTGGCCTTCCTCGACGCCGACGACGCGTGGGAGCCGCACCATCTCGCCGACCAGGTCGCGCTGTTGGCGACGCACCCGGAGGCCGACCTGGTGTGCGGTCGCGACTGGGTGTGGCGCAGCTGGCGTGATCCCGCGGCCACCGACGTCCTGTCCGACCTGGCCTTCGCTCCGGGCGCGGTGGTGCAGGGGAAGCAACTGCTCGCCGCTGTGCTGCGCAACGGCGCCCTCGCGACGTCGACCTGCTCGCTGGTGGCGCGGCGGGAGACCATCCTCGGCGTCGTCCCACACCTCGAGGCGTTCCCCGGACTCTTCGAGGACCAGGTCGTCAACGCGTGGCTCCAGCTGCGGGGTGACGCGGTCATGAGCGGCACCGCGAGCGCGTGGTATCGCATGCACGATCGATCGATCAGCGTCCGCCTCGGCGACGAGGAGGTGAGGGCATACCGGCGCTTCCTCACCTGGACACGGCAGCAGCTCGAGGAACAGGGAGAGACAGGCGACAGCCAGCTCCTCGAGCTGCTCGACTGTGCGCTCGCGGGCGCGAGCGAGGCATCGTCCCCGCCGCAGCGGTCCCGGCTCGGTGGCCTCCTCCGCGCGGCGGTGCCGGCGGGTGCCCGCCGTGGGGCTCGCCGGGCCCTTAGCGCGCTGCGCCGGGGTCGAACGGCGGACCCGGAGGTCGGGCCCAAGGAGGTGGCCCGGGTCCTGCACCGGCACGGCGCGCACGTGCGCGGTGACGTCCTGGTCCTGGGGGACCCCGCCGAGGTGATCGGGTCGACCGCTGCGACGTCAGTGCAATGTCGACCGTGGCCGGGGCCGCAGGCCGCCGTCGGACCAGCTCATCCGCTGGCCGACGTGGACAGCGACGCGTATGACTGCATTGTCCTGTTGCAGGACCCGGCGACGCCCGGAGCGGGCGACCTGGGTCTGCGTCACCTCCGGCGGGCGCTGCGTCCCGCCGGCGTCCTGCTCGTCGTCCTGCGAGGCGAGGTGCCGGCCCTCGCCGAGGGGCTGCGGGACGTCTTCGGGTGGGACGCGGTCAGCCGCGACGCGCCAGGTGGCCCATTCCCTGTGGTCCTGCGGGCGTTCGTCCCGGCGGACTGACGTCCCGGTAGCTGCGGGAGCAGCGCAGCTGGTGAGGTGGCGGCGCATAGCCTCACGCCGTGGACTTCGCCTTCAGCCAGCTCCCCGTCCGTGTCGTCCGCGCGGTGGAGAGGCGCTCGGCAGGTGCTCGGAGGGCGGGCTTCCGGGTGCGATGGGCCAGCACGCGGCGGGTCGACCCGCTGTCCGAGTGGGGTTTCGACCGGGGCACGGCTGTCGACCGCTACTACATCCAGCGGTTCCTGGACAGCCATCGCGACCTCGTGCACGGGCGGACGCTGGAGGTCAAGGAGGACCTGTACGCCTCCGACCTGGGCGCCGAGCGGGTCGACGTCCTCGACGTCGACCCGGACAACTCGGCCGCCACCATCGTCGGTGACCTGTGCGACCCGGCGACGCTGCCGGCGGAGACCTTCGACGCCGCGATCGTGACCCAGACGCTGCAGCTCGTGCCGGACCCGGTTGCGGGGTTGCGCACGGTCCTGCGGGCGCTGCGTCCGGGCGCCGCCGCGTTGGTCACCGTTCCGGCGATGAGCCGGCTCGCCGGTGACTGGGACCGGTGGCGGTGGACCCCCCGTGGCCTGGAGGAGCTG
>NZ_SJEX01000038.1 GCF_005930495.1 Modestobacter excelsi | reverse complement strand
CCCCCGGACTGCTGCCGGCTGACGAGGCCCCCGCCCGGCTCCGGGTCGGCGTCGTGGGAGCCGGACGGGTCGGTGCCGTCCTCGGTGCCGCGCTCGCCGCCGCCGGCCACGACGTGGTCGCCGCCTCAGGCCTGTCCGCCGCCTCGTCCGAGCGTGCCGCCCGGCTGCTGCCCGGCGTCCCGCTGCTGCCCGCCGACGAGGTGGTCGCCGCGAGTGACCTCGTCGTCCTGGCCGTGCCGGACGACATCCTCGCCGGCCTCGTTGCCGGTCTGGCCGAGACCGGTGCCTGGCGCCGCGGCCAGCTGCTCTTCCACACCTCCGGCGCGCACGGCCTGACCGTGCTGGCACCGGCCGAGCGGGCCGGGGTCCTCTCGCTGGCGCTGCACCCGGCGATGACCTTCTCCGGCGGGCCCGAGGACCTGCACCGGGTGGTGGCCGCCCCCTTCGGTGTCACCAGCCGCCCGGAGCACCGCCCGGTCGCCGAGACGCTGGTCCTGGAGATGGGCGGGGAGCCGTTCTGGGTGGCGGAGGCCGACCGCGGCCTCTACCACGCCGCCCTGGTCACCGGCGCCAACCACCTGGTCACCCTGGTCGCCGAGGCCGCGGACCTGCTGCGCACCGCCGGCGTCACCGACCCGGCCCGGGTGCTGACCCCGCTGCTCACCGCCGCGCTGGACAACGGGCTCCGTCGCGGCGACCGCGGCCTCACCGGGCCGGTCAGCCGCGGCGACGTCGGCACCGTCGCCCAGCACCTGCAGACGCTCACCGAGCGGGCGCCGTCCTCCGTGGACGCCTATGTCGCGCTGGCCCGGCGCACGACCGAGCGGGCGCTGGCCGCCGGCCGGCTCAAGCGGCACGAGGGCGCACCGCTGCTCGACCTGCTCGACGGCTCGGCCGAGGAGGCTGCGCGATGAGCCCGCAGGTGGCGGAGACCACCGCCCACCTGCGCAAGCTCCGCGACGAGCTGCCGGCCCCGGTCGTGCTGGTGCCCACCATGGGCGCGCTGCACGAGGGGCACCGGACCCTGGTCCGGGCGGCAGGGGCCCTGGGCGGCAGCGTGGTGGTCTCGGTGTTCGTCAACCCCACCCAGTTCGCCCCGGGCGAGGACTTCGACCGTTACCCGCGCACCTGGGACGCCGACCTCGCCGCGCTCGCGGAGGAGGGCGCCGACCTGGTGTTCCACCCCCCGGTGCAGGAGGTCTACCCGCCCGGCTCGGCCGGCGTGACCGTGCAGCCGGGTCCGCTCGGGGACGTGCTGGAGGGCGCCGTCCGCCCCGGGCACTTCACCGGCGTGCTCACCGTGGTGGCGAAGCTCCTCGGCCTCGTGCGCCCGGACGTCGCCGTCTTCGGGGAGAAGGACTACCAGCAGCTGACCCTCGTCCGGGCCATGGCCCGGGAGCTGGCGCTCGGTGTCGAGGTGGTCGGCGTGCCGACCGTCCGCGAGGCCGACGGCATGGCGCTGTCCAGCCGCAACCGCTACCTCAGCGCGGAGCAGCGCACCGCCGCCGCGGCGATCTCCGCCGCGCTGCGGGCCGGTGCGGCCGCCGGGTCGGACGGGCCGGACGCCGTCCTGGCCGCCGCCCGGTCCGTGCTGGCCGCCGCACCCGCCCTCGTGCCGGACTACCTCGAGCTCACCGACCCCGACCTCGGCCCCGCGCCGGGCGCCGGACCCGCCCGCCTGCTGGTCGCCGCCCGCGCCGGCAGCACCCGGCTCATCGACAACACCGCGATCGACCTGGGGGACCCCCGATGATGCGCACCATGCTCAAGAGCAAGATCCACCGGGCCACGGTGACCCAGGCCGACCTGCACTACGTCGGCTCGGTGACCATCGACGAGGACCTGCTGGACGCCGCAGACCTGCTGCCCGGCGAGCAGGTGGCGATCGTCGACGTCACGAACGGTGCCCGGCTGGAGACCTACGTGATCCCCGGGGAGCGGGGCACCGGGGTCATCGGCATCAACGGCGCCGCCGCGCACCTGGTGCACCCCGGCGACCTGGTCATCCTGATCAGCTACGGGCAGATGGACGAGTCCGAGGCGAAGAGCCACCTCCCCCGGGTGGTGCACGTCGACGCCGACAACCGCATCGTCGAGCTCGGCGGTGACCCCTCCGCCCCGGTGCCCGGTGCCACGGACCACCAACGGAGTCCGCTCGCGGTCGATGGTCTCCGGCCCCGTCCCGGGTTCCCTCGCGAGCTGGCGAGCGGAGGGCAGGACGGGGTCCTTCCTCCGCTGGGCGTACCGGTCCGTTGACCGGGTCGGCGGTCGCCCGGGCCACCGGGCTGCCGTTGCGGCTGCGGGCACCGGCACCCGGCTGGGAGCTGTCCGCGGACGTCTGCGTCGTCGGGTCCGGCGTCGCCGGGCTCTGCGTGGCCCTGCACGCCCGGGCGGCGGGGCTGTCGGTCGCCGTCGTCACCAAGGTCGAGGTCGACGACGGCTCGACCCGCTGGGCGCAGGGCGGGATCGCCGCCGTCCTCAGCGCGACCGACACCCCGGCGGCGCACGCCCGGGACACCGAGGTCGCCGGGGTCGGGCTGTGCGACCCGGCGGCGGTGCGGGCCCTGGTCACCGAGGGGCCGGACCGGCTGCACCAGCTGATCAACTGGGGGGCGGCTTTCGACCGCGACGGCGCCGGTCACCTGCTGCTCACCCGCGAGGGCGGGCACTCCACCGACCGGATCGTGCACGCCGGCGGCGACGCCACCGGCGCTGAGGTGCAGCGCGCCCTCCGGGACGCCGTCGCCGCAGACCCCGGGACCACCTTGATCGAGCACGCGATGGTGCTCGACGTCGTCCGGGACGTCACCGGCCGGGTCGCCGGCGTCACCCTGCACGTGCTCGGCGAGGGCAGCGCCGACGGCGTCGGGGCGGTGCGCGCGCGGGCCGTCGTGCTGGCCACCGGCGGGATGGGCCAGGTGTACGCCGCCACCACCAACCCGGCGGTCTCCACGGGCGACGGCGTCGCGCTCGGGCTGCGGGCCGGTGCGGTCGCCACCGACCTCGAGTTCGTCCAGTTCCACCCCACCGCCCTGTACCTCGGGCCGGGCGCGCGCGGACAGCAGCCGCTGGTCTCCGAGGCGCTGCGGGGGGAGGGTGCCGTGCTCCGCGACGCCGCCGGCGAGCGGTTCATGGTCGGCACCCACCCGCTGGCCGAGCTGGCGCCGCGCGACGTGGTGGCCAAGGCGATCACCCGGGTGCAGCTGCGCGACGGCGTCGACCACGTGGAGCTCGACGCCCGCGGGGTCCCCGGGCTGGCCACGCGGTTCCCGACCATCGTGGCCCGCTGCCGCGAGGCCGGCATCGACCCGACGACAGCTCTGGTCCCGGTCACCCCGGCCGCGCACTACGCCTCCGGCGGGCTGGCCACCGACCTGTCCGGCCGCACCACGGTGCCCGGGCTCTACGCCTGCGGCGAGGTGGCCTGCACCGGCGTGCACGGTGCCAACCGGCTGGCGTCCAACTCGCTGCTCGAGGGGCTGGTCTTCGCCGGGCGGATCGGCGAGGCACTGGCCCGGGAGCTGCCGGTGCCCGCACCCGCCGAGCGGGTCGACGCCCGTCCGGAGGCGCTCGTCGACGCCGCGGCCCGCGCCGGCCTCACCGGCACGATGTCCGCGCGGGTGGGGGCGCTGCGCAGCGGCACCGGGCTGGCGGAGGCCGCCGGGCGGCTGGCCGCGCTGGGGGAGCGGACCACCGCCGTCCCCGGGGTGCCCGGCTGGGAGACCACCGACCTGCTCACCGTCGCGACCGCGATCACCGCCGCGGCGGCCGCACGCGAGGAGACCCGCGGCTGCCACTGGCGGGAGGACCACCCCGAGGCGGAGGAGGAGTGGCGCGTGCACCTGGACGTCCGGCTGGACGGCGACGGCGAGGTGGCGCTGACCCGCCGCCCCGTGGGGGAAGCCGTGGAGGTGTCCTGGTGAGCGAGCATCGCAGCGAGCGCCAGCGAGCGAGGAGCGGGACGAACCACCGAGCGGAGCGAGGCATGACGCGGTGAGCGAGCCCGTGACGAGGGCGCTGCCCACCGACCCGACCGACCTGACCGGCACGGGCCTGACCGCCGGCTGGGTCGACGAGCTGGTCGAGCGCACCCTCACGGAGGACCTCACCGGCGGCGCCCCACTGCCGCGCGAGCCCGACGTCGCGGTCAGCTACGACGTCACCAGCGCGGCCACCGTGCCCGGCGCGCAGTACGGCACGGCTGACCTCGTCGCCCGCGCCGACGGGGTGGTCGCCGGCCTGCCCGTGGCCGCCCGCGTCTTCACCCGGCTGGCCCCGGGCGCCGCGCTGACCGCCGGCGCGACCGACGGTGACCGGGTGCGCCGCGGGGACGTGCTGCTCACCGTCCGCGGCCCGGTGCGGGCGCTGCTGGCCGCCGAGCGCAGCGCGCTGAACATCGCCAGCCGGGCCAGCGGCATCGCCACGCACACCCGCGCCTGGGCCGACGCGGTGGCCGGCACCGGCGCCGTGGTCCTGGACACCCGCAAGACGACCCCGGGCCTGCGCCCGCTGGAGAAGTACGCGGTGCGCTGCGGCAGGGGGTCGAACAAGCGGATGGGGCTCTACGACGTCGCGATGGTCAAGGACAACCACGTGGCGGCCGCCGGCTCGGTGGCCGCGGCGGTCGCGCTGGTCCGCGAGCGCGCACCGCGGATCACCGTGCAGGTCGAGTGCGACACGATCGAGCAGGTCGGCGAGGCGGTGGACGCCGGCGCGGACTTCCTGCTGCTGGACAACATGACCCCCGACCAGCTGCGGGCGGTGGTCGCGCTGGTGGGGGACCTCGACGTGGAGCTCGAGGCCACCGGCGGGCTGACCCTCGACCTGGCCCGGGAGGTCGCCGACACCGGGGTGGACTTCCTCTCCGTCGGCGCGCTCACCCACTCCTCGCCGGTCCTCGACCTCGCCCTCGACCTGCGGGAGGAGTGAGCGGTGCTGCTCGCGGTGGACGTCGGCAACAGCCAGACCGTGCTGGCCACCTTCGACGGTGACCGGCGGGTCGGCTGCTGGCGGGTCACCACGCACGCACGGGCCACCTCCGACGAGCTGCACATGCTCTGGCGCGCGCTGCTCCGGGACACCGAGGTCACCGGCGTGGCGGTCTGCTCCACCGTGCCTGCGCTGCTGCCGGCGCTGCGCCAGCTGCTGGACCGGCTCGCCGTCCCGGTCACCCTGATCGGCCCGGGCGTGCGCACCGGCGTCCCGCTGCACGTGGACAACCCGCGGGAGGTCGGCGCGGACCGGGTGGTCACCGCGCTGGCCGCGCACGAGCTGTTCGGGAAGCGACCCGACGGGCACGGGCGGCCGGTCGTCGTCGTCGACTTCGGCACCTCGACCAACGTGGACGCCGTGGGACCGGACGGGCAGTTCCTCGGCGGGGCACTGGCACCCGGACTCGAGGTGAGCCTGGAGGCGCTGGCGAACCGGGCGGCCCAGCTGCGTTCGGTCGAGCTGACCGTGCCGACCCACGCCATCGGCAAGAACACCGTCGCAGCGCTGCAGTCGGGTGTGGTGCTGGGCTTCGCCGGCCTGGTCGACGGGCTGGTCGCGCGGATCGCCGCGGAGCTCATCGCCCAGTTCGGCGCGTCGCCGGTGGTCGTGGCCACCGGCGGGCTGCACCCGCTGGTGGTGGACAGCTGCCGGTCGATCGGCGAGCGTGAGCCCGATCTCACCGTGCACGGCCTGCGGCTGGCCTTCGAGCGCCACCAGGCCAGCGGTGGGGGGACGCCGTCGTCCCGCCCGTAGGCTCGTCGCCGTGAGTGAGGAAGCACGTCCGTCCGACGACAGCCCCGGGAGCACCGCGGCGAGGAACGAGCGAGGAGCGGATCGGGGCGCGGGGTCGGACCAGGGCCCCGGCCAGGTCGCAGCACCCGAGGACGAGCTGCCCGAGCAGCTGCGGGTCCGGCGGGCAAAGCTCGACCGGCTCCGCGAGTCCGGGATCGACCCGTACCCCGTCGTCGTGGCCCGCACCGCGAGCCTCACCGACGTGCGCGCCGAGCACCCCGACCTCGAGCCGGACACCATGACCGGCGAGCAGGTGGGCGTCACCGGCCGGGTCATCTTCTCCCGCAACACCGGCAAGCTCTGCTTCGCGACGCTGCGCGAGGGCGACACCGAGCTGCAGGTCATGCTCTCCCGCGACCGGGTGGGGGAGGAGGCGCTCGCGGCCTGGAAGGCCGACGTCGACCTCGGCGACCACGTCCTCGTCACCGGTGAGGTCGGGACGTCGCGACGCGGTGAGCTGTCGGTCTTCGCCGACTCCTGGGAGCTCGCGGCCAAGGCGCTGCGCCCGCTGCCGGTCGCGCACAAGCCGATGAGCGAGGAACTGCGGGTCCGCCGCCGGTACGTCGACCTCATCGTGCGCGACGAGGCGCGGCGGACCGTCCAGGAACGGGCGGCGGTGATGAGCTCGTTGCGCGCGGGGCTCACCGGTCGCGGGTTCCTCGAGGTCGAGACGCCGATGTTGCAGACGGTGCACGGCGGCGCTGCCGCGCGACCGTTCCGCACGCACATGAACGCCTTCGACCTCGACCTGTACCTGCGCATCGCACCGGAGTTGTTCCTCAAGCGCTGCATCGTCGGCGGGCTGGACCGCGTGTTCGAGATCAATCGCAACTTCCGCAACGAGGGCGCTGACTCCTCGCACTCGCCGGAGTTCGCGATGCTCGAGTTCTATGCCGCGTACGGCGATTACTCCGACGGCGCCCGGATCACCCGTGAGCTCGTCCAGGAATGCTGTGCGGCCCTGTTCGGCGACCACGTGGCGCGTCATCACGACGGCACGGAACTGGACCTCTCCGGAGAGTGGCCGCAGATCCCGCTCTACACCGCGGTGTCGGAGGCGGTGGGGGAGGAGGTCACCCCGCAGACCCCGGTCGAGCAGTTGCGCGCCCTCGCCGCCGCCCACGACGTCGGCGTCGACCCGGCCTGGCTGCCCGGCAAGGTGGTCGAGGAGGTCTTCGAGGCGCTGGTCCAGCACACGCTGCAGTCGCCGACGTTCGTCATCGACTACCCGCTGGACACCTCGCCGCTCACCCGGGCACACCGGTCCCAGCCGGGCCTGGCCGAGAAGTGGGACCTGTACATCGGCGGCATCGAACGCGGCACCGGCTACTCCGAGCTCGTGGACCCGGTGGCCCAGCGGGAGCGGTTCACCCAGCAGGCGCTGCTCGCCGCCGCCGGCGACCCCGAGGCGATGGTCCTCGACGAGGACTTCCTGGAGGCCCTCGAGTACGGCATGCCGCCGACCGCCGGTGTCGGGATGGGCATCGACAGGCTGATGATGACGCTCACCGGATTGGGCATCAGGGAGACGATCCTGTTCCCCCTCGTTCGTCCGCTGCACCAATAGGTCACCTGTTCGGGGTCATTCCGGCGAGCAATTGCGCGGACATTGGTGTCAACGCACGCAGGTGTGGTGGAATGGGTTGTCGATCACGGGGCGGTAATACGACAGTCCACATGCCCGGCGCAACAGGAAGCAGCAGACAAATGGCACGCAAGGTCCAGGTCATCCTGAGCGACGACCTCGATGACAGCATCTCCGCTGACGAGACCGTCTCCTTCGCCCTCGACGGGACGACGTACGAGATCGACCTCTCCGAGAAGAACGCCAACGAGATGCGCGACGTGCTCGGCAAGTACGTCTCGGCCGCGCGCAAGGTCAGCAGCCGCGGTACCCGCGCCTCCGGTGCGGGCCGTTCCCGGGCGACCGGCGGCGGTGGCCGGATGGACCGCGAGCAGGCCGGCGCCATCCGCGAGTGGGCCCGCAAGAACGGCCACGAGGTGAGCGACCGCGGCCGCATCCCGGCCAGCGTCGTCGAGGCCTTCGAAGCCGCCCACTAACGGGCTGCCTGCAGGGCCCCTCCGCGAGCTTCGCGAGTGGTGGGGGGCAGGGGGCGTTCCGTCAGACGGCGGGCTCGTCCACCAGCAGGTTGCGGGTGCGGTTCGGGTCGACCGGGATGCCCGGGCCCATGGTGGTCGAGACGGTGACCTTCTTGACGTACCGGCCCTTGGCGGCCGACGGCTTGGCGCGGAGCACCTCGTCGAGCGCGGCGGCGTAGTTCTCCACCAGCTTGGCCTCGTCGAAGGAGGTCTTGCCGATCACCAGGTGCAGGTTGGCCTGCTTGTCGACGCGGAAGTTGATCTTCCCGCCCTTGATGTCGTTGACGGCCTTGGTGACGTCGGGGGTCAC
This sequence comes from Modestobacter excelsi, assembly GCF_005930495.1. Lineage (GTDB taxonomy): Bacteria > Actinomycetota > Actinomycetes > Mycobacteriales > Geodermatophilaceae > Modestobacter > Modestobacter excelsi. Next base: position 37,519 of record NZ_SJEX01000038.1, on the reverse strand, counting down.
GGTGCCGGTCTTCGGGTTCGGCATCAGGCCACGGGGGCCGAGGATGCGGGCGATCCGGCCGACCTTGGCCATCTGGTCGGGCGTCGCGATCGCGGCGTCGAAGTCCAGGAAGCCGCCCTGGATCCGCTCGATCAGGTCGTCGGAGCCCACGACGTCGGCGCCGGCGGCCTCGGCCTGGGCGGCCTTGTCACCGGTCGCGAAGACGATGACGCGGGCGGTCTTGCCGGTGCCGTGCGGCAGGTTGACCGTGCCGCGGACCATCTGGTCGGCCTTGCGGGGGTCGACCCCGAGGCGGATCGCGACCTCGACGGTGGCGTCGTACGTGGTGGTCGAGGTCTGCTTGGCGAGGCCGGCGGCCTGCAGCGGGCTGTAGAGCGTGCCGTCGTCGACGAGCTCGGCGACCTTGCGGTAGTTCTTGCCGTGCTTGGCCATGGTGGTGCTCCCTTCCCCGGGACGGGGTCGTGTGGTGAACGGGCCTGGCCGGCCCTCCCACGAATGAGTTACTGGAACGGCCTCGGTGCAGGGCCCCGGCTCGAGCGGAGCGAGGGCTGGGGGGCACCGAGGTCCTTCATCGGACCGTGATGCCCATCGACCGGGCGGTGCCGGCGATGATCTTCTCGGCCTGCTCGAGGTCGTTGGCGTTGAGGTCGGCCATCTTGGTCTGGGCGATCTCCCGGACCTGGTCACGGGTGACGGTGGCGACCTTGGTCTTGTGCGGCTCGCCCGAGCCCTTCTCCACCCCGGCGGCCTTGAGCAGCATGCGCGCTGCCGGCGGCGTCTTGGTGACGAAGGTGAACGACCGGTCCTCGAAGACCGAGATCTCGACCGGGATGACGTTGCCGCGCTGCGACTCGGTCGCAGCGTTGTATGCCTTGCAGAACTCCATGATGTTCACGCCGTGCTGACCGAGGGCCGGGCCCACGGGCGGCGCAGGGGTGGCCGCGCCGGCGTTGATCTGGAGCTTGATGACCGCGGTCAACCGCTTCCTGGGGGGCATGACTTCCTTCTTGGTGACTGGATGGAACGGCGTGAGAGTGACTGGAACGGCCCGGTCGCAGGGCCCCGCCGCGAGCTTGCGAGTGGTGGGGGGCGACCGGGTCCTTCGGCTAGATCTTGGTGACCTGCGTGAACGACAGCTCGACCGGTGTCTCGCGGCCGAAGATGGAGACGAGGACCTGGAGCTTCTGCTGCTCGGGGTTGATCTCGTTGATGGTGGCCGGCAGCGTCGCGAACGGGCCGTCCATGACGGTGACGGACTCGCCGACCTCGAACTCGACGACGGTGGTCGCGGAGGCGGCGGGTGCGGCCTCGGCGGCCGCGGCCGGCTTCTCGGTGACCGCCGGCACCAGCAGGTTGACGACCTCGTCGATGCTCAGCGGGGAGGGCTTGGAGGTGGCGCCGACGAAGCCGGTGACGCCGGGGGTGTTGCGCACCGCGCCCCACGACTCGTCGTTGAGGTCCATCCGGACCAGCAGGTACCCGGGCAGCTTCTTGCGGTTGACCTGGGTCCGCTTGCCGTTCTTGATCTCGGTGACCTCCTCGGTGGGCACCTCGATCTGGAAGATGTAGTCCTCCATGTCCAGCGACGTGATCCGGGACTCGAGGTTGGTCTTCACCTTGTTCTCGTAGCCCGCGTAGGAGTGGATCACGTACCAGTCGCCGAACTGGCTGCGCAGCGTCGAGCGCAGCGCCTCGGCCGGGTCCTCGTCGTGCTCGGCGGCGGCCTCGAGGGTCTCGGTGACCAGCGGGTCGTGGTCGGGCGCCGGCTCGGCGAGCGGGTCACCGACGAGGCTGTCCTGGCTGCCGGTCTCGACGACGGGGGTCACGTCGGCGACCCCGCTGGCGGTGTCCTGGTCGGCGGTGTCGCTGGAGCCCTCGGCGGAGCCGGTCTCGCCGGCGCCCGTCTCGAGGTCGACGCTGCCGCGGACGTCCGCACGCGCGTCGTCGAGGTCGATGCCCTCGACCGCGCTGTCGGTCTCGAAGGGCTCGCGGGGGTCCGTCACTGGGTCTCTTCCTTGTCGGGTGCGGTGCAGGCCAGGGTGCGGGGTCAGCCGAAGACGGCGAGCACGCCCTGGGCGAAGGCGATGTCGAGGCCGGCTACCAGCGCGACCATGACCGCGACGAAGACGATCACCACGGTCGTGTAGGTGATCAGCTCCTTGCGGCCGGGCCAGATGACCTTGCGGAGCTCGGCGACGACCTCGCGGAGGAACCGGCCGATGCTGCGCTTGTCGCGCAGCTCGGCGGCGCGGGCCCGCTCGGCGTCGGCGCGGGACCGGGTGCCCTCGCCGGCGCGGGTGACCCCGGTGGACCGGTTGGCCGGCCGGTCCGAGGTGCTGCGCTGCCGGCGACGCGTGGGTGTGGCGACGACCTTGTCCTCGTCGGACTCGGCCTCGTCGGCGAGCTCGGCCTCGGCGGCCTCGAGCTCGGCGGCGTCCTCGACCCCGGGGGTCTCGGCGTCGATCTGCTCAGCGGTCAGCTCGTCGTCGGCGCGGGCGCCGTCGTCCGGCCCGCCGTCCTTCTCCTCGCTCACAGCGCCTCGTTCCTCGGTCGTCGGTCAGGTGGTGGCAGGGGTGACAGGACTTGAACCTGCAGCCTGCGGTTTTGGAGACCGCTGCTCTGCCAATTGAGCTACACCCCTAGGGGACGCCGGGCCGCGTCACGGCGCGACCGAGCTCCTCGAGAGGAGCCCCGGGGCACGCCGGTGGCGGGGTCCCACTGGCCCCAGGTCGTCGAGTGTACGGGACCGCCGGGAGCGACGGCCAACACGGCAGGTGAGCCCCCTCCCACGAGGGCCCGATCCCGCAGGACCGGCGCGCCCGGGTCTGACACGATCGCCGCCATGACCACCGCCCCCGTGCCGGACTCCCCGGTCCCGGTCCCGCCACCGGGCCCGCCACCGGGCCCGGTCCGGCCGGCCGAGCGCCGCGTGTCCCGGCGGGTCGCTGCGATCACCCCGTCGGCGACGCTGGCCGTGGACGCCCGCGCCAAGGCGCTGCGGGCCGCCGGCTCCCCCGTCATCGGCTTCGCCGCGGGTGAGCCCGACTTCCCGTCGCCGCCGCACGTCGTCGTCGCGGCGGTGGCCGCCGCCCAGGACCCGGCGAACCACCGGTACTCCCCGGCGGGTGGGCTGCCCGCGCTCAAGGAGGCGATCGTCGCCAAGACGCTGCGCGACTCCGGGCTCTCCGCCCGCCCGGCCGACGTGCTGGTCACCAACGGCGGCAAGCAGGCGGTGCAGGAGGCCCTCGCCACGATGATCGACCCCGGCGACGAGGTGCTGCTGCCGACCCCGTACTGGACCACCTACCCGGAGGCCATCCGGCTGGCCGGCGGGGTGCCGGTGCCCGTGGTCGCCGACGAGGCCAGCGGGTACCTGGTCTCGGTGGGCCAGCTGGAGGCCGCCCGCACCCCGCGCACCCGGCTGCTGGTGTTCTGCTCCCCGGCCAACCCCACCGGAGCGGTGCACCCGGCGGAGGAGGTCTCCGAGATCGGTCACTGGGCCCTCGACACCGGGCTGTGGGTGCTGACCGACGAGATCTACGAGCACCTCGTCTACGGCGGGGCCACCGCACCGTCGCTGCCTGCGCTGGTGCCCGAGCTGCAGCCCCGCTGCGTCGTCGTCAACGGCGTCGCGAAGACCTATGCGATGACCGGCTGGCGGGTGGGCTGGCTGCTCGGACCCGCCGACGTCGTCGCGGCCGCCACCGCCCTGCAGTCGCACTCCACGTCCAACGTCGCCAACGTCTCCCAGCTGGCCGCCGTCGCGGCGCTCACCGGCGAGCAGTCCGGCGTCGCCACCATGCGCGCGGCCTTCGACCGCCGCCGGCAGACGATGGTGGGGATGCTCCGGGAGATCCCGGGGATCGCGTGCCCCGAGCCGCAGGGCGCCTTCTACGCCTACCCGTCGGTGAAGGCGCTGCTCGGTCGGCCGATCGCCGGGCGCACCGTGCACACCAGCGTCGAGCTTGCCGAGCTGCTGCTGGAGGAGGCGCAGGTCGCCGTCGTCCCCGGTGAGGCGTTCGGGACCCCCGGCTACCTGCGGCTGTCCTACTCCCTCGGCGACGACGACCTCGTCGAGGGCGTCTCCCGGATGCAGCGGCTGCTCGGCTCCGCCGGCTGAGCGCGACGCCGTCAGCGGGGCAGGTCCTCGGGGTCGAGCGCCCCGGCCTGCTGCAGCACGGCGAGCGCAGCCGGCAGGTCGGCCAGCGCCGTCCCGACGTCGGCCGGGGTCGCGATGGTCCAGGCCCGGGCGTCGACGTAGCAGCGCAGGGCCGCGTCGAAGGCCTCGGCGCCGGCCTGCTGGCGCGCGGTGAGCAGCGCGGCGGCGCCCTTGCCGTAGACCGCGGTGACGTAGCGGCGGTCGTCGGGGAAGGACGCCATCGAACCGCCGACGTCCCCGTCGGTGGCCAGCAGCCGGCTCACCCGGGCCGGGGGCGGGTCGCCGGTCACCGACTCCGCGTAGCTGGCGAACGCCTCGTCCAGCCACGGGTCGCGGAACTGGGAGTCACCGACCATGCCGTAGAACCACATGTGCGCGACCTCGTGCACCAGCACGGTCTCGTCCTCGCTCGCCAGCAGGATCGACGACGGGTACTCGATCCCGCCGCCGAAGTCCGGCAGCCACGGCACGGTGAGGGTCGCATAGGGGAACGCGCCGAAGCGGGCAGCGAGCTGCTCGATCGCCTGCCCCGTCGCCCGGGCCAGCCGGGCCGGGTCACGACCGGAACCGGGGAGCACCCCGGTGGTCACCCGGACGCCGGCCACCTCGGTCTCTGCGGTGACGAAGGAGCCCGCGGCCACGCTGACGTCCCGGGCGACCGGCTCGTGGGAGGTCCAGGTGCGCCTGCCGCCGCGCTCGCGGGTCGGTTCGTCCTGGTCACCGGTCATCAGCACGGTGAGCGCGGCCGGTGCGTCGACGGAGATGGTCGTGTCGCTGACGGGGCTGCTGGCGGTCTCGCCGAGGAGGGCCACGAACGGGTCGCGCGCCCAGCCCACCCCCGGCTCCCACGCCAGCAGCGGCGCGCCGCTGGCCCACCAGGAGACGCCCGCGGCGGTGCCCAGCCGCTCGAAGCCGCCACCGCCGAGCCGGAGCGTGAAGTCGAGCGCGACCTCGGTGGACTCCCCCGCGGCCAGCCGGTCGGCCAGGGTGACGACGTACAGCCCACCCGGGGCGGCCGCAGCCGCGCTCTCGTACCCGCTGCCGGCGACGTCCGCGCCGCGCACCCCGGTGACGGTCAGCTGGTTGCCCAGCGCGGTGGCGTCGGGCCCGTTGGGCACCAGCCGGAAGACGAGCTCCCCGGTCGGCAGGTCGGGGGTGAAGGCGACGGTCTCTGTGCCGGTCACCGTCCGCAGGTCGTCGTCGAGGCGGAAGGCGAGGTCGACGGCGGGCCGGTCGGGGTCGGGCGCGGCGCGCTCGCCGGGGCAGCTCCCGGCACCGGTGTCCGGCGCGGCGCTGGTCGGGGCGGGGAACGCCTCCGGCCCGGTCGCGCCGCAGCCGGCGGTGAGCAGCAGTGCGGCCAGGACGACCGGGGCCCGGCGCATCCTCGCCCCCGCCCGCCGGGTCAGCTCAGCGCGACGACGGCGCGGGCCAGGGACAGCACCTTGTCCCCGTTGCTGGTGACGGTCAGGTCGACGCGCACCCGGCCGTCCTCCCCCACCGCCGCGACCCGCCCGCGGACGGTCAGCTCGGCACCCGACCCGTCGTCCGGGACGACGACCGGGCGGGAGAACCGCACCTGGTAGTCCACGACGGCCCCCGGGTCACCGGCCCAGCGGGTGACCGCGCGCACGGCGATCCCGGCGGTGAGCATGCCGTGGGCGATGACGTCGGGCAGACCCACCTCGCGGGCGACCCGCTCGTTCCAGTGGATGACGTTGAAGTCCCCGGAGGCACCTGCGTACCGGACCAGGTCCGCGCGGGTGACCCGGGAGGTCTGCTCGGGGAGCTCGGCGCCGACCTCGACGTCGGCCAGACGGCGGCTCACGCTCCGCCCCGGGCGACGAGCATCGAGCGGGTGGTGCAGACCGGTTCGCCGTCCTCGGTCGCGAGGTCCACCCGCGTGGTGAGCATGTCGTTGCCGGCGACGGTCCTCACCGCGTCGATGGTGGCGGTGGCGACCAGCCGGTCGCCGGCACCGATGGGCCGGTGGTGGGTGAACCGCTGCTCCCCGTGGACGACCCGGCTGTAGTCGATGGCGACGTCGGGGTCCTCCACCACGACGTTGCCCGCACCGAGGCTCAGCACGATGGCGAACGTCGGCGGGGCGATGACGTCGGGGTGACCGGCGGCGCGGGCGGCCGCCGGGTCGAGGTACACCGGGTCGGGGTCGCCCAGGGCCGCGGCGAACTCGGCGATCTTCTCGCGCCCGACCTCGTACACGGCAGAGGGCGGGTAGCTGCGCCCGACCAGTCCTGCGTCCAGCGCCATGCTCCCGCCCTCTCGCCTCGCGACCGCTGGGATCAGCGCGTCTCGCGGTGGACCGTGTGCCGACGGTCGGTCGGGCAGTACTTCTTGAGCTCGATCCGGTCGGGGTCGTTCCGACGGTTCTTGCGGGTGATGTAGTTGCGGTTCTTGCACTCCTGGCAGGCCAGGGTGATCTTCGGACGGACGTCTGTGGCTGCCATGAGCGCTGTCCTCGCCTTGTTCTGTGTGTCGAGAGTGCCTCGACGTGCTGGGTGCTGCTCGTGCGCGGCGGGTGCCGCACACGACGACGGACCCCGCTCGCGGGGTCCGTCCGGGGGTAGCGGTGACCGGACTTGAACCGGTGACACAGCGATTATGAGCCGCTTGCTCTACCAGGCTGAGCTACACCGCCGGGTGACCGGGCGGCCCGGTCTCTCGACTGGCCCGCTGGTCGTTCCTACGAGCCCCTTTACGGAATCGAACCGTAGACCTTCTCCTTACCATGGAGACGCTCTGCCGACTGAGCTAAAGGGGCGTTGCTCGGGAGCGGAGGAGACTCTACCAAGCCGTTCTCGGCGACCGGCGGACCCCCTCGGACCGTGCCCGACGACTGTAACAGCCGCTCGGTGACGCCCTGGAGCGGCCCCGCGTCAGGGCCCCGCCACGAGCTCGGGAGTGGTGGGGGACGCGGGGTCCTTCGTCAGGTCCGGACGAACAGCCGGCGGTGCCTGGCTCCCGGTGCGGCACTGCGGACGCCGGTCCTGGCCAGCAGCCAGCCCTCCAGCCGGTCCTCCGGCAGCGGCCGGCTGACCAGGAACCCCTGCAGCTTGTCGCAGCCCATCTGGGCCAGCAGGTCGCGGGTCACCTCGTCCTCGACGCCCTCGGCGACCACCCGCAGCCCCAGGTTGTGCGCCAGCTCGACGATCGACCGGGCGATGAACGACTCGTTCTGGCTGGTGGACATGCCCAGCACGAACGACTTGTCGATCTTCAGCTCGTCGATCGGCAGCTGCCGGAGCTGGGACAGCGACGAGTAGCCGGTGCCGAAGTCGTCCATCGACAGCCGCAGCCCCAGCGCGTGCAGCTCGCCCAGCACGTTGCTGTTGCGGACGGTGTATCGACGACGCTGCCCTCGGTGAGCTCGAGGGTCAGCAGCTCGCCGGGGACCCCGTGGTGCCGCAGCGCCCCGCGCACCCGGGCGACCAGGTCGGGCTCGGACAGGCAGCGCGCGGAGAGGTTGACCGCCACGGAGATCGCGATGTCCTGGTCCAGCCAGCGGCGGCAGCGGTCCAGGGCGCGGTCCAGGACGTGGTCGGTCAACGGCCCGATCCGGCCGATCTGCTCGGCCAGGCTGATGAAGTCGTCCGGCGGGACGTCGCCGTAGCGCGGGTGCGCCCAGCGGACCAGCGTCTCCACCGAGACGATGTCGGCCGTCCGGGCGTCCACGATCGGCTGGAAGACGACGGTGATCTGCTCCTCCGCCATCGCCGTCTCCAGCTCGGTGCCGAGCTGCAGCCGGCGCAGGCTCTGCTGGTCCAGCACCGGGTGGTAGGTGGCGACCCCGCCGGAGCTGTGCGCGGCCAGCAGGGCGACGTCGGCCCGCTGGATGAGGGTCCCGGAGTCGGTGCCGTGCACCGGCGCGGCGGCCACACCGATGGTCAGCGACACCTCGAGGTCCAGCCCGGCGACCCGGGCGCGGGTGGAGGCCGCCTCGCGGAGCCGACGGGCGGCCCGCTCGGTGGCCGGCAGCGACAGCCCCGGCAGCAGGACGGCGAACTGGCCGCCCTCCATCCGGGCGACGACGGCCTGCGGTGGCGCGTGCTCCCTGAGCAGTCCGGCGGTGACCAGCAGCAGCTCGTCGCTGGCCGCGTGCCCGAGGGTGTCGGTGACGTTGGTGTAGCCGTCCAGCGTCGCGAGGACCAGCCCCGCCCGGGCGGTCGCCGGCTCGGCGACCAGCACGGCGTCGATCTCGACCGCGAGCCGCTGACGGTTGGGCAGCCCGGTCAGCCGGTCGTGGTCGCCGTCGTGCCGGATCTGGCTCAGCAGCTGCTGCTGCCGGATCGCCGCGTTGACGTGGGTGAGCATCGAGTCCAGGGCGCCCCGGTCGCCCGGGTCGAAGGTGACCACGTCACTGCGCCGGTCGCAGACCTCGAGGTAGCCGGGCTCACCCGCGGCGGTCGTCACCGGGGCACCGAGCACCTCACGGGCACCCCGGCGGACCAGTGCGGCGAGCTCGGCACCGTCGGCCCGGGCGGCCGAGGAGAGCACCGGGCCCCCGCAGTCGGGGGCCAGCGCACGACGGCGGAGCAGGTCGTCGGGGTCTCCGGGGCCGTCGTACCACCCCAGCTCACCGTCGGCAGCGTCGACGACCAGCTGTGGGCCCTCGTCGAGGTAGGGCGGCAGCCACAGCGCCACCCGGTCGGCGTTGAGCAGTTCGCGCACCGCGTTCACGATCTCCCGGGTGCCCGCCTCGTCGGGCGTGACGAGCTCGACCCGGCGGGCGAAGTCGTAGACCCGCTGGACGGTGCGCCGCTCGCGGACGGCGTGCGTGGACTGCCGGAAGATCGCCACCACACCGATCACCAGCGGGACGATGAGCGCCCAGGCCCAGGGCGTCTCCCAGGTCAGCAGCAGCGCGATGACGCCGACGATCACGCTCATCGGCGCCACGACCAGCGCCGGCACGGCGGACAGGACCATCTGCCGCCCGGGCCAGCCGTCACTGAGGCTGATCGCCGCGCAGGTCAGCAGCATCCCCACCACGGTGGCGGCCACCAGGGCGAACACCAGGCACAGCCAGGTCAGCGGGTCGTCGAGGTCCAGTTCAGGCAGCAGCGAGAGCACGAGCAGCGCCGTGCAGACCTCGACGACCGAGTTGGCCGCGTTGAACGCCACCTTCGGCAGCGGAAGCGACTGACGGGCGCCGATGAGCACCATGACGGCCACCCGCACCACCGCGGTCCAGACGCCACCCACCTCGACGAGACCGACCACCATGGCGACCTCGGACGGCGAGATGGCGAAGGTCTGCCGACGGAACTCGAGGTCCAGCTGGACCGACTCCGTCAGGACGAACGCGACGAGCACCGCGACGACCGCCCAGTACGGGGGCGTGGACCAAGCCCCGGGCAGCGTGGGCACGGCGAAGACGAGGGCCACGACGCCGCCGAGGAGCGCGATCGTCCAAGGCCGCCGGAGGAACGGAGTCCCCAGTTGCTCGGGGACCATGGGCTCGGCCAAGGTGGGCCTGTCTGTCAGGGGGGCGGTCAGGCCGAAGGTAACAGCGCCCAGCCCCGCCCGGCAGCAGGCTCACCCCTCAGGGGGTGATCCCGGTCATGCCTCGACGAACGTCCCGGCCCGACGGGCCGGGCAGGCGGTCAGCGGTTCCACTTCCAGCCGCGGTTCCACTTCCAACCCCGGTCGGCAGCAGCGGAACGCGTGGTCGAGACGGAGCTGAGGGTGGACATGACGCCTCCTGAGGGCATGACGGACTGCGGGGAGTCGCGGCAGCCGCCCACGCGGGGGCAGAGCGTCGTCCGGCACAGACCGCAGCCAGGAGACTGCAGCGGGTCACCCACACGAGGCAAGCGTTGACACGCACGGGTGAAGTGATCTTCGTCGTGTCGTCACTCTGCGCAACCATCAGCCGAGCAGTTCTGCCGACAGAGTGACGGAACCCGCTGATCCACCCGGTCGAGCAACATCATCCACCCCGCCGCGGCCGCGACGACAGATCGGGCAGCGGCATGTCGCGGAGCTGGTCGAGCTGCGACTCGCTGGGGGCGACGAGCCTGCCCAGCAGGTCGGCCGTCCGCTCGAACCCGGCCCGGGCGGCCGCACCGGAGGGGAGGAACGCGCCGGGCGCCACGTCCGGCCCGAGGACAGCACCCGCGAAGTCCACCGCGTCCTCGGCCGTGCGCACCCGACCGGTGTCCGGCCCGATCTCGACGTCGCCGTCCACGTCGAGGAGGTCGGCCACCGGGGCCTCGATCACGTCCAGCAGCTCACCGGCCCGGCCCGACACCAGCGACAGCGGCTGGCTGACACCCAGCTCCCACAGCATCTGGGCGTCCACCGCTCGGCTCTGCGTGTGGCCCCAGGCCAGCGCGTACCGCAGCCGCTCGCCGTACTCGAGCACGGCCACGTGCGCGCCGGCGACCTCGGCGGCGGAGGCCCCCGCGGCACCGGCCTGCAGTGCGGTCCCGACCGCCGCGGTGACCTGGCTCGCCGACCCGGCGTCGGTGACCAGGTAGCCGAGCCCGCGGAGCGCGGTGTCGTCCCGGGCGTCGAGGGCTCCCCCGGCGACCGCTGCGCCGAGCACCGGCAGCAGCACGCCCGGCTGACCGGCGACCAGGTCGGTCACGCCGCCGCGGACCTGCGCCAGGGCACCGGTGTCGTCCAGCACCCGCCCGGTGCCGTCGCGGCCCAGCCCCGCACCCAGCGCGAGCAGCGCAGCCCGCGCGGCGCGACCGGCCTCCGGCCCGGACGCCGCCAGCTCGACCACGGCCCTGAGGGGATCGGCGCCCGCCGGCCAGGGGCGGGACAGCAGCGTGGTCCAGGCGACCGGGTCGTCGAGCAGAAGGGCCGCGGACCCCGCGTCGCCGGAGCGGGCCAGCACCGTCAGCGACGCCTCGACCGGGTCGGGCAGCAGGCCGCCCCGGGTGCCGGCCGCTCCGGCCCGTGCTCCCCGGGCGGTCTCCCGGTCCAGCAGCTGACGACCCCAGACGGCGGGCAGCGCCGACCCGGCCCCCGGCGCTGCCAGGACCAGCCCCATGGCCACCGCCTGGTCGTCGGCGGCACCGTCCGGGTCGTCGGGGCTCAGGTGCACCGCGTCGAGGACCTCACCGGCCGGGCCGTCGAGGCTGCCGGGACCGCCGAGCGCGCCGGCCAGCAGACCGGCCAACGGCTCCTCCTCCCCCGTGCCGGCCAGCCCGGCGAGCACGGACAGCAGCCAGGTGACGCCGTCGGCTCCGAGCCGACCGACCAGCGCGTCGGCGAAGCCGGGCACCGAGGCGTAGGGCCGCCAGCGCTGCACCGCCGTCGTCAGCCCCTCCGCGGTGCCGGGACGGGTGAGCTGGTCGGCGGCCTCCTCGCCCAGCGCGGCGAGGGCCCCCGCTCCCCAGCCGGGCAGCTGCACGGCGAGCCGGACGGTGACCGCCGCGGTGCCCCCGGGCCGGCCGGTGCCCCCGAACGGCCGGGTGGCACCAGCGAGCACCGCAGCGGCCACCGCGGCGTCCTCGGCGAGCAGCTCCAGCAGCGCCCGGTGCTCCACGCCGCGGCCGGCGTCCTCGTCCGCCACGGCCCGGGCCAGGGCCACCGCCTCGGCGGGCGTCGCCGCGCTCCCGCTCTCCAGCGGGATGCCGACCAGCGCGGCCAACCGGGCACCGGCGTCGGCGAACCGGGAGCGCTGGTCGTCCCGCAGGGTCATCACCCGGGCGAGCACGGTCAGCCAGAGCTCGTGGTGGTCGGCGAGCCGGCTGGCGGCCGCGGCCACGGCCTCGTGCAGGTCGGCGGCGACGGCCCGCGCGGCGACCACCTCGGCTGCGGCGACGGTGGCATCGGCACCCTGCCAGCCGCTCAGCACGCCCGCGGGCTGCAGCAGGTACACCGTCAGGCCTGCGGCGTACGCCGCCGAGGTCAGCTGGTCGACCACCGAGCCGAGGGCGTCGGGGGAACCGGGCGGCGCGGGCAGCGCGACCGGGGGCGGGAGCGGGACGGTCACCCCGGGACACCCCGGCCGGGCACCGGCAGCAGCCGCCCGTCCAACCCGAGCCAGGAGTCCGCCGCAGCGGTCACCGCCTCCCCCAGCCAGGTCAGCTCGCCGGCCAGGCAGCGGCCGGTGGTGCGGGCGGTCTCGCAGAACCCGGCCACCGCCGGGCCGAGCGGCCCGCCGACCGGGTCGTCGGCCGGCGTGGTGCCCACCCGGGCCGCCTGGACCGCCGCCCCGTCGAGCACGCCGGCCAGCGCGTACAGCTGCGCGGGGACCACCTCGATCGTCATGCCGGCCAGTCTGCTGGCCGGGCACGGGCCAGGACGGCGTCGTCCACAGCCCCTGTGCCGACTACACGGAGACCCGGCCGCGTCGTCCACATCGTCCACAGGCGCTGTCCACAACCGGTGGACAACCGTGCCGACCGGCCGCCGCGCCCTCTACGCTCCCCGCGTGCGACCGGACAGCCAGCAGCTCACCGACCCCGAGGCCGGGTCGACGCTGCCGTTCGTGCTGGTCTGCTGGCTGGTCGCCGCACTGATGGTGCTCGGTGCCATCGCCGCCTCGGACGCGTTCCTGGAGCAGCAGGAGGTCCAGTCGGCCTGCGACGGCGCGGCGCTGGCGGCGGCGAACGAGGCCGACGCGGCAGCCGTCTACGCCCAGGGTGCGGGCGCCCACCTGCCGCTGACCCGGTCGACCGCCGAGGCCGCGGTCGCCGACCAGCTCGCCGACGCCGGGGTGCAGCTGGACGCGTGGTCGGCGCAGACCGACGGGGCCGAGGTGACCGTGCGGTGCACGCGCTCGGTGCACATCGCCTTCGACTGGCTGTTCCTGGGCGGGCGGCCGCTGGACCGCACGGCGGTGGCCAGCGCCCGCGCGCCGACCGTCGGCTGAACCGGCGGGCCCCGGCAACGAGGACGGCCCCCGACCGTGAGGTCGGGGGCCGTCGCACCGGGTGTGGCGGGTGAAGGATTCGAACCTTCGTAGGCTAAGCCGACGGATTTACAGTCCGCTCCCATTGGCCACTCGGGCAACCCGCCGCCGTGCTGGTGCCGGATGAGCCTACAAGACGGTGGACGGCGGTCGGGGAGGTCCCCGGCGAGCCCGCTCCACGGCGCGAGAGAGGAGACAGTCATGGCCGATGCGTCGTTCGACGTCGTCAGCAAGGTCGACCGCCAGGAGGTCGACAACGCGCTGAACCAGGCGGGCAAGGAGCTCTCGCAGCGCTTCGACTTCCGCGGGGTCAACGCGACCATCACCTGGGCCGGCGAGGAGGCGGTCAGCCTGCAGGCCGACACCGAGGAGCGGGTCGCCGCCGCGCTCGAGGTCTTCAAGGAGAAGCTGGTCAAGCGCGGCATCTCGATGAAGGCGCTGGACGCCGACGAGCCGCAGTCCTCGGGCAAGGTCTACAAGATCTCCGCCACCATCAAGCAGGGGATCGCCTCGGACAAGGCCAAGGAGATCGCCAAGGCGATCCGCGACGAGGGCCCCAAGGGCGTGCAGGCGCAGATCCAGGGCGACCAGCTCCGGGTCAGCGGCAAGAAGCGCGACGACCTGCAGGCGGTCCAGCAGCTGCTCAAGGGCAAGGACTTCGAGATCGCCCTGCAGTTCGACAACTACCGCTGACCCGGATGCTCCCGCAGGTCAGAGCTCGTCAGCTCTGACCAGTCCGCACACAGTCCGCACGAGCGCCGAGCGCGGCGGCCATCAGGCCGCCCGCTCCGGCGCCCGTGGGGCAGAGGTGGGCGCAGACGCTCGACGTGCGCCCAGGACCGGCGCCGGCGAGGGTCGCCTGCGACCGCCGGGCACGACCATCCTGGCCGGGTGCGGAGTCCCGCCCCCTCGGATCCCGCTCCCCCACGGCCGGCGGTCGATCGCGCCGCGATCGTCTGCGAGCAAGGGCACCCGGTGGACCAACGAGCAGCCGCTGTTCCACCTGGTCTTCGGCTGCCTCTGCGACCGCACCATCGCCGGCCTGCAGCGTCGGCTGCAGCGTGAGTCCGAGTCCGCCCTCCGGCGAGGGATACCCTTCCCGACGAGCTGGGATCCGTACTCCCAGGCGCGGATGACGTTGGCCGAGGTCCACCGGTACCCGAACCTCCACTTCGAGCACCACCGCCGCCGGCTCAGCCTGTCGAAGGTCTGCTGACCCACCGATCAGCAGCGTGATGCGTCCGACCCGACCGGCAGGGACGGCCATCCCTGCCGGTCGGTCACCGTCCCGACGATGGCCGTCCTCGGTACGGAGTCGGAGCTGCTCGCTCAGCAGCAACCGCTGCTGCACTCGCAGTCGGTGCAGTCCGGGTCGCAGGGACACGTCAGCTGGAGCATGCGCACTCACCTCCCTCCTCCTCCGGTGGGCACCAGGTGCCGGGCGTGGGGTCGGGGCACTCGGCCTGCGGCAGGGCGGCGGCCATGGCGGCCATCTCCGCGCGCAGGGCGGTGAGCTGAGCGATCTGGGCGTCGACGTCGGCCAGACGACGGCGGAGCAGTTCCCCCGCCGGCTCGCACGGGCATCGCCCGGTGTCCCGGACGGCGAGCAGGTGGCCGATGTCGACCAGTCGGAGTCCCAGCCGCTGCGAACCCTGGATGAACTGCAGCCGGTCGACAGCGCTCACCTCGTAGTCCCGGTAGCCCCCCGGCGTCCGCTTCGGCGGGGGCAGCAGTCCGACCCGCTCGTAGTAGCGGACCGTGTCCGTCGGTACGCCGACGGCCCGGGCCAGCTCGGCGATCCGGAGTCCGCGCGCGGCCGTCGTCGTCATGCGGACCACCCTGCACCTTGGACCCGGGTCCAAGGTCAAGCATCTCCATGACGGATCAGGAGCAGCAGGCGTCGGCACCCTCGGGGGTCAGCGCGGCGATCGTGGCCAGGGCCTTCACCGGCCCCGCGAGTGCCTCACAGCAGAGCGCGTAGACGTTGCTGCGCCCCTTGGGTGTGATGGTCACGAGCCCCTGCTCGCGGAGCGGGGCGAGATGGTGGCTGACCAGCGTCTGGCTCATGCCTGCCGCGTCGGTGAGCTCGCGGACGGTGCGTGGCCCTTCTGCCAGCA
Source organism: Modestobacter excelsi (assembly GCF_005930495.1). Lineage (GTDB taxonomy): Bacteria > Actinomycetota > Actinomycetes > Mycobacteriales > Geodermatophilaceae > Modestobacter > Modestobacter excelsi. Next base: position 22,356 of record NZ_SJEX01000038.1, on the reverse strand, counting down.
GCAGGACCAGGTGCAGACGGTTGGGGTCGGACAGCGCCTTGAGCTGGGGAGCGAGCAACCGGGCACGATCCGCGGGAGAGGTCAGCTCGTCGACGTCGAGCAGTCGCACGTCCAGGTCCTGGCGCATGACGACATCATGTCACACGTCCATTGCTATCAACAGTCGATGTTGTTAACGTGCGTGGACGTTGGACGATCGCCTGACGAACGAGGACGTGAGCACACGATGAGCGCGTACGCGACGGACCATCTGCCGGTCGTGGTGATCGGCGCCGGCCCGGTGGGGCTGGCGGCCGCAGCCCACCTGCTCGAGCGGGGCCTGGAGCCACTGGTCCTGGAGGCCGGGGACCAGCCGGCGGCCGCGGTGCGGTCGTGGGGCCACGTGCGGCTGTTCTCGCCGTGGGAGTACGACGTCGACCCCGCTGCCGCCCGCCTGCTGGAGCCGACCGGCTGGCAGTCCCCGGAGCCAGCCGAGCTGCCCACCGGCGCCGAGCTGGTCGAGCGCTACCTGGCTCCGCTCGCCACCACCCCGCAGCTGACCGGACGCATCCACACCGGCACCCGGGTGGTCGCGGTGTCCCGGGTCGGGGTGGACAAGACCCGCACCGTCGGCCGTGAGGGCCGCGCCTACCTGGTGCGCACCGTCGCCGACGGCCGGGTCGAGGACGTGACGGCACGCGCGGTCATCGACGCCTCGGGGACCTGGGGCCAGCCCAACCCGCTGGGCACCGCGGGGCTGCCTGCGGTCGGGGAGCAGGGGGCCAGCCCGTGGCTGGTCGGGCCGCTGCCCGACGTGCTGGGCACCGACCGGGCCCGGTTCGCCGGCAAGCACACCCTGGTGGTCGGCATGGGCCACTCCGCGGCCAACACCCTCCTCGCGTTGGTCGAACTGCAGCGCGCCGAGCCGGGCACCCGGATCAGCTGGGCCATCCGCGGCCGCTCCCCGGCCCGGCTGTACGGCGGCGGCGACTCCGACGGCCTGCCCGCCCGCGGCCTGCTCGGGTCGACGCTGAAGGCCGCAGTGCAGGCCGGGCACGTCGAGTTGCACCGCGAGGTGACGCTGACCGAGCTGACCCCGGCCGACGGCGGGCAGCTGCAGGTGACCGGCACCGGCCGCGACGGGGAGCCCCTGACGCTGACCGTGGACACCGTCGCCGCAGCCACCGGCTCCCGCCCGGACCTGGACGTGCTGCGGGAGGTCCGGCTCGACCTGGACCCCGGCGTCGAGGCACCCACCCGGCTCGCCCCGCTGATCGACCCCAACTCCCACTCCTGCGGCACGGTCCCGCCGCACGGGCACCGCGACCTCACCCACCCCGACGAGGGCTTCTACCTGGTCGGGATGAAGTCCTACGGCCGCGCCCCGACGTTCTTGCTGGCCACCGGCTACGAGCAGGTCCGCTCGATCGCCGCCGCCCTGGCCGGGGACACCGAGGCTGCGGACTCGGTGCAGCTGCACCTGCCGAGCACGGGCGTGTGCAGCACCGACCTCGGTGACCGCGAAGCTGCGGAGTCCTGTGGCGTCGGCTTCCCCACCGGCAGCGAGCACGGGTACTCGGCGCAGGAGCCCGCGGCGGCCGGCTGCTGCGGCGCGGCCCCGCAGCCGGTGACCATCGGAGCTCCCGCGTCGAACTGTTGACCGGGCAACCGGCCGGCGGGCCGGCAACGTCCAGCACTGCCGGGGCGGACGGCGTCCACCGTCCGCCGCGGCGGGTGCTGGCCGCGCTGTGCGTCACCGAGGTCGTCAGCTGGGGCGTCCTCTACTACGCCTTCCCGGTCGCGCTGGCCTCGATCACCGCCGACACCGGCTGGTCGGCGTCGGCCACCACCGCGGCGTTCTCCGGCGGGCTGGTGGTCTCCGCGCTGGCCGGGATCCCGGTCGGGCGGTGGCTGGACCGGTTCGGTCCGCGGCGGGTGATGACCGCCGGTTCCCTGCTGGCCGCGCCCGCCGCGGCGGCGATCGGGCTGGCGCCGAACCTGGCGTGGTTCGTCTCCGCATGGCTGGTCGCCGGCGTGGCGATGGCGGCGGTCTTCTACCAGGCCGGCTTCGCCGCGCTCACCCGCTGGTACGGGCCGGCCCGGGTGCGGGCGCTCACCACCCTGACACTGGTGGCCGGCCTGGCGAGCACGATCTTCGCGCCGCTGACCAGCCTGTTGCTGGACCACCTCAGCTGGCGGGCGACCTACCTGGCGCTGGCCGTCGTCCTGGCCCTGGTGACCGTCCCGCTGCACGCCCTGGCACTCACGCCGCCGTGGACGCCGGCACCGGAGCACGACCACCGCGACGACTCCCCCGCCCCGGTGCGGTCGATCGTGTCCAGCCCCGGCTTCCTGCTGCTGTCCGGAGCGCTCACCCTCACTGCGTTCGGCATGTACTCGGCCAGCCTGACGCTGATCCCACTGCTCACCGGGCGCGGCATGTCCGCCTCCCTGGCCGCCACGACCCTCGGGCTGCTGGGCGCCGGGCAGCTGCTGGGCCGGATCGGCTATGCGCCGCTGACCGCTCGGACCAGCCCCGCTGCCCGCACAGTCGCCATCGTGGCGGCGTCCGCGCTGGCGATCGCCCTGCTGGCCGTCGTCCCCGGCCCGGCCGTGCTGCTGGTCGGACTGGCCGTCTTCGCCGGGGCGGCGCGCGGGGCGGGCACGCTGCTCCAGGCCACCGTCGTCGCCGACCGGTGGGGCAGCGCCCGCTACGGCGCCCTGTCCGGCTGGTTCGCCGCACCCATCACGGGCGCGGCCGCCCTCGCCCCGTGGGCGGGCACGGCGCTCGCCGAGGCACTGGGCAGCTACCCGTCGATGTTCGTCGGCCTCGCCGTGCTCGTCGCGGTGGCGGCCGGCGCCGCCGCCTCGAGCTCCCGGCTCTGACCGGTCAGGCTGCCTGCCGGGTCGAGGGTCACCACCAGAGGACGCTGGGCTTGCCCCTCAGGAGGCGTTGCTGACCGGGACGTCCAACTCGGTGAGCAGGCCCCGGATCCGGCCTTCGATCTCGTCGCGGATGGGCCGCACGGACTCCACGCCCTTACCGGCCGGGTCCTCGAGCGCCCAGTCCAGGTACCGCTTGCCCGGGAAGATCGGGCAGGCGTCCCCGCAGCCCATGGTGATGACCACGTCGGAGGCCTCGACGGCGTCCGTGGTGAGCACCTTGGGCCGCTGGTCGGAGATGTCGATGCCCACCTCGGCCATGGCCGCGACCGCCGCGGGGTTGACCTGGTCACCGGGGATGGAGCCGGCGGAACGGACCTCGACGGCGTCACCGGCGAGGTGCCGCAGCCAGCCGGCGGCCATCTGGGATCGGCCTGCGTTGTGCACGCACACGAACAGCACGCTGGGTCGGTCGCTCATGGGGTCCTCCCTGATGGTGGGAACTCGCTCGGCCAGCGCCGGCGTCTGGTGGGGCTGGGTCACAGTGACGCTCCCCCGTCACCACGAGCCGGAACAGTCGGGTCGTCGGGGAAGAAGCGCCGGGCGGCCCAGAGCGAGACGTAGACGAGGGCGACCAGGACCGGCACCTCGATGAGCGGCCCGACGACCCCGGCCAGGGCCTGTCCGGAGGTGACACCGAAGGTGCCGATCGCGACGGCGATGGCCAGTTCGAAGTTGTTGCCGGCGGCGGTGAAGGCCAGGGTCGCGGTCTTGGCGTAGCCCAGGCGCAGCCGCATGCCGAGCAGGAACGAACCGCCGAACACCAGCGCGAAGTAGGCCAGCAGCGGCAGCGCGATGCGGACGACGTCCCAGGGCTGGGTGGTGATGGCGTCGCCCTGCAGGGCGAAGAGCATGACGATGGTGAACAGCAGCCCGTAGAGGGCGACCGGGCCGATCTTCGGCAGGAAGCGGCTCTCGTACCGGCTGCGGCCCACGGTGTGCTCCCCGATCGTGCGGGTGAGGAACCCGGCCAGCAGTGGGATGCCGAGGAAGACGAGCACCGAGAGCACGATGGCCCAGACGCTGAACTCCGCCGAGGTGGTGGACAGGCCGAGCCAGCCGGGCAGCACCTGCAGGTAGAACCAGCCGAGCGCGGCGAAGGCGACGATCTGGAAGACCGAGTTGATCGCGACCAGGACGGCGGCGGCCTCGCGGTCGCCGCAGGACAGGTCGTTCCAGATCAGGACCATGGCGATGCAACGGGCAAGCCCGACGATGACCAGGCCGGTGCGGTACTCGGCCTGGTCGGGCAGCAGCAGCCAGGCCAGCGCGAACATCAGCGCCGGGCCGACCAGCCAGTTCAGCACCAGCGAGGCGACCAGCAGCTTCCGGTCGCCGGTCACCCGGTCCAGTTCCGAGTACCGGACCTTCGCGAGGACCGGGTACATCATCAGCAGGAGGCCCACCGCGATCGGCAGGCTGACGTCGCCCACCTCCACCGCGTCCAGCGCGTCGTCCAGGCCGGGGACGAGCCGACCCAACAGCAGGCCGGCCGCCATGGCGGCGATGATCCACACGGGCAGGAACCTGTCCAGCGTGGACAGCCTGGCGAGGACCGGGGTGTCCAGGTCGGTGTTGGACCGGGGGGTCTCGGCGACGGTGTCGCTCATCAGCAGGTGGTGCCCTTCTGGGTCGGGCAATCGACGTCTGTCGATGTCACCCTGACCGAGGTATCGACACAAGTCAATGAACGCCGCATGATGGCGCGGTGAGCACCGAGCTGTTGGCCTACCCGTCATCGGTGGACGGCGCCTGCTGCGCCCCCTTGGTCCGCCAGCCCCTCGCAGCTGCCGAGGCGACCGACCTCGCTCGCACACTGAAGGCGATCGCAGACCCGGCTCGGCTCCGACTGCTCTCGCTCGTCGCAGCGCACGAGAACGGTGAAGCCTGCGTCTGCGACCTCACCGAGCCGCTCGGGCTCTCCCAGCCGACGGTGTCCCACCACCTGAAGGTGCTCGTCGACGCCGGCCTGCTGACCCGTGACAAGCGCGGCGTGTGGGCTTACTTCGCCCTGGTGCCGGGCGCGCTGGACTCGCTGGCCGCGGTCTTGAGCACGGCGGGCGACACAACGGCGCGCAGCTCGGCTCTGACGCCCTCCTGCTGAGACCCCCAGCGCTGCTGGGGACGCAACGGGGAGTGACCGCCTGCCGTGAGGCCGCCGTCGCACCGAGGTGATGATGGAGGACACCGCGCCCACGAGGAGGACAGTGTCCGAGCACCCCGGCGGCACCCTGCCGGCCCCCGCCGACCCCGAGCCTTCCCCCGGCGAAGTCCCGGGCCCGCGACCGGGCTGGTCACCGTGGCGGGCCGTCGTCGGGTTCGGCGTGGTCAGCCTGGCCGCGGACATGGTCTACGAAGGCGCCCGGTCGGTCACCGGACCGCTGCTGGCCTCGCTCGGTGCCTCTGCGCTGCTCGTCGGCCTGGTCACCGGCGCCGGGGAGGCGCTGGCGCTGGTGCTGCGGCTGCCCTTCGGCTCCCGGGTGGACCGCTCCGGCGGGTACTGGAACGCGACCATCGCCGGCTACGCACTCACCGCCGTCTCGGTGCCGGCGCTCGCCCTCACGCCGTTCCTCGGCGCCGCCGGACTGACGGTCGGCTGCCTGCTGGTGCTCGCCGAACGGACCGGGAAGGCGGTCCGCAGCCCGGCCAAGTCCACGCTGCTGGCCCACGCGGCGGGACCGGTCGGCCTGGGCCGCGGGTTCGGCGTGCACAAGGCGCTGGACCAGATCGGCGCGTTCGCCGGCCCGCTGCTGGTCGCCGCGGTGGCCGGGCTCACCGGCCTGCTGTGGCCGGCCCTGATCGTGCTCGCCGTACCCGGCGCGGCCGCCATCGGCCTGCTGCTGTGGCTGCGCCGCCGGACCGGCGACCCGCTGCGCGAGCAGGCCCTCGGTGCCTCGGAGACCGGGCCGGGGCCGTCGTTGCGGCAGGCGGCCGCCCAGCTGCCCCGGGCCTTCTGGGTGTTCGCCGCATCGGCGGGGCTGGCCACGGCCGGACTGGTCACCTTCGGCGTCATCTCCTACCACCTGGTCACCGACGGGCTGGTGTCCACGGCAGCCGTGCCGCTGGTCTACGCCGCAGCGATGGCCGCCGAGGCGGTGGCGGCGCTGGCCACCGGCTGGGCGCACGACCGGTTCGGGGGCCGCGGCCTGCTCGTGCTGCCCGCCCTGGTCGCCGCCGTGCCGGCGCTGGCGTTCTCCGACTCCCTCGGCCTCGTCGTCGTCGGCGTGCTCCTGTGGGGTGCGGCGGCCGGCCTGCAGGACTCCACCGTCAAGGCGCTGGTCGCCCAGCTCGTGCCGAGCCGGCGCCGGGCCACCGGCTACGGGTTCTTCGCCGCGGTGCAGGGGGTGGCCGCGTTGGCCGGCGGCGCGCTGGCCGGGGAACTGTCGGCCCGGTCCGTGCCGGCGCTGGTGGCGGTCGTCGGCGTCCTGCAGCTGGCAGCCCTCGTGCTGCTGATCAGCACCCTCCGCGCGCGGCCTGCCTGAGGAGACCGGGCCGCACCGGACCGGCAGGCTCCCCCGCCGTCGGGGCCGGGCGGACCGTCCACGATCGTCGGTCAGGTCGGGTGGCCGCGGGGCTCAGCGGCTCGGCTCGCCCTGCCGGACGGAGGGGCCCGCGGTGACCTCCACCCAGTCCAGGTGCTTGCCGGTGCGGCCGTGACCGGACGAGCGGCGGAGCACCCGGCGCAGCGCCCAGGGCAGCACGTGCTCGCGGTAGTAGCGGGCCTCGGTGCGCAGTCGCCGGATCTCGTCCGGGCCGGGGTCGACGACGTGCGCCGCCCCGGGCTGCCCCAGCGCGGCGAGGACCAGCCCGGCGACCCGGCGGTGGCCGGGCGGCCCCAGGTGCAGCCGGTCCGGCGACCAGTACTCCGGACGGCGCAGCTCCTCGTCGCTGAACGCGTCGACGAAGAGCACGTCGTGCCGCGCCGCCAGCTCGGCGACCGCGGCGGTCAGGGCGACGCCGCTGCGGTGCATCATGCTGCCGAAAGGAAGCCGCGCGGTGGGGTCGGCCCCGCTCAGCAGCACCAGCCGCACGCCGGCGTCGGCGCACCGCAGGACCGCCTGCTCGGTGAGCCCGACCAGCCGGTCGACGTCGCAGCCGGGCCGCATCATGTCGTTGCCCCCGCCGTTGAGGGTGAGCAGCGTCGGTGCCGGGCTCAGCGCGAGCGCTGCCTCCAGCTGGTCGCTGACCACGGGGGCGAGCAGTCGGCCGCGGACCGCGAGGTTGGCGTAGTGGACCGGCTGGTCCGACGTGGCGGCCAGCCCGGCCGCCACCAGGTCGGCCCAGCCGCGGACCGAGCCGTCGGGCAGCTCGTCGCCCAGGCCCTCGGTGAAGCTGTCCCCGATCGCCACGTAGTACACGACCCGAGCCTAGGCAGCAGTGCCCGGCCGGCCCCGCTGCAGGGGCCCGCCGCGAGCGGAGCGAGTGGTGGGGGGCAGCGGGGTCCTTCTAATCCCGGGCCATCTGCTGCAGCCGGGCGATCCGCTCCGCCATCGGCGGGTGGGTGGCGAACATCGAGGCCATCCCCTGACCGCGGAACGGGTTGGCGATCATGAGGTGGCTCTGGGTCACCAGCCGGTCGTCCTGGGGCAGCGGCCGGGCGGCGACGCCCCGCTCGAGTTTCGCCAGGGCACTGGCCAGCGCCAGCGGGTCGTGCGACAGCTGCGCACCCGAGGCGTCGGCCTGGTACTCCCGGCTGCGGCTCACCGCCATCTGGACCAGGCCGGCGGCGACCGGGCCGAGGAAGACCAGCAGCAGCCCGCCGAGCGCGCTGCCGCCCTCCCGGTCGTCGGAGCGGCCGCCGAACAGCGACGCGAACATCGCCATGTGCGCCAGGTAGGTGATCACCGTGGCCATCGCCCCGGCGACCGAGCTGATCAGGATGTCGCGGTTGTAGACGTGCGAGAGCTCGTGGGCCAGCACGCCGCGCAGCTCGCGACGGTCGAGCAGCTCGAGGATCCCCTGGGTGCAGCAGACCGCGGCGTTGCGCGGGTTGCGGCCGGTGGCGAAGGCGTTGGGCTGGTTGGTCGGGCTGACGTAGAGCCGCGGCATCGGCTGGCGGGCCTCGGTGGCCAGCTCCCGCACGATCGCGTACATCTGCGGTGCCTGCGTCTCGGTGACCGGGAAGGCGCGCATGGCCCGCAGCGCCAGCTTGTCGGAGTGGAAGTACGCCCAGCCGTTGACGCCGAGTGCGACCCCCAGGGCGATGACGAGCCCGCCCCGGCCGAAGAAGCTGCCGACTCCCACGATGACGCCGGCCATGAGGCCGAGCAGCACCGCGGTCTTGCACCCGTTGTTCCACCGTTGCACGCCGGGTAGAACGCGGTCGGCGCAGCCGCCGTTCCCCTGACCAGCGCCCCTGCCCGGGCGAGGCAAGGCGACCCTGTGTGGGTTGCCTCACGTTCCCCCGCTCGCCGGTCGGACCTGGCGGCCCGCACGTAACCTGACCGGTCGGAGGTACCTCACACATGACTGGCACGAACCCCGGAATCAGCCCCGCCGCGAGCGGCGTTGCCACCGACATGGACCGCGCAGCCCACAGCTCTGCCCCTGGTGGCCTCGTCAAGAGCGTCGTCGAGCTCGACCGCGTCGTCATCCGGCTGGCCGGCGACTCCGGGGACGGCATGCAGCTGACCGGCGGTCGCTTCACCAGCGAGACCGCCACGTTCGGCAACGACCTGTCGACCCTGCCCAACTTCCCCGCCGAGATCCGGGCACCAACGGGGACCCTGCCGGGTGTCAGCTCCTTCCAGCTGCACTTCGCCGACCACGACATCATGACGCCGGGTGACGCACCCGACGTCCTGGTCGTGATGAACCCCGCGGCGCTGAAGGCCAACCTCGTCGACCTCCCCGGCGGCGGCCTGCTCATCGCCGACTCCGACGAGTTCACCCCCCGCAACCTGGCGAAGGTCGGCTACGCGTCCAACCCGCTCGAGGACGGCTCGCTGGACAAGTGGCAGCTGGTCAGCGTGCCGCTGACCTCGATGACCACCGACGCGCTCGCCGACTCCGGGCTCGGCAAGAAGGAGGCCGAGCGGAGCAAGAACATGTTCACCCTCGGCTTGCTGAGCTGGATGTACCACCGGCCCACCGAGGGCACCATCCGCTTCCTCGAGCGCCAGTTCCGCCGCAAGCCGCAGATCGCCGCGGCCAACATCGCCGCCTTCCGCGCCGGCTTCAACTACGGCGAGACGACGGAGGCCTTCGCGGTCTCCTACGAGGTCAAGCCGGCCCCGATGGCCCCGGGCAAGTACCGGCACATCTCCGGCAACCAGGCGCTGGCCTACGGGATCGTCGCCGCCGGGCAGCGCTCGGGCCTGCCGGTCTTCCTCGGCGCCTACCCGATCACCCCGGCCAGCGACATCCTGCACGAGCTGTCCAGGCACAAGTCCTTCGGCGTGCGCACCTTCCAGGCCGAGGACGAGATCGCCGGGATCGGTGCCGCGCTCGGCGCTTCCTTCGGCGGGGCCCTGGGCGTGACGACGACGTCCGGTCCGGGTGTCGCCCTCAAGGCCGAGACCATCGGTCTGGCGGTCATGACCGAGCTGCCGCTGCTCATCGTCGACGTGCAGCGCGGCGGCCCCTCGACCGGTCTGCCCACCAAGACCGAGCAGTCGGACCTGCTGCAGGCGCTGTTCGGCCGCAACGGCGAGGCCCCGGTCCCGGTGATCGCACCGCGCTCCCCCGGTGACTGCTTCGACGCCGCGCTCGAGGCGACCCGGATCGCCCTGACCTACCGGACCCCGGTCATCCTGCTGTCGGACGGGTACCTGGCCAACGGCGCCGAGCCGTGGTCGATCCCGGCCGTGGACGAGCTGCCCGACCTGCGGGTGGAGTTCGCGAGCGCGCCCAACGGCAGCGCCGAGGACGGCACCGAGGGCCAGTTCCTGCCCTACCTCCGCGACCCGGACACGCTGGCCCGCCCCTGGGCGGTGCCGGGCACCGCCGGCCTGCAGCACCGGATCGGTGGGCTGGAGAAGGCCGACAAGACCGGCAACATCTCCTACGACCCCGCCAACCACGACTTCATGACCCGCACCCGCCAGGCCAAGATCGACGGCATCGCCGCGTCGATCCCGGCGACCGAGGTCGACGACCCGGCCGGCGACGCGACGGTCGCCGTCATCGGCTGGGGCTCCACCTACGGCCCGATCGGCGCCGCCTGCCGGCGGATCCGGGCGTCGGGCCGGTCGGTCGCCCAGGTGCACCTGCGCCACCTCAACCCGCTGCCGGCCGACCTGGGCGAGATCCTCGCCCGCTACGACCGCGTCGTCTGCCCCGAGATGAACCTCGGCCAGCTGGCCCTGCTGCTGCGGGCCAAGTACCTCATCGACGTGCACAGCCACACCCAGGTCCGCGGGCTGCCCTTCCGGGCTGCCGAGCTGGCCGCCGTCCTGCAGGACGTCATCGACAGCACCGGCACCACCCCCACCGCGATCCCCTCCGCGATCCCCGCCGAGCACACCGTCGGGGCCGCCTCGAACGGAGCAGTCCTGTGACCGCCAGCCCGCACGTGCACGACCTCGGCATGCCCGCCGGCCCCGACCTCACCACCGTCTCCGGTGCGATCGACGCCTCGATCGCGGCGAACGGCCCGAAGCAGACCGAGCTGAGGGCGAAGGACCTCAAGACCGACCAGGAGGTGCGCTGGTGCCCCGGGTGCGGTGACTACGTCATCCTCAACGCGGTCCAGAGCTTCCTGCCCAGCCTCGGCATCGCCCGCGAGGACATGGTCATCGTCTCCGGCATCGGCTGCTCGAGCCGCTTCCCGTACTACATGAACACCTACGGGATGCACTCGATCCACGGCCGCGCCCCGGCCATCGCGACCGGCCTGGCGGCGTCCCGCCCGGACCTGTCGGTCTGGGTCGTCACCGGCGACGGCGACGCGCTCTCCATCGGCGGCAACCACCTGATCCACACCCTGCGCCGCAACGTGAACCTGACGATCCTGCTGTTCAACAACCGGATCTACGGGCTCACCAAGGGCCAGTACTCGCCGACGTCGGAGGTCGGGAAGGTCACCAAGTCCACCCCGATGGGCTCGCTGGACCACCCGTTCAACCCGGTCTCGCTCGCGCTCGGCGCGGATGCCACCTTCGTCGGTCGGGCGATGGACTCCGACCGCAAGGGGCTCACCGACGTGCTGCGGCAGGCCGCCGAGCACCAGGGCACCTCGCTGGTCGAGATCTACCAGAACTGCAACATCTTCAACGACGGCGCGTTCGAGCTGCTCAAGGACCCGACCACCGGTCCGATGTGGACGATCCCGCTGGTCCACGGCGAGCCGCTGGTCTTCGGCCCGGGCGGTGCCTCGTGCGTCGTCCGCGACGACTTCGGCGGGCTGCGGATCGCCGAGACCAACCAGGTGGACGCGTCGCAGATCGTGGTGCACGACGCGCACCGCGAGGACCCGTCCTACGCGTTCGCGCTGTCCCGGCTGTCCAGCCAGGACCTGCGGTACACCCCGATGGGCGTCTTCCGGAGGGTCGCCAAGCCCAGCTACGACCGGATGATGGCCGACCAGCTCGAGGACGCCGCCGCGCAGCAGCCGGCCGACCTCGACGCCCTGCTCGCCGGCAACGACAGCTGGGTGGTGACATCGTCATCCTGACGGATGACACCGCGGCCAGGAGCCGTCCCGGGCGGCGCTGAGCCGTTGGCCGTGCCACCTCGGGAGGGCCTCCGGCCCCCCGCTCAGCGTCACCCGCTACGCGGTGCCATCCGGTCCTCGCACGGCAGGCACACTCCGACGTGTGGAGACCGCACGACAGCGAGTGAGCCGGCTCCGCTCGGACGTCGTGCTGGGGGCCCGGCTCGGGGCGATACGGGCCGGGGGGCTGGCCCTGGCCGTCCGCGGGGACGGCGTCGCGCGGCTGCTGCACCGGCCGTGGCGGCTGGACCCGTACCCGGTCCTCGCGTCGCTGCGGGAGGCCGAGGTCCGCGGCGGTCCGGTGCGCAGCCGCACCGGGCTGACCTCGGTGGCCACGCACGCCTCGTGCGAGGCGGTGCTCCGTGACCGCCGGTTCGGCGTCCAGCCCTCCGCGGGAGCGAGCCGGCTCGGCGGGACGGCGGAGGAGGCCGGGGGCGGTTCACTGCTCGAGCCGGTCGACCTCTCGCTGCTGACCCTCGACCCGCCCGACCACACCCGGCTGCGCCGGCTCGCCCAACCCGCCTTCGCGCCGCGCCGGCTCGAGCACTACCGGGCGGTGGCCGAGCGGGTCACCGCGGAGCTGCTGGACGACGCCCTGGCCCGGGGCCGCCGCGAGGGCCGCTTCGACCTGGTCCGCGACCTCGCCTCCCCGCTGCCGATCACGGTCATCGCCGCCCTGCTCGACGTGCCGGACGTGGACAGCGAGCGGTTCGCCCGCTGGGGACGCGCCGTCGGCTCGGCCCTGGACGGCGTCCGCTCCCCCGGCCACGCCCGCGAGCTCGCCGAGGCCACCGGCTCACTGCGCCGGCTCTTCGCGGACCTGCTCGACCAGCGCCGCGCGCACCCGGGCGAGGACGTCGTCTCGACCCTCGCCGCCGCCGTCGACGGCGGCACCGCCACGGCCGACGAGGTGCTGGCGCTGGCCCAGCTGCTGCTCGTCGCCGGCTTCGAGACCACCACCAACCTGATCGGCAACGCGGTGCAGGCCCTGCAGCGCACGCCCGGCCAGTGGGCCGCGCTGGTCGAGGACCCGTCCCTCGCGGCGGCCGCGGTGGAGGAGACGCTGCGCTACGACCCGCCGGTCCAGCTGACCGCCCGGTTCGCGCACGCCGACGTCGAGGTCGGCGGCGTACCGCTGCGCCGGGACAGCGGCGTCCTGGTGCTGCTGGCCGCCGCGAACCGCGACCCGGCGGTGCACCCGGACCCGGACCGGTTCGACCTGCACCGCGAGCAGGCGGCGCCGCACCTGGCGTTCTCCGGCGGGGTGCACTACTGCCTGGGTGCGCCCCTGGCCCGGCTGGAGGGGGAGGTGGCGCTGCGCGTGCTGGCCGAGCGGGCGCCACGGCTGCGCCTGGCCGGCCGTGCGGTGCCCCGGGTCGCGACGGTGCTCCGCGGACCGCTCAGCCTGCCGGTGACGGCCGCACCCTGAGCAGCTGGTCCGCACCGTCGCCGTTGTCGGTGGTGAGGTACAGCGCGCCGTCCGAGCCCAGCACCGGGGAGCGGACCCGGCCGTAGGAGTCCTCCAGCTCGGGCACCCGGAACTGCTCGACCAGCTGCCCCTGGTCGTCGATGCGCAGCCCGAGCACCCCGGTGTCCTTCTGCACGCCCACCAGCAGCACCCCGGCGTACCCGCCCCACGGGGCGCCGTCGAGGAAGGTCGCGCCGCTGGTGGCGATCGTCGGGTCCCCGGAGGACCACACGGCGGGGATGGCGCCCGGGATGTCCGGGTCGGTCATCGGCACGCTCTCGTCGTAGCTGCCGTCGGGGCCGGGGGGTGGGCCGTCCGGGTCGTAGCCGTAGTCGCCACCGGCGACCGACCGGTTGACCTCGTCGTCGCGGTCGGTGCCCTGCTCGACCGTGTACACCTGCTGCGTCCCCGGCTGGGTCGCGATGCCCTGGACGTTGCGGTGCCCGTAGCTCCAGATCAGCCGGGTGGTCGGGTCGTCGGCGTCCAGGAACGGGTTGCCGGCCGAGGGCTGCCCGGTCTGCGGGTCGATCCGCAGCACCTTGCCGGCCAGCGTGCCGAGGTCCTGCGGGTTGCTGCCCACCGCGTTGTCGCCGGTGCCGACGAGCAGCTGCCCGGTGGGGTCGAACCGCGGGCGGCAGCCGCCGTGCCGGCCGCTGCGCTGGTTGACCGGGATGCCGCCGAGCAGCGGGTCGGCGACCCGGGTGGCCGAGCTCCAGCCCTCGTCGACGGTCCAGGCGATGACCTGGATCTCGGCGTCGCCGTCCTGCTGGACGCCCTGGCAGGTGTAGAAGCGCCGGTTGTCGGCGAAGGCGGGGTCGAGCACCAGGCCCATGAGGCCCGTCTCCCCGGTGGCGAAGAGGTCGTCGAGGTCGGCGTCGACCGAGCGGACCGACCCGTCGGGGCGGACGGCGGTGAACCCGCCACCGCGCTCGTCGACCAGCAGCGTCCCGTCCGGCGCCTGCGCCACGTCCCACGGGTGGTCCAGGCCGTCGGCGAGCACCTGCACGTCGAGCGCCGGGACGCCGGCCGTCGACGAGGGCTGCGCGCGGTCCGGCACGTCGGTGGCCGCCTCGTCCCCCTCCGCGCCAGGGGCGTCACCGCCGCAGGCAGCGAGCACGAGCAGCACGGCGGAGAGCACCACGGCCCCCGTGCAGGGTCCCGCCCTGAGCCTGCGAAGGGCGGGGGGCACGGGGGTCCTTCCTCAGCTGGTGCGGGTGACCACGTAGGTGCACAGCGCGGCCAGCGCCTCGCGCACCGGGCCGTCCGGGACGGCGTCCAGCCGGGCGCGGGCCCGGTCGGCGTAGTCGCCCAGCACAGCGGTGGCCCGGGCCAGCGACGGCGACCGGCGCAGCAGCTCGAGGGCCTCGGCGTGCTCGGCCTCGTCGACGACCGGTCCGGCGACGAGCTCGCGCAGCCGGGCCTCGGCCGGGTCGTCCCCGGCGAGGGCGAACAGCACCGGCAGGGTGGCGATCCCCTCCCGCAGGTCGGTGCCCGGCGACTTCCCCGACGTCCCGCCCTCGCTCACGATGTCGATCAGGTCGTCGGAGAGCTGGAAGGCGACGCCGAACTCCTCGCCGAAGGAGGTCAGGGCGGTCACCATCTGCGGCTGGACGCCCGCGAAGGCGGCCCCGAAGCGGGCCGAGGTGGCGACCAGCGAGCCGGTCTTGTCTGCCAGCACGCCGAGGTAGTGGTCGACCGGGTCCTCGCCCGGGCGTGCGCCGACGGTCTCCCGGAGCTGGCCGATCACCAGCCGCTCGAAGGTCTGCGCCTGCACCCGCACGGCCTCGGGACCGAGGTCGGCGAGCAGGTCCGACGCCCGGGCGAAGAGGAAGTCGCCGGTGAGGATGGCGACGCTGTTGCTCCACCGGCTGTTGGCGCTGGGCGCCCCGCGGCGCACGGACGCCTCGTCCATCACGTCGTCGTGGTACAGCGTGGCCAGGTGGGTGAGCTCGCAGACCACGGCCGCCTGGACGACCTCGGGCGCGTCGGCGTCCCCGAGCTGGGCGGCGAGCAGGGCGAGCATCGGGCGCAGCCGCTTGCCACCGGCGGCCATCAGGTGACCGGCCGCCTCGCTCACGAAGGAGTGGTCGCTGGTGACCGCGGTGCCCAGCGACGCCTCGACCCGCGCCATCCCCTCGGCCAGCGCGTCCCCCAGCTCACCCTCGGGCAGCCAGGGCCCGATGGTCGAGGCGGGCGTGGAAGGCCGGCGCAACGGGGTCTCCTGGTGGTCAGTGCGTCCACGGGCCCGAGGGCTGGTGGTACCGGCTCCGGTCATCAACCGCTGAAGATACAGCCCGCCGCCCCGGGTCCTCATGGACGACCTCCGAGCGGGCAGCTCAGCCGACCAGGACCGCGGCCGACTCGGCCAGGTCCAGCACCGCCCCCGGCAGGACGCCGAGCACGAGCGTGGCGGCCGCGGTGATCGCCAGCACGATCGTGGTGGGCAGACCGGGCACGCCGACGGTGGGCCCGTCCGGCGCCGCCGGCGAGAAGTACATGAGGACGACGACCCGCAGGTAGAAGAAGGCGGCGATCGCACTGGCCACCAGCCCGACGACCGCCAGCGGCCAGGCACCGTCCTCGATCGCCGCTCGGAAGACGGCGAACTTGCCGGTGAAGCCGCTGGTGAGCGGGATCCCGGCGAGGGCCAGCAGGAAGAAGGCCATCAGCGCGGCGACGACCGGGGAGCGCTGGGCGAGCCCGGCCCACTGGGAGAGGTGGGTGGCCTCGCCGTCGCCGTCCCGGACGAGGGTGAGCAGCCCGAAGGCGCCCAGCGTGGTCAGGCCGTAGATGAGCAGGTAGAACATCGTGGCGGCCAGCCCGTACCCGCTGTCGCCGGGCCCCAGCCCGATCACGCCAGTCAGCAGGAAGCCGGCGTGCGCGATCGAGGAGTAGGCGAGCATCCGCTTGAGGTCGGTCTGGGTGAGCCCGAGGACGGCCCCGACCAGCATCGACACGATGGCCAGGCCGTAGACCAGCGGCCGCCAGGTCCAGTCGGCGGTGCCGAAGGCGACGTACAGCAGGCGCAGCACCGCACCGAACGCGGCGACCTTGGTGGCCGCGGCCATGAACGCGGTGACCGCCGTCGGGGCGCCCTGGTAGACGTCCGGCGTCCAGGTGTGGAACGGCGCGACGCTGGCCTTGAACATCAGGCCGACCACCAGCAGGGCCAGGCCCAGCACCAGCAGGGTGTCCCCGCCCTCGGTGACCGCGGCGTCCCGGATGGCGCTGAGCCGGACGCTGCCGGTAGCGCCGTAGACCAGCGCCAGCCCGTACAGGAAGAAGGCGGAGGCGAAGGCGCCCAGCAGGAAGTACTTGACCGCGGCCTCCTGCGACAGCAGCCGGCGCCGCCGGGCCAGCCCGGAGAGCAGGTACAGCGGCAGGCTGAGCACCTCGAGCGCGACGAACATGATGAGCAGGTCGTTCGACGCGGTGAACAGCATCATCCCGCCGATGGCGAAGGTCGCCAGCGGGTAGACCTCGGTCTGCACCCGCGACGAGGTCGCCAGCTCGCGGTCGCGGACGCTGCCGGCCGGCACCGCGGCGACGGCGACGAACGCCGAGCGCGCCGGGTCGACCGCGCGCTCGCTGAACAGCAGCACCGACAGGGCCCCGAGGACGGCGATCGTGCCCTGCAGGAACAGCGCGGCGCCGTCGACGGCGAGCGCCCCGCCGGCGGTGACCTCCTCCGTGCCGGCCAGCAGCAGCGTGGCGACGAACGCCCCGACGGTGCCGACCAGCGCGAGCGCCACCTGCACGGGGTGCCGGACGGCGCGGGGCGCGAACGCCTCGACCAGCACCCCGACCGCGGCGGCGCCGAACACGAACAGCAGCGGCGAGAGCGCGGTGTAGGACAGCGAGGGGGCGGTGATCGGACCCATCAGTCGGTTCCTCCGGGGGCTTCGGGAGCGCTGCCCCCGGGGTCGACGCCGACGTCGCTCATCGTGGCCTGCACCGCCGGGTCGATCAGGTCGATCAGCGGCTGCGGGTACACGCCGAGCCCGATGACCAGCGCCACCAGCGGCGCCACGACGGCGAGCTCCCGCCGGGACAGGTCCAGCACCCGCGACGTCCGGGCCGGGGCCGGCGCGGTGAGCACGGCGGTCGAGCCGCCGCCCGTCGCCTCGGGCTGCGCCTCGGCGTCGCCGAGCACCTCGCGGGGCGGCCCGTGGAAGACCCGCTGGTACATCAGCAGCACGTAGAGCGCGGCCAGCACGATCCCGACGGTGGCCAGGACCGTGAACACCGGTTCCCGCGGGAACGACCCGATGAGCACCAGGAACTCGCTGACGAAGCTGTTGGTCCCGGGCAGCGCGAGCGACGCCAGGCCGGCGAGCAGGAACACCCCGGCCAGCAGCGGTGCCTTGGCGGCCAGGCCGCCGTAGTCGCGGATCTGCCGGGAACCGCCGCGGGTGATCACCATGCCGACGGCCAGGAACAGCAGGCCGGTCGCGATGCCGTGGTTGACCATGTACAGCACCGCGCCGGTGGCCGCCTCGGTGCTGAAGGCGAAGATGCCCAGCGCGATGAAGCCGAAGTGCGCGATCGAGGTGTAGGACACCAGCCGCTTCATGTCCGACTGCCCCATCGCCACCAGCGCGGCGTACAGCACCCCGATCACCGCCAGCACCAGGACCAGCGGGGCCAGGTCGCGGGAGGCGTCGGGGAACAGCGGCAGGCAGTAGCGCAGGAACCCGAAGGTGCCCACCTTGTCCAGCACGCCGACCAGCAGGACGGCGCTGCCGACGGGGGCCTCGGCACCGGCGTCGGGCAGCCAGGTGTGCAGGGGCACCAGGGGTGCCTTGATGGCGAAGGCGACGAAGAAGCCCAGGAACAGCAGCTTCTGCACGTTCGGGTCGATGTCCAGCTGGCGCAGCGCGTCGAAGGCGAACGTGCCCTGGCCGAGCTGGGAGTTGCTGACCACGTACAGCCCGATGACCGAGGCGAGCATGACCAGCCCGCCGAGCAGGCTGTAGAGGAAGAACTTGACCGCGGCGTACTGCCGGTTCGGACCGCCGAAGCTGCCGATCAGGAAGTACATCGGGATGAGCATGGCCTCGAAGAAGACGTAGAACAGGAAGACGTCGGTGGCGGCGAAGACCCCGACCATCATCGACTCGAGCAGCAGCAGCCAGGCCCAGTAGGTGCGCATCGACCTGGGACCGCGCTTCCCGTCCGACTCGGCCTGCTCGTCCCAGGACGCGCCGATGACCACGGGCACCAGCACCCCGATCAGCAGCAGCATCACCAGGGCGATGCCGTCGACGCCGAGGGCGAAGCTCACCCCGAAGTCCGCGATCCAGGTGACCGAGGTGGTCAGCTGGAACCGGTCGCCGGCGGGGTCGAAGGCGACCGTGGCCAGCACCGCGAGCAGCAGCACGAGCAGGCTCACCGCCATGGCCAGCTGCCGGGCCAGCGCCTGCCGGGTCGGCGGCAGGGCGGCCAGGACCGCAGCACCGACCGCGGGCACGACGATCATCGCCAGCAGGAACGGGAAGTCGCTCACCGGGTCACTCCTCCGAATCCGGCGACGGTCATGCCGTCGTCACCGCGACCAGTGCGCCGGCGACCAGCACCGCGCCGCCGAGCATGCCCAGGGCGTAGCTGCGGACGAAGCCGGTCTGCGCGCGACCCAGCCGGGACGACGAGCCGCCGAGGGCCGCCGCCGTCCCGTTGACGACGCCGTCGACGCCGCGGTTGTCCAGCCAGACGAGCGCGCGGGTGAGCCACATGCCGGGGCGCATGAACAGCGACTCGTTGACCGCGTCGGCGTAGAGCCCGCGGCGGGCGGCGACGACCACCGGCGAGACCCGGGCCGGCGCGGTGGTGGGCACCTCGCGACGGCCGACGAACAGCCACGCCGCGCCGATGCCGAGCGCCATGACGAGGAACACCACGAGCCCGACGGTCACCGGGGCGACCACGTGGGCGGCCTCCTCCGGCTCGCCGAAGACCGGCTCGAGCCACGCCTGCAGCGGGAAGGCCTGCACCAGCAGGAAACCGGCGAGGACCGAGCCGACCGCCAGCACGACCATCGGCGCGGTCATCACCGGGGGCGACTCGTGCGGGTGCACCCCCTCCTCCCACCGGGCCCGGCCGAAGAAGGTCATCAGCATCAGCCGGGTCATGTAGAACGCGGTGAGCCCGGCGCCGAGGACGGCGACCCCGCCGAGCAGCCAGCCGGAGGCCCCACCCCGGTCGAGGGCCGCCTCGATGATGGCGTCCTTGGTCCACCAGCCCGACAGCAGCGGGAAGCCGATGAGCGCCAGGTAGCCCAACCCGAAGGTGACGAAGGTGACCGGCAGCTTCTTCGCCAGCCCGCCGTAGCGGCGCATGTCGACCTGGTCGTTCATCGCGTGCATGACCGACCCGGCGCCGAGGAACAGCCCGGCCTTGAAGAAGCCGTGCGCCAGCAGGTGCGCGATCCCGGCGGCGTAGCCGACCGGGCCCAGCCCCACGGCCAGGAACATGTAGCCGATCTGGCTGACCGTGGAGTAGGCCAGCACCTTCTTGATGTCGTCGTAGGCGCAGCCGACGATCGCGCCGATCATCAGCGTGATCGCGCCGACGACCAGGACGACGGTGCGGGCGGTCGGCGTCTCGTCGAACACCGGGGCGCTGCGGGCGATCAGGTAGACCCCGGCGGTGACCATGGTCGCGGCGTGGATCAGCGCGGAGACCGGCGTGGGGCCCTCCATCGCGTCGGGCAGCCAGGCCTGCAGCGGGAACTGGCCGGACTTGCCGCAGGCGCCGAGCAGGAGCAGCAGCCCCATCGCGGTGACGGTGCCGCCGGCCAGCAGCCCGACCTCGCCGAAGACGCCGGCGTAGGACGTCGTCCCGAGCTGGGCGAACATCAGGAAGATGGCCAGCGCCAGGCCGACGTCGCCGACCCGGTTCATGATGAAGGCCTTCTTCGCCGCCGTGGCCGCGGCCGGGCGGGTGTACCAGAAGGCGATGAGCAGGTAGGACGCCAGACCGACGCCCTCCCAGCCGACGTAGAGGGCCACGTAGCTGTTGCCGAGGACCAGCAGCAGCATCGCCGCGACGAACAGGTTCAGGTAGGCGAAGAACCGCCGGCGCGCGGGGTCGTGCGCCATGTAGCCGATCGAGTAGACGTGGATCAGCGCACCCACGCCGGTGATCAGCAGGACGAAGACCGCCGACAGCGGGTCGAACAGCAGTCCGGCCCCGACGTCGAGGTTGCCGGTGGAGATGAAGGTGAACAGGTCGACGTCCGCCGACCGCTCGTCCAGCCCGGCCAGCTGCACGGTGCAGGCCAGCCCGAGGGCGAAGGCGGCGACGACGGTGCCGGTGCCCAGCAGGTGGCCCCAGCGGTCGGTGCGCCGGCCGCCGAGCAGCAGCACGGCGGCACCCGCCAGGGGCAGCGCGATGAGCAACCAGGACGCACTGAGCAGCCCGGTCGCGGGGAGGGTCTCCATCAGCCGGCTCCGCTCAGTACTTCAGCAGGTTGACGTCGTCGACCGACGCCGAACGGCGGGTCCGGTAGACGCTCATGATGATCGCCAGGCCGACCACGACCTCGGCTGCGGCCACCACCATCACGAAGAAGGCGATGAGCTGGCCGTCGACCGTCCCGGTGGACCGCGCGAAGGTGACCAGCGTCAGGTTCACCGAGTTGAGCATCAGCTCGACGCACATGAAGACGACGATGGCGTTGCGCCGCACCAGCACGCCCACGGCACCGATGGTGAACAGCACCGCCGCCAGCACCAGGTAGTTCGCGATGCTCATCGGGGCGCTGCCTCTCCGCTGCCGGGGGTGGGTCCGGTGGTCCGGCCGCCGAGCGTGCCCAGCGCCGCGTCGGTCCCGCCGGCGTGCGACAACCCCGACCGCTCGGCGCCGGTCGAGCCGGTCGGCGGCAGCTCGTCGACCACCTGCGGCTCGACGCCGGTGCTGAAGCTGGCCTGCGACGGGCGGCCGTCGGGCAGCCGACCGGGGGCGGCGATCGAGTTGGCCCGCGCGTACACGCCGGGGCCGGGCAGGGTCTGCGGGTGGTGCGCGGTGAGGAAGCGGGCCCGGGAGAGCTCCTTCTGCGACTGCCGGGTGCCGGGCTCGCGCTCGGTGTGCGCCAGCACCATGGCGCCCACCGCGGCGGTGATCAGCAGCGCGCTGGTGACTTCGAAGGCCAGCAGGTAGCGGGTGAACAGCAGCTCGGCGATCGCCTGGACGTTGCCGTCGGCCGCTCCCCCGGCGCCTCCCTGCACCGACTCCAGGCCGGTCACCGGGGTGTCCCGGGTGGCCTCGGCGATGCCGGCGCCGACCAGCCCGGCGAACCCGATGCCCAGCACGATCGCGGCGACCCGCTGCCCGCGCAGCGTCTCGACCACCGAGTCGGAGGTGTCCCGGCCGACCAGCATGAGCACGAAGAGGAAGAGGATCATGATCGCGCCGGTGTAGACGATGATCTGCACCGCGCCGAGGAACGGCGCCTCCTGGACGACGTAGAGCACGCCCAGCGCGAGCATCGTGTTGACCAGCCACAACGCCGAGTGGACGGCGTTCCTCGACAGCACCATGCCCAGCGCCCCGGCCAGCGCGATCGGCCCGAGCACCCAGAAGACGACGGCCTCCCCGGTGCCGATCTGCACGCCGGTGTCGGCCGCGGCGGCCAGCACGCTCATGCCCGCTCCTCCAGCACCGGCTCGGCGGGCTGCGCCGCCGGGGCCGCTGCCCGCGGGTCGCGCACGTAGTAGTCCTTCTCGTCGTTCCCGAGCCGCATCGGGTGCGGCGGCTGCTCCATCCCGGGCAGCAGCGGGGCCATCAACTGCTCCTTGGTGTAGATCAAGGCCTGCCGGTCGTCGTCGGCGAGCTCGAAGTCGTTGCTCATCGTCAGCGACCGGGTCGGGCAGGCCTCGATGCACAGCCCGCAGAAGATGCAGCGCAGGTAGTTGATCTGGTAGACGCGGCCGTACCGCTCCCCGGGTGAGAAGCGGGCCTCCTCGGTGTTGTCGCCGCCCTCGACGTAGATCGCGTCGGCCGGGCAGGCCCAGGCGCACAGCTCGCAGCCCACGCACTTCTCCAGGCCGTCGGGGTGCCGGTTCAGCACGTGCCGGCCGTGGTAGCGGGGCTTGGTCTGCTTCGGGACGTCGGGGTACTCCTCGGTCGTCACCTTCTTGAACATCGTCGCGAAGGTGACGCCGAAGCCCTGCGCGGGGCCGGGCAGCCAGCTGGTGCGCTTGCCGGTGGACGCCGGGGCCGCGCCGCCGGTGGGCCGGTCGAGCTCACCGGACTGGCGCCGGGCCGGGGTGTTCTCAGACATCGCCGTCCTCGCTGGTGGGGGCGGGGTCGGTGG
>NZ_SJEX01000037.1 GCF_005930495.1 Modestobacter excelsi | reverse complement strand
CTGCCGCCCCCGCCCGCCCCGCCGGCCGGCGAGGGCCTGCGCCGGGTGGCACCGCAGCAGGTGCTGCTGGCCGCCGGCGCCGTCGCCCTCGTGGTCGCGGGGGCCGCGTCCCTCAGCGTGATCGGCCGGCTGGGCTCCACCGTGCTGGCGCTGGCCGCCCTCGCGGCGTCCGTGCGCAGTGCGCGGCGCGGCCTGCGGGCCTCGGAGGAGACCCTGGCCATCGCGGCGGTGTCGTTGTCGGTGCTCGGCGACCGCGCCTCTCCGACGGGCCGGGGCGTGCTGGTGCTCGGGCTGCTCGCCGGGCTCTGGTGGCTGCTCGGGCGGATCGCCCGGAGCACCGTCACCTGGCCGGTCGCTGCGTGGCTCGCTGCCCAGTTCGCCGTGCTCACCGCGCTGACCGGCGGGGACGCGGCATCGCTGACCCAGGTCGCGGCGGTGCTCGGCACCGCCGTCGCCGGCCTGCTGGTCGCGCTGCGCGCCCGGCGGCCGGTGTCGGAGATCGCACTGGTCACCGCGGCGCCGTGGTGGGTCACCGGCGTCGTCGCGGGCCTGCGCCTGGTGTGGACGACGTCCTCCGGGCCTGCCGCCGTCCTCGTCGGGCTGCTGCTCGTCGCCGCGGCGGGCGCGCTGCTCGCGCTGCGCCGCCGGCCGTCCCTGCGGCCGCTGCTCGGCCCCCGCCCGGCGGTGCCCGTGCTGGCCGGTGGGGTCACCGGCGCCGCGGTCGCCGGGGTGCTGCAGGCGCTCGGGCCGGCGGGCGTCCCGGCGGCGGGTTACGTCGGGCTGGTCACCGCGGCGCTGGTCGGCCAGTTCGCCTCCCCCCACCCCCGGTCGCTGCTGCGCCCGGCCGGTCTCGCGCTCGCCGCCACGGCCACCGGGGCGTCCGTCGTCCGGCTGCTGGTCGACGGCCACGGGACGGCGCTGGCCCTGCTGCTGCTCACCGCCGCGGCGCCGGCGGTGCTGGTCGCCGCCCGGCAGCCGGCCGACCGGCCCGGCGCGCTGCCCGTCATGGTGGGCTGCCTGGCCGGGTCGGCCCTGCTGGCCGAGGCCGACGGGTCGCTGGCCCCGGGCTGGACCGGGCCGCTGCTGCTGACGCTGGCGGTGGTCGCGCTCGCCGCGGCCACCCTGGAACGCCATTCCCGGGCCGAGGTGCCGCTGGCGGTCTCCGCCGTGGTGGTGGGCGCGGTCGCCGTGGCCCACGTCGCGCGCACGGGGCACGCGGCTGCCGCCTCGGTCGCGCTCGCCGTGCTGGGCGCCGCCCTGGTCGGCTACGCCGACCGCACCGAGCGCGTCCCGGCGCGTGCGGTCGGCTGTGCGGCGCTCGTCGGAGCCGCCTGGCTCGCCGTCGGGGACGCCGGGGTGCGCGTCCCGGAGGCCTACACCCTCCCCCTGGCCGCGGTGCTGCTGCTGTACGCCGGCCGCCGGTTGCGCACCGGCGACTCGTGGGGGTCGTGGGGGCCGGCCCTCCTCGCGGCGTTCGGCCCGTCGGTGGTGCTGGGCCTCGTGCAGCCCGACCTGCTGCGGGTGCTGCTCGTCGTCGCCGCCACGCTCACCACGATCACGGCCACCGGCGAGGGGGTGCGGGCCCCGTTCCTGGTGGGCGCGACGAGCCTCGTCGTCGTCGCCGTCGGCCGGTTGGCCGCGGTGCTGCCGGCGGCCGGGTCGGTCGCGGTGGCCGTCGCCGGCGTGCTGCTGCTGGGCGTGGGCGCGAGCTACGAGAGCCGCCGCCAGGCCCGCGAGGCGGTCGCCTCCCTCGCCGACATGCGCTGACCACCCCTCGCCAGAGGCATGCCCTTGGCCACGGCCCCGACCGCCGAAGGCGTGCCCTTGGCGGTCGGGCCACCGGGGTCAGGGGGTGAAGAGGACCTCGGCGGCGAGGGGGCGCCAGCCGGCGGCCAGGAAGGACTGCAGGGACGCCGTGTTCGCCGGCGCGACCTGGGCCCAGACCGGCGCACCGTCGGGCACCAGGCCGGGGGCGGCCACCGCCAGGGCGGTGCCCAGCCCCCGTCCGCGCGCGGACGGCTCCACCTCCACGCCGACCTCCCACCGGCCGCACACGCCCCGGCCGAGGGTGACCAGCCCGTCGGCGTCCGGGGTCGTCCACACCCGGACGTCGGTGCGGTGCCGCAGCGACCGCTGCACCCGGGGGTGCGCCGACGGCTGCGCCTGGACCAGCTCGACCCCGGGGCGCAGCGGCGCCGACGGCGCGACGAGCAGCCCGTCGAGGACGCCCGGTTCGGCGCCGACCCGGTCGGCGAGCGCCGCCAGGAACCGGGCACCGAGCGGGACCTCGATCCGGTCGCGCGCCACCTGTGCGGCGACCCACGCCGGGTCGACGTCGGCCGCGACGACGTGCCACGCCGTGCCACCGACGACGAGTGCCCGCACCCCGGAGGGTGCGGGCACTGTCGTCACGCTCGCGTCAGCCGCCGGCGCTGCGCCAACGGCCAGCTGGTCGAGCAACGCAACCAGCGGATGGCCCTTCCGCAGGGTCCCGCTCCGAGCCTGCGAGGGGTGGGGGGCGGAAGGGTCCTTCGTCAGACCCGGAAACCCAACGCGCGCAGCTGCTCCCGGCCGTCGTCGGTGATCTTGTCCGGGCCCCACGGCGGCATCCAGACCCAGTTGATCCGGATGTCGTCGACCAGGCCGGGGCCGGGGCCACCGGTCAGGGCCTGACGCGCCTGGTCCTCGATGACGTCGGTCAGCGGGCAGGCCGCCGAGGTCAGCGTCATGTCGATGATCGCGACGTTGGCCTCGGTGTCGACGTCGAGGCCGTAGACCAGGCCCAGGTCGACGACGTTGACACCCAGCTCGGGGTCGACGACGTCGCGCATGGCCTCCTCGACGTCCTCGAGCAGGGCGGACTTGCCGCCGTAGAGGCCGGCGTCGGGGGTGGTGGGCTCGGTCATGTCAGCCAGCCTTCTCGATCGGGGTGGACGACGGGGCGGAGAGAGCGCGGGCGCTCGCGTCCTTCAGCGCCATCCAGCTCATCAGTGCGCACTTGACGCGGGCCGGGTACTTGGAGACGCCGGCGAACGCGACGGCGTCCTCCAGGTCGTCCTCGAGCTCCTCGGCCACCGCGGTGTCGCCCTTGCTCTGCATCAGCCGCATGAACTGCTCGCCGGTGCCCAGCGCCGTGGTCACGTCCTTGCCGATGACCAGGTCGTACATCGCCGACACCGACGCCTGGCTGATCGAGCAGCCCATGCCCTCGTAGGAGACGTCGGCGATCGTGTCGCCCTCGAGGTGCACCCGCAGGGTCACCTCGTCGCCGCACGTCGGGTTGACGTGGTGCACCTCGGCCTCGAACGGGTCGCGGAGTCCGCGCCCGTGGGGGTTCCGGTAGTGGTCCAGGATGATGTCCTGGTACATCGACTGCAGCTGCATCAGTTCGTCCCGCCCTCGGTCACGACAGGTGCAACACCGAAGAAGCGCTGGGCTTCCCGGACACCCTCGGCGAGCGCGTCGATGTCGTCGTAGCCGGTGTGCACGTAGAACGTGGCCCGGGTGGTGGCCGGCACGCCGTAGCGGCGGACGACCGGCCAGGCGCAGTGGTGCCCGACCCGGACGGCGATGCCCAGGTCGTCGAGGACCTGACCGACGTCGTGCGGGTGGATGCCCTCGACGGTGAAGCTGATCGCCCCACCGCGGGCCACCGTGTCCGGCGGGCCGATGACCGTGACGCCGGGGATCGCGTGGAGCTGGTCCAGCGCGTACGCGGTGAGCGCCTCCTCGTGGGCCAGCACCTTGTCCATGCCGAGGGCCTGCAGGTACTCCACCGCGGCGCCGAGGCCGATGACCTGGGCTGTCATCGGCACGCCGGCCTCGAACCGCTGCGGTGGGGCGGCGAAGGTGCTGCCCTCCATCCGCACGACCTCGATCATCGAGCCGCCGGTGAGGAACGGCGGCAGCGCGTCGAGCACCTCGTACCGGCCCCACAGCACGCCGACCCCGGTGGGGCCGAGCATCTTGTGCCCGGAGAAGACCAGGAAGTCCGCGCCCAGCGCGGCGACGTCGACCGGCTGGTGCGGCACCGACTGCGCGCCGTCGACCAGCACGAGCGCGCCGACCTCGTGGGCCCGGGCGACGATGTCACCCAGCGGGTTGATCGTGCCCAGGATGTTCGACTGCTGGGTGACGGCGACGAGCTTGGTGCGCTCGTTGACCACGGTCGCCAGGTCGGCGAGGTCCAGCCGGCCGTCGTCGGTCAGCCCGAGCCAGCGCAGGGTGGCCCCGGTGCGCTCGCACAGCTGCTGCCACGGGATGAGGTTGGCGTGGTGCTCCATCTCGGTCACCACGATCTCGTCGCCCTGGCCGACGGCGTACCGGCGGAACTCCGGCTCCTTGGCCGTCGCGGCGTTGGACAGCGCGTAGGCGACCAGGTTGATCGCCTCGGTGCTGTTCCGGGTGAACACGACCTCGTTGTCCGCGGCACCGATGAACCCGGCGATGGTGGCCCGGGCCGCCTCGTAGGCGCCGGTCGCCTCCTCCGCGAGCTGGTGGGCGCCGCGGTGCGGAGCGGCGTTGATGTTCTCGTAGAACCACCGTTCGGCGTCCAGCACGCTGCGCGGCTTCTGCGAGGTCGCCCCCGAGTCGAGGTAGACCAGCCGCTTCCCGTCGCGGACCGTGCGGGTGAGGATCGGGAAGTCCGCCCGGATCGCCTCGACGTCCAGCGGCAGCGGCACCTGGTGCGCCCCAGCGGGACGCGAGACGGTCTGGGTCATCCCTGCGACGCCTCCAGCCGGGCCTGCTCGTTCGAGTCCTTGACGTAGGCGGCGTAGCCCTCGTTCTCCAGCTTCTCGGCGAGCTCGGGGCCACCCTCCTCGACGATCCGGCCGGCGACGAACACGTGCACGTAGTCGGGCTTGATGTAGCGCAGGATCCGCGTGTAGTGCGTGATCAGCAGGACGCCGACGGGGCTGTCGGCCTTTGCCCGGTTGACGCCCTCGGAGACGATCCGCAGCGCGTCGACGTCCAGGCCGGAGTCGGTCTCGTCGAGGATGGCCATCTTCGGCTTGAGCAGGCGCATCTGCAGGATCTCGTGGCGCTTCTTCTCGCCGCCGGAGAAGCCCTCGTTGACGTTGCGCTCGGCGAAGGCGGCGTCCATCTCGAGCGCCGTCATCTCGGTGCGCACGTCCTTGACCCAGGTGCGCAGCTTCGGCGCCTCGCCGGTGACCGCGGTGGCCGCGGTGCGCAGGAAGTTCGACACCGAGACGCCGGGGACCTCGACCGGGTACTGCATGGCCAGGAACAGGCCGGCCCGGGCGCGCTCGTCGACGGTCATCGCCAGCACGTCCTCGCCGTCGAGGGTGACGGTGCCGCCGGTGATCGTGTACTTCGGGTGCCCGGCGATCGAGTAGGCCAGGGTCGACTTGCCCGAACCGTTCGGGCCCATGATGGCGTGGGTCTCGCCGCCGCGGACGGTCAGGTCGACGCCGCGGAGGATCTCCTTGACGTCGTCACCCTCGCCGACGGTGACGTGCAGGTCGCGGATCTCGAGCACGCTGCCGGCGGTGGTGCCGGTGGCGGTGGCTGCGGTGGTGGGGCTGGTCACGGGGTCGTTGCTCCTCAGTGGGTGGCCGCGGCGAGGGGGGTGTCGACGTCGGCAGTCAGGTCCACGTAGACGTCGTCACCCTCCACCCGGACCGGGTAGACGGGGACCGGCTCGGTGGCCGGGAGGTTGGTGGGCTCGCCGGTGCGCAGGTCGAAGCAGGAGCCGTGCAGCGCGCACTCGATGGTGGGCGCACCGTCGAACTCCTCGACCTCACCGTCGGTCAGCGGGATGTCGGCGTGCGAGCAGCGGTCCTCGAGGGCGTAGAGCTCACCGTCGAAGTCGACGACCGCGACGTCCACGTCCGGCAGCTCGATCCGCAGCGACCCGTCCTCGGGCACCTCGGACCGGGCGCACACCCGCTCGAAGGCCATCGGTCAGGCCACCTCGACCGGCTGGTCCTCGAGGTCCGGCAGCGCACCGAGGCGGGCCTCGATGGTCGTCATCAGCCGGTCCTGGAGGTCGGGGATGCCGATGTGCTGGACGACGTCGGCGAAGAAGCCGCGCACGACCAGCCTGCGGGCGGTCTCCGCGTCGATGCCCCGGGAGCACAGGTAGAACAGCTGCTCGTCGTCGAACCGGCCGGTGGCGCTGGCGTGCCCCGCGCCGACGATCTCACCGGTCTCGATCTCCAGGTTGGGCACCGAGTCGGCGCGGGCGCCGTCGGTGAGCACCAGGTTGCGGTTGAGCTCGTAGGTGTCGGTGCCGGTGGCCGCGGGGCGGATCCGGACGTCACCGATCCAGACGGTGCGGGCGTTCTCGCCCTGCAGCGCGCCCTTGTAGACGACGTTGCTCCGGCAGTTGGGCGTGCCGTGGTCGACCCAGAGCCGGTGCTCCTGGTGCTGTGTCTCGTCGGCGAAGTACACGCCGTACAGGTCGGCGGAGCCGCCGGGGCCGGCGTACTGCACGTTGCTGACCAGCCGGACCAGGTCACCGCCGAGGGTGACCACGACCTGCTTGAGGGTGGCGTCCCGGCCGACGACGGCGTCGTGCTGACCACCGTGCACGGCGCCCGGGGCCCACTCCTGCACCGAGACGACGGTCAGCTGCGCCCCGTCGCCGAGCAGGAGGGCCACGCCACCGGAGTAGCGGGCCAGGCCGGCGTGGTCGAGCACGACGGTGGCCTGGGCGAACTGCCCGACCTCGACGACCAGCTGGCCCCAGACGACGTCCTCGCTGCCGGTGCCGGACAGCCGCAGGCTGACCGGGCGGTCGAGCACGGCCTCCTTGGCGATCCGCAGCACGTCGGCGCCGTCGCTGTTGCGGCGGGTGAGCGCGGCGAGCCGGTCGACGGGCTCGGGCAGCCCCTCGAGCAGCGGGTCGCCGGCGGGCACGGAGGTCAGCTCGACGCCCTCGGGGAGGTCGGTGTCCCACTGCAGGCGGGCCGTGGACGGCGCGCCGTCCAGCAGGGTGCGCACCCGGCGGAGCGGGGTGAACCGCCACTCCTCCTCGCGGCCCGTGGGCCGCGGGAACGCGTCCGGGTCGGGGGAGGTGAAGCGCTCGGCCGGCGAGCCGGTCGGCGCCGGGCCGCCGTGCGAGTGCGCCCCCGGGGGCGTGTCGCCGGCGCTGCCGGTGCCGGGCGCCGGGGTGGTCGGCGGGCCCGCCTGGGCGCCCACGCCCGGAGCGAACAGCTCCGAGGCGAGGGCGGCGGTGTCCGTGGTCAGGGTGGTCTGGTCGTCAGTACCGGTGTTGTTGGCCGACATCAGCCGACGGCACCTTCCATCTGCAGCTCGATCAGGCGGTTGAGCTCGAGGGCGTACTCCATCGGGAGCTCCCGGGCGATCGGCTCGACGAAGCCGCGCACGACCATCGCCATCGCCTCGTCCTCGGACAGGCCGCGGCTCATCAGGTAGAAGAGCTGGTCGTCGCTGACCCGGGAGACGGTCGCCTCGTGGCCCATCGCGACGTCGTCCTCGCGGACGTCGACGTAGGGGTAGGTGTCCGACCGGCTGATCGTGTCGACCAGCAGCGCGTCGCACTTGACCGTCGACCTCGAGCCGTAGGCGCCCTCGTCGATCTGCACGAGGCCGCGGTAGGAGGTGCGGCCACCGCCCCGGGCGACCGACTTCGAGACGATCGTCGAGGAGGTGTGCGGCGCGGCGTGCACCATCTTGGCGCCGGCGTCCTGGTGCTGGCCCTCGCCGGCGAAGGCGATGGACATGACCTCGCCCTTGGCGTGCTCACCGGTCATCCAGACGGCGGGGTACTTCATCGTCACCTTGGAGCCGATGTTGCCGTCGACCCACTCCATGGTCGCGCCCTCGTGGGCCACGGCCCGCTTGGTGACCAGGTTGTAGACGTTGTTCGACCAGTTCTGGATGGTCGTGTACCGGCAGCGCGCGTTCTTCTTGACGATGATCTCGACGACCGCGGAGTGCAGCGAGTCGGTCTTGTAGATCGGCGCGGTGCAGCCCTCGACGTAGTGCACGTAGGCGCCCTCGTCGATGATCATCAGGGTCCGCTCGAACTGGCCCATGTTCTCGGTGTTGATCCGGAAGTAGGCCTGCAGCGGGATCTCGACGTGCACGCCCTTGGGCACGTAGATGAACGAGCCGCCGGACCAGACCGCGGTGTTCAGCGCGGCGAACTTGTTGTCACCGGCCGGGATGACCGAGCCGAAGTACTCACGGAAGAGCTCCGGCTGCTCGCGCAGCGCCGTGTCGGTGTCCAGGAACAGGACGCCCTGCTCCTCGAGGTCCTCGCGGATCTTGTGGTACACGACCTCGGACTCGTACTGGGCGGCGACACCGGAGACCAGCCGCTGCTTCTCGGCCTCCGGGATGCCCAGCTTGTCGTAGGTGTTCTTGATGTCGTCGGGCAGGTCGTCCCACGAGGCGGCCTGCGCCTCGGTCGACCGGACGAAGTACTTGATGTTCTGGAAGTCGATCCCGGACAGGTCCGAGCCCCAGTCGGGCATGGGCTTCTTGCCGAAGATCTTGAGCGCCTTCAGGCGCCGCTCGAGCATCCACTCGGGCTCGTTCTTGCGACGGGAGATGTCGCGGACGACGTCCTCGTTGATGCCGCGGGTCGCCGAGGCACCGGCGACGTCGGCGTCCGCCCAGCCGTACTTGTAGCGGCCGAGGGAGTCGATCGCCTCGTCCTGCGTGAGCGGGGTGCTCACCGGCTGCTGGGTGCTGGTCATGCGGGGGTCCTCTCCCGGTCGATCGAGGGGGTGCTGCTCGTGCTGGCGCCGGCGTCGTGCGCCACGGCGCTACCAGCAGGTACAGGGCGTGCAGGGGTTGCTTTGTTCCGAGATGTCGGGGTGAGCTGGGCCGGGATGTGGGTCGTGCAGATCCCGTCGCCGTGGGCGATGGTGGCCAGCCGCTGCACGTGGGTGCCGACGAGCTTGCTGATCACCGCCGTCTCAGCCTCGCACAGCTGCGGGAACTCGGCCGCGACGTGGGCGACCGGGCAGTGGTGCTGGCACAGCTGACCACCGCTGGAGATGGCGGAGGTGGTGGCGGCGTAGCCCTCGGCGGTCAGCGCGGCGGCCAGCACCTGGGCGCGGTCGACGGTGGCCCCGGGCTGGGCCTCGGCGGCCTCGACCGCGGTGGTGCACCGCTCCGCGAGGCCGGCCAGCTGCTGCTCGGCGACGGCGCGGACCGCGTCCGGGCCCCCGTGCTCGGCGACGAACCGCAGCGCGGTGAGCGCGAGGTCGTCGTAGGCGTGCGGGAAGGAGGAGCGGCCGGCGTCGGTGAGGGCGAAGCGGCGGGCCGGCCGGCCCCTGCCGCGCCGGCCACCGGGTGCCACCCGCTCGTCCACCCGACCGGCGGCGACCAGGCCGTCGAGGTGCCGGCGGACGGCGGCCGGGGAGATGCCCAGCCGGGCGGCCAGCTCGGCGGCGCTCTGCGGACCGTGCTCCAGGAGCAGCCCGCTCACCCGGTCGCGAGTGCGCCCGTCCTCGGCCGGCACGGCCGGCGAGGGGAAGGCGGCACGCACCGCAGCGGTTTCCACAACACGATTGTGTGCTTATTCGGGGAGCCCGCAAGCAAGGCGGACCTTACTTGCGGGCTCCCGGCGCTCCCGGGAGAGCGATGTCACACGGTCACGGTCAGACGGAGGCGGGCGTCTCCGCCTCGGCGACGGTGTTCGGCTGCCGGTCGGACACCTGGAGGTCCAGGCTGCCGTCGACCACGTCGACCGTCACCAGCTGACCGGGCTGCAGCTCCCCGCCGAGGACGAGCCGGGACAGCCGGTTGTCGACCTCCCGCTGGATCGCCCGGCGCAGCGGCCGCGCACCGAACTGCGGCTCGTGCCCGCGCTCGGCCAGCCAGGCCACCGCCTCCGGGGAGACCTCGACGGCGATGTCCTGGGCGGCCAGCCGGCGCCGGGTCTCGTCCAGCAGCAGGTCGGTGATCCTGGCCAGCTGCTCGGCCTCGAGCTGCCGGAAGACCACGATCTCGTCGATCCGGTTGAGGAACTCGGGCCGGAACGAGTCCCGCAGCCGCCGCATCACCTGGTCGCGCATGTCGTCGCCCGCGTTGCCGTTGGCGGTGAACCCGAGCGGGCCGCGGCCCGCGTTCACGATCGCCTCCGACCCCAGGTTGCTGGTCATGATCACCACCGTGTTGCCGAAGTCGACCGTGCGGCCCTGGGAGTCGGTGAGCCGGCCGGCGTCCAGCAGCTGCAGCAGCGTGTTGAACACGTCCGGGTGGGCCTTCTCGATCTCGTCGAGCAGCACCACCGAGTAGGGACGGCGCCGCACCGCCTCGGTCAGCTGCCCGGCGTCCTCGTACCCGACGTAGCCGGGAGGCGAGCCGACCAGCCGGCTGACCGTGTGCCGCTCCTGGAACTCGCTCATGTCCAGCCGGACCATCCGGTCCGAGTCGCCGAACAGCGCCTCGGCCAGCGCCCGCGCCAGCTCGGTCTTGCCGACGCCGGTGGGGCCGAGGAACAGGAAGCTGCCGATCGGCCGGTCCGGGTCACCGAGCCCGGCGCGCGAGCGGCGGATCGCCTCGGCGACGACCTCGACCGCCTCGTCCTGGCCGATGACCCGCTCGTGCAGGACGTCCTCCAGCCGGAGCAGCCGGTCGCGCTCCTCCTGGGTCAGCTGGGCCACCGGGATGCCGGTGGCCCGGGAGACCACCTCGGCGATCTCGGACACGCCCACCTCGGGGATGCCGCCCTCGCCGCCGGACCGGGCCCGGTCCAGGTCGGCCTGGGCGGTGGCGATCTCGTCACGCAGCCCGGAGGCCCGCTCGTACTGCTCGGCCGCGACCGCCTGGTCCTTCTCCCGCTGCAGCTCCAGCAGCCGCTGCTCGACCTCCCGCAGGTCGGTGGTCGGCCGCTTCACCCGCAGCCGGGTGCGTGCGCCGGCCTGGTCGATCAGGTCGATCGCCTTGTCCGGCAGGTGCCGGTCGGTGATGTACCGCTCGGAGAGCTCCGCCGCGGCCACCAGCGCCTCGTCGGTGAACCGCACCTGGTGGTGGGCCTCGTACCGGTCGCGCAGCCCGCGCAGGATGTCGATGGTGTCCAGCGTGCTCGGCTCGGGGACCAGCACCGGCTGGAAGCGCCGCTCGAGGGCGGCGTCCTTCTCGATGTTGCGGCGGTACTCCTCCAGCGTCGTCGCGCCGATGATGTGCAGCTCGCCGCGGGCCAGCGCCGGCTTGAGCATGTTCCCCGCGCCGGCCGACCCCTCCGAGCCGCCCGCGGTGACGACGGTGTGCAGCTCGTCGATGAAGACGATCACCTCGTCGCTGTGCTCGCGGATCTCGTCCATCACCTTCTTCAGGCGCTCCTCGAAGTCCCCGCGGTACCGGGTGCCCGCGACCAGGCCGGTCAGGTCCAGCTCGACCAGCCGCCGGCCGCGCAGCGACTCGGGGACGTCGCCGTCCACGATCTGCAGGGCGATGCCCTCCGCGATCGCGGTCTTGCCGACGCCGGCCTCACCGATGAGCACGGGGTTGTTCTTGTTGCGCCGCGACAGCACCTCGATCGTCTGCTCGATCTCCTGCGCCCGGCCGATGACCGGGTCGATCTTGCCGTCGCGGGCCATGGCCGTGAGGTCACGGCCGAACTCGTCGAGGGTCGGGGTGCTCGACGGCGGCTGCTCGCCGCCGCCGCTCCCGGCCCCGGTCGGGACGGGGCCGCCGGCCGCGGCCCGCTGCAGCGCCTCGGGGGTCACCCGTGCGCCGCCCAGCACCCGGCCGGCCCCGGAGTCGGGGTTCAGCGCGAGCGCGAACAGCAGGTGCTCAGGGCCGATGTAGGTCGAGCCGCTGGCCCGGGACACCTGGTGGGCGTCGAGCAGCGCCCGCTTGGCCGCGGGGGTCAGCGCCGGGGCCCGCCCGGTCGGCTCACCCCGGGTCAGCTGGCCGGCCAGGTCCCTCTCGAGCCGGTCGGGGTCGGTCCCGCTGCGGGACAGCAGCGTGCGGGTGGGCTCGTGGCGGGCCAGGGCCCAGAGCAGGTGCTCGGTGTCCAGGTCCGGGCTCCCCCACTCGGCGGCCTGCCGCGCCGCGGCGGACACCACCTCACGGGAGTGCGAGCTGAGCAGCTGGGTGATGTCCACCCGCTGCATGCCCCGGCGCGCGCCGGGGCCGCCGAGGAAGGCCTGGAAGAAGTCGTCGAAGGGGTCGCCACCGAAGGGCGCGCCCGGGAAACCGCTGGTCATGTCTGAGGTGGACCTCTCGTAGGATCGGGTCGGCGCTCATGTGCCCACCGCGGACGCTGCGCACTGCTCCGGCGGTGTGTCGAGCTCGTCGGTCTGCGCGCGTCGGGCGGTGCCGCCGGCCGGCTGATCGAGCCGGGGGGCGGGGGCGCCGGGGTAAGTAGCATCGGGAGCGTGCCGGTTCTTCCCGCGTCGTTCCGCTCTCGGATGAACCCGTCCGTCGTCTCCCGGGCAGCCCTGGCCAACGTGGTCGCCAACGGCGTCATCGTGGTGACCGGCGGCGCCGTCCGGCTGACCGGGTCCGGCCTCGGCTGCCCCACCTGGCCCGAGTGCACCGACGGGAGCATCCGGCCCACCCCGGAGCTGGCCGGTCACGGGCTGATCGAGTTCGGCAACCGGATGCTGACCTTCGCCCTGGTGGTCGTCGCCGTCGCCACCGTCGTCGCGGTCTTCGCCTCGGTGCGCCGGGACCTGCGCCGGCTGGCGGTGCTGAGCCTGCTGGGCATCCCCGCGCAGGCGCTGCTCGGCGGGGTGACCGTGCTGACCGGGCTGAACCCCTGGACGGTCGCCGCGCACTTCCTGCTCTCCATGGTGCTGGTGGCGGTCGCGACCGTGCTGTGGCTGTGCTCCCGCGAACCGGGGGTCGGCCAGCTGGTGGTCCGCCGTCCGTTCGCGCTGCTGGCGACCGGGATCGCCGTCACGGTGGCCGCCGTCCTCGTGGTGGGCACCGTGGTCACCGGCAGCGGCCCGCACAGCGGCGACCCCGAGGCCGGGCGCACCGGCTTCGACCCGGAGCTGGTCAGCCAGCTGCACGCCGACGTCGTGTTCCTGCTCATCGGGCTCACGGTCGCGCTGCTGGTGGCGCTGGCCGCCACCGACTCCCCCGGCCGGGTCCGCCGCGCGGCCCGCGACCTGCTCGTCGTGGAGCTGCTGCAGGGCGTCATCGGCTACGTGCAGTACTTCACCCACCTGCCCGCGCTGCTGGTGCTGCTGCACATGGCCGGCGCGGTGCTGATCACCGTCTACACGGCCCGGCTGCTCTGGTCGGTCCGCGGCCCCGCGTCCGAGCTGCCCCTCGGCGATGACACTGCCGTCCTCCGGACGGCAACGCTGCCAGGAGCCGTCCCCGAAGTGCGATGAGCCGCTGAGGTCCCTCCTCGGAGAGCCTCCGGCCCCCCTCGTCGGGACGCGCTCCCGCAGTCGTGGACGGGACCGCCTGCAGTCCCGTCAGACGAGGACGTCGGCGACCAGGGCGATCGAGAGCAGCGTCATGTACGTGATGGACACCGAGAACAGCCGCATCGGCCGGTCGGGCACGCCCGCCTTGATCCGGTTCAGCCAGGCGTGCGACTCCGCGACGTACCAGGCGCCCAGGCCCAGCGTGGCGATCCCTGTGGTCCAGCCCAGCTGCGGCGTCACCGGCACCATCAGCAGCGAGACCAGCAGGGTGCCCCAGGCCCAGGCCAGGGACTGGCGTGCGACGCTGACCGGCCCGGCCACCACCGAGAGCATCGGCACCCCGGCCCGGAAGTAGTCGTAGCGGAACCGGCTGGCCAGCGCCCAGAAGTGCGGCATCTGCCAGCAGAAGACGATGCCGAAGAAGACGACGGCCGGCCAGTCCAGCGACCCGGTGACCGCGGCCCAGCCGATCAGCACCGGCGCAGCGCCCGGCAGCCCGCCGAAGACGGTGTTGTGGTGGGTCCGGCGCTTGAGCACCATCGTGTAGAGCACCGAGTAGGCCAGCACGGCGGCAGCTGCCAGCGCCGTGGCCAGCGGCGTGGTGAACAGGCCGAGCAGCACCAGCGAGACCCACGCCAGCAGGACGCCGAAGACCAGCGCGTTGCGGGGCCGGATCACCCCGCTGGGGATCGGCCGGTCCCGGGTGCGGGACATCAGCCGGTCGATGTCCCGGTCGTACCAGCAGTTGATCGTGTTGGCGGCCCCGGCGGCGAGCATCCCGCCGACCAGCGTGGCCAGCACGAGCCCGGTGCCCGGCCAGCCCCCGGCGGCCAGCATCATCGCCGGCAGCGTGGTGACCAGCAGCAGCTCGACGAGCTTCGGCTTGGTCAGCGACACGTAGGCGGCGACCGTCGCGCGGCCCGAGCGGAGCGTCGAGGCGCGGCCGAGGTCCCGGTCGGCGATGGCCGTCACCGGGTGCCCGGGAGCGCGGCGTCGCGCGGGCAGCAGGGCACCACGAGGTCCTTCTCCGCCGGGGATGGGTTGCCACCCCACTCTAGCCCGGCGCCTCTCCAGGAATGGGCGGGCACCACTAGGGTTCGATCACGTTGACTCTGCGCGTGGAGCGGGTAGGGCCGAGGTCGAGGACGACGTCGCGCCCACGCTTCCGACTCCCCGACCGCGCCGACCGGGGCGGCCGTGGTGTGCACCGTCGTCCGCCCGGGGCGGGATGCCCCCCGTGCCCCCCGGGCGGGTCCGACTCCGACCGATCCCCGAGGGAGCACCGAGCGCCACATGACCAGCGACAGCAGCAGCAACACCGAGAGCACCGAGGCAGAGGCCCCGGCCGAGGCCGCCACCGACACCCCCACGGGATCGCCGCGCCAGCCCCAGCCGACGCTGCCCGACGGCTTCACCGAGCTCGACCGGCGCGCCATCGACACCGCCCGCGTCCTGGCGATGGACGCGGTGCAGAAGGTCGGCAACGGCCACCCGGGCACCGCGATGAGCATGGCGCCCACCGCCTACCTGCTCTTCCAGAAGTGGCTCACGCACGACCCGAGCGACCCGCAGTGGACCGGCCGCGACCGGTTCGTGCTCTCCATGGGCCACTCCAGCCTCACGCTGTACGTCCAGCTCTACCTCTCCGGTTACGGCCTGGAGCTGTCCGACCTGCAGGCGCTGCGCACCTGGGGTTCGCTGACGCCAGGCCACCCCGAGGTCAACCACACCCCCGGCGTCGAGACCACCACCGGCCCGCTGGGCCAGGGCGTGGGCAACGCCGTCGGCATGGCCATGGCGGCCCGCCGCGAGCGCGGCCTGTTCGACCCGGACTCCCCCGAGGGCGAGAGCCTCTTCGACCACACCATCTGGGCGTTCGCCTCCGACGGCGACCTGGAGGAGGGCGTCAGCGGCGAGGCCTCCTCGATCGCCGGCACCCAGCGCCTGGGCAACCTCGTCCTCGTCTACGACGACAACAAGATCTCGATCGAGGACAACACCGAGATCGCCTTCACCGAGGACGTCGGCAAGCGCTACGAGGCCTACGGCTGGCACGTCCAGCACGTGGACGACGGTGAGGACCTCGCCGCCCTCGACGCCGCGTTCGCCGCGGCCAAGGCGGAGACCAACCGCCCCTCGATCATCGTGCTGCGCACGGTCATCGGCTGGCCGGCACCGAACAAGCAGAACACCGGTGCCGCGCACGGCTCGGCGCTGGGCGACGACGAGGTCAAGGCGACCAAGGAGATCCTCGGCTTCGACCCGGAGCAGACCTTCGAGGTCGCCCCCGAGGTCATCGAGCACACCCGCGAGGTGATCACCCGCGGCCAGCAGGCCCACGCCGAGTGGTCGAAGGGCTTCGACGCCTGGGAGCAGAGCAACCCCGAGGGCGCGGCGCTGCTGGCCCGGATGAAGACCCGCACGCTGCCCGAGGGCTGGGCCGAGAAGCTCCCGAGCTGGGACGCCGACCCCAAGGGCGTCGCCACCCGCAAGGCATCCGGTGAGGTGCTCGCCGCGATCTACCCGGAGCTGCCCGAGCTGTGGGGCGGTTCGGCCGACCTCGCGGAGAGCAACAACACCGCGGTCAAGGGCGAGCCGTCGTTCCTCCCGGCCGACCGGCAGACGAAGATGTGGAGCGGTGGCCCCTACGGGCGCACGCTGCACTTCGGCGTCCGCGAGCACGCCATGGGCGCGATCATGAACGGCATCGCGCTGCACGGCGGCACCCGCGTCTACGGCGGCACGTTCCTCACGTTCTCCGACTACATGCGTGGCGCCGTGCGGCTCGCGGCCCTCATGCAGCTGCCGGTCACCTACGTGTGGACCCACGACTCGATCGGCCTGGGCGAGGACGGCCCGACCCACCAGCCGATCGAGCACTACGCCGCGCTGCGCGCCATCCCGGGGCTGGACTTCGTCCGCCCGGCCGACGCCAACGAGACCGCGATCGCCTGGCGGACGATCCTGGAGAACAACGACCGGCCGGCCGGCCTGGCGCTGTCCCGGCAGAACCTGCCCACGTTCGACCGGTCGGTCATGAACTCGGCCGAGGGCACCGCCAAGGGCGGCTACGTGCTGGCCGAGGCGTCGACGGGCACCCCTGAGGTGATCCTCATGGGCACCGGTTCCGAGGTGCAGATCGCCGTCGCCGCTCGCGAGGTGCTCGAGGCCGACGGCATCCCCACCCGCGTGGTCTCCCTGCCCTGCTGGGAGTGGTTCGCCGAGCAGGACGAGGCCTACCGCCTCGAGGTGCTGCCCTCCTCGGTCCGCGCCCGGGTCAGCGTCGAGGCCGGTGTGCCGATGGGCTGGCGCGACTTCGTCGGCGACGCCGGCCGGATCGTCGGCCTCAACCACTACGGCGCCAGCGCCTCCTACAGCAAGCTCTACGAGGAGTTCGGGCTGACCCAGGAGGCGGTCGTCGCCGCCGCCCGGGAGAGCTTGCAGGCCGCCGACGGGGTCCCCGTGCCGCCGGTCGGCGCGAGCGTGTCCGTCGGTGGCCTCGACAGCCCGACCGGCGACCGCTGAACGACCCAACCGAAACCGACAGGAGGGCACGACATGGCCCAGAACGAGAACCTGGCACAGCTGTCCAAGGCGGGGGTCGCCGTCTGGCTCGACGACCTCTCCCGTGACCGGATCCGCAGCGGGAACCTGCAGTCGCTGGTCGACGAGCACAGCGTCGTCGGCGTCACCACGAACCCGAGCATCTTCGCCGCGGCGATCAGCGGGTCGAAGTCCTACGACGACCAGCTGCACGCGATGGCCGTGCGGAAGGTCAGCGTCGAGGAGGCGCTGCGCACCATCACCGCCGCCGACGTCCGGGACGCCTGCGACCTGCTCGCGCCGGTCGCCGCCCGCACCGGCCGCGACGGTCGCGTCTCGCTGGAGGTCTCCCCCGGCGTGGCGCACGACGGGGACGCCACCGCCGCCGAGGCAGCCCACCTGTGGTGGCTGGTCGACCGGCCGAACCTGTTCATCAAGATCCCCGCGACCGTGGAGAGCCTGCCGGCGATCACCACCTCGATCGCGGCGGGCATCAGTGTCAACGTCACGCTGATCTTCAGCATCGAGCGCTACAAGGCAGTCATGGACGCCTACCTCACCGGCCTCGAGCAGCGGCTGGCCGAGGACCCGGAGGCCTCCTTCCAGGGCATCGAGTCGGTCGCCTCGTTCTTCGTGTCCCGCGTCGACACCGAGATCGACAAGCGGCTGGACGCATCCGGGGCCGACGCCTCGCTCAAGGGCAAGGCTGGCGTCGCCAACGCCCAGCTCGCCTACCAGGCCTACGAGGAGGTCTTCTCCTCCGACCGCTGGAAGGCGCTGGAGGCCAAGGGCGCCAGCAAGCAGCGCCCGCTGTGGGCCTCGACCGGCGTGAAGAACCCGGAGTACTCCGACACGCTCTACCTCTCCGAGCTGATCGCCCCGGACACGGTCAACACCATGCCGGAGAAGACGATGATGGCCTACGCCGACCACGGCCAGGCCGGCGCCCCGGTGCAGTCCTCCTACGCCGACGCGGAGAAGGTCCTGGCTGCCGTCACCGACGCCGGTGTCGACCTCGACGACGTCTTCCGGGTGCTGGAGGAGGAGGCCGTGCAGAAGTTCGTCGACGCCTGGGACGAGCTGACCGGCTCGGTCGAGGAGCAGCTCCAGGACAAGGCCTGACAGCCTGACCCCGTGCCGCCCCCGGCGGCACCCGCAGAACCCGGAACACCCTCCCGCCGTCCGGTCCAGCGCCGCGCCGGACGGCGGGAGCTCCTGCGAGCACATCGAGGACGGAAGAGATGCCCACGAACCCGCTGAGGGACCCGCGGGACCGGCGGCTGCCCCGGGTGCCGGAGCCCTGTGCTCTGGTCGTCTTCGGGATCACCGGGGACCTGGCGCGCAAGAAGCTGCTGCCGGCGGTCTACGACCTGG
Source organism: Modestobacter excelsi (assembly GCF_005930495.1). Classification (GTDB taxonomy): domain Bacteria; phylum Actinomycetota; class Actinomycetes; order Mycobacteriales; family Geodermatophilaceae; genus Modestobacter; species Modestobacter excelsi. The sequence goes on along the minus strand of NZ_SJEX01000037.1, from coordinate 28,325 downwards.
CCAACCGCGGCCTGCTGCCGACCAACTTCGCGCTGCTGGGCTTCGCCCGCCGCGACTGGGGTGACGTGGAGTTCTCCGAGCTCGCCCGCTCGGCCGCCCGTGAGCACGCCCGCACCGCGTGGCGCGAGGAGGTCTGGGAGCGGCTGGCCAACAGCGTCCGCTTCGTCCAGGGCTCCTTCGACGACGACAACGCCTTCGACGAGCTGGCCAGCAACCTGGCCGAGCTGGAGGGCACCCACGGCATCGGCGGCAACGCCGCGTTCTACCTGTCCATCCCGCCGGCCATGTTCCCCACGGTGCTCAAGCAGATGGAGCGCACCGGGATGGCCGAGAGCACCCCCGACCGGTGGCGGCGGGTCGTCGTGGAGAAGCCGTTCGGCAACGACCTGCAGTCCAGCCGCGAGCTCAACGCGCTGGTCGACTCGGTCTTCACCGCCGACGACGTGTTCCGGATCGACCACTACCTGGGCAAGGAGACGGTCCAGAACCTGCTGGCCCTGCGCTTCGCCAACGAGCTGTTCGAACCGGTCTGGAACGGCCACCACGTCGACTCGGTGCAGATCACCATGGCCGAGGACGTCGGCATCGGTGGCCGGGCCGGCTTCTACGAGAAGACCGGCGCGGCCCGCGACGTGCTGCAGAACCACCTGCTCCAGCTGCTGGCGCTGACCGCCATGGAGGAGCCGGTCGAGTTCTCCGCCGAGGAGATCCGCACCGAGAAGCTGAAGGTGCTGCGGGCGGTGTCCGTGCCCGAGGACAAGGCCCGCTTCGCCATCCGCGGTCAGTACGAGCAGGGCTGGCTGGCCGGTCAGCGGGCCACCGGCTACCGGCAGGAGGAGGGGGTGAGCCCGGACTCCACGACCGAGACCTACGCCGCCGTCCGGCTGGGCGTGGAGACCCGCCGCTGGGCGGGCGTCCCGTTCTACCTGCGCACCGGCAAGCGGCTGCCCCGCCGGGTCACCGAGATTGCGCTGGTCTTCAAGCGCGCCCCGCACCTGCCCTTCGCGCCCACGGACACCGAGGAGCTGGGCCACAACCAGCTGGTGATCCGGGTGCAGCCCGACGAGGGCATGACGCTGAAGTTCGGCTCCAAGGTGCCGGGCAGCGTGATGGAGGTCCGCGACGTCGCGATGGACTTCCTCTACGGCGAGCAGTTCACCGAGGCCAGCCCGGAGGCCTACGAGCGGTTGCTGCTCGACGTGCTGCTCGGCGATGCGACCCTCTTCCCCCGCAACGCCGAGGTCGAGGCCTCCTGGGCGGTCATCGACCCGCTGGAGGAGTACTGGGCGGACACCGCGCCGCACTCCTACCGGGCCGGGGAGTGGGGTCCGCGCGCCGCCGAGGACATGCTCGCCGCCGAGGGGCGCCAGTGGCGCCGTCCGTGACCCGCACGCCCCCGCGTCCGTCCGAGGAGAAGTCATGACCACGCTGTGGGACACCACCGGATCCGCGGTCGTCAAGGAACTGGCCGTCCAGCGGCGCACCGGCGGTGCGGTGATGAGCGGCGTGGCGCTGACCCTGGTGGTCGTCGCCGACGAGAGCCGGGTCACCGAGGCCGAGCAGGCGGCGACCGCCGCCGCTGAGGTGCACCCGTGCCGGCTGCTCATCGTCGTCCGCCGGCAGATCGAGGCACCGGTTCCCCGGCTGGACGCCGAGGTGCTCGTCGGTGGCCGGCTGGGTCCCGGCGAGGCGGTGGTCATGCGGATGTACGGCCGGCTGGGCCTGCACGCCGAGTCCGTCGTGCTGCCGCTGCTGGCCGCGGACGCGCCGGTGGTCACCTGGTGGCACGAGGCGCCGCCGGACCAGATCGCCCGCGACCCGCTGGGCGTGATCGCCGACCGCCGGATCACCGACGCCTCGATGGCCGCGGATCCGATGGCAGCGCTGCGCGTGCGCGCCGAGGACTACGCGCCCGGTGACACCGACCTGACCTGGACCCGCAGCACCCCGTGGCGGGCCACGCTCGCCTCCACCCTGGACTCGGTGTCCGGCCGCCGCGGCGAGCCGGTGCGGGTGCAGGGCGGCCAGGTGGAGGGCGACCCGGAGAGCGCGACGGCCCAGCTGGTCGCCGGCTGGCTGGCGTCCCGGTGCGGCTGCGCGATCCCGGTCGTGCTCGGCAGCCGGGCGCCCGGCGCGTCCGGCATCGACTCCGTCCTGCTGCGGCTGGACCAGGACGAGGAGGTCCGGTTGCAGGACGACCGCAAGGGCGGTGCCGTCATCGACCAGCCCTTCCGGCCCGAGTCCGTCGTCGCGCTGCCCGACCGCAGCCTGGGCGAGCTCATCGGTGAGGAGCTGCGGCGGCTGGACTCCGACGAGCCGTACAGCGAGGCGCTGGAGGCGGTCACCGGGGCGGTCGGGCTCTCCGAGCGGGCCGCGTGCCGCGACCACGTCTGGTTCGACCCGATGCGCCCGGAGCAGTCGGAGGAGCCCGCCGACGGCAACGGTGGCGGGCCCCGCTCGGCGGCGGACGCCCCGGCGCCGACCGTGCCCGACGTCCCCGGTGACACCGACGAGATCGCGCTCAGCGGGGAGCACGACTCCCCCGCCGACGACTCCGACGAGCAGCAGGCCGTCCAGGCCGCCGAGGAGGCCGGGACCCGATGAGCCAGTTCGGTCCCGGGGAGCGGGTCGAGGAGGCGCTGTCCGACGAGGGGCTGCCGACGCCGGACGTCGTGATCGAGCCGGACGCCGACCGGCTGGCCCGGGCGGTGTCCTCAGCGCTGGTGGCCCGGCTCGCCGCCGCCCAGGCCGTGCACGGGACGGCGTCGGTCGTGCTCACCGGCGGTGGCATCGGCACCGCCGTGCTGCAGCGGGTCGCCGACCTGGCCGCCGAGCCCGAGCACGCCGTCGTCGACTGGCAGCAGGTCGACGTGTGGTGGGGCGACGAGCGCTTCGTCCCGGCCGACTCCAGCGACCGCAACGAGCTCGGCGCCCGCCAGGCCTTCCTCGGCCGGGTCGGGCTGGACCCGGAGCGCATCCACCCGATGCCCTCCTCCGACGCCGGCTTCGACGAGCCCGAGGAGGCCGCGGCCTGGTACGCCGAGCAGCTGGCCGCCGCGGCGGAGGGCGGCCGGGTCGTCCCCCGCATCGACGTGCTGATGCTGGGGATGGGGCCGGAGGGCCACGTCGCGTCGATCTTCCCGGACTCCCCGGCCGTCTCCGACGAGCGCCCGGTCGTCGCGGTGCGCGACTGCCCCAAGCCGCCCCCGACCCGGATCAGCCTCGGCTTCTCCGCGATCACCTCCGCGGAGGAGGTCTGGCTGCTGGTCAGCGGCGAGGGCAAGGCGGAGGCCGTCGCCCGCGCGCTCAGTGGGGCCGCGCGCTCGGACCTCCCCGCCGCCGGCGCGCGGGGACGCCGGGCCACCCGCTGGCTGCTCGACCAGGCAGCGGCGAGCGCGCTGCCCCGAGGATGAGGGAGGACCCCCTCCCCGGGCCGGGGAGGGGGTCCTCCACTCAGGCGCCTCGGCGGGCGCGGAGGCGGCTCAGCGCCTCCTCGAGGAGGGCGTCGCCGTCCTCGTCGCTGCGCCGCTCACGCACGTAGGCCAGGTGCGTCTTGTACGGCTCCGTGCGGGGGGCCGGCGGCGGGTTCTCCTGGTCGGTCCCGGCCGGGAGACCGCAGCGCGGGCAGTCCCAGGTCTCCGGGACCTCGATGTCGGCCGCGAAGGCGATCCGCGACTCGTGTCCGTTGGCGCACCAGAAGCCGATCCGGTTCCGGGGCGCCGTCTCGCCGCGCTCTGCTTCACCCATCGGTCCCGCACCGACCCGGCTCCCCCGGATCGCGTTCCCACCAGCCACGAGCGGCCCCCTGATCGTCGGCTTCGATCGCGGTCCCAGTTGATCACCGCTCGGGGCAGTCTAGGGCCTCTCCGGTCCGTCTCAGGTCACGATGCGGACACCCTGAGTACCGGCACGCGACCGTCCGTCGAAAACCAGCCGTGGCACCGAGTGCCTGGTCAGACCGGCGGTCGACCGTCCAGCCGCCTGGCCCGGCCCCCTCTCAGGGGCCCGCCCTGAGCCTGCGGAGGTGGGGAGAGAGGGGGTCCTCCGTCAGACCTTGAGCAGGATGCCCAGACCGACGATGCAGACCGCCCAGACCAGTCCGGCGAAGACGGTCAGCCGGTTGAGGTTCTTCTCCACCACGGAGCTGCCGGACAGCTGGGAGGAGACCGCGCCACCGAACATCGACGACAGACCGCCGCCCTTGCCGCGGTGCAGCAGGATGAGCACGATCAGCAGCACGCTGGTGAGGACCAGCAGCACGTTGAGGACCAGCTCGATCATCGTCAGTCTCCTGTCCTCCTGCCCACGGGGTGTGGACTCGCACCCGGTGGGCCGGGGGCACGACGCACCAGCCTAGCCGACGCGGCGCCCGCCCCCGCGATGCTCCCGTACCTGTCAGCTGACCCCGGCGGTCACGACGTCGTAGCCGCCGTAGGGCTGCATCACCACGCCGTTGCGGAGCCGCTGGCCGGCCAGCAGCTGGACGCGGTTCTCGGCGAGCGGGACGTAGGCGTGCGTCGCGTCCACTGCGGCCACCACCTGGCGCCAGGCGTCCGCCGCGGCCGCCGGGTCGCTCACCACGCGGGCGGCGTCGACCAGCCCGGTGACGCCCGGGTCGGCCAGCCGGGCGTAGTTGGTGTTGCCGACCTCGCGGATGGACCGGCCGTCGACCAGCGGGACGAGGATGGACGCGGCGGTCGGGAAGTCCGCGGTCCAGGTGGCCAGCACGATCCCGTAGCCCTGGGCGGTCACGTTGGCCGGCTTGCCGACGTCGGAGGCGTAGTACGTGGTGGGATCCAGAGGCCGCACCTCGGCCTGGATGCCCACCTCGGCCAGGTCGGCGGCGATCGCGTTCGCCACCGCCACGGTGTTCGGGGCGTCCGGGACGGCGAGGACCGTGCTGAAGCCGTCCGGCTTGCCGCAGGCGGTCAAGGACGCCCGGGCCGCCGCCAGGTCCGGGCCGGGGTCCGGGTCGTCGGGGCCGCCGGCGAGCGCGCGCGGCCACAGCAACGAGGAGCGGACCACGTTGCCCGGCCCGCCGAGCGCCTCCTGGACCGCCCCCCGGTCGACCGCGGCGGCCACGGCGGCGCGGCAGTCGGCGTTGTCCATCGGTGCCACGGTGGTCGGCAGGGCGAGCAACCGCAGGGACCCGGTCGTCACGTCGTCGATCCGGCCGGCCAGGGCGTCGTCGTCCAGCCGGCTCGTGGTGGCCATCTGCACACCGGTCCCGGAGAGGTCGGCGTCGGCCGACCCGGCCAGGAGCGCCTGGTCCCGCGCCACACCGGACAGCCCGCTGCGCACGACGACCTGGTCCGGCAGCGCGGTCCGCACCTCGTCGGTGGCCGGGTCCCACTGCGGGTTGCGGTCCAGCACGACCCCGGTCAGCGGGTCGACCGAGGAGACCAGGTAGGGGCCGGAGCTGACCGGGTGGGAGCCGTACGCCCCGCCGGTGTCGCTCTCCACCGGCACCGGGCTGCTCGAGGGCAGCGCCATCACGAACGGGAAGTCCGGCGTCGCGGTGGTGAGCGTGAAGGTGATCGTCCGGTCGTCCGGCGTGGCGATCGAGGCCAGCCCCAGCTTGTCGGCCGACTCGTCCTGGTACGGCCCGGCGTAGGGGTCGTCCGGGTCGTCGAGCAGGTCCAGGACGTACGTCGGCCCACCGACGATGACGTCGGAGGCGAAGGACCGCTCGATGCCGTACTTGACGGCCCGCGAGGTGATCGGTCGCCCGGTCTCGAAGCGGACGCCGTCCTTGAGGGTGAACGTCCAGGTCCGCCCGCCGTCGGGCGTCGTGCCGGTGTCCGTGGCCAGGTCGGGGACCAGTTCGTCGGTCTTCCCCGGGTCGGACGAGTAGGTCACCAGGGTGCGGGCGTACAACCGCATCAGGTTCCACACGCCCGGCACGTAGGAGCGCTGCGGGTCCAGGCTGTCGATCTCCCCCGTCACCAGCCGCAGCGTGCCGCCGGTCGCGTCGGACGGCGCCCGGACGCCGTCCACCCCGCTGTCGGCCTCCCCGGCCTGGGTGGGCACCCCGGCCGCGCCGCTGTTGCCGCTGCCGCAGCCGGTCAGCACCGCGAGCAGTGCCACCACGACCAGCACGACGGCCGGCCGCCCCGCTCCCCGGAGGTCGCGGCGGCGGACCGGCCGTCGTTCGGTGCTGGTGCTCAACGTGGCTGCTGCTCCGCCCGGTCAGTGCCGGCGGCGGTCAGCTCCCACCGGCAGCGGTACGACAGATCTGTGCGAACTCGTCGGCGTCCAGGCTGGCACCGCCGACGAGCGCTCCGTCGACGTCCGGCCCGGCGAGGATGCCGGCGGTGTTGCCGGCCTTCACCGACCCGCCGTAGAGGATACGGATGACCGCCCCCGTCTCCGGGCCGTAGCGCTCGGCGAGCCGCGCCCGGAGTGCTGTGCAGACCTCCTGCGCGTCGTCCGGGGTGGCCACCTCGCCGGTGCCGATCGCCCACACCGGCTCGTACGCGACCACCAGGTCCTGGACCTGCTCGGCGCTCAGGCCGGCCAGGGCCAGGTCCAGCTGGTCGGTGCAGTGCGGCACGTGGCTGCCGGCCCGGCGGACGTCGAGCCCCTCCCCCACGCACAGGATCGGCACCAGGCCGTGCCGGACCGCGGCCTGCACCTTGGCCGCGACCACGGCGTCGTCCTCGCCGTGCAGGGTGCGCCGCTCGGAGTGGCCGACCAGCACGTACCGGCAGGCCAGCGCGGCGAGCATCGCCCCGCTCACCTCGCCGGTGTACGCGCCGGAGTCGGCTGCTGCGAGGTCCTGCGCGCCGTACCCGATCTCCAGCTTGTCGCCGGCGACCAGGGTCTGCACGCTGCGCAGCGCCGTGAACGGCGGGACGACGACCACCTCGGCCGCGTCCAGCTGAGCCTCGGTCAGCGAGAACGCCAGCTTCTGGACGAGCCCGATGGCCTCCAGGTGCGTGAGGTGCATCTTCCAGTTGCCGGCGATCAGCGGCCGGCGGCCCTCGCGGGGCGGCTTGGGCTTGGTGCGTGCCATCGTCGCGCCCCTCAGTCCGCGAGCACCGCGAGGCCGGGGAGCTCCCGGCCCTCGAGGTACTCCAACGACGCACCGCCACCGGTGCTGATGTGGCCGTAGGCCGCCTCGTCCAGGCCCAGCTGCCGGACGCTGGCCGCCGAGTCGCCGCCGCCGACGACGGAGAGCCCGTCGACGCCGGCGACGGCCTGCGCGACGCCGCGCGTGCCGGCCTGGAAGGGCGCCAGCTCGAACACGCCCATCGGCCCGTTCCAGAAGACCGTGTGGGCGCCGGCCAGCGCCTCGGCGAACAGCTCGACGCTGCGCGGACCGATGTCCAGGCTCATCTCGTCGGCCGGGATCTCCCCGGCCGGGAGCACCCGGGTCGGCGCGTCGGCGCTGAACTCGGGGGTGACCACGACGTCGACCGGCAGCACGATGCGGTCACCGGCCTCGTCCAGCAGCCGGCGACAGGTGTCGACCTGGTCGGCCTCCAGCAGCGAGGTGCCCACCTCCAGGCCGCGGGCGGCGAGGAAGGTGTAGGTCATCCCGCCACCGATGAGCAGCCGGTCGACCTTGGGCAGCAGCGCCTCGATCACGCCGAGCTTGTCGCTGACCTTCGACCCGCCGAGGACGACGACGTAGGGCCGCACCGGCGTCGAGGTCAGCTGGGCGAGCACGTCCAGCTCGCGCGCCACCAGCCGGCCGGCCGCGTGCGGCAGCCGGGTGGCGACGTCGTAGACCGAGGCGTGCTTGCGGTGCACCGCGCCGAACGCGTCGTCGACGTAGAGCTCGGCCAGCCCGGCGAGCCGGTCGGCGAGCTCGCCGCGCACCGCGTCGTCCTTGCTGGTCTCGGCCGCCTCGAAGCGGACGTTCTCCAGCAGCAGCACCTGACCGTCGGTCAGCGCCGCGGCCTTCGCCGAGGCGTCCGGGCCGGCGACGTCGGCGGCCAGCGGCACCTCGGTGCCGAGCAGCTCGCCGAGCCGGGCGGCGACCGGCGCCAGCGAGAACTGCGGGTCCGGCTCGCCCTTCGGCCGCCCGAGGTGGGCGGCGACGACGACCCGGGCCCCGGCGTCGCGGAGCGCGGCGATCGTCGGCAGGCTGGCCCGGATCCGGCCGTCGTCGGTGATCTTCGTCGTGCCGTTGGAGGACGCTGTCTTGTCCAGCGGGACGTTCAGGTCGGCGCGCAGCAGCACGCGCCGACCCGAGACCCCGCCGGCGAGGAGCTCGTCGACTGAGCGCATCGTCAGGAGAGCTTGCCGCCGACCAGGACGACGGAGTCGACCAGCCGGTTGGAGTAACCCCACTCGTTGTCGTACCAGCCGACGACCTTGACCTGGTTGCCGAAGACCTTGGTCAGGCCCGAGTCGTAGATGCAGGACGCGGGGTCGGTGACGATGTCGGAGGAGACGATCGGCGCGTCGGTGTAGACGAGGTAGGGCGCCAGCGGGCCGTCGGCCGCCGCCTTGTAGGCCTCGTCGACCTCCTCGACGGTGACGTCGCGGCCCACGGTGACGGTGAGGTCGGTGGCCGAGCCGGTCGGCACCGGGACGCGCAGCGCGTACCCGTCGAGCTTGCCCTTGAGCTCCGGGAGGACCAGGCCGATGGCCTTGGCCGCACCGGTGGAGGTCGGGACGATGTTCAGCGCGGCCGCGCGGGCCCGGCGCAGGTCCTTGTGCGGGCCGTCCTGCAGGTTCTGGTCGGCGGTGTAGGCGTGGATCGTGGTCATCAGGCCACGCTCGATGCCGAACGCGTCGTTGAGCACCTTGGCCAGCGGCGCCAGGCAGTTGGTGGTGCAGGACGCGTTGCTGATGATCGTCTGCGAGCCGTCGTACTGCTCGTGGTTGACGCCCATGACGATCGTCAGGTCGTCACCGGTGGCCGGCGCGGAGATGATGACCTTCTTGGCGCCACCTGCGTCGACGTGCTTGCGGGCGTCGTCGGCCTTGGTGAAGAAGCCGGTGGACTCCACGACGACATCGACACCCAGGTCGCCCCACGGCAGGTTGGCCGGGTCGCGCTCGGCCAGCACCTTGACGGTCGCGCCGCCGACCTTGATGCCGTCACCGACGACCGAGACGTCCTCGGGCAGCTTGCCCAGGATGCTGTCGTACTTGAGCAGGTGCGCCAGCGTCTCGGGGGTGGTGAGGTCGTTGACCGCCACGATCTCGATGTCCGCCCCGCCGGCGGCAGCTGCCCTGTAGAAGTTGCGGCCGATCCGACCGAACCCGTTGATCCCGACCCGTACCGTCACTGCGGACCTCCCAGACCGTGTTGCCCAGCCGGGCCGGTCGGCCCAGCGGCACCGTGGGCCACGCGTGTGCGCGGCCACATTCCACGGACAGCCTATCGGCCCGCGAGCCCGCTCCCGACCGCGCGTCCGGGTCGTCCCGACCGGCCGGCAGACGTCCGCGACGTCTCCCCCGGCGTGCGGAGGAGACGTCGCGGCGTGCTCTCAGTCCCGGCGTGCCCTCAGGTGAGCATGTCGTCGGTGACGACGGACTCCGTGTCCGGGATGCCGAGGTCCTTCGCGCGCTTGTCGGCCATCGCCAGCAGACGCCTTATGCGCCCGGCAACAGCGTCCTTGGTCATCGGTGGGTCAGCGCGCTGGCCGAGCTCCTCCAGCGACGCCTGGCCGAACTCCAGCCGCAGCCGGCCGGCCACCAGCAGGTGCTCGGGGGCCTCGTCGGCCAGGATCTCCAGGGCCCGCTCGACCCGGGCGCTCGCCGCGACCGCGGCGCGGGCGGACCGGCGCAGGTTGGCGTCGTCGAAGTTGGCCAGCCGGTTGGCCGTCGCCCGGACCTCGCGGCGCATCCGCCGCTCCTCCCAGGCGAGCACCGCGTCGTGGGCACCCATCCGGGTGAGCAGGGCGCTGATCGCGTCGCCGTCCCGGACGACGACCCGGTCGGTGCCGCGCACCTCCCGGGCCTTGGCCGCGATCCCCAGCCGGCGGGCGGCGCCGACGAGAGCCATCGCCGCCTCCGGCCCGGGGCAGGTGACCTCGAGGGACGACGAGCGCCCCGGCTCGGTCAGCGACCCGTGCGCCAGGAAGGCGCCGCGCCACGCGGCCTCGGCGTCCCCGATCCCGCCGGAGACCACCGACGGCGGCAGGCCGCGCACCGGCCGGCCACGCTGGTCGACCAGCCCGGTCTGCCGGGCCAGGCCCTCGCCGTGCTTCGCGATCCGCACGAGGTAGCGCACGCCGCGGCGGATGTTGCCACCGGCGAGCACGCTCACCCCGCTCGTGTAGCCGTACACCTCGCTGATGTCGCGCCGCAGCCGTCTGGCCACCGAGCCGGTGTCGAGCTCGGCCTCGATGACCACGCGGCCACCCACGATGTGCAGGCCGCCGGAGAAGCGCAGGAGCGCCGTCACCTCGGCCTTGCGCTCGGAGGTCTTGGTGCACTCCACGCGGGAGAGCTCGTCCTTCACCATCGCTGTCATGGCCATGCGTGCTGTTCCTTTCCCCCTGTGTGCCGACAGGTGCCCCGGTCGTCCCGGGAACCTGCCCGGGTCCGTCCGGTCACCGCGCACCGACCACGGAGGCCAGTGCGGCGGCGAGCCGTGAAGGATCGTGCCGTGGTGCACCGTCGGGTGCAGCGACCGGTGCGAGCACCAGTTCCGCACCACATGTCTGCACAGCAGACAGCAGACCACGCCGGTCAACAACCGCAACCGCATCGGCGATGACGGTGTGCAGCGACACGCCCTCGCAATGGGCCTGCAGGACCCGCAGGTGCTCCTCGGGTGAGAAGCCGTCGGTCTCCCCCGGCTGCGGCTCGAGGTTGAGCACGACGACCACCCGGGCGGTGGTCTCGGCCAGCGCCTGGCGCAGCCGCGGCACCAGCAGGTGCGGCAGCACCGACGTGTACCAGGAGCCCGGGCCGAGGCTGATCACGTCCGCCTCGGCGATCGCCTGCAGCACCGAGGGCGGCACCGGCGGGTCGGCCGGCGAGACGCGGATCTCCCGCACCCGCCCCGGGGTCGAGGCGATCGCCACCTGGCCGCGGATCCGCCGGGTGTCCTGCGGGTCGTCGGGATCGGTGCTGTCCACCGTGGCCACCAGGTCCAGCGGCACCTCGGCCATGGGCAGCACCCGGCCCTGGGCGCCCAGCAGCTGCTCCAGCACGCCCAAGGCCCGCACGCTGTCGCCACCGTGCATCTCGGTGAGGCCGGTGAGCATCAGGTTCCCCACCGGGTGGCCGGCCAGCACCCCGCTGCCGCCGAAGCGGTGCTGCAGCAGCCGGGCCATCTCCTGGGTGCGCGGCTCCTCACCGGCCAGCGCGGCCAGCGCCATCCGCAGGTCACCGGGGGGCAGCACCGGCATCTCCCGCCGGATCCGCCCCGACGAGCCGCCGTCGTCGGCGACGGTGACCACCGCGGTCAGCTCGCCGGCCAGCCGCCGCCAGGCGGTCAGCGCCGCGGCGAGGCCGTGGCCGCCGCCCAGCGCGACCACCCGCAGCCGCTCGCGCCCGGCCGCCCGGCGTTCGCCGCCGGTGGGCGCAGGCACCGGCGGCGGCGCGGCCATCCGCACCGGGCCGGCGTCCGGCGTGGGCTCCACTACTCCCGCCCCAGGTCGCGGTGCCGGGCGTTGGCCGGGACGCCCTCGGCGGAGAGCCGCCGCGCGAACTCCTCGGCGATCGCGACGCTGCGGTGCTTCCCGCCGGTGCAGCCGACGGCGAGGGTCAGGTAGCGCTTGCCCTCCCGCCGGTAGCCGGGCAGCAGCAGCCCCAGCACCTTCATGTACTCGTCGAGGAACTCGGACGCGTGGTCCTGCCCGAGCACGTAGTCGCGGACCTCGGCGTCCCGGCCGGTCATCGGCCGCAGCTCGGGCACCCAGTGCGGGTTGGGCAGGAAGCGGGCGTCGACGACCAGGTCGGCGTCCAGCGGCAGGCCGTACTTGAAGCCGAAGCTGAGCACGGTGGCGACCACCTGGGGCGGCGCGTCGTGGTCCACGAACGCCGACTCGAGGGTGGCCCGCAGCTGGTGCACGTTGAGGTCGCTGGTGTCGACCCACAGGTCGGCCTCGCCGGCGATCCCGGTGAGCAGCTCCCGCTCGGCGTCGATGCCGTCGACCAGCCGCCCGCTGCCCTGCAGCGGGTGCTCGCGGCGGTTGGACTCGTAGCGCCGGATCAGCACCTCGTTGCGGGCGTGCACGTAGACCACCCGGGGCCGGTGGCCGGCCTCGGCGAGCAGCCGGATCGACTCCTGCAGGTCGCTGGAGAACGCCCGGCTGCGGACGTCGACGACGGCGGCGAACCGCCGGACGTCGCCGCGGGCACCGAGCTCCACCATCGGCTGCAGCAGGGCCGGCGGCAGGTTGTCGACGACGAAGAAGCCCAGGTCCTCCAGCACCCGGCCGGCACTGTTCTTGCCCGCCCCGGACAGCCCGGTGACGACCACGACGTCCAGCGGCGCCGGGTCGGTGCCCGGCACCTCCGCGGCGGGGAGGACGTCGCCCGGCGAGCCGGTGTCCCCGGCGACCGGTTCGCCGGCGCGCTCGTCGACGGTCATCGCCCGCTCACCTCCGCCTGCTGGACCCGGCCGACCTCGGCGGTGTCGCCGGCATCCGCGCCGTGCACCGGGCGGACGGGGGCGGCCGCGCCCACGGGCGCCTCCTCCAGCTCCACCGCGTCCTCGGCCACCCGGTCGGGGTCGGCGCCTGCCGCCACGGGCTCGGCCACGGCCGCGAGCACCGCCTCCGCGGTGCGCCGACCGATGCCGGGTACCGCGGTCAGCTCCTCGACCGTGGCCGCGCGCAGCCGCTTGAGGGATCCGAACTGCTTCATCAGCGCCTTTCGCCGGGTGTCACCGAGCCCTGGGACGTCGTCCAGGAGCGACACCAGCATCGTGCTGGATCGCTTCTGCCGGTGGTAGGTGATCGCGAACCGGTGTGCCTCGTCGCGGACCCGCTGGAGCAGGTACAACGCCTCGGAGGTGCGCGGCAGGATGACCGGGTCGGGGTCGTCGGGCAGCCACACCTCCTCCATCCGCTTGGCCAGGCCGCAGACCGCGACGTCGACGACGCCGAGCTCGGCCAGCGACCGGCTGGCGGCCGTCACCTGCGGCTGGCCGCCGTCGACGACGAGCAGGTTGGGCGGGTAGGCGAACCGGCGCGGCCGGCCCTCCTCCGCCGCGACGCCCTGCTCGTCCTTGCGGTCGGCCTCCTCCTTGAGGTGCCGGGCGAAACGGCGGCGGACGACCTCGGCCATCGCGGCGGTGTCGTCGGTGCCCTGGGCGACCGAGAAGCGCCGGTAGTCCGACTTCTTCGCCATGCCGTCCTCGAAGACCACCATGCTGGCCACCACGTTGGTGCCCTGCACGTGCGAGATGTCGATGCACTCGATCCGCAGCGGGGCATCCGGCAGGTCCAGCGCCTCCTGGATCTCCGACAGCGCCATCGACCGGGCGGTCAGGTCGCTGGCCCGCTTCACCCGGTGCCGGGCGAAGGACTCCTTGGCGTTGCGCTCGACGGTCTCCATCAGGCTGCGCTTGTCACCGCGCTGCGGGACCCGCAGGGACACCCGGGAGCCGCGCAGCTCCGACAGCAGCTCGGCGTAGACCTCGGCGTCGTCGGGGAGCTCGGGGACGAGCACCTCGCGGGGCACCGCCTCCCCCGCCTCGCCGGTGCCGGTCTGCTCGTCGACCCCGCCGTAGACCTGCAGCAGGAACTGCTCGACGAGCTGGCCGGTGGTGACCTCCTCGACCTTGTCGATGATCCAGCCGCGCTGGCCGCGGACCCGGCCGCCCCGGACGTGGAAGACCTGGACGGCGGCCTCCAGCTCGTCCTGGGCGAAGGCCACGACGTCGGCGTCGGTGCCGTCACCGAGGACGACGGCCTGCTTCTCCAGCGCCCGGCGCAGCGCACCGAGGTCGTCGCGCAGCCGGGCGGCCTTCTCGTAGTTCATCTCCTCCGCGGCCTCGGCCATCTGGCGCTCGAGCCGGCGGATCATCTGCTCGGTGCGGCCGCCCATGAAGTCGCAGAAGTCGTCGACGATCTCCCGGTGCTCCTCGGCGCTGACCCGGCCGACGCAGGGCGCGGCGCACTTGCCGATGTAGCCGAGCAGGCAGGGCCGGCCGATCTGGCCGGCCCGCTTGAAGACGCCGGTGGAGCAGGTGCGCGCCGGGAAGACCCGGGTCAGGGTGTCCAGCGTCTCCCGGATCGCCCACGCGTGGGCGTAGGGCCCGAAGTAGCGGACGCCCTTGCGCTTGGGCCCGCGCATGACCTGCAGCCGCGGGAACTCCTCGTTCAGCGTGACCGCCAGCGACGGGTAGCTCTTGTCGTCGCGGTAGCGGACGTTGAACCGGGGGTCGAACTCCTTGATCCAGTTGTACTCGAGCTGGAGCGCCTCGACCTCGGTGCCGACGACGGTCCACTCCACGCTGGCCGCGGTGGTGACCATCTGCCGGGTGCGCGGGTGCAGGCCCCACACGTCGGCGAAGTAGCTGTTCAGCCGCTGCCGGAGGTTCTTCGCCTTGCCGACGTAGATGACCCGGCCCGCCGGGTCGCGGAACTTGTAGACGCCGGGGTCCTCGGGGATGCTGCCGACCGCTGGGCGGTACGTGGACGGATCGGCCATGGGCCCAGGTTAGGTCCGACCGCCGACACTCCGGGCGACCCCTCGCCGACCTGCGGTAACGCCGATCCGCCCCGCGGGCGACCCGGCGCGTTGACACCCGCCGTGGGCGGAGAGGAGCCTCACGGGCACCTCGACGACGGTGCTCGGGAGGAGCTGGGCATGGGCCGGCACGTGCGCGCAGGCGACCTCGACGTCTGGGTCGAGCAGGTGGGCACCGGGCCCGACGTGCTGCTGATCGGCGGCCTGGGCGACACGGTGGAGTCCTGGCAGTTCCAGCTCGACGGCCTGCAGGACCGCTACCGGCTCACCGCCCTCGACAACCGGGGAGCCGGCCGGACGGCGATGCTCGACGGACCTCTCACCGTGGCGGCGATGGCCGACGACGCGGCGGCGGTGCTCGACGCCGTCGGCATCGACTCGGCGCACGTCGCCGGGTTCTCCGGCGGCAGCATCATCGGCCAGGAGCTGACGCTGCGGCACCCCGCCCGGGTCCGCAGCCTGGTGCTGCAGAGCACGTGGGGCGCCATGGACGGCTACCTGCGGTCGTGGGCCGGCTTCATCCGCTGGCTGGTCGGCGCGGCTCCCAGCGAGCGAGCCTTCCTGGAGGGCTTCTTCCTGGCGATCTACACCCCCCGCGCGCACAACGACGGGACCGTGGCGGCGATCATCGACGAGGCGATCGCGTTCCCGCTCAAGCAGTCCCCGGAGGACACCCAGCGGACCCTGGACGCGTTCACCGAGCACCGGACCATCGACCGGGTCCAGCGCATCGCGGTGCCGACCCTGGTGCTGGCCGGCAGCCTCGACCCGACCGCGCGTCCCGAGCTGGGGCGCGCGGTGGCCGAGGCCGTCCCCGGCGCACGTTTCGAGGTGCAGGTGGGCGAGTCGCACCAGCCGTTCCAGGAGGTGCCCGAGCAGTGGAACGCCCGGGCGGACGCGTTCTGGCGCGAGGTCGGCGTCGGCCGCCGGGTCAGCGCGGGGGCACGCGCTGGTCGGTCCAGCTGACCAGCTCGGCGAGGACCTCGTCCAGCCCGCCCTGCTCGCCGGAGTCCGCGGTGCCGGAGATGCCGGCGGCGACCTGGTTGCCGAGCAGCGCGGCGAGCGACTATCCGCCGCCGGAGTACGGGATGTAGTTGGCTGGCCGGGACCATCATCCGCAGCCGGGAGAGGTCACCGGGCTGGACGACGGTGCCGGCGCAGGCCGCCAGCGACGGGACGGCTACCGCTCCGGCAAGGAACGAACGACGGCTGAGCTCCACGACCGAGCACCTCCCGACGCAACGCTGCGGTGAGGAGCCCAGGCAGTCACAGAGCTGCCGCGGACGCTGGGGTCTGGACGCGGTCACCGGGCCGGGGTGCCGGGCGCGCCGGGCGGAGGTCGCGCGACCCCCGCCCGGTCAGCCGGTGTGCGCTGCGGTCAGCTGGCCTTCTCACCGGCCGCGGAGGCGACCAGCTCGCCCTTCTTGCGCGGCCGCTTCTTCACCGGTGCGGCCGCAGCGGCCACGGCGTCCGGGTCCAGGATCTGGGCCAGGAACCGGCCGGTGTGGCTCTCCGGCACCGAGGCCACGAACTCCGGCGACCCCTCCGCGACGACCATGCCGCCGCGGAAACCGCCCTCGGGACCCATGTCGATCAGCCAGTCGGCGCTCTTGATGACGTCGAGGTTGTGCTCGATGACGATGACCGAGTTGCCCTTGTCGACCAGGCCCTGGACCACCTTCAGCAGCTTGTTGATGTCCTCGAAGTGCAGGCCGGTGGTCGGCTCGTCCAGCACGTAGATGGTCCGGCCGTTGGACCGCTTCTGCAGCTCGCTGGCGAGCTTCACCCGCTGGGCCTCACCACCGGACAGCGTGGTGGCGGGCTGACCGAGCCGCACGTAGCCGAGCCCGACGTCCGTGAGGGTCCGCATGTAGCGGGCGATCGCCGGGATTGCCGCGAAGAACTCGGCGGCCTCCTCGATCGGCATGTTGAGCACCTCGGCGACGGTCTTGCCCTTGTAGTGCACCTCGAGCGTCTCCCGGTTGAACCGGGCGCCCTTGCACACCTCGCAGGGGACGTACACGTCGGGCAGGAAGTTCATCTCGATCTTGAGCGTCCCGTCACCGGAGCACGCCTCGCACCGGCCGCCCTTGACGTTGAAGGAGAACCGGCCGGGCTGGTAGCCGCGGACCTTGGCCTCCGTCGTGCTGGCGAACAGCTTGCGGACGTGGTCCCAGACACCGGTGTAGGTGGCCGGGTTGGACCGCGGCGTGCGGCCGATCGGCGACTGGTCGACACCGACCACCTTGTCCAGCTGGTCCAGGCCGGTGATGGTGCGGTGCCGGCCGGGCACCATCCGCGCGCGGTTCAGCTCGTTGGCCAGGGTGGTGTAGAGGATGTCGTTGACCAGGCTGGACTTGCCCGAGCCCGAGACCCCGGTGACGGCGACCAGCACGCCGAGCGGGAAGGCCACGTCGATCCCCCGGAGGGTGTTCTCCCGGGCGCCCTTGACGACCAGTTCGCGCCCCGGAATCGGCTCACGGCGGATCTTGGGGATGGTGATCTCCCGACGGCCGGACAGGTACTGCCCGGTGATCGACCGCTCGCTGGCCAGCAGGTCGTCGTAGGTGCCGCTGACGACCACCTCGCCACCGTGCTCGCCGGCGCCGGGGCCGATGTCGACGATCCAGTCGGCCTGCTTGATCGTGTCCTCGTCGTGCTCGACGACGATGAGCGTGTTGCCCATGTCGCGCAGCCGGACGAGCGTCTCGATCAACCGGACGTTGTCGCGCTGGTGCAGCCCGATGGAGGGCTCGTCGAGCACGTAAAGGACGCCCACCAACCCGGACCCGATCTGGGTGGCCAGCCGGATGCGCTGCGCCTCGCCACCGGCGAGCGTCGCCGCCGGCCGGTCGAGCGAGAGGTAGTCCAGGCCGACGTCGACCAGGAAGGAGAGCCGGGCCTGGATCTCCCGGAGCACGCGGTCGGCGATGGCCTTCTCGCGGCCACCCAGCTCCAGGGCGCCCAGCCACTCCGACGCATCGCCGATGGACAGGCCGGTGACCTCGGCGATCGAGCGGCCGTTCATCTTGACGGCGAGGATCTCCGGCTTGAGCCGGGTGCCGTGGCAGACCGGGCACGGGACGTCCCGCATGTAGCCCTCGTACTTGTCTTTCATGAACTCGCTGTCGGTGTCCTCGTGGCGGCGCTCGAGGAAGGGCAGCACGCCCTCGAACGCGGCGTAGTAGCTGCGCTCACGGCCGTAGCGGTTCTTGTAGCGGACGTGCACCTGGTCCGGGGACCCGTGCAGCACGGCCTTCTGCACCTTGGCCGGCAGCTCCTGCCACGGGGTCTTCATCGAGAACCCGATCATGTCGGCGAGGCCACCGAGGAGCCGCTGGAAGTACTCGTTGCTCATCGACCCGGCCCACGGCGCGATGGCGCCCTCGCCGAGGCTCTTCTGCGGGTCCGGCACGACGAGGTCGGGGTCGACCTCCTTGCGGGTGCCGATGCCGGTGCACTCCGAGCAGGCGCCGAACGGGGAGTTGAAGGAGAACGAGCGGGGCTCGAGCGCCTCGAAGGAGAGACCGTCGTCGATGCAGGCCAGGTGCTCGGAGAAGGTGCGCTCACGCTGCGGGTCGTCCTCGGCGAGGTCGACGAAGTCGAGCACGACGAGGCCACCGGCCAGACCGAGGGCGGTCTCGACCGAGTCGGTGAGCCGGCGCTTGGCGCTCTCCTTGACGGTGAGCCGGTCGATGATCACCTCGATCGTGTGCTTCTCCTGCTTCTTGAGCTTCGGCGGCTCGGTCAGCGGGTGCACCGTGCCGTCGACCCGGACCCGGGAGAAGCCCTGGGTCTGCAGCGAGCTGAACAGGTCGACGTACTCGCCCTTGCGGGCCCGGACGACGGGGGCCAGCACCTGGAAGCGGGTGCCCTCCTCCATGCCCAGCACCTGGTCGACGATCTGCTGCGGCGTCTGCCGGGAGATCGGCTTGCCGCAGTTGGGGCAGTGCGGCTGACCGGCACGGGCGTACAGCAGCCGGAGGTAGTCGTAGACCTCGGTGATGGTGCCGACGGTGGACCGCGGGTTCCGGTTGGTCGACTTCTGGTCGATCGACACCGCCGGGGACAGGCCCTCGATGAAGTCGACGTCCGGCTTGTCCATCTGGCCGAGGAACTGGCGGGCGTAGGCCGACAACGACTCGACGTAGCGGCGCTGGCCCTCGGCGAAGATCGTGTCGAAGGCCAGGCTGGACTTGCCCGAGCCGGAGAGCCCCGTGAACACGATCATCGCGTCGCGGGGCAGGTCGATGTGGACGTCCTTGAGGTTGTGCTCTCGGGCGCCGCGGACGACGAGCCGGTCCATGTGATCCCTGTCGGTCGCAGTGTGCTGGTGCTGGTCCGTTCGCGGCGGGGCGAGGGACAGTGGTGCGGGGCGGAGCGGTGGCCGCGTGTCGTTCATCGACCAGTCGAACGGTGTGCCGGGAGGCGGGCTTCCCGGCGCGGCGTGTCGCGCAGGTCTCCCCGGCGGGCATCGCTGCCCGGGACGAGCAGGGTCAGCCGGCGCGGCTCCCGGCCGGCTGACCGGGGACGAAGACGGGTGCGTGCCGGCGCCAGGGCAGCCGGCGCTCCACCTCCCCGGCAAGCCAGAGTAGACGCGTCTCGGACCCGGCCGGGCCGACGAGCTGCACCGAGCTGGGCAGGCCCGACCGACCGGGCCCGGCGGGCAGCACGAGGGCCGGGAGCCCGGCCAGGTTCCACGCGGGGGTCCACGGCGCCCACCGCGCGTTGGCCGTCATGTTGGCCAGGAAGCCGCGCTCGTGCCATGGCCGGGCCGGCAGCGGCGGACCGGTGACCACCGGGGTGAGCAGCACGTCGACGTCGGTGAAGAAGTCGGTCATCCGCGCGCGGAACGCCTCCGCGGTGCGCGGCCGCACCAGCCCGGCCCGGCGCACCCAGCGGCCGAGGCGGGCGTGGGTGCGGCTGCGCGGCTCCATCCCCGCCGGGTCGAGGGCGAGCGCCTCGGCGTCGGCGTCGGCCCCGGCCAGCCACCGGGCGACGGTGCCGAGCGCGGCGCCGGGGGTGACCACCGGGTCCCTGCGCAGCACGGTGTGCCCGGCCGCCCGCAGCTCGCCCACGACGACGTCGACCGCGGCCCGGCCGGCGGCGTCCAGCCGGACCCCGGGGACCGGCGACCGGGTCGAGACGGCGATCCGCAGCGGGGCGACCGGCGCCTCCGGCTCGGCCACCGGCCGGCCGGCGACGACGGCCAGGCCGGCCGCGAGGTCGGCGGCGGTGGTCGCGAGGACGCCGTGCTCCGCCATCCCGAACCACGAGTTGGCGCCCACCGGGCCGGGCACGACACCCCGGCCCGGCTTGAGCGTGACCAGCCCGCAGGCGGCCGCGGGCAGCCGGAGCGACCCCATCCCGTCGTTGCCGTGGGCCAGCGGCACCACACCGGCGGCGACCGCGGCCGCGCTGCCGCCGGAGGACCCCGCGGAGGAGCGCGCCGTGTCCCAGGGGTTGCGGGTGACCGTGCCCGGACCGTCGGTGGCGGAGTAGATGCACAGCTCGGGGACCCGGGTGATGCCGACGACGACCGCACCGGCGGCGCGGAGCCGGGCCACGACGGGGTGGTCCGCCGACGCCGGGCGGGGGGCGTGGGCCCGCGAGCCGTCGGTGGCGACCTCGCCGGTGACCGCGACGTTGTCCTTGACCGCGACCGGCACGCCGGCGAGCGGGAGCTCGGCCCGCCGCGGGGAGCTGTCGACGGCGGCCGCCTCGGCGAGCGCGGCGGCGGTGCGCACCACCCGGAAGGCGCCGATCCGTGGCTCGACGTCGGCCAGGTGGGCCAGGTGGGCGCGCACCACCTCGACGGCGGACAGCTCCCCCGACCGGACCCGCGCGGCGATCTCCGTGGCCGGCAGCCCGACGAGGGCCCGGTCGGCGACCTCGGGGCCCGGCAGCGGGGCTGCACTAGCGTCCATGCGGTCGAACCTAACCGGGGTCACCGACAGTCTCAGATCGGAGCGCGATGAGCGGGCAGTCGTACACCGGGGACGTGCAGGTCGGTGGGCCGGCCGACGTCCGGGAGCTCCCCGGGCTGACCATCGCCAAGCTGGCCGTGAGCGAGATGGCGAACAACGCCTACCTGCTCACCTCCCCCGCCACCGGCGAGGCGTTGCTCATCGACGCCGCGGCCGAGCCGGCGGCGCTCCTGGAGCTCGTCGCCGGTGCCGACGTGCGCACGGTGGTCACCACGCACGGGCACTGGGACCACCACCGGGCGCTGCCCCAGGTGGTCGAGGCGACCGGCGCGCAGACCGTCGCGCACCCGGCCGACGCGGCCGACCTGCCGGTCCCGGTCACCCGCCCGGTCGAGCACGGCGACACGGTCGCCGTCGGTGACCAGGTGCTCGAGGTGGTGCACCTGCGCGGGCACACGCCCGGCAGCATCGCACTGGTCTGGCGCGGCCCTGGAGGCGCCGGGACGCACGTGTTCACCGGGGACAGCCTCTTCCCGGGCGGTCCGGGGAGGACGACGAGCCCGGCGGACTTCGCGTCCCTCATGGACGACCTGGAGGAACGGGTCTTCGGGACGTTGGACGACGGGACGTGGTTCTACCCCGGGCACGGCAAGGACTCGACCCTCGGCGCGGAGCGCCCGCACGTCCCCGAGTGGCGGGCACGCGGCTGGTAGACCGCCCCTCGGGCCGTCAGAGGTACGAGTCCGGCACCGGGCCCAGGACCTCCATGTCGTGCGCCCCGGCGATCCGGTCGAGGAGGTCGGGCGTCGCCTCGCCGTGCGCCTGGGCGCGTGACAGCTCCTCGAAGAAGCCCACCATGGCCGCCGGTGCGAACAGGTTGAGCTTCCGTCCGGCTCCTTCGGACACCACCGTGAAGGTGTGCGGGACCCTCCGCGGGACGTAGACGAAGCTCCCCGGAGGGCACAGGTCCTGCCGGTCGTCCGTGTACACGAGGTAGGTGCCCTCCAGGACGTAGAAGGCCTCAGCGGCGTCCTGGTGGCGGTGGAGGGGCGGGCCGAAACCCGGAGGCTCCCGTCGCGTGTGGATGAGGGAGAACGACTCCTCGGTCCGAGCGCCCTCGGCGATGACCTCCGCTTCGAAGGTGCCCAGGTCGAGCAGTCGACCCTCGCCGGGCGGGACCACGAACGGGGTGCTCATGACCCATGGTGCCGGGCGACGCGATGTCGCGACAAGCCCCGCGTTCGGTCACCCGGGCGGCCCGCCCGTCGCGGGGTGCGGCGGTGGCCGGTTCGATTGCGCACCGCCGGGTAGGAGGCGACCGATGTCGCACGGCGTCCGTCCCGGCCCGCCGGCCGGGACCCCGACCGACCCGAGGAGAGCCCATTCCATGACGAGCAACGACGCCGCCACCGGTAGCCGGGACATCACGTCCCACGACACCACGAGCTTCGCCGACCTCGGCAAGGAGATGTGGTCCTACCTGACCGGCAAGGGCGCGGCGATCAACTACGAGTTCGTCGACATGGTGGTCGCGGTGCCGCGGGAGACCGGTGCGGACGCCCCGCGCGCGACCTGGCGGCTCAACGGCACGCTGCGGATCACCACCGCCGAGAACGCCACCCAGGGATGACCGCGGAGGTGACCCGCCTCGACGTGACCGCCGACCTGTCCCTGGAGGTCGACGGCGCGCCCGTGCGGGTCACCGCCCAGGGCGGTGACCTGGACGTGGTCGCCGATGACGTCCGCGGCCTCGCGCTCGCCCTCCGCGAGGCGGCCACCGCGCGGACCGGCATCCGGCCGGGGAGGGCGGACGTCGGCGACCTGGCCGACGCGCTGGCCGGCGCCGGGCTCACCGCCCGGCTGCGCTCCCCGGCCCAGGACGTCGTCACCGTCGGCGCCGGCGTGGACTCCGCCCTCGGCGGCCTGCTGCTGGGCACCCGCCGGGCACGGCCCGACGCGCTCGGCATCGTCCGCGCCAGTGGCCGGGCGCGCGCCGTCGAGGCGGCGCTGGCCGGCGCGCTGGTCCTCGTCGGTGCCGCGGCCCTGCGCCGTCGGCGGCGTCAGTCCTCGAACAGCTCGACGAGCTCGTCCGCCGTCCCGGCGACGTGCAGCGGCACGACCGACACCGTCCACTCGGGGCGCCGGTCGTCGAGGTCGACGGCCAGGTCCCAGGCGGCCCGTGCGGTGAGCGGGCCGAAGCAGGCGTCGTCGCCGTCCTCACCGACCGCGATCTCGACCAGCCAGGTGTCGGACAGGTCGGCGGCGAGCTCGGCGAAGTCGGGCTCGCTCTCCTCGTCGGGCTCGGGAGCGTCGGCCTGCACGGGGTAGATGAGCGCCATCCGTGCACGCTAGGGCCCGCCGCGGGCTCCCCGCGACCCCGTCGTCCCCGCGATCACGCCGGCCGGGGGGTCAGAGCTGGATGCCGCGGGTCAGCGCGCCGTCGACGACGAGGTTCGTGCCCGTGGTGAAGCTCGAGACCGGGCTGGACACGAAGACCACGGCCTTGGCCATCTCCTCCGGCGTCCCCATCCGGCCGGTGGGGTTCAGCGCCAGCGCCGAGGCGAAGACGTCCGGGGCGGCCCGCTCCACGGCGGGCCAGAACCCG
The DNA here is from genome assembly GCF_005930495.1 of Modestobacter excelsi. Lineage (GTDB taxonomy): Bacteria > Actinomycetota > Actinomycetes > Mycobacteriales > Geodermatophilaceae > Modestobacter > Modestobacter excelsi. Next base: position 5,183 of record NZ_SJEX01000037.1, on the reverse strand, counting down.
CCCTGGAAGTAGGTGTTCCCCGGCGAGACGACGTTGGCCCGCACGCCCCGGCCGGCCAGCTGGAACGCCAGCCCGGAGATGTAGCCGACGATCGCCGTCTTCATCGTCCCGTACGGGCCGGACACCACGTCCGACTCCCGGCCCGAGACGCTCGAGACGGCCACGACGGAGCCGTTGCCGCTGGCCTCCAGGTGCGGCACCGCCGCCGTCGCCAGCCGCACGGTGTGCATCAGGTCCACCTCGAAACAGGTGCGCCAGTTCTCCTCGGTGTCCTCGGTCGCCAGCGCGCTCACGTTCGCCACGACGGCGTCGAGGCCGCCCAGCCGCCCGGCCGCTGCCGCCACCCATGCGGTCAGCGCCGCGCCGTCGCGGACGTCGAGCTGCACGCCGCGCACGCCGGCGCCACGGCCGGCCAGCGCCTTCTCGGTCGCCTCGATCTCCCCGGCGTCGCGGGCGCAGAACTCGACGGCGGCGCCCTCGTCGGCGAACGCCTCGACGATCGCCCGCCCGATGCCGCGGGTGCCACCGGTGACGAGCACGCGGGAGCCGGTCAGCTGAAGGTCCATGGTCGGTCCGATCTAGCGGAGGGTCGCCGCGCGGGCGCGCAGGTCGTCGTGCAGGCCGCCGTACGCCGCGGCCCGGGGCAGCAGGGACTTGCGCGCCTTGACGACGGCGCTGTAGTTCGCGTCGACGACGTTGGCGATCGGGGCCTCGGTGATCTGCGAGAGCAGCTGGTAGGCGTCCATCGGGGCCAGGCCGTACAGCTCGCCGAACCAGCGCACGAGCTCGACCTGGCCGATCCGCCAGGCGTCCTCCAGCGGGCGCGAGGAGCCGACGGTCATCCAGGAGGTGTCGTCCTCGAGCCGCGGCCAGGCGGGCGCCCCGCCCTTGACCAGGTCGACGATCAGGGTCGTCGTCATGGCGCCCTCCACGGCGGTGCCGCAGGCCTCCCCCTCGCCCTGGCGGTAGTGCCCGTCCCCGACGGAGAACAGCGCGCCCTCGACGTTGACCGCGAGAAAGCAGGTGGTCCCGGCCCGCATCTGCGGGGTGTCCATGTTGCCGCCGAAGCGCTCGGGCACCAGCGAGCTGCGCGCCTCTCCCCCGGGCGGCGCGACGCCCACCGTGCCGAGCATCGGCTCGACCGGCAGGTCCACCGAGAAGTCGCTGGAGCCGGCCACGAAGGTGACCGTGTTGCGGGCACGGTCCAGCTCGTAGATCCAGGTCGTGTCCGGCAGCGGGTCCTGGAGGGTGGCCACCCGGTCGGTGCTGGTGAGCCCGCCGAAGAACGGGATGGCGGCCGACGCGCCCCAGTCCCGGGCGGGCTCGAGCGACACGAGGTGCAGGGCCAGCGTGTCGCCGGGCTCGGCGCCCTCGACGTAGAAGGGGCCGGTCTGCGGGTTGACGAAGCGCAGGTCGACCTTCTCGCTGGACAGGTCCGCCACCGAGCGCAGCGCGCCGCCGAACGCGTCGTCGGACCACAACCGCAGCGCCGTCCCCGGTCGGACGCGCATCAGCGGTGCGATGCCGCCGAAGGTGAACGCGTACTGCTGAGGAGACGGGGTGACCTCGACGACGTCCATGACGCACCCTAGGACGGGAAGCAAGCCCAGGTCAGGGACGCAGCCGGGCGCGCTCCGGGGTCAGCTCGGCGACGCTCGTGACCCCCAGCAGCTGCATCGTGCGGGTGATCTCCCTGGTCAGGATGTCGGCCGCCCGCTGCACCCCGCGCTCACCGCCGGCCATGAGGCCGTACAGGTAGGCCCGGCCGACCAGGCAGGCCCGCGCCCCGAGGGCGACCGCGGCGACCACGTCGGCGCCGTCGAGGACGCCCCCGTCCACGTAGACCTCCGCCCGGTCCCCGACGGCCCGCGCGATGGCGGGCAGCTGCTCCAGCGGTGTGGGTGAGCGGTCCAGCTGCCGGCCACCGTGGTTGCTGACGACCACGGCGTCGGCTCCCGCGTCCACGACCGCCCGCGCGTCGTCCACCCCCTGCACGCCCTTGACCACCAGCGCACCCGGCCACGACGCGCGCAGCCGCTCCACGTCGGCCAGCGTCGCCGCCGGCTCGAAGACGCGGTCGGCCAGGTCGGCGACGGTGCCGCCCCACGAGCGCAGCGAGGCGAACTCCAGCGGCGGGGTGGTGAGCAGGTCGACCCACCAGCGCGGGTGGACGGCGGCGTTCGCCATGGTGCGCAGGGTCAGCGCCGGCGGGATCGAGAAGCCGTTGCGCACGTCGCGCAGCCGGGGCCCGGCGACCGGGGTGTCGACGGTCAGCACCAGCGCCTCGTAGCCGGCCGCCCGGGCCCGCTCGACCAGCGCCGCACTGGCGTCCCGGTCCCGCCACAGGTACAGCTGGAACCACTTCCGGGCCGCCGGCGCCGCGGCGGCCAGCGCCTCGACCGACGTCGTCCCCATGGTCGACAGGGCGTAGGGGACGCCGACCCGCTCGGCCACCCGGCCCACGGCGGACTCGCCCTCGCTGTTCATCAGCCGGGTGAAGCCGGTCGGCGCGAAGGCCAGCGGCAGGGCCGACGGGGCGCCGAGCAGCGTCGTCGAGGGGTCCACCACGCTCACGTCGCGCAGCACCCGCGGGCAGAACTCGACCCGCTCGAAGGCCTCGCGCGAGCGCCGCAGCGAGATCTCCGCGCCGGCGGCGCCGTCGGTGTAGTCGAAGACCGCGCGCGGCACCGTCCGGCGGGCCAGCTCGCGCAGGTCATCGATCGTGGCCGCCCGGGCCAGCCGGCGGTCGGTGGCGTCGCCCGGCAGCCGGCGGGGCCGGACCAGCTCGGAGAACTCCGACCAGCGAGGGACCCGGCGCTCGACCACGCCCCGACCCTGCCCCAGTCAGTGCTGCTCGTCCAGGTACAGCAGCGCATGGGCGCGCACCGTCCGCAGGGCGGTGGCGGCGAGCTCCGGCGCGGCGAGCAGCGGGAGCGAGGTCACCGCACCCGCGTCGCCTCGACCGTCAGCGGCTCGGCGTGCGGGGCACGACCGTTCGACGCGGCCGACCCGGCCGGGAGGGCGCCCACCGCCGAGCTGTTCCGCGACGTCGGCAACCACCGCCCCCACCAACGCAGCACGTGCTCCAGCCGGGCCTGCCGGTGCTTCGGCCGGCCGGACCGGGACAGCTCGTGCCCCTCGCCCGGGAACAGCAGCAGCTCGGTCGGGACGCCGCGGCGCTTGAGCTCGACGTACAGCCGGGTGCCCTGCTCCAGCGGGCAGCGCCAGTCCTCCTCGGAGTGGATGACCATCGTCGGCGTCGTGATCCGGTGCGCGTGCGCCATCGGCGACTGGGCGGCGATCCGCTCGGGGTCGGTGCCCACGTACTCGTCGGGGAAGAAGAACCCGATGTCGGAGGAGCCGACGAAGCTGACCGGGTCGTTGAAGGCCCGCTCGCTGATGCCGGCGACGAACCGGTCGGTCCGGCCGAGCAGCAGCGTCGTCATGAACCCCCCGTAGGAGCCGCCCATGATGCCGACCCGCGAGGAGTCCAGGGTCGGGTCCTCGAGCGCGGCGTCCAGGAACGCGAGGACGTCGTCCGCGTCCCGCTCGCCCATGTGCTCCTTGACGACCCGCCCGTGCGCCTGGCCGTAACCGGAGGAGCCCCGCGGGTTGCACTGGACCACCGCGTAGCCGGCCTCGACGTAGGCCTGCGTCTCGTCGAACAGCGTCCAGCCGTACTGGGCGAACGGGCCGCCGTGCACGGTGAGCAGGACCGGGTGCGGCCCCGGGCCGGGCGGGGTGGTGACCCAGCCGTGCACCGGGTAGCCGTCGGGTGCGGTCGCCGTCGTCTCCCGCATCCGGTGCAGCCGGCCGGTGGCCTGCAGCGGAGCACCGAACCCGGTGATGAGCCGGCGCCGGCCCGGGGTGACCGCGATCAGCTCGCCGGCGGACCGGTCGTGCGCGACGGTGGCCACGACGACGCCGCCGCCCACCCCGATCCCGCGCACCGTGTAGTGCCCGTCGACGAGCGGCTCGGGAGCCCCGCCGGACAGCGGCACGCGCAGCAGCTCGACCGCGCCGCGGCGCTGGATGCCGATGAACGCCGCCCCGCCGGCGACCACCGTCGCCGGGGTCTCGTCACCCCGGTCGTGCTCCTCGGGGTCGAGCAGCGGTTCCACCGGACCGCCGGCGGCGGGCACCCGGCACAGCGTGGAGTTCCGGCCGACGAAGTCGCGGCCCAGCGGACCGAGGTCGGGCTGCGCGGTGAGGTAGATGGTGCTGCCGGCGGGGTCCTCGGGGTCGTAGGCCGGGTGGGCGACCGCGGACCGGGACTCGGTCACCTTCCGCAGCCCGGTGCCGTCCGGGCGCACGGTGTGGACGTCGGTGACCCGGTCGGTGTCCGCGCCCTCGTGCCGGGCGGAGACGAAGGCCAGCTCGGCGCCGTCCGGGCTCCAGGCGACGTCGGTGTCGTCGACGTCCCCGCCGGTGACCTGGAACGGCGGGGGCGGTGCGACGCCGTCGTCCTCGGTCTCGGCGGGCAGGTCCACCACGAAGACGTGGCTGCGCCGGTCGTTGGTGAAGCCGACCCCGTCGGCGCGGTACTCCAGCGTGGTGATCAGCCGCGGCGCCTCGGCCGCCGGCGGCACCTCCTCGTCGGTGCCGTAGCGGCCGGCCTCGGGCACCCGCGCGGTGTAGGCCAGCCGGCGGGAGTCCGGCGACCAGACCGGTGCCCCGGCGCCGAGGTGGTGCTCGGTGAGCGCGCGCGCCACTCCCCCGTCCGTCGCCAGCACGTGCAGCTGCGGCTTGCCCTTCGGCTCGGCCGAGAGGTAGGCCAGCCAGCGGCCGTCCGGGGAGAACACCGGCTCGGTGTCGCGGTGCCCGTGGGTGAGCGGGCGGGCCTGCGCCGATCCGTCCGTCGGCACGGTCCACAGCTGGCTGCGGTACTCGTCGGCGTCGAGGTCCAGACGGGTGACGGAGACGACGGCGGTCGTCCCGTCCGGGGACACCGTCGGCACACCCGGGACGCGCAGCAGGGACAGGTCGGTCGGCCGCATGCACCGCACGCTAGCCCAGCCCGGGAGCGCCCCGGATGGTGAGCACCACTAAGGGGTGCGAGTTCCCGGGTCGCGCCGGTCCGCCCGGATGCTGCGGACCAGGCCGAGCGCACCGAGCAGCGGTAGCACGGCGAGCACCAGCAGGCTGCGGTCGAGCCCGAGCACCTCCCCGGCGCCGCCCACCAC
>NZ_SJEX01000036.1 GCF_005930495.1 Modestobacter excelsi | reverse complement strand
CCCGGGTGGTGCACGTCGGCATGGCGCTGTGGGCGGTCGCGCTCGTGGTGCTGCTGGTCCTGGGCGACCGGGTGGACCGGGTGTGGACCTGGACCTGCGTGGCCGCCCTCGTGCTCGCCCTGCTCGGGCTGGGCCTCATGCGCTGGCAGGGCCACGGCCGCCAGGACCGGACGCCTGGATCGCCAGCCACTCCTCGCGGGTGATGGCGTACTCGACCTCACCGAGCCCGCTGCCGGGCAGCGGGTCGTCCAGGGCGAGCGGGAACGTCCGCACGTGCGTCATCCCCAGTGCCGCCATGGTGGCGCGGGAGGCGGTGTTCACGGCCATCGTCTCGGCGAACACCCGCCGCAGCCCGAGGTCGGCGAAGCCGTGCCGGAGCAGCTCCCGCGCCCCCTCGCCGGCCAGCCCGCGGCGCCAGTGCCGGCGGAGCAACCCGGCCCCCTCCCGGGTCCCACCGCGAGCTTGTGAGTGGTGGGGAGGAGGGGGTCCTTCTGCAGCCGACGAACTCGTCCCCGACCAGGCCCGCCCAGAACCCGAGCCCCGGCACCCGCGCGGCGACGGCCAGCCGCTCACGGTGCCGGGCCTCGACCTCCGCCCGGGTGCTCGCCCGGCCGGTCACGTACCGCATGACCTCGGGATCGGCGTCCAGCTCGACCTCGGCCTCGAGGTGCTCCTCGGCCAGCGGCACCAGCCGCAGCCGGGCGGTCCGCAACGCGGCCTGCCCGCTCACCGGCTCAGAGGACGTCGAAGTCCGCGGTGTCGTAGCGCGCGGTGAGCTGGACCTCGGCCGGCTCCCCGTCGGAGGGCTCCAGCGTCGCCTGGCTGTGCGCGCCGCAGCCGTAGTCGGCGGTCACCACGTGGCCATCGGCCGGGGAGTACCCGTTCGCGCAGGCGCCCAGCGACAGCCGCAGCGACCCGGCCAGCGGGAGGAAGAACCCGCAGGTGGAGCAGGGGCCGGGTGCGTGCCGGGCCATGGCCGAGCGGGGCCCGAAGTCGCCGTCCCGCCAGCGCTCGGCGGCCTCGATCCGGCCCAGCGGCGAGAGCACCCGCTCGCGGCCGATGCCGATCTCCTCGGCGACCACCCGGCCGGCCGGGTCGTCGGCGGAGTCGTCGTCGGCGAGGTAGCTGGGCACCAGGCGGTGGTCGTCCTCCGTGGCGGGGAGGACGTCGCCGACCGACAGGTCGCCCGGGCGCAGCCGCTCGTGCCAGGGCACCCACGCCGGGGCGAGCAGCGCCGCGTCACCGGGCAGCAGGACCACCTCGTCGAGGGTGGGCTCGTCGTCGCCGGGCACCCGGGCCAGCGTCACGGCCCAGTGCCAGCCGCGGTAGCCGGGCAGGGTGGCGGCGAAGAAGTGGGTGACCACGACGCCGAGCGCCGGGTCGGCGTCGTCGGCGAGCACCTCGGCGGTCACGGCCTGGTGGTCACCGACGGCGGCCGGGTCACCGGCCACCTCGGCGGCAGCCGCGCGGGCCGGCTCGACCGCGGCGGCCAGCACCTCGTCCGGGGCGGAGCCATGGGCGGCGGAGAACGCAGAGTCGGACACGCCCCCATTGTCGCGGATGCCGCCCGACGCGCGCCCGGCGCGCCCCGGGACGCGCGGCACACCGCCTCCCCAGGCGGCTGCGGCACCATGGTCCCGTGCCCGACACGCCTGCTCCGCGCGCCCGTCGGCGGCTGCGCCCGGGCCGGGCACCGGGGCCGGGGGTGGAGACCCACCCGCTCGGCATCCCGCGGCAGCAGACCCGGCCGCTGCCGGTCGCCGGCACGGGGCCGGTCGCCGGGACGCCTCCGCCGCCGCGGCCCTCGACGCCCCGGGAGGGACCCGCACCCGACGCGACGCCGTGGACGTCGGAGGCCCGGCCGCGGAAGCTGACCGTCACCCGGGTGGCCGCGGCCCGCACCCGCGAGCTCAGCGGGGCGACCGTCCGCCGGGTGCGCGCCTACGGCCGGGCCGACGGCGCCGGGGAGACCGGCCTGGCCGGGCTGTTCTGGGTGAACGCCCTGCACATGGCCGGCGACGCGATGATCGCCGTCTCGCTGGCCGGCACGCTGTTCTTCGCCGCCGCCTCGGACGCGCAGCGCGGCAACGTCGCGCTCTACCTGCTGGTCACCATGGCGCCGTTCGCGCTCCTGGCCCCGGTGATCGGCCCGGCGCTGGACCGGCTGCAGCGCGGACGCCGCTGGGCGCTGGCCGGCAGCCTGCTCGGCCGCGCCCTGCTGGCCGTGTTCATGGCCGTGCACCACGACGACCTGGGCCTCTACCCGGCGGCCCTGGGCGTGCTGGTGCTGAGCAAGGCGTTCAACGTGCTGCGGGCCGCCGTCGTCCCCCGGGTGCTGCCGGCGGCGATGTCGCTGACCTCGGCCAACGCCCGGATGTCGGTCTTCGGGCTCGCCGCCGGCGGGGTGCTCGGCGCCGTCGGGGCCGGCACCGCCTCGCTGCTCGGCTTCGGCTGGGAGCTCAGCGCGACCGCGGCGGTGTTCGCCGCCGCCGCCGTGCTCGCGCTCCGGCTGCCCCGGCACGTCGACGTCCCAGGGGACGAGGAGCCGGCCGACGTGCTGCGCACCGCGCCGATGGCGGTGCCCGGCAGCCGCCGCCGGGCCACCACGCCGCACGTCGTCACCGCGCTGCGGGCGACCGCGGCGCTGCGCGGGCTGAGCGGCTTCCTCACGATCTTCTCGGCGTTCCTCGTGCAGGCCACCGTGTCCAGCGGCTGGGACGCCACGATCGCCCTCGGCGGCATCGCCCTCGCGGCCGGTGCCGGCAGCTTCCTCGGCACCGGCATCGGCGCCCGGCTGCACACCGCGAGCCCGGACCGGGTGGTGCTGGCCGCGGCCGGCGCGGCGGCGGCGATCACCGCGCTGGCCGCGTTCTCCTTCAGCCTGCCGATGGCCGCGCTGGTGGCCGGCGTCGCTGCGGTCGCCAACGCGCTGGGCAAGGCCGCGCTCGACGCGATCATCCAGCGCGAGGTGCCCGACAGCCTGCGGGCGTCGGCGTTCGCCCGCTCGGAGACCTGGTTGCAGCTGGCGTGGGTGCTCGGTGGCGCGCTGGGGGTCGCACTGCCCACCACCGGCTGGCTCGGTTTCACCGTCGCCGCGGCGCTGCTCGTGCTCGCCGTCGGCCTCACCCTCTGGAGCCTGCGCACCCGCCGGGCCCGCCGCACCATCGATCGGGAGGCATGGACGTGACCTCGGCAGGACGGACGCCGACCGGGGTGGCACTGCTCGCCGGACTGGGACTGATCGCCGGCTGCGGGAGCTCCGCCGCCGACGACGGCGGGACCGGCGGCAGCAGCAGCTCCACCGCACCGACCGTCACCGTGCAGGCCGGCGGTGACGAGATCCCGGTCGACCCCACGCAGTACTGCCTGGACGGCGACGGTCAGCGCTACGCCACGAGGCCGCCGGTCATCGAGGTCACGCCGGACACCACCGTCTCGCTGACCGTGCCCGACGCGGTGGCGGCGGCCGGCTGGAGCGTGCAGGTCTTCGACAAGGACCTCAAGGAGATGATCGGCGAGGTCGACGTGCCTGCGGGCGAGACGGTGTTCCGCGAGATCAACACCTCCGACGCCGCCCCGCCGACCTTCTACCTGGTGGTCGTCGAGGACTCCGACCCCGAGGCGTGCAGCGGCCTCTCCGGCGCCTGGCCGGTGGGCTTCATCCGCACCGACGGCGTCAGCCTCTCGACGACAGCCCCGTCGGGGTCCCCGGCCGGCTGACGTCGCCGCCGGACGGGTCCTCCCTCAGCCCTCCAGGTCGGCGGCGATCGCGCGGAGCACCGCGGCGACCTTGCGGGCCATCGGCTTGTCCGGGTGCCGGCCGTGCCGCAGCCCCTCGGAGACGCCGTCCAGCAGCTTGATCACGTCCTCGATGATCGGCACCAGGTCGTCGGGCTTCTTGCGGGTCGCCGCCACCACCGAGGGCAGCGGGTCGAGCAGCTGGACCTGCAGCGCCTGGTCACCCCGGCGGCCGGCGACGATGCCGAACTCGACCCGCTGGCCGGGCTTGAGCTCCGTGGTCCCGGGCGGCAGCGCGTCCTTGTGCACGAACACGTCCGGGCCACCCTCGTGGGCGAGGAACCCGAAGCCCTTCTCCGCGTTGAACCACTTCACCTTGCCGCTGGGCACGTCGATCCCTCGGTCGGTCGATCCAGGTCCCGACCGTGCCGGCCGGGACGTCGCGGCCGGTCAGCGGCCCGCGTCCCCCGAGGTTAACCGCCCGAGGACGCTGTGCCCCGCTCCAGGGGCCCGCCGTCGGCCCCGTCCCGGGTCCCGCCCTGAGCCTGCGAAGGGTGGGGAGGACGGGGTCCTTCCTCAGGCGTTGCGGATGGCAGCCGCGGCCTGCAGGCCCAGCTCGGCGACCGACACCTCGCGCATCTCGACCTTGCGGACCTTGCCGGTGACGGTCATCGGGAAGCCGTCGACGACCTTCACGTACCGCGGCACCTTGAAGTGGGCGAGCTTGCCGGCGCAGAACGCGCGCAGCGCCTCGGCGGTCAGCGGCTCGGCCCCCTCGCGCAGCTGCACCCAGGCCATCAGCTCCTCGCCGTACCGCTCGTCCGGGACGCCGATCACCTGCGCGTCGACGATGTCGGGATGGGTGTAGAGGAACTCCTCGACCTCGCGCGGGTACACGTTCTCCCCGCCGCGGATGACCATGTCCTTGATCCGGCCGACGATGTTGACGTAGCCCGCCTCGTCCATCACGGCGAGGTCGCCGGTGTGCATCCAGCGGGCACTGTCGAGCACCTCGGCGGTCTTCTCCGCCTCGTCCCAGTAGCCGAGCATCACCGAGTAGCCACGGGTGCACAGCTCCCCCGGCGTCCCGCGCGGCACGGTCAGCCCGGTCTCGGGGTCGACGACCTTCGACTCCAGGTGCGGGTGCGTGCGGCCCACGGTGGAGGTGCGGCGGTCCAGGTCGTCGTCGGCACCGGTCTGGGTGGACACCGGGGAGGTCTCCGTCATGCCGTAGCAGATGGTCACCTCGGTCATCCCCATCTCGTCGACCACCCGCTTCATCACCTCCACCGGGCACGGTGAGCCGGCCATGATCCCGGTGCGCAGGCTGGACAGGTCGTAGGAGCCGAAGCCCGGCAGCGCGAGCTCGGCGATGAACATGGTGGGGACGCCGTACAACGACGTGCACCGCTCGTCCTGCACCGCCTGCAGGGTCAGCGCGGGGTCGAAGCCCGGCGCGGGGATGACCATCGTGGCTCCGTGCGAGGTGCAGCCGAGGTTGCCCATGCCCATGCCGAAGCAGTGGTAGTAGGGCACCGGGATGCAGACCCGGTCGGCCTCGGTGTAGCCGCAGCCCTCACCGACGAAGAACCCGTTGTTGAGCAGGTTGTGGTGGGTGAGCGTGGCGCCCTTGGGGAAGCCCGTCGTCCCGGACGTGTACTGGATGTTGATCGGGTCGTCGGCGCTCAGCTGCGTCGCCCGCTCGGTCAGCAGTGCGCGGTCGGCGGCGCGGCCGGTGGCCAACAGCTCCTCCCACTCCGGGTCGCCGAGGAAGACCACGGTGCGCAGCGCCGGGCAGTCCTGACGGACCTCCGCGACCATGGCGCGGTAGTCGCTGGTCTTGAACTCCGGCGCGGCGACCAGCACGGAGATGCCCGCCTGCTGCAGCACGTAGGCGAGCTCGTGGGTGCGGTAGGCCGGGTTGATGTTGACCAGGACGGCGCCGAGCTTCGCCGTCCCGTACTGCACGAACACCCACTCGGCGCAGTTGGGCGCCCAGATGCCGACCCGGTCGCCCTTGACCACGCCGAGGGCGTCGAGACCCAGCGCGCAGGCGTCGACGTCGGCGACCAGCTCGGGGTAGGTCCAGCGGCGACCCGAGGCGCACTCCACCAGCGCCTCGTGGTCACCCACCCGCGCTGCCGTCCGGTCGAGGTCGACCCCGATCGTGTCGCCGAGCAGGGGCACCGTCGAGGTGCCACTGCTGTAGGACGGCAGCGCGGGCGTGGTCATGCCACTGCCTCGCTGGCGCTCGCCAGCAGCACGACCGAGGGTGCTGTGTCCCTGGATGAGCTCGCGAGCTCGCTCATCTGTCCTCGCCCGCCATCAGGCCGGCCCGGTTGGGGCGGTCGGTCGGGTGGGCGTAGCGCAGCCGCTCCGGCGGGAGCGGGAAGGCGTGGTCCTCACCGAACGGCGAGGGCCCACCGGCCATCTCGCTGACCAGCTCGGTGATCGGCGGGCCATCGCCCTCGGACACCCCCCAGGTCGGTTCGACCAGGTGGGCGTGCTTCTCCTTGCGCTTGGACATCGAGCCTCCATCAGCGGTGCGGTCCGGGTCAGCTCCCGGGTGCCTCGGTGCCATCTTCGCGTGTCGGACCGGTGGGATGCACGTCGCGTTCCCCGCCGTGTCGCCCGGCCGGGTCAGCGGCGGCCGGCTACCCGCGCCCCGTAGACGGTGCCCGCTCCGTCGGCGGTGAGCAGCCACTCCTTCGCGGAGACCTGCGCGTAGCGGACGTCGCAGCCGTTGAGCTGCTGCACGGCCCGGGTCCGCCACACCGCGGTGGACATCAGCCGCAGCCGCAACGGCTCGTCGACGTACTCGTCGAAGCCGAGCGGCTCGACCTGCAGCACCGCCGGTCCGGCGATCCGCAGCACTCCGACCTGCCAGTCCGTCCGGGCCAGCGCCGCGGTCCACCGGCGCGCCCGGACCAGCGCCCCCAGCCCGATGCAGGCGACCGCCGACCCACCGACGACCAGCGCCACGACCATCAGCCCGCCGAACGGCGGCCGCGCACCGCCGTTCTCGACGATCCGGACGACAGCCGCGCCGAGCAGGACCCCGAGGACGACGGCCACCAGCCCCCCGCCGAGCCAGCGGAGGGCCCCGGCGCGCAGCGCGTCGAGGGCGGTCCGGGTCTGCGGGTCGTCCAGCGCGGGCACCCGGCGATGCTCCCAGAACCGGGCGGCTCGTCCGTCGGCCCGCTCCGCCGCAGGGGCCTGCCGGGCAGTCGTGCTCTGGACAGTCGTGCTCCGCTGCCTGGGTGGGAGCAGAGCACGACTGTCCCCGGTGCCTCCACAGCCGCCGGAGCAGCACCGGTGCCCGCCGACGTAACGTGGACCGGATGTCTCCGGACCAGCCCGCCACGCTCGCCGCCTGGCTGCGCACCCGCACCGACGAGCAGCTGGGCGCCCTGCTGGTGGCCCGGCCCGACGTCGCGCGCCCCGCCCCGTCCGACGTCGTGGGCCTCGCGACCCGCCTCGCCGTCCCGGTCTCGGTCGACCGGGCGCTCGACGAGCTGGACGCGGCCACCCTGCAGGTGCTCGACGCCGTGCTCCTGTCCCCCACCGACGGCGTGCCGCGCACCGAGCTCCCCGGCCTGCTGCCCGACGTGCCCGGCGAGGTCGTCGACGCCGCCGTGGAGACGCTGAGCACCCGCGCCCTGCTCTGGGGCGACGAGGAGCTGCACGCCCCCGAGCCGGTGCGCCGCGCGGTCCGATACCCGGCCGGTCTGGGCCGGCGGGCCGCCGACCTGCGGGTGCAGCTCCCCCGCGACCTGCCCGCCGTGCTCGGCGACCTCCCCCCCGACGAGCGCACCGTGCTCGACCGGCTGGCCGGTGACCGCCCGGTCGGTCACCTGCCCGACAGCAGCGCCGGCTCGCTCAGCCCCGCCCGTCGGCTCCTGCAGGCCGGGTTGCTGGCCCGCATCGACGCGATCAACGTCGAGCTGCCACGCGAGATCGGCCTGGCCCTGCGCGGCGACCGGCCGCTGGGCCCGCCCCGGCTCCGCCCGGAGCCCGAGCTGAGCCGGCGGGACCCGGCCGTCGTCGACCGGCAGGCCGCGGGTGCGGCGCTCGAGGTCCTCAGCCGGGTCGTCGACGTGCTGACCGCCCTGGAGGAGGAGCCGGCGGGCCTGCTGCGCAGCGGCGGCCTCGGGGTGCGGGACCAGAAGCGGTTGGCCAAGGAGATGCACATCGGCGAGGCCGACGTGGCGTTCCTGGTCGAGGTCGCGCACGCCGCCGGGCTGCTGGACGTCGGCGGGGCGCACCGCGACGAGTGGCTGCCCACCCGCAGCTACGACGCCTGGCGCGAGCAGGACCTGGCCGACCGGTGGGCCACGCTGGCCTCGGGCTGGCTGACCAGCGTGCGGCTGATCTCGCTGGTCGGGCAGCGCGACGTCGCCGGCAAGGCGGTCAACGTGCTCTCCCCCGACGTGGTGCGGCAGACCGCCCCGGTGCTGCGGCGCTCGGCGCTGTCGGTGCTCGCCGAGTTCCCCGCCGGTTCCGGCCTCGCCGCCCCCGAGCTGGTGGCGCTGCTGCGCTGGCGCACCCCGCGGCGGGCCGACCGGCTGGCGCCGGTGCCCGACCTGCTGGCCGAGGCCGAGCGGCTGGGCATCGCCGTCGGGGGTGTGCTGGGCCGCGGCGGGCGGGGCCTGCTCACCGGCGGGGAGGACGACGCCGCCGACGGCATGCGCGGCCTGCTGCCCGAGCCGGTCGACCACGTGCTCGCCCAGCCCGACCTGTCGTTGATCGCCCCCGGGCCGCTGGTCGCCGACCTGGCGGGCACCCTCGGCGTCGTGGCCGACGTCGAGTCCTCCGGCGGTGCCACGGTCTACCGGGTCTCCGACGGCAGCATCCGGCGCGCCCTGGACGCCGGCTGGTCGGCCACCGACCTGCACGACTTCTTCGCCCGCTCCTCGCGCACGCCGGTGCCGCAGGCGCTGGAGTACCTGATCGACGACGTCGCCCGCCAGCACGGTCGGCTCCGGGTGGGCGCCATCGAGTGCTACGTCCGCTCGGACGACCACGGGCTCGTCTCCCAGGTGCTGAGCGACCGCCGCACCGCGAACGCCGAGCTGCGCCGGCTGGCCCCCGGCGTCCTGGTCAGCGGGCTGCCGCCGGAGGAGGTGCTGTCGGTGCTGCGCGCCGCCGGGTACGCCCCGGCCGGGGAGTCCGCCGGCGGTGCGGTGCTGACCCGGCCGCAGGCGCCGCCACGTGCCGCCGGACGTCGTCCCGGCGCCGCGGCCGGGCCGGTCGGGCCGCGCCCGCTGGCCCCGGGGGACGTCGCCGCCACGGTCCGGGAGATCCGCGCCGGGGACGCCGCCCTCGCCGCCCGGCGGGCCGAACCGGTGCGTCAGGTGCCGGGGGTGACCACGGCCAGCACGCTGGAGCTGCTCGGCCGCGCGGTCCGGGAGAACCTGCCGATCTGGCTCGGCTACGTCGACGCCCAGGGCAGCGGCAGCCAGCGCGTCGTCCAGCCGGTGTCGCTGGCCGGCGGTTTCCTGCAGGGCTTCGACGAGGGGCGCGGGGAGAGCCGCACCTTCGCCGTCCACCGGATCACGTCGGTGGCGCTGGTCGAGGCCGAGGACGCGACCGGCTGACCTGCGGGGCCACGGGTTCCGCTTTTCCACCTCGTCCGGGATGATCAAGCGCCCGTCCGGCGTTGCGCGGGTCAGTTGGTGCGCGCAACCAGTCTTCGGGCAGAAGGGCCCGGGTCGTCTGCTGGTTGCGGCCAGGGCGAGGAGTGTGGGGCATGACGAGGAAGCGGACGGTCGCCGACCGGCTGGCGGAGGCACTGGGTGCGGTGCTGGGCACGACGGAGCTCCCGGTCCAGCTGCGCGGGTGGGACGGCTCCCTCACCGGCCCCGCGGGGGCGCCGGTCGTGGCGGTGCACTCGCGCCGGGCACTCCGGCGGATGCTGTGGTCACCCGGGCAGCTGGGCATCGGCCGGGCCTACGTCGCCGGTGAGATCGACATGGAGGACGACGTCTTCGCGACGTTCACCGCGCTGCGCAGCGACAGCCGGCTGGCGCAGGAGAAGCCGCCGTCGAACTGGTCCTGGCGCGATCGGCTGTCCCTGCTGGCCACCGCCCTGCGGCTGGGGGCCATCGGTCCGGACCTCGCACCGCCACCCGAGGAGGCCCCTCCGGTCGGCGGAGGACGCCACACCCGTGCCCGCGACGCCGCCGCGATCGCCCACCACTACGACGTCGGCAACGACTTCTACGAGCTCGTCCTCGGCCCCTCGATGGTCTACTCGTGCGCCGTCTGGGCCACCCCGGAGACGGGGCTGGACGCCGCCCAGGAGGCCAAGCTCGACCTGGTCTGCCGCAAGCTCGGGCTCGCTCCCGGCTCCCGGCTGCTGGACGTCGGCTGCGGGTGGGGCAGCATCGCCATCCACGCCGCCCAGCGCTACGGCGCGACGGTCGTGGGCGTCACCCTGTCGGAGGAGCAGGCGCGGCTGGCCCGCAAGCGGGTCGCCGAGGCAGGGCTCACCGACAAGATCGAGATCCGGGTGCAGGACTACCGCGCCGTGGACGACGGGCCCTTCGACGCGATCAGCTCGATCGGGATGGCCGAGCACGTCGGCCGCGCGCAGATGCCCGCCTACGTGGCCCAGCTGGACCGGCTGCTCCGCCCCGGCGGGCGGCTGCTCAACCACGCGATCTCCTGGAACGCCGGCGTCTCGACCTGGCGACCTGACTCGTTCATCGCCCGCTACGTCTTCCCCGACGGCGAGCTGCTGAACCTGGGCGAGACGGTGAGCCTGCTGGAGTCCCGGGACCTGGAGGTCCTCGACGTCGAGGCGCTCCGCCAGCACTACGCGCTGACGCTGCGGGCCTGGGTGCAGCACCTGGAGCAGAACTGGGACGCCGCCGTGGCCGCGTCGAGCGAGGGCCGGGCGCGGGTGTGGCGGTTGTACATGGCCGCCAGCGCGCTGACCTTCGAGGCCGGCGACATGGGCGTGAACCAGGTCCTGCTGCAGAAGACCGGCGGCGAGCAGCCGCCGCTGCGCCGCACCGCCTGGGTCTGACGCTCCCGGGGGGCCATGGTGGCCACCATGGCCCCCACGGCCGCGTCGTCCTGAGGTCAGCCGCACACCGTCGTCCGGAAGGTCGGGTCACTGCCCGGCGTTAGCCTGGACAGTCCGGCGCGCTCTCTGCGCCTGAGCCCCCGAACAGAGGATGCGCACGCGTGAGTGACGGCCCCCTGATCGTCCAGTCCGACAAGACGCTGCTGCTCGAGGTCGACCACCCGCAGTCCAAGGAGTGCCGCGCGGCGATCGCTCCCTTCGCCGAGCTGGAGCGCTCCCCCGAGCACGTGCACACCTACCGGGTGACGCCGCTGGCGCTGTGGAACGCCCGCGCCGCCGGTCACGACGCCGAGCAGGTCGTCGACGCGCTGGTGCGGTACTCGCGCTACCCGGTGCCGCACGCGCTGCTGGTCGACATCGCCGACACGATGGACCGCTACGGCCGGCTCACCCTGGCCAACAACCCGGTGCACGGGCTGACGCTGACCAGCACCGACCGCGCCGTGCTGGAGGAGGTCGTCCGCAGCAAGCGGGTGGCCCCGATGCTCGGCGTCCGGATCGACGACGACTCGGTCGCCGTCCACCCCTCCGAGCGCGGCCGGCTCAAGCAGGCGCTGCTGAAGATCGGCTGGCCCGCCGAGGACCTCGCCGGCTACGTCGACGGCCAGGCGCACCCGATCGAGCTGGCCCAGGACGACTGGCACCTGCGCGACTACCAGCAGGAGGCCGTCGACGGCTTCTGGGCCGGCGGGTCCGGCGTCGTCGTGCTGCCCTGCGGTGCCGGCAAGACGCTGGTCGGCGCCGCGGCGATGGCCGAGGCCAAGGCGACCACCCTGATCCTGGTGACCAACACCGTCTCCGGCCGGCAGTGGAAGCGCGAGCTGATCGCCCGCACCTCGCTGACCGAGGAGGAGATCGGTGAGTACTCCGGGGAGCGCAAGGAGATCCGGCCGGTCACCATCGCGACCTACCAGGTGATCACCACCCGCCGGAAGGGCGAGTACCGGCACCTGGACCTCTTCGACGCCCAGGACTGGGGCCTCATCGTCTACGACGAGGTGCACCTGCTCCCCGCGCCGATCTTCCGGCTCACCGCCGACCTGCAGTCCCGTCGCCGGCTCGGGCTGACCGCGACGCTGGTCCGCGAGGACGGGCGCGAGGACGACGTCTTCTCCCTCATCGGCCCCAAGCGCTACGACGCCCCCTGGCGGGACATCGAGGCGCAGGGCTACATCGCACCGGCCGAGTGCATCGAGGTGCGGGTCAGCCTGGACGACGAGGAGCGGATGACCTACGCGGTCGCCGAGCCCGAGGAGCGCTACCGGATCGCGGCCACCGCGCAGTCGAAGCTGCCGGTGATCCGCCGGGTCCTGGAGCGGCACCCCGACGAGCAGAAGCTGGTCATCGGTGCCTACCTCGACCAGCTGGACGAGCTCGGCGTGGCGCTGGACGCCCCGGTGATCCAGGGGTCGACGACCAACAAGGAGCGCGAGCGGCTGTTCCAGGCCTTCCGCACCGGGGACATCAAGACCCTCGTCGTCTCCAAGGTCGCCAACTTCTCGATCGACCTGCCCGAGGCCGCGGTCGCGGTGCAGGTGTCGGGGACGTTCGGCTCACGGCAGGAGGAGGCCCAGCGGCTCGGCCGGGTGCTGCGTCCCAAGGCCGACGGCCGGCAGGCGCACTTCTACACGGTCGTCTCCCGGGACACCCTGGACAGCGAGTACGCCGCCCACCGGCAGCGGTTCCTCGCCGAGCAGGGCTACGCGTACACGATCGTCGACGCCGCCGACCTGGCCGGCCCTGGCGAGGTCAACGGCCCGGACTGGGTGGACGAGCCCGCCGATTGACGCTGGTGGGGTGGCCCGCCGCCCCACCAGCGGTGATCACAGGGGAAGATCTCTGCGTCGCTGACCGCAGAAGGAGTCCTCCGTGCGCCACCTCACCTCCCCTGTCCGCCGCCTGGCCGTCGCCGCGGTCGCCCTGAGCAGCACCGCGCTGGCCCTCACCGCCTGCGGCGGCGACTCGGCCGACTCCGGCGGCTCCGGCTCCGGCAGTTCCGCCGGCGGCGCGTCGTCCTCGCCGCTGCCGAGCGTCACGGCCGACCAGGCCCTGGCCGACCGGGTGCCCGACGCGATCGCCTCCGACGGGACGATCGCCGTCGGCAGCGACACCACCTACGCGCCTGCTGAGTTCATCGGCGAGGACGGCTCGACGGTCGTCGGCTTCGACGTCGACCTGTTCACGCTGGTCGCGGCGAAGCTGGGGCTGAAGGCGCAGTTCGAGACGGCGCCGTTCGACTCGATCATCGCCGGCGTCGGCTCGGGCAAGTACGAGGTCGGCGTCTCCTCGTTCACCATCAGCGCCGAGCGGTTGGCCCAGGCGAACATGGTGAGCTACTACAACGCCGGCACCCAGTGGTCGGTGAAGAAGGGCAACCCGCAGGACGTCGACCCGGACAACGCGTGCGGGCTCAAGATCGCGGTGCAGAAGGCCACCGTGCAGGTGGACGACATCACCGCCCGGTCCGAGGCGTGCACGGCCGCGGGCGACCCCGAGATCACCATCGACCAGTACGAGGGGCAGGACGAGGCGACCGCCGCCGTCGTGTCCGGCAAGGACGACGCCGGCCTGGCCGACCTCCCCGTGATGGTCTACGCGGTGCAGCAGACCAACGGCCAGCTCGAGCTGCTCGGCGACCCCTACGGTGACGCGCCCTACGGCTACGTCGTCCCGACCGACCAGGCCGAGTTCGCCCAGGTGCTGGCCGACGCGGTGTCGGCGCTCATCGCCGACGGCAGCTACCAGCAGGCGCTGGAGAAGTGGGGCGTGGAGGGCGGCGCCATCAGCGACCCCACGGTGAACCCCACCGTCGGCTGACGATGGCCACCGACACGACGACGCGATCGGCATCGCCCGAGCAGATCCGGGCGGTGCCGGTCCGGCACCCCGGCCGGTGGGTCGCCGCCGCGGTGATCGCGGTGCTGGTGGCCATGTTCGTCCACATGCTGGTGACCAACCCGGTCTTCCAGTGGAGCTTCATGGTCGACAACATGTTCAGCGCGCCGGTGCTCCGCGGGGCCCGGACGACGCTGATCATGACCGTGCTGGCGATGGTCATCGGCGTCCTGCTCGGCGTCGTGCTCGCGGTGATGCGGCTGTCGCCGAACCCGGTGGTCTCCGGCGCGGCCTGGGTCTACGTCTGGTTCTTCCGGGCCATCCCGCGCATCGTCCTGCTGTTCTTCGTGGCGAACCTCGGCGCGCTGTACGCCACCTACCAGCTGGGTTTCCCCTTCGACCGGCAGCTGATGGACCTGTTCGGCTTCAGCGGCGACCTGCGGTTCCTCGACCTGGACGGCAACCAGATCTTCACCGGCTTCACGGCCGGCCTGATCGGGCTGGCACTGTCCGAGGGCGCCTACATGGCCGAGATCGTCCGCGCCGGCATCCAGTCGGTCGACCCCGGCCAGACCGAGGCGGCCAGCGCCCTGGGCATGAGCCGGTCCACCGCGATGCGCCGGATCGTGCTGCCCCAGGCGATGCGGGTGATCATCCCGCCGACCGGCAACGAGACCATCGCCATGCTCAAGGACACCTCGCTGCTCATCGCGGTGCCGGTGACCATCGAGCTGAACTTCCAGCTGCGGGCGATCGGCAGCCGCACGTTCCAGATCATCCCGATGGCCGTGGCCTCGATCCTCTGGTACGCCGCGCTGGCCAGCCTGCTGATGATCGGTCAGCACTTCCTCGAGAAGCGGTTCAGCCGTGGCTTCGGCGCCCGGGAGACCCGGGCGCAGCGGGCAGCCCGTGAGGCACGAGAAGTCGGGAGCACCCATTGAGCACCGCCGCGGACATGCCCGCCGAGCAGCTGATGGTCCGCGCCGAGGGGGTGCACAAGCGCTTCGGTCACGTCGAGGTGCTCAAGGGCATCGACCTGGCGGTCGCCCCCCGCGAGGTCATGTGCGTCATCGGCCCGTCCGGATCGGGCAAGTCGACGTTCCTGCGGTGCATCAACCACCTGGAGAAGGTCGACGCCGGCCGGCTGTGGGTCGACGGCCGGCTGGTCGGCTACCGGGAGTCCGGCGGGAAGCTGCACGAGCTGAAGGACCGTGAGGTCGCGGCACAGCGGCGCGAGATCGGCATGGTGTTCCAGCGCTTCCACCTGTTCCCGCACATGACCGCGCTGGAGAACGTCATCGAGGCACCGCAGCGGGTGAAGGGCGTGGGCAAGCAGGCGGCCCGGGCGCGCGGCACCGAGCTGCTCGAGCGGGTCGGGCTCGGCGACCGGGTGCACAACTACCCGAACCAGCTCTCCGGCGGCCAGCAGCAACGGGTGGCGATCGCCCGGGCGCTGGCGATGGAGCCGAAGCTGATGCTGTTCGACGAGCCGACGTCGGCGCTGGACCCCGAGCTCGTCGGCGAGGTGCTCGACGTGATGCGCGGCCTGGCCGCCGACGGCATGACGATGGTGGTGGTCACCCACGAGATGGGCTTCGCCCGCGAGGTCGGGGACACCCTCGTCTTCATGGACGACGGCGTGGTCGTCGAGTCCGGCGCCCCGAGGCAGGTGCTCACCGACCCCCAGCACGAGCGGACCCGGGCCTTCCTGTCCAAGGTGCTCTGACCGCACCCCGGGACGTCCGGTGCGGGTGGGACGGACGGGTCCCGGCCGGACATGACCCTTCCCACAGCCACCGCACCGGCGGCCCGTCCGCGCAGGTCAGAGCCGCGCCCCCGGCGTCCCATACGTCGTCCTGGCGGGGGCGCGCGGGAGGCACCCGGTTGGGCGTGTTGCCGCCCGGCCGACCAAGATGGTCCCCGACATGGGGACTGCAGCACGAGCGGAGACACTGGGCCCGCAGACGACCAGCCGACCGCTCCGGGCGTGGCAGCAGGCCGCACTGGCCAGCTACGAGGAGACCTCGCCGAAGGACTTCCTGGTCACCGCGACCCCCGGCGCCGGCAAGACGACGTTCGCCCTGACGCTGGCCGCGCGGCTGCTCGCCCGGCGCGAGGTGGCCCGGGTGGTCGTGGTCTGCCCGACCGACCACCTGCGGCTGCAGTGGGCCGACGCCGCGGACCGGATGGGCATCGTGCTCGACCCCGGCCTGACCAACGCGGTCGGGCCGGTCCGGGCCGGCACCCAGGGCTACGTCACCACCTACGCGCAGGTCGCCGGCAAGCCGATGCTGCACGCCGCCCGGGCGACCGCGGTCAAGACGCTGGTGGTCCTGGACGAGGTGCACCACGCCGGCGACGGGCTGTCCTGGGGTGAGGCGACCGAGGAGGCCTTCGGCCGCGCCGCGCGCCGGCTGTCGCTGACCGGGACGCCGTTCCGCACCAAGGCCGACGAGCGCATCCCCTTCGTCCGGTACGTGGAGGACGGGTTCGAGGGCCAGGGCGGCCTGATGAGCGTCGCCGACTTCACCTACGGCTACAAGGAGGCGCTGGCGGACAACGTCGTCCGGCCGGTCGTCTTCGCCGCCTACACCGGCACCTCGCGGTGGCGGAACTCCGCCGGCGAGGTGGTCGCCGCGTCGCTGTCGGAGGCCGGCACCCGCTCGGTGGAGATGCAGGCATGGCGCACCGCGCTGGACCCCAAGGGCCAGTGGGTGCCGCACGTCATCGCCGCGATGGACGACCGGATCACCCACCTGCGCGAGACCGGCATGCCGGACGCCGCCGGGCTGGTGCTGGCCAGCGACCAGGACGACGCCCGCGAGTACGCCAAGATCGTCCGCCGGGTCACCGGGAAGGCGCCGGAGCTGATCCTCTCCGACGACCCGAAGGCGTCGAAGAAGATCGAGAAGTTCAACATCGGCGGCGCCCGGATCGCGGTCTGCGTGCGGATGGTCTCCGAGGGCGTCGACGTGCCCCGCGCCGCCGTCCTGGCCTGGATGACCTCCTACCGGACGCCGCTGTTCTTCGCCCAGGCCGTCGGCCGCGTGGTGCGTGCCCGCGGGCCGCACGAGTCGGCGACCGTGTTCCTCCCCGCCGTCCGGCCGCTGCTGTCGCTCGCCGCGGCGATGGAGGAGCAGCGCAACCACGTCATCCCGCCGCCGAAGTCCCAGCCGGACGAGGAGCTGGAGGCGCTCGACCTCCCGCCGCGGGAGCCCCGCGAGGGCGAGATGAAGCAGTGGGAGGCGCTGGAGGCCGACGCCCGGTTCGCCCACGTGCTGCACAGCGGGACGGCGCACACCGGCGAGGGCACCTCGGCCGGCGCACCGCTGGAGGCCGAGGACGAGGACTTCCTGGGCATCCCCGGGCTGCTGACCGCCGCCCAGACCGCCGAGCTGCTGTCCAGGCGGGACGACGAGCTGCGGATCCGGATCGCCGCCTCGCACCGGCGCGGGGACGACGAGGACGGCTTCATGGTGGTCGAGGACCACCCGGAGGAGGACGCACCCGGCCGCGGCTGGCGGGACGTCGCCGAGCTGCGCCGGGAGATCAACCGGCTGGTGAACCGGATCGCGGCGAAGACCTCGCAACCGCAGGCCGTCGTGCACACCCAGCTGCGCCAGTCGGTGCCCGGGCCCCCGTCGGCCTCGGCGTCGGTCGACGTCCTGCGTGCCCGCCGGGAGCGCCTCCGCACCATGCTCTGAGGAGAAGGACCCTCCGGACCCCACTCCTCACGGTCCCCAGGCGTACGTCACCAGGGGGATCCCTGAGTCCTGGGATCCGGGGCGGGTCCGGGCGTTCACCGATGTGCCGGGAGGCTCGCGGCGCGCAGGCTCGGAGCATGACATCGACCCCGTTCTCCGCTGCCCCGACCGGCCCTACGCAGCTCCCACCGGCCGGCCCGACCGCTCGCCCGCCGCTGCGCCGCAGCCGCACCGACATGATGCTCGGCGGTGTGAGCGGCGGCCTCGCCGAGCACACCGGCGTCGACGCGCTCCTGTGGCGGGCGGCCTTCGCCGGCCTCACGCTCGCCGGTGGGGCGGGCATCCCGGTCTACCTGCTCCTCTGGGTGCTCATGCCGCCGGCCCCCGCCGGCCCGGCCGACCGGACCAACCTGCTCGACGAGTGGGTCGAGCGTCTGCGCGGCCGGCTCAGCAGCCCCCGCACGCCCCCGGCTGCCGGCTGACATGCGGCCACGCCGCCGGACCCGCTGACGAATGCCTGGAGACCGTGAGGAGTGGGGCCCGGAGGGTCCCGCGACCGAGCGGCGAAGCGGCTCAGCGCGGCCGGGGACGGCACCTGACCGCGGTGCGGCCCGTCAGGGTCGCCATGTCAGAGCAGGCCGCGGGCGGCGGCCAGGGCGACCGCCTCGGTGCGGCCGGAGGCACCGAACTTCGCCAGGATGTTGCTGACGTGCACGCTGGCCGTCTTCTCGCTGATGAACAGCTCAGCGCCGATCTGCCGGTTGGTCCGCCCCTGCGCCATCAGGGCCAGCACCTCCACCTCCCGCGGGGTCAGCACCGCGGAGGCCTCCGCCGCCCGCGGCAACCCGGGCAGCGCCAGCCTCCCCCGGCGGGCCAGCGCCTCGATCGCGGTGCGCAGCGGCACCGCCCCCAGCCGCACCGCCACCTCGTGCGCCGCCGTCAGCTCGGCGGCGGCCCCGGGCCGGTCGTCGGCCGCCAGCAGCGCCTGGGCCAGACGGAACCGGGACCGTGCCTGCTCGAACACGTGCCCGTACCCGAACAGCTCGACCACCTGCTGCCACGCCTCCGGCGACCCACTTCCCCGCAGCCGGCCCAGCTCGGCCTCCAGCCGCGCGCACCAGGCCTGCGCCTCGACCCCGAGCTCGCCGATCGCCGCGTGGGCGCGCGCCGCCGTCCGCGCCAGCTCCGCGAGGGCCTCCCCCTCGGCCACCCATCCGGCCAGCGCCTCCTGGTCCCCGCTCCCGCGGGCGGCGGCCGCCGCGTCGGCGACCGCGCCCACCGCCGTGGCCACCAGTCGCACCGTCGCCGGCCGGTCCTCGCCCCACAACGCCTGCAGCCGGGCGTCCGCCCAGCGCGCCCGGTCGGCCGCCGTCCGGGCGTTCCCCGCCGCCGCGGCGAGCTCGATCTCGGCCGAGACGGTGGCCAGCATGAGCAGCACGTGCGCGTCCCACCGCGTGGTGAGCCCCTGCGCCCACGCCAGCCGCTCGTGGGCCGCCGGGTCACCCCGGCCGACCAGCACCAGCAGCCCGTCGGCGCGCACGTGCGCCGCCATGTCGGGCACCCGGGCGAGCTCGTCGGCCGCCGCCAGGCTGCCGTCCCAGTCACCGCCGACGTACCGGGCGACGACCTCCAGGTGGCGGAGCTCGGCGGCGTAGAAGGACCACTCGACGCCCAGCTCCCGGGCGCGGGCGAGGCCGGCGCGCGCGTGCTCCAGCGTCTCGCCGACCTGACCGGCCTCGTAGGCGACGATCGCCAGGCTGAACCACGCCCGGCTCTCGACGTCGGCGTCCCCGGACCGCTCGGCCCGCAGCCGCGCCTCGTGCAGCCGGGCGCGCACGGTCGGCAGGTCGCCGGTGCCCTCCACCCGGGCCAGCGAGACCGCGGTGTCGGCCCACGCCCCGTCCAGCCCCAGCGCGTCGGCGGCCGCGAGCGCCTCGTCGGCCGCGGCGTCGCCCTCGGCGATGCGGCCGGCTGCGTAGAGCGTGCGGGCGTGGGTGGCTGCCGCCCAGGTGCGGACCACCGACGGCGGCTCGGCCGGCACCAGCTGCATCGCCCGCTCGGCCTCGCGCAGCGCCTCGGCGGTCTCCTCGATCCGGGTCAGCCCCTGGGCGAGGGTGTAGTGCACCCGCGCCCGCGCCTCCGGGTCGCCGTCCGGGCCGAGCAGCCGCTGCGCGGAGCGCAGCAGCGCGACCGCCCGGTGCAGCTCCCCTCCGGCCCGGGCCGCGGCGGCGGTGTCCAGCAGCAGCGCCCACTGCTCCCGCCCGGCGCGCTCGGCGGCGTCGGGCACGGCGGCCCAGAGCGCGAGCACGGCCTCCAGGTGCTGCAGCTGCTCGGCCGGCGCCCCGACCCGCCGGGCGGCGGCGGCCGCCTCCAGCGAGGCGCTCAGCGCACCGGGCAGGTCGTTGCTCTCCCGCGCGTGGTGCGCCCGCTCGGCCGCGGTGCCGGCGGTGGGGTGCCTGGTCAGGTGTGCGGCGACCTCGGCGTGCAGGCGCACCCGCTCCCCGGGCAGCAGGTCGGCGAGCACCGCCTCGCGCAGCAGCGCGTGCCGGAAGCGGTAACGGCCGTCGTCGGAGACGACCAGCAGGTGGTGGTGCACCGCCTCGCCCAGCGCCCGCTCGGTCTCCTCCGGGGACTGCCAGGAGACCGCGGAGACCAGCTCGTGGCGCACCTGCCGGCCGGCGACCGCAGCGACCCGCAGCACCTGCTGGGCCTCCTGGCTCAGCTGCTCCACCCGGGCGAGCAGGACGTCGGTCAGCCCCATCGGCAACACCTCGCCGGCCAGCCCGGCCGCCAGCAGCTCCTCGGCGTAGAAGGCGTTGCCCTCGGCCCGGGCCACGACGTCCTCCACCGTGCCCTCGGCGACCCCGCCGGAGGTGGCCGCCAGCCCGCGGACGAGTGCGCCGACGTCCGCGTCGGGCAGGGGCTCCAGGGTCAGCCGTTCGACGCCGGGGAGCCGCACCAGCTCGGCCAGCAGCGGCCGCAGCGGGTGCCGCCGGTGCAGGTCGTCGGCGCGGTAGGAGACGACGACGGTGATCGGCTCGTCGACCAGCCGCGCGAGCAGCCGGGCGAGCAGGTACCGCAGCAGGTCCCGGCTGGACCGGTCCGCCCAGTGCAGGTCCTCCAGCACCACCAGCAGCGGCCGGCCGGCGGCCACCTCGGCCAGCAGCGCGGCGACCGCCTCGAACAGCTGCAGCCGGCCGTCGTCCGTCGGCGGGCGCAACGCGCCCCGGCCCAGCGGGCTGCCCCGGTCGGGATCGTCGTCCGGCGTGCCGGTCACCGGGGCGCCCGGCCGGCCGGTCAGCAGCCCGGCCAGCACCGGGTGGCCGGCCAGCACCGGGCTCAGCTCCGGATCGGCCGCGACCGGGCGCAGCAGGTCGACGAAGGGCAGGTACGGCAGGCCGACGTCGCCGAGGTCCACGCAGTGCCCGCTGAGCACCCGCACGCCCCGCTCGGCCGACCGGCGGGACAGCTCGTCGAGCAGCCGGGTCTTGCCGACGCCGGCGTCGCCGGCGACCAGCACGGCCGAGGGGCGGCCGTCGACCGCGCGGTCCACGTGCGCCATCAACCGGGCCAGCTCGTCGGCACGGCCCACCAGCGGACCCTCGTCCCAGCGCGGCATGCCACCGATCGTGGCAGAAGCCGCCGACAGGTCCGGGCGCACGCTCAGCGCGTCCGCCGCCGCCGGGACGTCCAGGAGCCGCGGCGGCTGCCGGCGGCGAAGGCCTGCGCGATGCGCTCGCGGCGGTAGGCCAGCTCGGCCTCCAGTGCGGGGTTGGGGTAGTTCGCGGTCATGACCGTCTCCTCGTCTCGTCCGGGTGGAACGAGGAGGACGGTCGTCCTGAGGGCGTGCCCCGGGCATCGGTCGACCAGGCAGTCCTGCCGGCTCAGGACGGTCTGAGGTGCTCCTGGTGGGACCTCAGACGGGCCTCAGCGGAGCTCGCTCCCCTTGGTCTCGGGGAGGGTGAGGATTGCGCAGAACGCCACGACCGCGGCCACGGCGACGTACCAGAAGAACCAGAGCGGGTGGTCGGCCTCGGACAGCGCGGTGATGACCAGCGGCGCCGTCCCGCCGAAGACGGCGACCGTGAGGTTGTACCAGGCGCCGATGCCGGTCGCCCGCAGCTCGGTCGGGAAC
Source organism: Modestobacter excelsi (assembly GCF_005930495.1). Taxonomy (GTDB): domain Bacteria; phylum Actinomycetota; class Actinomycetes; order Mycobacteriales; family Geodermatophilaceae; genus Modestobacter; species Modestobacter excelsi. The sequence goes on along the minus strand of NZ_SJEX01000036.1, from coordinate 25,116 downwards.
AGCTCGCTCATGATCGCCGGGGCGATGGAGGCCAGCAGGGCGTAGAGCACCAGGCCGACGCTGAACACCACGACCAGCGACGCGAGCTGGTCCCGCACCAGGAACGACAGCGGGACGATGAGGACCGCGATCGCTGCGGACCACACCAGCATCTGCGGCTTGCGGCCGAACCGGTCCGACAGCACCCCGAACGGGTAGCAGCAGGCGATGAACAGCGCCGTGCCGATCGACAGGGCCAGGAAGACGTCGTTGGCGTCGGCGTCCCGGAAGTTGATGGCGAACGGCGTCAGCGCGCTGAAGAACGTGTAGTACGACAGCGTCGACAGCATGGTGAAGGCGCACAGCTGCAGCACCGCCCGCGGGTGCTCCTTGATGGTGAGCAGCAGCGGGTTCTTGGTCGCCCTCGCCTTGGCCGCGTTCTCCTCGAACTGTTCGGTCTCGCTGAGCGACCGGCGCAGCCACAGCCCCACGATGCCGAGCAGGCCGCCGGCGGCGAAGGCGATGCGCCAGCCGTAGGAGCGGAGCTGGTCGTCGTCGAGCACGTTGGTGAGCAGCACACCGAGCAGGGAGGCGACGAGCAGCGCGGTGCCGGTGGAGATGTAGAAGAAGGCGGAGTACCGGCCGCGGCGGGCCGGCGGGGCGATCTCGGCCAGGTAGGCCGAGGCGTTGGAGACCTCACCACCCAGCGACATGCCCTGCGCGATCCGGGCCAGCAGCAGGAAGATCGGCGCGAACCAGCCGACCTGCTCGTACGTGGGCAGGATGGCGATCACCAGCGAGCCGCCGGCCATCAGCAGGATGGTGAGCAGCATCCCGGCCTTGCGGCCGCGCAGGTCGGCGAACCGGCCGAGCAGCCAGCCACCCAGCGGCCGGAAGAAGAACGCCAGCGCGTAGGCCGACGTCGCACCGATCAGCGCCAGCGCCTCGTTCTCCTTGGGGAAGAACTGGGTCGAGAAGTAGACGACGAACGTCGCGTAGACCGTCCAGTCGAACCACTCCACGGCGTTGCCGATGCTGGCCGAGACCAGCGTGCGCACCGGCAGGCGGTGCGGCGCGGGGGGTGCCTGCTGCACCGAGCCGGCCATGAGGATCCCCTTCGTTGCGGACGTCGGTGTCCGCAACGCTAGTGACCCTGGGCACCCGCGGCATCCTGAGGGCGAGCTGAGCGGGGCGGCGGCGCGTCGCCCTCGGGCCCGTCGTCCCGCCCGCCGGAGAGCGGGATGAGCGCCGCGGTAGTGGGTAGGAACAGCAGGGGACGACGACGTCCCGTCGCACCGGGACTGCGGCCCGGCCGTCCGTGGTTCCACCCAACGCAGTTGCTCCACGGGTCGTCCACCTCACCGGCGTGGGGACTCACCGTCGGGCACACCGACCACCGAGGGCGTCGCAGCGGCGCCCAGCGAGAGGAGCACCGTGCCCCCCACCGGGACGAACGAGCTGACCCCCACCGTCTTCGTGCTCTACGGCGCGACCGGCGACCTGGCCCGCCGGATGGTGCTGCCGGCCTTCTTCGAGCTGGCCCAGCACGGCCTGCTCCCCGAGGACTGGCGGCTGATCGGCAGCGGGCGTGGCGAGCGCACCGACGAGGAGTTCGTCGAGCACGTCCGCAGCGCGCTGGAGGAGTTCGGGCCCGACCCGGACGACGGCCCCTGGGACGACTTCGCCGAGCGGCTGCGCTTCGCCGGCGGCGGGTTCACCGCCGACGACCCGGGCCAGCTGCTGGACGCCGTCGCCACCGCCCGCAAGGAGATCGGGGACGACGCCCAGCTCGTGCACTACCTCTCCCTGCCGCCCAAGGCCTTCACCGACTACACCCGGGCGCTGGGCGCCCACGGTCTCGGCGAGGGCGCCCGGGTCGTCTACGAGAAGCCGTTCGGCGCCTCGCCGGAGGGGTTCCGCGAGCTCGACGACCTGGTGCACTCCGTCTTCGACGAGGAGCAGGTCTTCCGGATCGACCACTTCCTGGGCAAGGAGGGCACCCAGGACCTGCACGCGCTGCGGTTCGCCAACGGCCTCTTCGAACCCATGTGGAGCCGCGAGCACGTGGCGCAGGTGCAGATCGACGTCCCCGAGGACCTCGACGTCGCCGACCGGGCCGACTTCTACGACGCCACCGGCGCGACCCTGGACATGCTGGTCACCCACCTGTTCCAGGTCGCCGCCGAGGTCGCCATGGAGCCGCCGGTCAGCTTCTCGGCCAACGACATCCTCTCCGCGCGCGAGTCGGTGCTGGCCAACTTCCGCCCGCTCGCACCCGAGGACGTCGTCCTGGGGCAGTTCGAGGGCTACCGCGAGCTGGACGGCGTGCCGGACGACAGCGCCACCGACACCTACGTGGCCGCCCGGCTGTTCATCGACTCCGGCCGCTGGCGCGGCGTCCCGTTCCTGCTGCGCACCGGCAAGCGGATGGCCGCCAAGCAGCAGCGGGTGAGCCTGGTGCTGCACCGCCCGAAGGGCCCGGTCAACGACGTGCCCGCCAACGGCAACGTGGTCTCGCTGTCGCTGGCCGGCGCGGGCGCCGTCGACATCGACGTGATGGCCAAGAAGCCGGGCCCGGACCTGGCGATGGCCCCGGCACGGGTCTCGCTGGACCTGTCGAAGATCCCGGGCGGTGAGCCGCTGGCGCCCTACGTGTCGCTGATCCACGACGTGCTGATCGGCGACCGGTCGCTGTTCACCACCAGCGAGGGCCTGGCGCAGACCTGGCGGGCGCTGCAGCCGGTGCTCGACGACCGCCCCCAGGTGCACCCCTACGCCCCCGGCTCCTGGGGGCCGGTGGAGGCCAACGCGCTGACCGGTGAGCACGGCTGGCTGCTCGGGCAGACCGAGGACTGAGGAAGGACCCCGGGCAACGCAGAACGGCCCCTCTCCTGCGGGAGAGGGGCCGTTCTGCGTCTGGGTCCGGACCGGACGCTGGTCGCCTCGCGGCGGTTTGCACATCCGCGGCTCCAGCCCCCGACCGAGGTCGGGGCGGTGTTCCGCGGCGGCAGTTATCCAGTGGAGCCCGGGGACACAGGTCGCCCGGCCCGGACCTCTGCGACTCTACCCGCGTCACGGAGCGGGCACCTGGGCACGCCTCGGTCGGAACCGCGGTCGCCCCTGGCCGGGACGGTGGCGACCGCCCGTCGTGCCAGACTCCAGGCGTGGCCGGCGTCGACTTCGAGCACTGGACGCAGCTGGCCGGGGACTCCCCCACCTCCCGCACCGAGTGGGCCGCCGTCGTCGGCGCGTGGAGCGAGCCGCACCGGCGGTACCACGACCTCGCGCACCTGACCGCGGTCCTCGGCATCATCGACTCCCTCGCCGGGGCAGCCGCCGACCCGGCCGCCGTCCGGCTGGCCGCCTGGTACCACGACGTCGCGTACGACCCGGCGCGCGGCGACAACGAGGAGGTCAGCGCCGGGCGCGCCCGGATCGGGCTGGTCGGCCTGGTGGACGACGCGACGGTCGCCGAGGTCGAGCGCCTGGTGCTGCTCACCGCCGGGCACGACCCGCAGCCGGACGACGCCAACGGCGCGGTGCTCTGCGACGCCGACCTCGCCGTGCTCGCCAGCCCGGCGCCGGCGTACGTCGCCTACGCCTCCGCGGTCCGCGAGGAGTACGGGCACCTCTCCGACGCCGAGTTCACCGCCGGGCGGATCGCCGTCCTGGAGCACCTGCTCGCGCTGCCCGCACTGTTCCGCACGCCGGCGGCGGCCGAGCAGTGGACCGCGCCCGCGCGCGCCAACCTGGCCGCCGAGCTCAGCCTGCTGCGCGCGCGCCCTTCCTGAGCCGCAACCCCGCCGCGAGCAGCCGCTGCAGCAGCTCCCGGCTGCCGACCGCCTCCGCGCCGGCGGCCACCGCCACCGCGTAGAGCTCCTCCGGGACGTCGTAGTGGTCACCCTGGAACGCCCGGCGCGGCATGCCCAGGTGCTCGGCCACGAAGGCGTGCAGCTCGTCGTAGTCGGTGTCGCTGACCAGGTGCGACCAGCGCCGCCCCCGCCACGGCCACACGGGGGTGTCGATCAGCACACTCACCGTGCCAGTCTGCCTGCATGACCTCCGAGGTGCGCGCCTCCCCGGTCCTGCCGGTGACCGACCTGGACCGGGCGCTGGCCCACTACGCCGCGCTGGGGTTCACGACCAGCCGGCACGACGACACCTACGGCTTCGCCGCCTGGTCCGGCCTGGAGCTGCACCTCACGGTCGATCCGGACGCGGCCGGCGCGGAGGTCTACCTGCACGTGCCGGACGCCGACGCGGTCGCCTCCTCGTGGGCCGGACCCGGGACGACGACGCCCACCCCCAAGGCCTGGGGAGTGCGCGAGGGCAGCCACGTCGACCCGGACGGCAACCTCCTCCGGTTCGGGTCCCCGCTAGCGTCTGAGGGGTGACCGAGGAGATCCGCTGGGGAGTCGTGGGGCCGGGCCGCATCGCGGAGAAGGTGGTCGAGGACTTCGCCGTCGTCGACGGGGCCCGGGTGGTCGCGGTCGCCTCGCGGTCCCTGGAGCGCGCGCAGGACTTCGCGACCCGGCACGGCATCGAGCGGGCGCACGGCTCGTACGCCGACGTCCTGGCCGACGCGGGGGTCGACGTCCTCTACGTCGCGACCCCGCACCCGCAGCACCACGCGATCGCACTGGGCGCCCTGCGCGCGGGCAAGGCGCTGCTGGTCGAGAAGGCGTTCACCGCGACGGTGGCCGGCGCCCGCGAGGTGGTGGAGCTGTCCCGGGAGACCGGCGTCTTCGCGATGGAGGCGATGTGGACCCGGTTCCAGCCGGCCGTCGTCCGGCTGCGCGAGCTGATCGCCGACGGCGCCATCGGCGAGGTGCGCTCGGTGCAAGCCGACCTCGGCGTGCAGCGCGAGTTCGACCCGACCGACCGGCTGTTCGCGCTCGAGCTCGGCGGCGGCGCGCTGCTGGACCTGGGTGTCTACGTCGTCTCCTGGGCGCAGATGCTGCTCGGCGACCCGGACACCGTCACCGCGACCGGGTCCCGCTTCCCGACCGGCGTCGACGCGGAGGCGGCCCTGCTGCTCGGCTACGCCGACGGCCGCTCCGCGACGCTGACCACCTCGCTGCGCAACGCGCTGCCCGGGCAGGCCCGGGTGTTCGGGACGGCGGGCTGGATCGACGTGCTCCCCCGCTTCCACCACCCGCAGACGATCGTGCTGCACCGGGTCGACGCCGACCCGGAGGAGATCACGGTCCCGCAGCTCGGCGCGGGCTACGCGCACGAGCTGATCGAGGTCACCGAGTGCCTGCGGGCGGGGCGGACCGAGAGCGCGGTGATGCCGCTGGCCGACACCCTCGCCGTCCAGAGCGTGCTCGAGCAGGCCGCCGGTCAGCTGGGCGTGGCCTTCGCCGAGGACGACGCCGTCCTCTGACGGGTCTTGGGCGGCGGTTTCGGCGGCCAGGCCGCGCCGCTGGCCTGGGCAGGAGTCGGCACCCGGGTGTGCTCCCCTCCGGTGGCGCGGACGGCGCCGGCGAAGGTGACGGCGTCGACCGTCGCCGCGCCGCCGGGGTCGTTGTTGAAGTAGACCAGGACGTCGTCGTCGCCGTAGGTGTCGGCGAGGCGCTGCGCCCACAGCTGCAGGGTCTCCGGGCGGTAGCCCCAGCCCTCGGCGCCGGTGTGCAGCCGCAGGTAGCCCCAGTCCGCGGTGCGCCACAGCGGCGCGACCGGCTGCTCGGCGCGGTCGGCCCAGCACAGCGCCGCCTGGTACCGCTCGAGCAGGGCACGGACCTCGTCGGTCCACCAGCTGTCGTGCCGCGGCTCCACCGCGACCCGGGTGCCGGGCGGGAACTGCCCGAGGCACTGGCTGAGCAGGTCGACGTCGGCCTTGAGGGTGGGCGGCAGCTGCAGCAGGACGACGTCGAGCCGGTCCCCGAGGCCGGCCGCGCGCTCCATCAGCCGGGCCACGGGCTCCTCGGGCTCGCGCAGCCGCTTGAGGTGGGTCAGGAAGCGCGACGCCTTCACCGCCCAGCGGTAGTCCGGCGGGGTGCGCTCGCGCCAGGCCTCGAACGTCGTCCGCTCCGGCAGCCGGTAGAACGCGTTGTTGCTCTCGACGGTGGCGAAGTGCGCCGCGTGGTGCTCGAGCCACAGCCGCTGCGGCAGCGCCGGGGGGTAGAAGCGGCCGCGCCAGTCGCGGTACTGCCACCCCGACGTCCCGATCACCACCGTCACGCCGCCCGCCTACCCCGCTCGGCCATGACCGACTCCCCGGCCCGGTTGCTGGACCTGTGCATCGACGCGCTCCACCCGCGCTTTCGGGCGCGGGAGTACGCGCGACAGGGCCCGCGGACGCCGACAGGGGCGGCCCGCCGAAGCGGACCGCCCCTGTCGGGCGGTGCGGGTGGTGCAGTGTCAGCTGGCGCTGAGCGGTGAGGACGTCAGAAGTCCATGCCGCCCATGCCACCGTCGCCGGCACCGGCCATGGCCGGGGCGTTCTTCTCCGGCTTGTCGGCGATGACGGCCTCGGTGGTGAGGAAGAGCGCCGCGATGGAGGCGGCGTTCTGCAGCGCCGAGCGGGTGACCTTGGCCGGGTCGATGATGCCGGCCGCGACCAGGTCCACGTACTCGCCGGAGGCGGCGTTGAGGCCCCAGCCGGTCTCGGAGTTGCGGACCTTCTCCGCCACGACGCCACCCTCGAGGCCGGCGTTGATGGCGATCTGCTTCAGCGGGGCCTCGAGCGCGACGCGCACGATGTTGGCACCAGTCGCCTCGTCACCCTCGAGCTCGAGCTTCTCGAACGCGACGGTGGTGGCCTGCGCCAGGGCGACGCCACCACCGGCGACGATGCCCTCCTCGACGGCGGCCTTGGCGTTGCGCACCGCGTCCTCGATGCGGTGCTTGCGCTCCTTGAGCTCGACCTCGGTCGCCGCCCCGGCCTTGATCACCGCAACACCGCCGGCCAGCTTGGCCAGGCGCTCCTGCAGCTTCTCGCGGTCGTAGTCGGAGTCCGACTTCTCGATCTCGGCGCGGATCTGGTTGACCCGACCCTGGATCGCGTCGGCCTCGCCCGAGCCCTCGATGATCGTGGTCTCGTCCTTGGTGGTGACGAACTTGCGCGCCCGGCCCAGCAGCGACAGGTCGGCGTTGTCCAGCTTGAGGCCGACCTCCTCGCTGATGACCTGACCACCGGTGAGGATGGCGATGTCGGCCAGCATGGCCTTGCGACGGTCACCGAAGCCGGGGGCCTTGACGGCGACCGACTTGAAGGTGCCGCGGATCTTGTTGACCACCAGGGTCGCCAGGGCCTCGCCCTCGACGTCCTCGGCGATGATGGCCAGCGGCTTGCCGGACTGCATGACCTTCTCCAGCAGCGGGAGCAGGTCCTTGACCGAGGAGATCTTCGAGTTGACGACCAGGATGTACGGGTCGTCGAGCACGGTCTCCATGCGGTCGGTGTCGGTCACGAAGTACGCCGACAGGTGACCCTTGTCGAAGCGCATGCCCTCGGTGAGCTCGAGCTCGAGACCGAAGGTGTTGCTCTCCTCGACGGTGATGACACCTTCCTTGCCGACCTTGTCCATCGCCTCGGCGATGAGCTCGCCGATGGCCGGGTCCGCGGCGGAGATCGAGGCGGTGGCCGCGATCTGCTCCTTGGTCTCGACGTCCTTGGCGGTCGACAGCAGGTACTCGGAGACCGAGGCGACGGCCTTCTCGATGCCCTTCTTCAGGGCCATCGGGTTGGCGCCGGCGGCGACGTTGCGCAGCCCCTCGCGGACGAGGGCCTGGGCGAGCACGGTGGCGGTGGTGGTGCCGTCACCCGCGACGTCGTCGGTCTTCTTGGCGACCTCCTTGACGAGCTCGGCCCCGATCTTCTCCCACGGGTCCTCGAGCTCGATCTCCTTGGCGATGCTCACACCGTCGTTGGTGATGGTGGGCGCGCCCCACTTCTTCTCGAGCACGACGTTCCGGCCACGGGGGCCGAGGGTCACCTTGACGGCGTCGGCGAGGGTGTTCATGCCCCGCTCGAGGCCGCGGCGCGCCTCTTCGTTGAACGCGATCATCTTGGCCATGTGGTGATGTCCTCCATGCGTGGATCGCTGGCACGGTCAGGTCCGGCGCCCGCGACGGACGACACCGGTTGCGTGCACCTCCTGCGGCGCACGACCAGTGCCTCACCGTTCCGACCTGGTTGGCACTCAGGTACCCCGAGTGCCAAACCGAAGTCTGGCACTCGACCTGTGCGAGTGCAAGAACGGGGGGTCGGGACGGCTTGTTCCCGGACCCTGCCCGCCCCGGGAACGCGACGAGGCCCGGCCCCCGAAGGGGACCGGGCCTCGTGGTGGAACGACCTCAGACGGACTGGACCGCGTCGGCCTGCGGACCCTTCTCGCCCTGGACGACCTCGAAGCTGACCCGCTGGCCCTCTTCGAGGCTCTTGTACCCGTCCATCTGGATGGCCGAGTAGTGGACGAAGACGTCCTGGCCGCCGTCGACGGCGATGAAGCCGAAGCCCTTCTCGGCGTTGAACCACTTCACGGTGCCCTGTGCCACGTGTGCTCCCACGTTCGTGCGTGCGGACGACACCTCTTGATCGAGGGTCGGGTCTCGCTCTTCCGCCCGTCGGACACGAACGTGGAACTCGAACCGCGCGGAACGGTACAGGACCGAAGACCCCAGGTCACCGGTCCGTTGCACGTCTCCCTCGGGGGTGTGGTACCGCGCCAGAAGGACCCCGTCCTCCTCGACCCTCGCAGGCTCGGGCCGAGCCTCGGGACGGGGCCGTCAGGAGATGAGGCCGGCCTCGCGCAGCGACCTCAGCGACGGCTGCACGTGGTGCGAGGGGCCGACGACCGGGAGCAGCGGGTCGAGGGTCTTGAGCCCCTCGCCGGTGTTCAGGACGACGGTCTCCTGCGCCGGGTCCAGCAGCCCGCCCTCGACCAGCTTGCGCAGCACCGCGGTGGTGACGCCGCCGGCGGTCTCGGCGAAGACGCCGGTCGTGCGGGCCAGGTCGCGGATGCCGGCGACGATCTCGTCGTCCCCGACCCGGGCGACCGACCCGCCGGTGCGCCGGATCGCGTCCAGCGCGTAGGGGCCGTCGGCGGGGTTGCCGATGTTCAGCGACTTCGCGATCCCGGTCGGCTTGACCGGCTTCACGACGTCCCAGCCGTTGTCGAAGGCGGTGGCGATGGGGTCGCAGCCGGCGGACTGCGCGCCGAAGACCTTCCAGCCGGTGTCCTCGACGATGCCGGCGGCGACGAGCTCGCGCCAGGCCTTGTCGACCTTGGTCAGCAGCGACCCGGACGCCATTGGGATGACCACCTGGGCCGGGATCCGCCAGCCGAGCTGCTCGGCGATCTCGTAGCCCATCGTCTTGGAGCCCTCGGCGTAGTAGGGCCGGACGTTCTGGTTGACGAAGGCGGTGTCCTCGAACTCGTCGGTCTCGGCGAGCTCGCTGGTCAGCCGGTTGACGTCGTCGTAGGAGCCGTCGACGGCGACCAGCGCCTGCCCGTAGACCGCGGACTGGACGATCTTGCCGGGCTCGAGGTCGCTGGGGACGAAGACGAAGGAGGGCAGCCCCATCCGGGCGGCGTGCGCCGCGACGGAGTTGGCCAGGTTGCCGGTCGAGGCGCAGGCGATCTTGGCGTAGCCGAACCCCTTGGCCGCGGTGGCGGCCAGGCTGACCACGCGGTCCTTGAAGGAGTGGGTCGGGTTGGCCGAGTCGTCCTTCACCCACAGCCCGCCGGTGATGCCGAGCTCGGCGGCCAGCCGGTCGGCCCGCACCAGCGGCGTCATGCCCGGGTCGAGCGTGACCCGGTCGGCCGGGTCGTGGCCGACGGGCAGCAGGGCGGCGTAGCGCCAGATGTTCTGCGGCCCGGCCTCGATCTGCTGGCGGGTCACCGCCCGCATGATCGCGGGGTCGTAGTCGACCTCCAGCGGGCCGAAGCACTCCGCGCACGCGTGCTCGGCGATGAGCCCGAAGGTGGCGCCGCAGTTGCGGCAGACCAGGCCGCGGGCCGGGTTCGGGGGGACCGGGCCGCCTTCGGTGACATCTGCCTGGGCGGAACCGGGAGCGGTCATGGTCATACGACGACTACCTCCTCATCTTCCCCGCGCCGGGCCGTCGAGCCGCGCGGGACGGATGTGGCACCTCTCGTGCGCAGGAGTGCGCACGGCGGTTGCCGGGGCTTCATCGGGCCGTGTCCCTCTGCCCCTCTGGATGAGTGGAACGCGGCGAGCCTACCCGGGGCGGGGGGTCGGACCGGGACCCGGTCAGGATGACCGGGTGACCACGCGCATCGTCTACACCGACCTGGACGGCACGATGGTCGGCCCCCGGGGGTCCTTCTGGCACAGCGCCGGCCGGGCCCTCACCCCGACCCCGGCCGACGCCCTCCTCGAGCTGCACCGGGCCGGCGTCGTCCTGGTGCTGGTCAGCGGCCGGACGCACGCGCAGCTGGTCGAGGCCGCGCGGATCTTCGCCGCGGACGGCGCGATCTCCGAGCTGGGGTCGCTGGTCAGCTGGTCCGGCGGCCGGGAGACGCACCTGCTGACCGGGGAGCTGCCCGAGCGGTACGCCGGCCGCACGCCGGTGTCGGTGATGGCGGAACTCGGCGTGGTCGAGGCGCTGACCGCCGCGCACCCCGGCCGGCTGGAGTGGCACGAGCCCTGGCACACCGCGCACTCGGCGGACGCGCTGCTCCGCGGCCGGGTCGACGCCGCCGCCGTCGACCGGTGGCTGGCCGAGCGCGGCTGGGGCTGGCTGACGATGAACGACAACGGCGCCGTCCCGGCGACCCCGCGGATGACCCTGGACGACGACGCGCTGCCGCCGCACGTCTACCACCTCATGCCGCGCGGGATCTCCAAGGGAGCGGCCATCACCTGGGACCTCGCCCGCCGCGGGCTGACCGCGGACGACGCCGTCGCGGTGGGTGACAGCGTCAGCGACCTGGAGATGGCGGGGGCGGTGCGCCGACTGTGGGTCACCGCGAACGGGGCGGCGGTGACGGGCATGGGCGAACTGCTCGCCGCCGTCCCGAACGCCGCGGTGACCGACCGGCCCATGGGCGAGGGCTGGGCCCAGGCGGTGCTCGCCAGCCTCTGACGTGGATCAGGTCACCTGATCAAAGGGCGTCCTCCTGCACCAACGCTGGTGCGGTGGGACGGCCTTGGATCAGGTCACCTGATCCAAGGCCCGCCGCCTCAGGAGGTGACGTCCTTGCGGGCGAAGTGGCGGAAGGCCAGGGCGGTGAACAGCGCCGACCAGGCCAGCCCCTGGACGACGCCGCGGAACAGGTCACCGGAGTCGACCGGGGTCTGCAGCAGGTCGGTCCAGGCGAAGTTGAACGCCGTCGGGAACCAGTCGCGGATGCTGCCCAGCTGCTCCACGGCCTCCAGCACCGCGAACACGACGGTGGTGAACACCGCGCCGCCGACCGCGGCCAGCGGGGCGTCGGTCACCGTCGACAGCCAGAACGCCAGCGTGCCGACGACGAGCAGGTGGACGGCGAGGTAGCCGACCATGCCGACCAGCCGGACCAGCGCCGTCCGCTGCTCCAGCGCGACGCCCACCGGCGTCTGCACGTCCCCGAAGCCGTAGGCGATGCCACCGGCGACCAGCGCCACGACGACCAGCAGCACCAGCGCACCGACCGACATCACCAGCGCGGCCAGCCACTTCTGCCGGAGCAGCCGGGCCCGGGGCACCGGCGTGGCCAGCGCGTAGCGCAGCGACCCCCAGGACGCCTCGCTGGCCACCGTGTCGCCGAAGAAGAGGGCGAAGACCACGACCAGGAAGAAGCCGGCGGTCGCGAACAGCGTGAACAAGGTGAGGTTCAGCCCGCTCGCCGTCGCGACGTCGACCAGGTTGACCCGCGCGTTGGCCTCGGCCTCGTCCGCGCCGCCCAGCGCCAGGGCGCCGATCAGGATCAGCGGCAGGGCGGCCATCAGCACCAGGACGCCGATCGTCCGGCGCCGCTTGAACTGCCGGCGGAGCTCGACGCCCAGCCGCAGCGTCCGGTCCGGCCGGTACCCGGCCGCCGCACCCGTGGCCGTGTTGGCCGACATGGCCCCCTCCTCGGTCACGAGTCCCCCACCAGCGACAGGAACGCGTCCTCGAGACGACGGCGCGGGCTGAGCTGGTCGACCGCCACCCCGGCGGTGACCAGCGCGGTCAGGGCCTGCGCCCGGCCGACCGGCCCGAGGTCGACGACCAGCCCCTCGTCGGTGCGCTCCACCGGACCGGTGCCGGGGAGGCCTTCGAGGACCTCTGCGGCGCGGCCGGCGTCGGCGTCGTCGGCGAGCCCGATGAGCACCGCTCCCCCGGTGCCGACGATTTCCTCGACGGTGCCCTGTGCGATCTTCTGCCCCTTGGCCATGACGACGACGTGGCTGCAGGTCTGCTCGATCTCGGCCAGCAGGTGGCTGGAGACGATCACCGTGCGGCCGGTGTCGGCGTAGGAGCGGAGCACCTCGCGCATCGCGTGGATCTGCGGCGGGTCCAGCCCGTTGGTCGGCTCGTCGAGCACCAGCAGGTCGGGCAGGCCGAGCATCGCCTGCGCGATCGCCACCCGCTGGCGCATGCCCTGGCTGTAGCTGCGCACCCGCTTGTCGATCGCGGTGCCGAGCCCGGCGACCTCGATCGCCTCCTCCATGTGCGCGTCGGCGCGCGGGCGGCCGGTCGCGGCCCAGTACAGGTCGAGGTTGTCCCGGCCGGACAGGTGCGGCAGCAGCCCGGTGCCCTCGACGAAGGACCCCAGCCGGGACAGCACCGGGGCCCCGGGCCGGGCCGCGTGCCCGAACACCTCGATGCGGCCCTCCGTCGGGCGGATGAGCCCCATCAGCATCCGCAGCGAGGTGGTCTTGCCCGCGCCGTTGGGCCCGAGCAGACCGAGGACCTGGCCGCGGCGCACCTCGAAGGAGAGGTCCCGGACGGCGACGAACCCGTCCTTGTAGGCCTTGCTGACCCCGACGAAGCGCAGCGGCACGTCCTCCCCGTCGGGCGAGGTCACCGCCAGCCGGCGGCTCCGGCGGCGGGCGAGCAGCCGGGCGGCCAGCCAGCCGAGCAGCGCGAGAGCGGCGAGCACCGCGAGCAGCACCCACCAGCGGGCCGAGCCGGCGGTGGCCTGGGTCTGGCCGGGGACCTCGGGTACGGCCAGCGAGGTGCCCGCGGCCAGGCCGACGCTGTCGACGGCCGCGTCGGCCGGCAGCGCGTACGCCTGGTCGGTCGAGGAGACCAGCAGCCGCATCGTGTGGCCGACCTCGAAGCGGTGCACGATCCCGGGGAGCGTGACCGCGACCCGGGTCGGCGCGGTCGGGTCGGCGGAGAGCCCGGTCAGCGCCAGGGGGGCGACCAGGCCGCTGGGCAGCGTCATCGAGCCGTCCGGGCCGACGTCGTAGAGCTTGGCGAACAGCGTCGCCGTCCCGGCGGGGGCGGCGACCTCGAGGGTGACCGTCGGTGCGCCGACGACGTCGACGGCATCGGTGAGCTCGGCGCTGTCGAAGGCGGCGAACTGGCCGGGGATCTCCAGCGTGGTGCCACCCAGCGCCGCGGTCACCCCGCCGAGACCGGGCAGCGTCGACAACGCGGCGGGGCTCCCACCGGGCGGGGTGACCACCGGCTGGGGCGAGCCCTGCAGAGCCACCTCGGTGCGGCGCACCGGGTCGTCGTCGGCCAGCCCGGGGTAGGCGGCGGCGTCGACCGTCTGCTGCCCGCCCTGCACGGTGCCGACCCCGCTGCCGAGCCCGGTGGGCGCCGGGTAGCTGAACCCGGTCCCCGGGTCGGGGCCGGTGCCGCGCAGGTGGTGGTCGAACCAGCCGGCGACCTGGTCCCGCAGGTCGGCGGTGACGGCGTCGGAGGTCGAGCTGTCGTGACCGCCGGCGTACCAGACGACCTTGACCTCGGTGCCGTTCGCGGCGATGCCGCGGGCGTTCGCGTCCGCCTCGCCCAGGCCGAACAGCGAGTCCTGGGTGCCCTGCACCAGCAGGGTGGGTGCGGTGATCCGGTCCAGCACCGGAGCGGGGCTGCTGCGGTCCAGGACGGCGGCGACCTCCGGGGTGAGCCGGCCGGTGGAGGCCGCGGACTGGTAGGCCGCGCAGATGTCGGCGCGGAACCGGCCGCAGGTCAGCGCCTGGGTCACCGCGGCGGGGTCGACGGTCGAGAGGTCGGGTGCCGTGGCGCCGTCCCTGCTGCCGCCGAGCAGCCCGCCGAGCACGCCGTCACCGGTGGGCACCGACCCGGCGCCGAAGAACAACCCGGACCACAGCCGCTTGAAGACGCCGGCCGCGGAGGTCCGCGGGGTGGCCGCCGGCGAGGCAGCGCCGTCGACGACGCCGGCCTGGTCGGGGAAGAGCGCGGTGGTCAGCGAGTTCCAGGTGATCTGCGGCGCGATGGCGTCGACCCGCTGGTCGTAGGCGGCCGCGAGCAGCGCCAGGGCGCCGCCGTAGGAGCCGCCGGCGATGCCCACCCGCGGGTCACCGGGCCCGTCGAGGAGCACGTCGTCCCGTTCCGCGAGGACGTCGAGCAGCGTGCTGACGTCGGCCACCTCGTACCTCGGGTCGTCCAGCCCGATCTGACCGGTGCTGGCGCCGAAGCCGCGGGCGGACCAGGCCAGGACGACGTAGCCCCGGCCGGCCAGGTCGCGGGCGTCGGCGGCGACGGAGGCCTTGCTGCCCCCGAAGCCGTGGGCCAGCAGGACCGCGGGGGCCGGGTCGGCGGCGGTCGCGGACCCGGGCAGGTACAGCGTGGTGTCCAGCTCGACGGCGTCCGCGCCCGCGCCCGAGGGGATGCGTGCGTCCTCGGTGCTGACGTCCGTCGCGGCCCGCGCCGACGGGGTGCCGCCGGCGAGCACGGCGGCCAGTGCCAGCAGGACGGTGAGGACGACGAGCCCGGCGCGGGCGCCCGGTCGGGGACCGACCGTCGCCGGCCCTGCTGCGGTGCGCACGACGGCGGCAACGCACGGGGCGGCCCCGTGGTTCCACCGGCGACGGATCAGGGCTGCCAGTTCCCGGTGGCGACGACGACCAGACCCGGGGCGGGCTCGTCGGGTACGTCGAAGTAGCGGGCCACGGGCCCGGTGACGTCGGGGAACTGCTCGGCCAGCTGGGTGGCCGCCTGCTCCTGCACCGGGTCGCCCTCGGTGTAGTAGACGGTGGTGGTGGCGACGTCCTCGACCGGTGACTTGCCGGTGCCGATGACCTCCCAGCCGGCGGCGGTGAAGGCGTCGCCGATGTCACCGGCCAGGCCGTTGATCGACGTGCTGTTGAGCACGGTGATCGGCGAGGACACCGGCCCGACCGGGGTCGCGGCTGTCGCAGCGGACGGGGCAGCGGTCTCCTGGGACGGCAGCGCCGCCGCGGAGGTCGCGGGCGCACTGCTGGTCGCCGGGGTCTGCGCGGCGGTCTCGGCCGTCCCGGGCGAGGTGAAGGACCAGAAGCCCAGCACGCCGACGGCGACCACGACCGTGGCGACCAGGCCCTGAACGACCCGGCTCGACGAGCGCCGCGGGGCGTCGTCCGGCTCGCCGCCACGACCGGGACCGCTCTGCGCGGCGATGCCAGGGCCCGTGGGGGGTCCGGTGCGCTTGCCGGACTTCTTGCGCGCGGCCTCGGCGGCCTGCCGCTCGAGCCGGGCGGCGGCCCGGCCGCCCACCGGCACGTCGGCGCGCCGGCGGACCGGCTCGGCAGCCGGCTCGGCAGCCGGTCCGGCGACGTCTGGCTCCGGGACGACCTGCGGGGCTGGGGCCCGGCGGCCGCCCGGGGGCACCGCCGGGGCGAGGGGCCGAGCGGGCGGCTGTGCCGCGCGGACCGGTCGCGCGGCGGGCCCGGCGGCCTCGGGCGGGGCGGTCCGGGACGCCCGCGCCGCGACCGGCGTGGCGGGGGCCGAGCCCCACGGCGACTCGGCGGGGGCCTGCCCGGAGACGCGCTGGGTGACGTCGTACGGCGGCGGCGTGGGCGGACCGGGCTCGGCCGCCCAGCTCGGCATCCCGGTGGTGCGCGGCGCGGCGTCCGGCCGGGCGACGTCCTCCGCGGTGGCGCCCGATCCACCAGCGCCCGGCGACGTCGGGACGGCGTCGTCCCGACGCGGCGACGGCGGGACCTGGCGGTCGGCGCCGGCGATCGCCGGTGAGGCCGCCGAGGTCATCGGCCCCGGGGCCGGCGAGCCGGCCGGCGCGGCCGGGGCCGGCCGGGCCTGGAGGGCCGGCTGCTGGAGGGGCCGGCGGCGCTCGCCGGTCTCGGGCGGCCGACCGGGTGCGGCCGTCGGGTCGAGGTCCGTGCGGCGGCGACCGGCCCCGGGCGGCGGGCCCCCGGCGGGACGGGCCGGTGGCCGACGGATCATCGGGTCCTCGCCGGAGGGCAGCAGCCCCTCGCGGCGCCGGTCCGCCCGGCTGGACCGGGGCAGCGAGCCGTCGGTCGCCGGCTCGGTCGCGAGGGGGGTCAGGACACCGCGCAGGTCGGCGTCGGCGTCGGTGCGCGGCTCGCGCACGGGCTGCCCCAGCCGCGGGCGGACGTCACTGTCGCCCTCGGGCCGCCGACGACCACCGGTCGCTGGTGGCGGCATCCCGTCACTGCCTGGTGCCACATGCCTCCCCACAGTGAGAGAGGCTAGTCGCGCAGGGGGTCGCTGCCCAGGACCCGCCCGGAGCGCTGCCGCTGGCGCGCCCCCCGCATCCGACGCAGCCGGCGGACCAGCAGCGGGTCGACCGCGAGGGCCTCGGGACGGTCGACCAACGCGTTGAGCACCTGGTAGTAGCGGGTGGCGGACATCCCGAAGCGCTCCCGGATGGCCTCCTCCTTGGCGCCGGCGAAGCGCCACCACTGCCGCTCGAACGCCAGGATCTCGCGTTCCCGGGCGGGCAGACCCACGACACCGTCGTCCCCGGGCGTCCCACCCGTCCCGGCAGCCCCGGCGTCCGGGGCCGGTGGGGGGGTCGCAGCCTGGGCGCTCCGCAGCTCGCTGTCGGTCTCGCTGCTCATCAGGGGTCTGCCTCCGCCGGCGTCGTTCGAATCACACGACGGTAGTCCGCTCGCGCGCGCAGCGGTGCGAGGCCGTCGTCAGATGCCGACCGGTACCGGCGCGGCAGCATCCCGGCGGGCGCTGTGCGCCTGCCGCAAGCTGTCCGCGGTGAACACGATCAGCGCGAGCCAGACGATCGCGAACCCGACCAGCCGGGCCGGCGGCATCGGCTCGCCCAGGACGAAGACGCCGATCGCGAGCTGGATCAACGGGTTCACGTACTGCAGCAGCCCGACCGTCGACAGCGGCACCCGGCGCGCCGCCGCGGCGAACAGCAGCAGCGGGACAGCCGTGGCGACCCCGGAGGAGGCCAGCAGCAACGCGTTGCCGGCACCCTCGTGCCCGAACGCGGCCGAGCCGTGCCCCTCGAGCACCCCGATCACCACCAGCGCTGGCAGGAAGACCAGCGCCGTCTCGACGAACAGCCCCGGTGCGGCCTCCACCCGGACCAGCTTCTTCATCAGTCCGTAGAGACCGAAGGAGCCGGCCAGGGCCAGGGCGATCCACGGCGGGTGGCCGTAGTCGACGGTGAGCACGACGACCGCGAGGGCGGCCAGCGCCACGGCCACCCACTGCAGCCGGCGCAGCCGCTCGCGGAACACCACCACCCCCAGCAGGACGCTGACCAGCGGGTTGATGAAGTAGCCCAGCGAGCTCTCGACCACGTGCCCGGAGTTCACCGCGAAGACGAAGACCAGCCAGTTGACGACGATGAGCACCGCGGCCCCGCTGAGCACCAGCAGCGTCCGCCGGTCGGTGAAGGCGGCGCGGACCTGCGACCACCCCCGCAGCACGGTCAGCAGCAGGCCGATGAACACCAGCGACCAGGCCACCCGGTGGGCGACGATCTCCAGTCCGCCGGCCGGCTCCAGGAGCGGGAAGTACAGCGGGAACAGGCCCCAGAGCAGGTACGCGGCGAGGCCGGCTGCCACTCCGGTTCGGCGTTCGTCCACCGGGGGACCGTACGCCCCGCGCCGCGGGTGCTGAGCAGGGCTCACGACCTCGGGGACGACCCGTCACCCCGCACTCGTCCTGCCCGCCGGTCCGGCACCCAGCACCATGGACGCCGACAGGTCCGGCGGACGACGCCGGGCGACAGCGAGAGGTGGGGGATGGACGCGGCCGAACTGCTGCTGCTGGCACTCGGCGCGGTGGGGGTGGCGGCGGTGTCCCGGCGGATGGGCTGGCAGACGCCCCTGGTCCTGGTCCTGGTCGGTTTCGTCGTCAGCCTGGTGCCCGGCGTGCCCGAGCTGGAGATCGACGGCGAGCTGCTGCTGGCCACCGTCCTGCCGCCACTGCTCTACTCCTCGGCGCTCGGGGTCTCCTACGTCGGCTTCCGCGCCCTCTTCCACCCGATCGCGCAGCTGGGCGTCGGCCTGGTGCTCGTGACCGCGATCGTGGTCGCGCTCGTCGCCCAGGTCGTCGTCCCCGGGCTGCCGATGCCGGTCGCCCTCGTGCTCGGCGCGATCGTGGCCCCGCCGGACGCGGTCTCCGCCGCCTCCATCGGCCGCAAGCTGGGGCTCCCCCGGCCGGTGATGACCGTGCTGTCCGGGGAGAGCCTGATCAACGACGCCGCCGCGCTGACCTTCTACAAGGTGGCCCTCGCCGGGGTGTTCGGCGCCAGCGGGAGCCTGCTCGGCGTCGACTGGAGCTCCGCGGCGGGCACCTTCACCCTCGCGGTCATCGCCGGGGTGGCCACCGGGCTGGTGCTGGGCTGGCTGGTGCACATGCTGCGGATGCGGCTGGACGACCCGGTCGTGGAGTCGGTGCTCGGGCTCATCGTGCCGTTCGCCGCCTACCTGCTCGCCGAGGAGCTGCACGGTTCGGGCGTGCTCGCCGTCGTGGCGGCCGGGCTGTACCTCGGTCACCGCGGACCCGAGGCCGGCTATGCCACCCGACTGCAGGAGCGGCCGCTGTGGTCCTCCCTGGACCTGCTGCTGGAGGCCGTCGTCTTCGCCCTGATCGGGCTGCAGCTGCGCTACGTCCTCCGCGCGGTGCAGGAGTCCGACCGGTCGAACGCCTCCCTGCTGGCCGCCGCCGTCGCAGTCCTCGCCGTGGTCGTCCTCGTCCGGTTCGGCTACGTGTTCGGGCTGGAGCTGCTCCGCCGGGTCCCGCGCCCGTCGTGGTCCGGGCTCACCCGCCCGAAGCGACCACCGTGGACCTACCAGGTGGTCATCTCGTGGACCGGGATGCGCGGCGTGGTGACCCTGGCCGCCGCAGCGGCCCTGCCGGTCGAGGTCGACGGGGCGCCGTTCGAGGACCGCGGCGCCGTCCAGTTCCTCGCCTTCGCCGTCACCATCGGCACCCTGCTGGTGCAGGGACTGACCTTGCCCCGGCTGATCCGGCGGCTCGGCGTGCAGGACCATGACCAGCCGCAGCGGGACGCCGAGGAGGAGCTGCACCTGCAGGAGAAGTCGACCGAGGCCGCGCTGGCCCGGCTCGACGAGCTGGTCGTCAAGCTGGTCCCACGGATCGGGGAGGACAAGGCCAAGGAGTGGGACGAGCGCATCCGCCGACCCCTGCTGGCCCGGACCGAGACCATGCACCAGGCGATCCGGGCGGACGAGGAGGAGCAGGCCGAGCGCGGACGTCGCCGGGCGCAGACCTTCCGCCGGGTGCGCCAGCAGGTCATCGAGGTGCAGCGCCAGGTGCTGATGGAGGAGCGCGACAAGGGCCACGTGGACGAGGAGGTCGTGCGCGCCGTGCTGCAGGAGCTCGACCACGAGGAGGCCGCCGGCGCGAGCTCCTGGGTCAGCCGGTTCTGACCTCCACCGCGGGGCCGCACGCGCCACCAGGTGCGCCTACCGTTGGCTGTGTGGACGCTGGACGCCCGAACCCGGCCCAGTGGCTCTGGTACGCCTATGGCGGCGGGCTGCCGCGATCGCTGTCGCCCTGGGTGCTGGAGGACACCACCCGCCGCACCTGGGTGCTGCGGCACCTGGGGCGGGCGCTCGTGCAGCTGGCCCCGGTCGTCGCGCTGTGCCTGCTGCTGCCCCCGGTGGACTTCGGCATCCGGCTGACCGCAGCCGGCGGCGGCCTGGTCATCGGCCTGCTCTTCTCCCTGGCGTACATGACCGAGACCACCGAGCACCGCGCGGTGAAGGCCGGCTGGCCACCGGGGACCACGGCGGCACGGCGGGAGGAGCGGGCCGAGCGCGAGCGGGTGGAGCGGAACGCGCGCTACCGCTCGGGCGGTGCCGGCAGCTTCGACTGAGCACATGGCGACCCTGCGGGCCGCACCGCGGTCAGGTGCCGTGCCCCTGGTGCGCTGAGCTGTTGCCGCCGCTCCTGCCCGGGAGCCTCCGGCCCCCACTCGTCACGGCGACCGGCTGACGCCGGGGATCCGTACCGCCCGTGGGGCAGGATGTGCCGGTGCATCGCTGCTTCTCCCGCCGGGACCTGCTGATCGCCGGGAGTGCCGGCGCGGGGGCGGTCGCGGTCGCTGCGTGCGGTGGCGGCGCCGACGTGCCCGAACTCACCGGGGTGGGCTCGGGCGACGTCGTCGTGCCACTGTCCGAGGTGCCCGCCGGCGGCGCCTACGAGGTGTCGATCGACGGACGGCGGGTGGTGGTCAGTCGACCGACCGAGGACACCGCGGTCGCGTTCGCGGCACGGTGCACCCACCAGGGCTGCACCGTCCGGGCCACGGAGGAGGGGCTGGTCTGCCCCTGCCACGGCTCGGTGTTCGACCTGGGCGACGGGTCCGCCCTGCACGGACCGGCCACCGGACCTCTGACCCCGGTCGGCGTGGCCGTCCGCGGCACCGACGTCGTCCTCACCTGAGGCCCCGTGCAGGGTCCCGCCGCGAGCCTGCGAGCGGCGGGGGCACGGGGCCCTCCATCAGTCGTCCACGCGGAAGCCGATCTTCAGGGTCACCTGGTAGTAGGCCACGTCGCCGTCGACGACCTGGCCGCGGATCTCCGAGGTCTGGAACCACTCGATGTTGCGCACGGTCTGCGACGCCTTCTTCACGGCGGTGCGGATCGCGTCGTCGACGC
Organism: Modestobacter excelsi; assembly: GCF_005930495.1. Taxonomy (GTDB): domain Bacteria; phylum Actinomycetota; class Actinomycetes; order Mycobacteriales; family Geodermatophilaceae; genus Modestobacter; species Modestobacter excelsi. Next base: position 4,173 of record NZ_SJEX01000036.1, on the reverse strand, counting down.
TGGTGGGAGAGCTGCCGACGATCTCGCTCAGCCGGTACACGTGCTCGCTCATGGAGGATCTCCTCGGGGTCGGCTGCCCGGGCGGCAGCGGTCGCCTGCGACCCTGGCACACCCCTCCGACGGCCGCGCGTCGCGACCGGTCAGCCCGGACCGGCACGCACCACCCGCCGGACCTCGGCGAGGTCCAGGTCGTAGGGCCCCAGCCGGGTGAGCACCCAGGTCGCCCCGGCCGCCGCCCAGGGCTGCGGGTCCTCCCCCACCGGCAGGTCCACGACGACGTCGAAGCCCGCCGACCCGTCGGCCCGTGCCGCCGCGACCGTCTCGCGGACCTGCGCCAGCCCCGCCGGCTCGGGTACCGAGATGACGAACGCGCCCTCGTGCCGGGCGGCCCGGCGCAGCGGCGCGGCGTTGGGCCAGCGCCCACCGATCCAGAACGGGATGCCGCCGGGACGGGTCGCCGGTGGCAGGAACTGCACTCCCCCGGCCCTGAAGTGCGCCCCGTCGTGGTCGACCACGGCCCCGGACAGCAGCCGGCGGAGCAGCTCGAGCCCCTCGTCCAGGCGCTCGGCGCGCACCCGCGGCTCGAGCTCCTCCCCGAACCGGGAGAGCTCCCCCACCCGGCCGTCGTCGCCGAGCCCGAAGCCGAGCACCAGCCGCCCGTCGGAGAGCTGGTCCAGCGCGGCGGCCTGCCGGGCCAGCACCTGCGGCCGTCGCCGGGTCAGCGGCGTCACCATCGGGCCGAACTGGATCCGTGAGGTGCGGACGGCGATCGCGGCGCAGCAGGTCCACGGGTCGGAGATCGCCGTGACCGGGTCGGCGTAGAGCAGGTGGTCCCAGAGGAACACGCCGTCCCAGCCGGACTCCTCCGCCTCCACCGCCAGCTCGGCCACCAGCCGGGGGTCGGCCAGCACGTCGAACGGCGGGAGGAAGAGCCCGCGCCGGCTCATCGTGCCGCCGCCCGCACGAGGTCGATCGCCTCCGCGACCGCCAGGGAGGACTCCAGCGCGGTGTGCCGCGGCGCCTCCTCCCCGGCCAGGACGGCGTCGACGTGCCGCAGGGCGGCGGTGAACGAGTGCAGGTCACGGGTCGGCCGCTCCACCACCGGGTCCGACCCCGGACGGCGCAGCTCGACGGTGCTCCCCGGCTGGGGGTGGTACGGGTCGTCGACCCGGATGGTGCCCTCCGTGCCGCTGAGCACCGTCGTGGTGTCCGAGGCCCGGCGGAAACCGCAGGACAGCAGCAGCCTCCGGTCGCCGGGGTAGTCGACCAGGGCGGCGAGCTCGGTCTCGACCTCGACGCCGCGGACGGCGGAGGCGGCAGCGGTGAGCGCCGGGCCGCCGAAGAGCTCGCCGGCCAGCCGCAGCGGGTAGCAGCCGACGTCGGCCAGCGCGCCGCCGGCCGTCGCCGCGGACAGCCGGATGTCCTCGGTGCGCCGGAGCAGGAAGTGGAAGGCGCCGGAGATCTCGCGCAGCTCGCCGATCGCGCCCGCCGTCAGCAGCTCGACCAGCCGCTGGTGCTGGGCCTGGAACGGGAAGACGAACGCCTCCCACAGCGGCAGCGCGGCCCGCTCGGCCACCGCCAGCACGCGGCGCGCCTGCTCCGCGTCGACGCACAGCGGCTTCTCGCAGAGCACCGCCTTGCCGGCCTCCAGCGCCGCGACCGCCCACTCGGCGTGCAGCGGGTTGGGCAGCGGCACGTAGACCGCCTGCACGGCCGGGTCGGCCAGCACCGCCTCGTAGCCGGCGACACCGCGGGCGACGCCGTGCGCCGCCGCGAACTCGGCCGCGCGGGTGCCGTCCCGGCTGCCCACGACCACCGCCTCACCACCGGCCTCGGCCAGCGCGGGGAGGAAGCGGGATCGGGCGATGGAGGCGCCACCCAGCACACCCCAGCGGGTGCCTGCGGGCGACATCAGCGGGCTGCCGGGGTCTGCACGGGTGCATCCTGCCCTGCCCGGCGACGACCCAGCAGGGCCGGCCGGGGGACGAGCCCCATGTCCGGATCGAACGGACGACCTTTCGCTTACAAGGCGAGTGCTCTACCACTGAGCTAATGGGGCGGGCCGGAGCCGCTCACGAGGTTACCGGCAGCACCCGCGGCCGGGCTGCCGCGGCCGGCCACCCGGGTGAGGATCAGGGCATGACGAACCCGGTGGTGGCGGTCCTCGGCACGGGCACGATGGGCGCGGGGATGGTCCGGTCGCTGCGCCGGGCCGGGCTCCCGGTGCGGACGTGGAACCGGGACGCCGCGAGGGCCGAGGCGCTCACCGACACCGGCGCCGAGGCCTGCGCCTCCCCCGCCGAGGCGGTCGCCGGTGCCGACGTCGTCCTGACCATGCTGTTCGACGCCGACGCGGCGATCGACGTGGTCCGCCGGGCGGCACCCCCGGCCGGCACCCCGTGGCTGCAGTGCAGCACCGTCGGGGTGGACGGCGCCGAGCGCACCGCCGCGGTCGCCGCCGAACTGGACCTGGCGCTGGTCGACTGCCCGGTGCTGGGCACCAAGGAGCCCGCCGAGAAGGGCGCGCTGGTGATGCTCGCCTCGGGGCCGGAGCACCTCCGCGAGACCCTCGCCCCGGTCCTGGACGCGCTGGGCTCGAAGACGCTGTGGCTGGGCGATGCCGGGGCGGGCAGCCGGCTGAAGATGGCCTGCAACGCGTGGCTGTTCATGGTCACCGCCGGGGCGGCGCAGTCGATCGCGCTGGCCCGCGCGCTGGGCGTCGACCCGCAGCACTTCCTGGCCGCCATCGAGGGCGGGCCGCTGGACACCCCGTACGCGCACGTCAAGGGCGGGCTGATGATCGACGGGCACTTCCCGGTCAGCTTCGGGCTCCCCGGCGCGACCAAGGACGCGCGGCTGATCCAGGAGGCGCTCCGGTCCGCCGGCGTCTCCGACCGGCTGGACACCGCGGTGCTGGAGACGATGAAGGCAGCGGCGGCCGCGCTCGACGACCCCGACGCGGCCGACGTCAGCGCGGTGATCGCCGGGCTGACCGAGCGGAGCTGACAGAGCAGAGCTGACGGAGCGGGGCCGACGGCCCGGGTCAGGCCGCGTCGTAGCCGGCGGTGGGGCCGCCGGAGACGTACCGCGCCGGGTCGCTGTCGACGGTCGCGCCCTCGGCCAGCCAGCGGCTGAACCCGGCGGGGTCCCGCCGCTCGAGCTCGTCGAGCGCCTCCTCCCGGCGCTCGACCAGTGCCTGCCGGACGGCGGCGTCCCGGGCCTGGGCCAGCGCCGCGGAGGTGCGCAGCCACTCCCGGCCCAGCGCCTCGACGGTCAGCGTCCGAACCGGGTCGGCGCCCGCTGCGGCCCCGGGGAGCGGGAGCACGGAGGCCCCGGTGGCGCGGGAGGTCGTGCGGGCCGACCGCACTGCCCAGCGCACCAGCACGCCGCCCACGGCCACCCCGGCCAGCAGGGCGGTCAGCGCGCCGCCGGCCAGGACCACGCAACCGCTCAGCACGAGCAGCACCGCCACCGTGCCGACCGCCGCCCGCCAGGCCGTGTCGACGGCCGCCTGCCGGGGCCGCGGCGCATCTTCGTCACGGACGATGCCCGCCGCCAGGCAGGCGGTGACGATCGCGGCCAGCACGACCGCGATGAGCCCCGACCCGCCCATGGACACCCCGCCGATGGCGGCGAGGGCGGCCAGCAGCAGCACGAGCACGGCGAGGGCGGATCGGATGAGGAGTGCTCGAACCGGCACCGACGGCCTCCGGGACGGGAGAGGGAGCGCAAGGGACGACGAGGGCCGGCCGCCCCTCCCCTTCCCTCGACCCCGCATGATCACGCGCGCACACGCCAGGAAACCGGTCGGCCGCGGAGCGTTGCAGCCGGGGAGAGCCGTGTCGCGTCCAGACAACTCACAGCGGACCACCAGTTCCGGACCAGTCCACGGGCGCAGAGTGAGGACATCGCGACGGGGAGGGCCTGTCGTGACGTGGGGGAGGACCACCAGTGACTGAGCACAACCGCCCGGCCGACGAGACCGGACACGGCACGGACCGGAACGCGGACGCCGGCGCCAGGTGGGCCGCGCAGCAGCCGGCCCCGCAGCCGCCGGCCGCGCAGCAGCCGGGTGGCGCGACGGCCCAGCCCCCCGGTGGGCAGCCGGCTCCGCAGCCGCACCTGGGCGCGCAGCCGACCCAGCAGTTCCCGCCGGCGCAGCCCGGCCAGCAG
>NZ_SJEX01000034.1 GCF_005930495.1 Modestobacter excelsi | reverse complement strand
GGCCGACACGCTGCGCGCCGAGCTGCTCGTCCGCCGGCTCCGGCTGGCCGGCTACTCGCTGCTCGGTGAGCCGCTGGTCGAGGGCGGCCCGGAGCAGGACGGTCCGCTGGACCTGCACGTCGGGGGCCGCGACGCCGCGATCCCGCCCGAGCCGCTGGACCGCGACAGCCGCTCGGAGTCCGCGACCCACGCCGCGCTGGCGATCGCCCTGGTCCGTTCCGCCCGGGCCGCCTTCGACGCCCAGGACGACGACCTGCAGCGCGCCGCCGGCCTGGTCCGGCACGCCCGCATCGAACTGCTCTCCCGGCGCGTCGACGCCGCGATGGACGAGGCGGTCGAGTCGGCCAGCCTGCTGGACCCCGCCCTGCCCGTCACCCCGCTGCTGGTGCACACGCTCAGCTCGCTGGCCGCGGTGCTCGCCGACCTCGAGCTCATGCCGCTCGCCCTGGACTACCAGTCCCGCGCCGCCGAGGCCGCCGCGTCGATGGCCGACCGTCCCGGCGACCGGGCCGGCGAGGTCGAGCGGCAGGCCGCGACCGTGCTCGCCGCCGAGGCGGCCACCCGGCTGGCCGCGCTGTGCACCGAGGTGGGCGAGAGCCTGCTGGACGACGGCAGCGTCGACGCCGCCGCGCCGCACTTCGGCCAGGCGCGGGCACTCGCCGAACGGGCGCTGGACCAGCTGCCGGCCGGCGACCCGGCGGTGCTCGACGCGCAGGTGGTCCGCGGCTGGGCGCTGGTGGGCGGCGGTGAGCACGCCGCTGCCACGGCCCTGCTGCGCGGTGTCGTCGGTGCGGCCGCGGCGTCCGCGGACCGGGCGCTGCTGTCCTCCGCCGAGCTCGGGCTGGGCCGGGCGCTGCGCCGCTCCGGCGAACCCCGCGCCGCCGACGACCACCTCGCGTCGGCGCTGGCCCTCGCCACCGAGCACGGCCTGCCCCGGCTGCGCCGGGCCGCGCTGCGCGAGCTGTGCACGCTGCACGCCGAGCTCGACGACGCCGCCCGCGCGCTGCCCTACCTGCAGGCCTACCTGGCCGACGAGCTGGACCGGGTCGACGAGCGGCGGACCCGCTGGGTCGAGCTCTTCGGCCGGCGCAAGAGCCTGCTGGAGACCGAGCGGGCCGCCGGGCAGCTGCGCCGGCAGGCCTACGAGGACGCGCTCACCCACCTGCCCAACCGCCGGTACGCCGAGGCGCGGCTGGACGGGCTGCTCTCCTCCGGGGCGGTGCCCGCCCTGGCCGTCGTCGACATCGACCGGTTCAAGGCGATCAACGACGCCGCCGGGCACCCCGGTGGCGACGCCGTCCTGCGCGCGGTCGGCCAGCTGCTGGTCGACGGCTGCCGGGACACCGACGAGGTCTGCCGCTGGGCCGGCGACGAGTTCGTCATCCTGCTGCCCGAGACGACCGCCGAGCAGGCCGAACGGGCGATGGAGCGGATCCGGCGCTCGATCGCGGCGCACGACTGGTCGGCGCTCGGGGTCGAGGTGCCGGTGCGGATCAGCGTCGGCATCGCCCAGGCCGCCCGCGGCGACGACCGGCGCACCCTGTTCGCCGCCGCCGACGGCGTCCTCTACGACGCCAAGCGGGCCGGCCGGGACCGCGTGGTCCGGCTGTCCGGGGTCACCCAGACCCGGGAGGTGGCGACGCTGGAGGCCGAACCGCTCGACACGGTGGCCCCGCCACCGACGAGGGTCCCGGACGCCCCTCCCCCGGCCGTCATCATGGAGACCATGAGCACCTCCCCGCTGGACGACCTGACCGACGACCGGGCGGCCGACCCGGCCGACGCGGCCGGCGGGTTCGCCCCTCTGCTCGTCGAGCCGGCCGGGGCGCCCATCGCCGTCGCCCCGGGTGCCGCCCCGGACGCCGAGGAGGCCCCGGTCCGGCCGCGGACGCCGCTCGACGAGCTCTTCGGCGGCCCGGCGGCACGCCCGGCCGGCCGGCGGATCGAGCCGGTGGCTCCGGAGCCCGCGCCCCGGGTGGCCGCCGCGGTCTCCCCGCCGGCCGCCCCGGCCCCGGTGACCCGGGAGCCGGTCCTGGCGACCGGCCCGGACGTCATCTGGGGCACCGGCCGGAGCACCGAGCAGGTGCTGGCGCTGGTCCGCGAGGCGCGCCGCGACCACCCCGACCACCCGGCGGTCGTCGTCCGGGCCGGCGCGGACACCCTGGTGGCCCTGGCCAGCGAGCACGACGCCTACACGACCATGGACCACGCCGCGATGTCCGCCGCCGTCGGGCCGGTGCCCGAGCCGGTCGGCCGGGTCGGCGTGCTGTGCGCGAGCAGCGGGGACACCCCGATCGCCGCGGAGGCCGCCTTCGTCGCCCGGGTCACCGGCACCGACGTCGTCCGGGTGGACGACGTCGGCGGCAGCCGGATCCGTCCGCTGCTGACCGACCGCTCGCTGCTCACCGACGTCGACTGCCTGGTCGTCGTCGCCGGCCTCGACGCGGCGCTGGCCAGCGTGGTCAGCGGCCTGACCGAGGTGCCGGTGGTCGCCGTCCCGACGTCGGCCGGCCAGGGCGCCGGCTCCTTCGGCGGGTTCAGCGCGCTGCTCACCATGCTGAACTCGGCCGCGCCCGGCGTGGTCGTCAGCAACATCGACAACGGCTGGTCGGCCGGCGTCTTCGCCGCCCGCATCGCCCGCCGCACCGCCCGGCACTAGTCCGGCCGGCGGCGTCCCACCACCGAGTGGACGTGCCAGTGCACCGGCCGGCCCGACGCCGTCCCGTCGACCTCCTGCTCCTCGCGGTGGACGACGTCCAGCCGGTCGACGAACCGGTCGACGTCGGCGGCGCTGAGCCGGGCCACGTCCGCGGCGTCCGCCGTCGCCCGGGTGCCGAACAGGTGGCAGGCCAGCCAGCCGCCCGGGACGAGGGCGGACAGCAGCAGCTCCCACAGCCGTTCCAGGTGCACCCCGGCGTAGGGCAGCGACCAGGCCGCGTGCACCAGGTCGACCGCCGGCAGCGCGTCGAGGTCGGCGAAGGCGGTGGTCCGGGTCGTCAGCCGCTCCGCCTGCTCCGGCGGCAGCCGCTCCCGGAGCAGGTCCGCGGCCGCCGGGTCGCCGTCTACCGCGAGCACCCGCCAGCCGTGGTCGAGCAGCAGCGCCGACTCCACCCCGGCGCCGGACCCCAGGTCGAGCGCGAGCCGGCCCGCGCCCTCCCCGGCGTGCGCCAGCAGGGTCAGGGCGAGCGGGCGCGGCGGCCGGTCCCGTTGCGTCGCGTTGTACCTGCCCCACGCCCCCGGTTCGTCGAACTCCCGCATGCCCGCATGATGTCCCGGTGACGATCGGGTGGCTGGACCTCTCCGCCGGGGCCAGCGGGGACATGCTGCTCGGCGCGCTGGTCGACGCCGGGGTGCCGCTGGCGGTGCTCACCGCCGCGGTCGCCGCGCTGCCGGTCGAGCCGGTGACCCTGACCCCCGAACCGGTCACCCGGCACGGTCTCGGGGCCACCCGGGTGCACGTGCACGCGCCGCCCAGCGACGTGCACCGCACCTGGGCCGACGTGCGCGGCATCCTCGCCGCCGCGGCCCTCGACCCCGTCGTCCGGGACGGCGCGCTGGCGGTGTTCGAGCGGCTCGCGGTCGCCGAGGGGCGGGTGCACCGGGTGCCGGCCGACGAGGTGCACTTCCACGAGGTCGGCGCGCTGGACGCCCTCGCCGACGTGGTGGGCGTCGTCGCCGGGTTCGCCTCCCTCGCGCTGGACCGGCTGGCCGCCTCCCCGGTCGCGCTGGGCAGCGGGTCGGCGCGCGGCGCGCACGGCGTCGTCCCGGTGCCCGGGCCCGCCGTCCTGGAGCTGCTGGCCGGCCTGCCGGTCGTCGCCGGGCCCGTGCCCGCGGAGACGTGCACGCCCACCGGCGCCGCACTGCTGGCCGCGCACGTCCAGGAGTGGACGACGCTGCCCGCCATGCGGGTCCGGCGGGTCGGCAGCGGTGCGGGCGGCCGGGACCCGGTGGAGCACCCCAACGTCGTCCGGCTGGTGCTCGGCGACCCGGGAGAGGACCCACCCGCGGCCGGGCTGCTGCTGGAGACCAACGTCGACGACCTGGACCCGCGGTTGTGGCCGGGCGTGCTGGCCGACCTGCTGGCCGCCGGGGCGTCGGACGCCTGGCTGACCCCGATCCTGATGAAGAAGGGCCGGCCCGCGCACACCCTGTCGGTGCTGTGCCGGCCCGCCGTCCGCTCCGCCGTCGCCGACGTGGTGGTCGCGGCGACCTCGACCATCGGGATGCGGGTGCAGCCGGTGCAGAAGGTCGCCCTCGACCGCGTGCAGGACACCGTCCCGGTGCTCGGCGGCCGGGTGGGGGTGAAGGTGGCCCGGTCGGCCGGCCGGGTGGTCAACGTCAGCGTCGAGTTCGAGGACGTCGTGGCCCTGGCCGGGGAGCTGCAGCTGCCGGTCAAGGAGGTGCTGCGCGCCGCCACGGCCGCGGCGCACCGGGCCCATCCGGGGGCATCGGCTAGGCTCCTGGACCGAGAAGGGGAGTAGCCCCCCGACCGCTGGTCGACATGCTGGCGCGCACGCGCGCCCGGTCAGCGGGCCCGCGCCGCCGCGGGTGGGCGAGACCTTCCGCCCTGCAGTCCACCCCGTTGGTGCGCTGCCGGTCGGAGGCGCCCCCCGCTCCCGCCCGGTGGCGCGAGTGAGAAAGAGATCTCGTGGTCCTCTCCGTCATCCTGGCCGCCTTCGTGCTGATCCTGCCCGTCGAACTGCCGGACAAGACCCTGTTCGCCACCCTCGTGCTGGCGACCCGCTTCCCGCCGCTGCCGGTGTTCGTCGGCGTCGGCGCCGCCTTCGGGCTGCAGGTGGCCATCGCGGTCACCGCGGGCTCGCTGCTCTCGCTGCTGCCCGAGGCGCTGGTCAGCGCCGTCGTCGCCGTGCTGTTCCTGATCGGTGCCGTGCTGCTGTGGCGGGAGGCCCGCAAGGGCGGCGAGGACGAGGAGGCGGCCGTCGAGGCGCGGGAGAACACCTCGTTCGTCCGGGCCGCCGCCATCTCCTTCGGCGTGCTGTTCGCCGCCGAGTGGGGCGACCTCTCGCAGCTGGCCACCGCCGGTCTGGCGGCCCGCTACGCCGAGCCGCTGTCGGTCTTCGTGGGCTCCTGGGCGGCGCTGCTGGTGATCTCCGGGCTCGCCGCCTTCCTCGGCCGCAAGCTCGCCGACCGGCTGCCGGTCGCCCTGCTGCACCGGATCGCCGCCGGCCTGTTCCTGGTCTTCGCCGTCGTCGCCGTCGTCGAGACCGTCCGCGCGCTGGCCGGCTGAGCCCCTCCGCGGGCTGACTCCTCGGGGTGAGGCGGAACGGGACCGGTCAAGGTCGTTCCCGGCCGGGCCGTTGCGCACCAGGACGGGCCCGGACCACCGGGCCGGCGAGCGGGGGACGGGGACGGGGACGACGAGATGACGGCGCCGACAGACCGGGTACGGACGAGTTCGCCGCGGGCCTCCGTCTGCACTCCGGAACCGGCCCCGCCGGTCCTCCCCGACCTGCGCTCCGCGCCGGCGACCGACGCCGAGCTCGAGGCGGTCGTGCGGGTGGCCGCTGCCGTCACGGGCATGCCGATGGCGACCGTCAACCTGCTCGACGACACCGCGCAGTTCCAGCTGGCGACCCTGGGGTTCCCGCAGCTGGTGACCCCACGGGCCGAGTCGCTGTGCGACCGGGCGCTGCGGGTCGGCGGGGTCTTCGCCTCCTCCGACCTGCGCGCCGACCCCCGCTTCGCGGCCAGCCCCTGGGTCGACGGCCGCCGGGACCGGGTGCGCGGCTACGCGATGGTGCCGCTCCCCCTCGACGGCGTGGTCGTGGGCACCCTGTGCGTCCAGTCCCGGGAGGTGCACGCCCTGGACCAGGACCAGCTGGACCGGCTGGCGGACCTCGGCGCGGTCGTGTGCGCGCTGCTGCAGCGGCACCGGGACAGCCAGGCGACCGCCGAGCTGGCCCGGGCGAGCGAGGCCGCGCGGGCCGAGCTGGCCGCGGCCCACGCCGAGCTCAGCGCCGCGCGCGCCTTCGACACCGCGCTGCTGGACTCGCTGCCCGTGGCGGTCGCCGCGGTGGACGCCGAGGGCCGGATCACCGCCTTCAACCGGGTCAGCCGGCTCTGGCACGGCAGCGACGGCGACCCGACGCTCACGCCGCAGGACCTGCCCCAGCGCTACGACCTGCGGACCGTCGACGGCGACCCGCTGCCGCCCGACCAGGTGCCGCTGATCCGGCTGCTCCGCGAGGGCCGGCTGGAGGACGTGCCGATCACCATCGCTCCGGACGGGCTGCCGTCCCGGCTGGTGTCCTGCAACGGTGACGCGGTGCGCGACCCCGCGGGCCGGCTGCTCGGCGCGGTGGTCACCATGGTCGACGTCACCGCCCAGCGGGAGCTGGAGGCCCAGCTGCGCACCGCCGCGCTGCACGACCCGCTCACCGGCCTGCCGAACCGCAGCCTGCTGGTGGACCGCCTGCAGCTGGGCCTGGCGGGGGCGGCCCGCAGCGGCAGCCCGCTCGCCGTCCTCTACTGCGACCTGGACGGCTTCAAGGCCGTCAACGACGGCTGGGGGCACTCCGCCGGGGACGCCGTCCTGGTCGAGGCCGCCGGGCGGCTCTCCGCGGCCGTGCGTCCCGGCGACACCGTCGCCCGCATCGGTGGCGACGAGTTCGTGCTGGTGTGCCCGGACGTCGACGGGCCGGTCGCGGCCGAGGTGCTGGCCGCCCGGGTCACCGACGCGCTGTCCGAGCCGCTGCGCTCGGGCCCGGCGACGATGCACGCCGTGGGCATCAGCGTCGGCTTCGCGCTGTCCGCGCCCGGCGCCACCCCCGAGACCCTGCTGACCGCCGCCGACGAGGCGATGTACCGGGTCAAGCAGGGGCGGCGCCACCCCCGCTGAGGTCAGGAGACAGACATGGACACCGTCAGGCTCGAGGAGTCCCAGGACGTCCTGGTGCAGACCGCGGCGGTCGTCGCCGCGCAGCGCCAGTTCGCCCAGCGGCTGCGTCAGCGGACGGTGCCGGACCCGCTGACCGGCCTCCCGGTGCGCAGCCTGCTCATCGACCGGCTGGAGCTGGCCCTCACGGCCGCCGGCCCGGAGAGTGGGCGGCTCGCCGTCCTCTGCTGCACCCTCGACGGCATCACCGCGCTGGAGGACCGGCACGGCGCGGCCGTCGCCGACGCGGCGCGCGCCGAGGCCGCCGGCCGGCTGGTCGCCGCGGTGCGCCAGGGCGACGTCGTCGCCCGGATCAGCGCGCAGACCTTCGTCCTGCTGTGCCCTGGCATCGGGGAGGCCACCGACGCCCAGCGCATCGCCGAGCGCGTCTCGCTGGCCTTCGACGAGCCGCTGCAGGCGGTCCCCGGGGTCGGCGCCCTGGTGCAGCTGAGCGCCGGGGTGGCGCTGTCCGGCCGGGCGTCGTCCCCGGAGTCGCTGATCGCGGCGGCCGACGAGGCGATGACCTCCCTCCGGCACGAGCGGCAGGGCACCGGCCGCCACGGCTGACCCGCCGGTCCACTTCCTCAGGCCAGCGTCGGGATCCAGTCGGCCAGGGCGCGCCCGATCTCGTCGGGTGCGTCCTCGGGCACGAAGTGCGCCGCCGGCACCGTGACCTCGGTCAGCGCCGGCCAGCGCCGGACCACCGTCCGCTGCCGGCCGACCAGGATCGACCCCGGGTCGGCGTTGACGAACAGCTTCGGGACGTCGGAGTGCGCGAGCCACTGGCCGTAGCGGTCGACGACGTCGTGCACGTCCGGCGGCTCGTGCTGGATGGGGATCTGCCGCGGCCACTCCAGCGTCGGCCAGCGGTCCTCCCGCGTCCGGAACGGTGCCCGGTACCGGTCGTGCGCCTCGGCGGACAGCCCGCGCAGCACCGACGCCGGCAGCACCTTCTCCACGAACACGTTCTCGTCGAGCACCTTCCGCTCGCCGTCGGGCCCCCGCATCGCCTGGAAGACCCGCTTGGCGTCCCGCGGCCAGTCTGCCCAGATCAGCGGGTTGACGATCGCCTCGGTGAAGGCGATGCCCCGCACCGCGGTCGGGTGGTGGGCCGCCCAGTCGAAGCCCAGGGCCGACCCCCAGTCGTGCAGCACGAACGTCACCCGCTCGGTCGCCTCGACGTGCTCGAGGAACTGCGCGAGGTACCCGGCGTGCCGGGCGAAGGAGTAGGTGCCCGGCGCCGGGTCGGCCAGCTTGCTGGACTCCCCCATCCCGATCAGGTCCGGGGCGAGGCAGCGTCCCAGGTGCTGCACGTGCGGGATGACGTTGCGCCACAGGTAGGACGACGTCGGGTTGCCGTGCAGGAAGACGATCGGGTCGCCGGTCCCCACGTCGACGTAGGCCATCTCCTGCTCCCCGAGCCGGACGCGCGATCGGGGGAAGGGGTCCTCGGCGGGTACGGGCGAGCGGTCGGCCATGCCCGGGCAGTGCCCGGACAGGTCGTCGTCCGAAACCGGGCTTGACCCTGACCCGACGTCAGGCTGTTCCGTGGTCCCCGTGGAGGAGAGGAGGGGCGATGAGCTGGACGGTGGGTGAGCTGGCCCGGCTGGCCGGGATCACGGTGCGCACGCTGCACCACTACGACCGGATCGGGCTGGTCCGGCCCAGCGCGCGCACGTCGGCGGGCTACCGCAGCTACGACGGGCGCGACCTGGACCGGCTGCAGCAGGTGCTGGTCTACCGCGAACTCGGCTTCCCCCTGGAGGAGGTCGGGACCCTGCTGGACGACCCCGACGCCGACCCCGCGGCGCACCTGCGCCGGCAGCACCGGCTGCTGCGGGACCGGCTCGAGCGCACCCAGGCGATGGTCGCCGCCGTGGAGAAGGAGATGGAGGCACGGACGATGGGGATCTCCCTGACCCCGGAGGAACGGTTCGAGCTGTTCGGCAACGGCTTCAGCGACGAGTACCAGGCCGAGGCCGAGGAGCGCTGGGGCGACACGGACGCGTGGGCGCAGTCGCAGCGCCGTACGTCGGCCTACACCAAGGAGGACTGGGTCCGGGTCAAGACGGAGGCCCACGACGTGCAGCACCGGTTCGCCGAGGTGATGCGGTCCGGCGCGACCGCCGACTCGGCTGCGGCGATGGACGTCGCGGAGGAGCACCGGCAGCACATCAGCCGGTGGTTCTACGACTGCCCGCCGGAGATGCACGCCGGGCTCGGCCGGATGTACGTGGAGGACGAGCGGTTCGCGGCCACCTACGAGCAGGTCGCCCCGGGGCTGGCGCAGTACGTGAGCACCGCCGTCCAGGCCAACGCCGGCCGGCAGGGCTGACCGACCCGGGTGCGGGCTCCGGCACCGGAGCCCGCATCCTGGCGGGGTGAGGCCGGCGATCGAACTGCTGCGGCAACCGTGGGTGCAGCGCGCGGTGCGGGCGGCGCTGGCCGCCGGGCTGGCCTGGCAGGTGGCGGTGCTCGTCCCGGCGTTCGCCGGCTACGCCTACTACGCCCCGCTGGGTGCGGTGATCGCCGTCCACCCGACCGTCGTCGACTCGGCCTCCGCCGCCTGGCGCACGGTGCTGGCGATGCTGGCCGGGTTCGGGCTCGCGGTGGTCGTCTCCGAGTTGACCCGGCAGGTGCCCGACGCCCTCACGATCGCGCTGATCGTCGCCCTGGCCATCGCCGTCGAGCAGTGGCAGCTCTGGCGGGAGGCGGCCAGCTGGGTCAGCTTCGCCGCGGTGCTCATGCTGACCGTCGGGGCGAGCGACCCGGCGGCCTACGCGGTCCGGTACGCCGGGCTCACCCTGCTCGGCGCCGCGATCGGCGTGCTGGTGACGACGCTGCTCTTCCCGCCCATGCAGCTCACCGTCGCCGTCCGGCAGGTCGACGCGGTCCGGGGGCTGCTCGCCGAGCACCTGGACCGGATCGCCACGGGGCTGCGCCGGAGCGAGCTGCCGGAGCCCGGCGAGTGGGAGCTGGCAGCCCACGACCTCGGTCTCGCGCTGGAGCGCATGCGGGCCGCGGAGTCCGTGGTCGAGCGGGCCCGCCGGGCCAACCCGCGCGCCCGCCGCTGGCACGGGACGGCGGACAGCATCCGCGAGCAGTCCCGGGCGCTGGACCGGGTCGCGGTGCTGGTCGACGACCTCACCACGCTGGTCGTGCAGTTCCAGCCGCACCGCCACGGGCTCGACCGGGTGGACGGCGCCACCGGCTGGGTGCTCGCCGACGCGCTGGAGGGGCTGGCCGGCGTCGTCCGCGTCCCCTACCACGCCACCGACACCGAGCCGGACGACCGCGACGCCGCCATCGACACCGCGGTCGAGGCGCTGGGCCGGCTGACGACGCTGCTGCGCAGCTCGGACATCGCCGACGACGAGGGCTTCTTCGCCCTCGGCGCGGTGACCGTCGGGATGCAGCGGTCGCTGCAGGCGCTGGAGGCCCGCGTGCGGTTCCCCCAGCCCGCCTGACCGCGGCATCCGCTGAGCCCGGCTAAGGTCTGCTCCTCGTGAGCCGCATCGGTGAGGTCCTCGCGCCGGTCCGGCTCGGCACCGGCTTCCGCTGGCTGCTGGCGTCGTCCTGGACGTCGAACCTGGGCGACGGGATCGCCCTGGCGGCCGGGCCGCTGCTGGTCGCCTCGCTGACCGGGGACGCGTTCCTGGTCGCCCTGGCCGCGACGGTGCAGTGGCTGCCGCCGCTGCTGTTCGGGCTGCTCGCCGGCGCGCTGACCGACCGGCTGGACCGCCGGCTCATCGTGGCGACCGTCGACGTGTGCCGGGCCGTCGTCCTGACCGTCCTGACCCTCGCGGTGGCGACCGACAGCGTCTCCGTCGTCGCGGTGCTCGCGGCGCTGTTCGTGCTGGCCACCGCGGAGGTCTTCGCCGACAACAGCTCGCAGACGCTGCTGCCCATGCTGGTCGCGCGCGAGGACCTCGCGGTGGCGAACTCCCGGCTGCAGACCGGCTTCGTCACGGTCAACCAGCTCGCCGGCCCGCCGCTGGGCGCTGCCCTGTTCACCGTCGGCGCGGCCTGGGCGCTGGGCGTCCAGGCGCTGGTCGTCCTGCTCGGGGCGGTGCTGGTGACCCGGGTCGTGCTCCCGCCGCGCGAACCCGACGACGGGCCGCGGCGGGCGCTGCGGCACGACATCACCGAGGGCCTGCGCTGGGTGCGGCACCACGCCGCGGTCCGGACCCTCGTGCTGACGATCACCATCTTCAACGTCACCTTCGGTGCCGCGTGGTCGGTGCTGGTCCTCTACGCCACCGAGCGGCTCGGCCTCGGCGAGGTCGGCTTCGGGCTGCTGACCACGGTCAGCGCCGCCGGCGGGGTGGCCGGGACGGCGGCGTACGGCTGGATCACCCGGCGGGTCAGCCTCGGCGACCTGATGCGGGTCGGCCTGGTCATCGAGACGCTGACCCACCTGGCGCTGGCGCTGACCTCCAGCCCCTGGGTGGCGCTGCCGGTGTTCTTCGTCTTCGGCGCGCACGCCTTCGTCTGGGGGACGACGTCGATCACCGTCCGGCAGCGCGCCGTGCCCCAGGCGCTGCAGGGCCGGGTGGGCAGCGTGAACCTGGTCGGCGTCTTCGGGGGCCTGGTCGTCGGCTCCGGGATCGGCGGGGTGCTCGCCCAGCACGGCGGGGTCACCGCCCCGTTCTGGTTCGCCTTCGCCGGCTCGGCGGTGTTCGTCGTGCTCATCTGGCGCTCGCTGCGGCACGTCGCGCACGCCGACGAGAGCCCCTTGCCGTCAGGGGCCGGCAGCGGGACCCTCCCGGCATGACCTACGACCGGGAGCTCGCCGACCGGATCCGCGCCGCGCTCTCCACCGAGCCGGGCGTGACGGAGAAGGCGATGTTCGGTGGGCTGGCGTTCCTGGTCGACGGGTCGCTCGCCGTGGCCGCCAGCGGGAAGGGCGGCCTGATGGTGCGCTGCGACCCCGCCCGGGCCGACGAGCTCACCGCCGCCGAGGGTGTGGCGCGCATGGTCATGCAGGGCCGCGAGATGGACGGCTGGCTGCGGGTGGCGGCCGACGTGGTGGACGACGAGGACGCCCTCCGCCGCTGGGTGGCCACCGGCCGGGACGTCGCCCGCCGGGTGTCCGTCGAGTGACAGCTGACGAAGGACCCCCTCGCCCCCCGTCCTTCGCGAGCTCAGGGCGGGACCCTGCGAGGGGGCCGTTCCATCACGTCACCTGGATGAGCAGCTCGCCGTGCAGCATGCCGAGCCAGCCGTCGTCGGCGGCCGCCCACTCGAGCCAGGCGGCGGCGATCGCGTCCAGCTCACCGGCGGACGCCAGGCCGTAGGCCACGGCCTGCTCGGCGAAGGACGACGCGGTCGCCCGTCCGGCCCAGGAGCTCCCCCACCACCTGCGCTCGGCCGGGGTGGCGTAGCACCAGGCCGACGTCGTGGCGGTCACCTCGCGCAGGCCGGCCGCGTGCGCCCAGGCGAGCAGCCGGCGCCCGGTGTCCGGCTCGGCGTCGTTGCGGCGAGCCACCTGCCCGTACAGCGCCAGCCAGCGGTCCAGCCCCGGGTTGGCCGGGAACCAGGTGGTGGCCGCGTAGTCGACGTCCCGGACGGCGACCAGCCCGCCGGGCCGGCAGACCCGGGCCATCTCCCGCAGCGCGGCGACCGGGTCGGTCAGGTGCTGCAGCACCTGGTGGGCGTGCACGACGTCGACGGAGTCGTCGGCCGCCGCGAGGGCGTAGACGTCGCCGACGGCGAACTCGACGGCCACCCCGGCCCGGTCGGCGGCCGCCCGCGCCTCGTCCAGCGGGGCCGCCGAGACGTCGAGCCCGACGACCCGCCCCGGCGCCACCCGCGCGGCCAGGTCGACGGTGATCGTGCCGGGGCCGCAGCCCACGTCGAGGACGTCCAGCCCGGCGCGCAGGTGCGGCGCGAGGTACCCGGCGGAGTTCTCCACCGTGCGCCAGCGGTGGGACTGCAGGACCGGGTCGGCGTGCCCGTGGGTGTAGGTGTCCACCGGGCGATCCTCGCGCATCGGTCCATTCAGTGGGAAGTCATTCCCATTCAGTGAGACCAGGCGGCGAGCCGGCGGCCCGCACGACGTGGCCGGACGCCTCGCCGAACGGCTCCAGCTCGAAGCCGAAGGCGGCCAGCACTCCGGCGATCGCGTGGTTCATGACCTCCTGCGCCGCGAGGTCGGCGGCGTGCCCGCGGACCCGGCCCAGCGCCATCCGGTCGTGCTGGGTCCAGGAGACGAGCACCCCGTGCTGACCCGGCGCGGGCGTCAGGCAGACCCCGCCCAGCTGCCGGCTGTCCGTGCGACCGGCGCAGTCGTGCAGCGGCAGCCCGGCCTCGGCCACCGCGGCGGCCACCTCGCAGACCAGCCCGGTCAGCGGGTCGGCGTCGTCGATGAGGGCGTCCCAGTCGTCGGCGAGCCGGTCGAGCTGGTCGGACAGGTGCGCGAGCCAGGCCCGGTCGTCCGGGGAGAACCGCGAGACCAGCATGCCGTCCTCGCGGCGGATGCCGTGCGCCGGGTACAGCGGCGCCACCTCGACGCCCGGCGAGGAGAGCTCGGCCAGCGCGGCGTCCAGCCGGCTGCTGAACGGCCCGGCGAGGACCCGCTGGTCCGCGTCGACCAACCACCAGGCCGACGGCACCGCAGTACCCGCCACCGGACCCGCACCGTGCCCACTCGACAGGCTCACGTCGCCACCCCCGTCCTGCAGTGACGCCCGTTCGTCCCCCTGCAGGACTGTCATCGGCACCACACCGCCGGGGTTGACCCGGACCGGTCACGCTTCGGAGCGGATCACCGCCGCGGCGACCTCCGCCGCCGCCGCCCGCTCGGCCCCCACCAGGCCGATCCTGGTCCGGCGGTCGAGCAGGTCGGCCACGGAGCGTGCACCTTCGGCGCGTACCGCGAACCTCAGCTCCCCCACCGTCTCCGGACGCCCCTCGACCACCGGTTCTCCCCCGAGCCCCCCGACCAGCGGCGCCTCGGTGCCGTACCGGCGCACCAGCCGCGCGGGAGCGCCCACCCGGGCCAGCGCCGGAGCCGGCGCGGCACCGACCAGCGGCAGCCGGGCGGTCGGTGACCGGCGGGCGCCCCGGCCCAGCCGGGCGACGACGGCGTCCACGGCGTCGGCCGCCATCGCGCGGTAGGTGGTCAGCTTCCCGCCGACCACGGTGAGCACCGGGCCGTCCCAGCTCAGCAGGTGCCGGCGGGACAGGTCGGCCGTCGCGTCACCGCGCCCGGCTCCCGCGGACGCGGGCAGCACGAGCGGGCGCAGTCCCGCGTAGGCGCCGACCACGTCGCGGTGCGTCAGCGGCACGTCCAGCACCTGGTTGACCGTGGCGAGCAGCTGCTGCACCTCCGCCGGCCCGGGCACCGGGTCGTCGTCGGGCACCGGCCCGGTGACCGGCTCGTCGGTGGTGCCGAGGTAGACCAGCCCGCGCTCCTGCGGCAGGGCGAACACGTAGCGGGACCGGGAGCCGGGCAGCGGCACGGTCAGCGCAGCCGTCGGCGAGCCCAGCAGCCCGGCCGGCAGCACCAGGTGCGAGCCCCGCGAGGGAACCAGCCGGACGCCGGGCGCCAGCCGCTGCGCCCACACCCCCGCCGCGTTCACCACCACCCGGGCGCGCACGGTCGTCGCGGCGCCGTCCACGGCGAGCTGCACCCGGTCCCCGTCGACCCCGGTGACCGTCGCCCCGGTGAGGACCCGCGCCCCGTACGCCGCGGCGGTCCGCGCCAGCGCGACCACCAGCCGGGCGTCGTCGGTGAGCTGGCCGTCCCAGAGGACCACGCCGCCGCGGCCCGCCCGCACGCCGGGCACCAGCCGGGCGACGGTCGCGGCGGGGACGCGCGACGTGCCGTGCAACGACCGGCGTCCGCCCGGCACCGACACCCGCACCGCGTCGCCCAGCCGGCCGCCGAGGGCCGCGAGCGCGGTGACGTCCCGCCCGGCGACGTCCGGCACGAGGAACGGCAGCCGCCGCACCAGGTGCGGCGCGGTCACGCCCATCAGGACGGCGCGCTCGCGGGCGCTCTCCCGGGCCAGTCCGAGCTCGCCGTGCGCCAGGTACCGCAGGCCGCCGTGCACCAGCTTGGACGACCAGCGGCTGGTCCCCGCCGCCAGGTCGGTGCGCTCGCACAGCGCCACGGTGAGCCCCCGGGCGGCGGCGTCCAGGGCCACGCCGGCCCCGGTGACACCCCCGCCGACGACCAGCACGTCGACGCCCGAGCAGGACAGGGCGGCCAGGTCCCGCTCGCGCTGCCGGGCGTCGAGCACCCCGGGCAGGTGGAGGTCCGTCGAGCGGCGCCCGGGCACCGGCAGACTGTAGCCGTGGCTGACCTCCCCGAACTCACCGTCCAGGGCTGGGGCCCCTCGGGCCACCGCGTCGCGACGGTGGCCGCCCGGGAGGGCGCCGTCTCCCCCGACGACGGCGTGCTGGAGCTCGCCCCGGACACCGGCGACAAGCTGCCCCGGGCCGCGCGCAAGCTGCTGGCCAAGGAACTGGGCTGGACGCCGCGGCCGACGCCGCCGGTGCCGGTGCGGGAGATCCGGCTGGCCCCCTCGCGGCTGCCCGCGGACGCCCGCGCCCGGTTCGTCGCGCTGCTGGGCGAGGACGCAGTGCTCGACGACCGGCCCTCCCGGCTCGGCCACGCCGGCGGCAAGAGCTACCTGGACCTGCTGCGCCGGCGGGAGGGGGACGCCAGCGACGCCCCGGACGCCGTCCTGCTGCCCGACGGCACGGAGCAGGTCGCCGCGCTGCTGCGGACCTGCGGTGACCTCGGCGTGGTCGTCGTCCCCTTCGGCGGCGGCACCAGCGTGGTCGGCGGCCTGGCCGGCACCGACGCCGACGACCGGCCGGTGGTCGCGGTCGACCTGCGCCGGATGGCCGGCGTGCGGGCGCTGGACGTGCCCTCCGCGCTGGTCACCGTCGGGCCGGGGATGCGCGGGCCGGCGCTGGAGGAGGCGCTGGCGCCGGAGGGCCTGACCCTCGGCCACCTGCCGCAGAGCTGGGAGTTCGCGACCCTCGGCGGGTACGCGGCGACCCGGTCGGCCGGGCAGTCCTCCACCGGGGTGGGCCGCTTCGACGACCTGGTCGCCGGGCTGACCCTGGCCACCCCCTCCGGGGTCCTCGAGCTGGGGACGCCCCCGGCGTCGGCGGCCGGCCCCGACCTGCTCGCCCTCGCGCTGGGGTCGGAGGGGACGCTCGGCGTCATCACCGAGCTGCGGCTCCGGGTGCGGCCGAGGCCACGGAGCTCGCACCACGAGGGCTGGTCGTTCCGCAGCTGGGCCGCGGGGCTGGCGGCGCTGCAGCGGCTTGCCCGGCACGACCTGCTGCCCGACGTCGTCCGGCTGTCCGACCCCGACGAGACCCGGGTCTCGCTCCGCCAGTCCGGCGGCCTGGGCGCCCGCGCGCTCCGCGGCACGCTGCGCGCCCGGCGGCGCGGCGACGGCTGCCTGCTGGTGGTCGGCTGGGAGGGGCTGCCGACGATCGTCCGCGCACGCCGGTCCGCGGCCTCCTCGGTGCTGCGGGACGGCGGTGCGGTGCGGCTGGGGAGCCGGGTCGGGAGGTCGTGGGTGCGGCACCGGTTCGCCGCCCCCTACCTGCGGGACCGGCTGCTGGACAGCGGGCTGCTGGTCGAGACGCTGGAGACGGCGGCCACCTGGAGCGCCCTGCCCGGGGTCTACGACGCCGTCCGCCGGGCGTTGCGGGGTGCGCTGACCGGCTCGGGCCGCCGTCCGCTGGTGATGACGCACGTGTCCCACGGCTACCCGACCGGCGCCTCGCTGTACCTGACGGTGCTCGCCGACCGGGACGACGACCTGCCGATCCAGCAGTGGCTCACCGCCAAGCGCGCGGCCACCGACGCCCTGCTGGCCGCTGGGGGCACCCTCACCCACCACCACGGCGTCGGCGTCGACCACCGGCCGTGGCTCGCGCAGGAGATCGGGCCGCTGGGCGTGGACGTGCTGCGCGCGGTCAAGCGGCGGCTGGACCCGCAGGGCATCTGCAACCCGGGCGTGCTGCTGCCCGACTGACGTTTCGGCACCTCCGGCGGGGTACCGGACCGACATGGCGCCGGACACCGAACCACGTCCGGACGGCGAGGTCGCCTGGGCCGAGGACGCGACCGGGCCGCTGCTGCGGTTCAGCGGCTCCATCGACCGCGAGGCCGTGCGCCGGTTCCGCCTGGCGGTGCCCCCCGCCTCCTGGCCGGCCCGCGCCGACCTGGGCGCGGTGACCACGCTCAGCGCGGCCGGGCTCGAGCTGCTGGTGCACCTGGCCCGCAAGCCGCGCCGGCGCGGTGGGGAGCTCGAGCTGACCGCGGTGCCCGAGCACCTGCGGCCGGTGCTGGCCCAGGCCGGGCTCTCCCGGCTGCTGCCCCGGACGAACGGCACCCCGACCACCGCCTGAGCGCCCGCCGCCCCGGCTGTCTCAGCTCCGCGGCGGACGGCGGACCGGGGGCAGCCGCAGGGCGAGCAGCCGCGACGTGCCGGCCGCGAGCAGCACCAGCAGCCACCGCGGCGGGCCGGCCGGGGTGCCGCGGCGCGGGTCGGGGCGGTCCACCGTCGTAGTGGACCACGGCCCCCGTCCGCGCTGGCCGACGAGCCCATGATCGACCAGGCTCGGGGTATGACCACTCTCGCCGCTCGCTCGGGCGTGACCAGCGAGGTGGGGCGGCTGCGCACCGTGCTGCTGCACCGCCCCGGAGCCGAGCTGCGGCGCCTCACCCCGCGCAACAACGACCAGCTGCTCTTCGACGGCGTGCCCTGGGTCGCCCGCGCGCAGGAGGAGCACGACGCGTTCGCAGCCGCGCTCACCGGCCGGGGCGTGGAGGTGCTGCACCTGGACCGGTTGCTGGCCGAGGTGATGAGCGTGCCCGCGGCCCGGGCGGAGGTGATCGCCGCCGCGGTCGACGACCCGCGGCTGGGCGCCACCCTCCGGCACGCGACCACCGCCCACCTGGCGGGCCTGGCGCCCGAGGACCTCGCCACCGCGCTGATCACCGGGGTCGCCCACGACGAGCTGCGCGGCGGCCGCGGCCTGGCCTACCAGCTGATGAGCCGGGGGGAGTTCGTCGTCCCGCCGCTGCCCAACCTGATGTTCACCCGCGACTCGTCGGTCTGGGTGGGCAGCCAGGTCGCGGTGACCTCGCTGGCCATGCCCGCCCGCGACCGGGAGAGCGCGCTGACCGCCGCGCTCTACGCCCACCACCCCCGCTTCGCCGGGGTCGGCCAGCTCTACGGGCCCCAGCTGGAGCACCTGGAGGGCGGGGACGTGCTGCTGCTGTCCCCCGGCGTGCTGGCCGTCGGCGTGGGCGAGCGGACGACGGCCGGGGGCGCCGAGCGGCTGGCCCGCCGGGTGTTCGCCCGGGGGCTGGCGCACACGGTCCTCGTCGTCCCGATCGCCCAGGAGCGGGCGACGATGCACCTGGACACCATCTGCACGATGGTCGACGTCGACGCGATGGTCATGTACCCGGCCGTCGCCGACTCGCTGCAGGCCTGGACGGTCACCGCCGGGGGCGAGCCGCCCGACGACGCGGACACCTCCGAGCTGTCCGTGGAGGGCCCGCAGCCCTTCCTGGTCGCCGCGGCCACCGCGATGGGCATCGACCGGCTGCGGGTGATCGACACCGGCCTGGACCCGGTGACCGCCGAGCGCGAGCAGTGGGACGACGGCAACAACACCCTCGCCCTCGCCCCCCGGCTGGCCGTCGCCTACGAGCGCAACACCGTCACCAACGCCGCCCTGGAGGCGGCCGGGATCGAGGTCGTCGCCATCTCCGGCTCCGAGCTGGGCAGTGGCCGCGGCGGCCCGCGGTGCATGTCGTGCCCGGTGCTGCGGGAGCCGCTGCCGGCCGGGTGACCCGGCCGGTCAGGCGGCGCGGCGCTCCCCCGCGGTCGCGGTGGCGTCCCGCGGCCAGTCGGCCGTGACGCCGACCGGCCCGGCCGCCGTCCCGGCCGGGTCGGGGCGCCGCCACGCGGTCAGCCGGTCCGGCCACGGCCGGGACGCCCGGGCCGG
This sequence comes from Modestobacter excelsi, assembly GCF_005930495.1. GTDB lineage: Bacteria > Actinomycetota > Actinomycetes > Mycobacteriales > Geodermatophilaceae > Modestobacter > Modestobacter excelsi. The sequence continues at coordinate 27,849 of NZ_SJEX01000034.1, read as the reverse complement.
ACCGCCGCGCGGCGCCCGGTGGCGCAGCGCCAGCGCGCTGACCAGGACGGCGCCGCCGAGCAGCAGCAGGTGCGCCACGGCGCGGTCGGAGTGCACGTGCCCGGCGCGCAGGTCGCCGAGGGTGACCCAGCTGAGCACGGCGGTGAAGGGCAGCAGGAACGGCAGCGCGCCCGCGGCCAGCCGGGGCAGGACGGCGACGACGAGGAAGCAGGCGGCCAGCCCGAGGTTCCACGCGCCGGTCTCGTGCGCGAGGTGCACCGGGGCGGCCATGCCGGTCATCCTCCCGGACAGCGCCGGGACGCTGACCGCGAGCTGCCCGGCACCGACGGCGAGCAGGACGAGCCGCAGCCCGGCGTCCCAGCCGTGCCGGCGGCGGCGGGCCGGGGCGACCGGCAGCCGCGCCAGCACGGCGGCGGTCACGTCCGGCACCGGTTCCGCCGGGACCAGCCGGGCCCGCCGGGTCACCGCGGCGGCGGCGTCGGCCCAGCCGCGGCAGGCCGCACACCCGTCGAGGTGCTCGTCGACCCAGCGCTGCGGCACGCCCGGCGACTCGCCGTCCAGCGTCGCCGAGACGGCCTCACGACATGTTGCACAGCCCACGCTGGCACAGTCGCCGCCGACGGACGCGGAGTTCCCGGAGGGTGACGTGGAACAGCTGGAACGTCTCGCGGCTCGGGCGGCCGGCGGGGACACGGCGGCACAGGCCGCGCTGATCAGGGAGACGCAGGCCGACGTGTGGCGGCTGTGCGCCCACCTCGCCGACCGCCAGGTGGCCGAGGACCTCACCCAGGAGACCTACCTGCGCGCGCTGCCGGCGCTCGTCCGGTTCGAGGGCCGGTCCTCGCTGCGCACCTGGCTGCTCTCCATCGCCCGCCGGGTCTGCGCCGACCACCTGCGCGCGAAGAAGCGGCGGGGGCTGGTGCTGGTCGGCGAGGACACCGACCTGGCCGCGCTCGACCGCGACACGCCTCCCGACGAGGTCGCCGGCACGGTCGCCGCCCAGGACGTCCTCGACCGGCTGGAGCCCGAGCGCCGGGAGGCCTTCGTGCTCACCCAGCTGATCGGGCTGCCCTACGCCGAGGCCGCCGAGGTGGTGGGCTGCCCGATCGGGACCATCCGGTCCCGGGTCGCGCGGGCCCGCGCCGACCTGGTGCAGGCGCTGGTCACTGCCGACCACCCCCGCAGCCGCCGCCCGTCCTGACCTGCAGGGCCGTGTTGGCCAACAAGGCCCCTCGGGTCAGGGGTTCGGGGCGGCCAGCCGGCGGAGGCGCTCGTTGTAGGCGGTCAGCGCCGGGTCCTCGCCGCTCTCCCCGCGGGCGACCGCCCGGTCGTGGGCGCGGTCGGCGGCCCGGTTGGCGCGCTCCTCGCTGCGGGTCCAGGAGAAGAAGACCACCGCGAGCACGAGCACCGTCGGGAACTCACCGAAGGACCAGGCGATGCCGCCGGCCGCGCCCTGGTCGTAGAGCGGGTCGATGCCCCAGGACGCCGGCGGGTTCGCGTAGCTGGACAGCAGCAGCGTGTTGCTCATGATCACGATGACGCCGAAGAAGGCGTGGAACGGCGCCGGCAGCAGCAGCTCCAGCATCCGGCCGCCATGGCTGGAACGCCGCGGCCACGGGTCGACCGCCAGGATCGGCCCGAAGAACAGCAGCCCGGTCATCAGGAAGTGCAGCAGCATGAACGTGTGCCCGGGCGTCGACGCCATCAGGTCGTCGAAGACCGGGGTGAAGTAGACGCCGTAGAGGCTGGCGATGAACAGCGGCACGGTGAACAGCGGCGAGGCGACCGCCTGCGCCGGCCGGCTGTGCAGGCAGCTCAGCAGCACCCGGCGCGGCATGCCCGCCGGCCCCGGGACGGCGGGGAGCCCGCGCAGCGCCAGAGTGACGGGCGCGCCCATCAGCAGGAACAGCGGCGCGAGCATGGTCAGCACCATGTGCTGCACCATGTGCAGGCTGAACATGCCCATGCTGTAGGTCTGCAGGCCGCTCGCGGTCACGTAGGACAGCGACGCGCAGCCGACCAGCCAGGCGGCGGTCCGCCCGACCGGCCACGGCACGCCGCGCCGCTGCAGCCGCCACAGGCCCAGGCCGTAGCCGACCGCCAGCAGCACCCCGAGCCACGCGACGGGCGAGGCGGACCCGAGGTCCAGGCCCAGGACCCGCCCCGCGGTCGGCGGCAGCTCCGGCAGGTGCATGCCCCCCATGCCGCCCATGCCGTCGTGGTCCACCCGTCGTCCCTCCCTCAGCCCTGCGGTACGGCCCCCACGGTAGGCCGCTTCAGCGCAGTGTGACCTGCCGGGACAGCAGCCCGGCGCGGGCCCGGCGCTGGTCGGCGGTCAGCGGGTCGGTCACGGCCAGAGCGGCCTCCAGCCGCGACTGCAGCCCGGCCGACGGGCCGGCCCACTCCGCGCCCGGGACGTCGGCGGGCACGTCCCAGACCGGGACGACGAGACCGTGCGCGCGGAACGCCCCGGCGTAGCGGGTGCCCTCCCCCAGGGTCAGCTGCTCGGCGGCGGAGAGCCGGGCGAGCGCGTCCAGCAGCGGCTCCTCCGGCTCCGGGCGGACCCAGCGGACGTGCGCCCGCTCGTCACCGGGGCGGCACCAGTACGCGGCCTCCAGCCCCTCCAGCCGCACGGTCGGCATGACCATCTCGTTGGCGTGCGCCAGCCCGGCCTGGGCGGCGGGGTCGACGGTGGCGCCCTCCAGCCAGAAGCCGAAGTCCTCGTGCACGGTGACGTCGAAGGGAGCGCTGGGGTCCAGCAGCTCCTGCAGCCGGGGCCCGGCGGAGCCGGCGGCGCCGATCGGGCCCGGGTCGACCGGGGCGCCGGCGGGGGCCTCGAGCGCGGCGGCGAGCGACGTCCCCAGGTCGCGGCTGATGTCGTCGGAGGAGGTGGCCAGCTGCAGGCCCAGCAGGATCTGGCCGTTGGCCCGGACCAGCGCCGGCGTGCCGCCGGGGAGCACGCTGGCGAGCAGGACGTCGGTGCCGTCGGTGGTGCGCAGCGTCGCGGTCGCCGCCGGGACCAGCTCGCGCAGCGCCACCCAGTCGGGCTCACCGGTCAGGCCCTCGAACGGCCGGCGCACGGGCGGGGCGTAGCCGGAGCCGTGGCAGTGCTTGTACCGGCGGCCGGAGCCGCACGGGCAGGGGGCCTTCGGGTTGACCTCCCCGGCGGCGGGAGCGGCAGCGGGGCGGCGGGTCGTGGTGCGGGCCATGGGGTCAGGGTAGACAGAGGACCCTCTCGCCCCCCGCCCCTCGCGAGCTCCCGGCGGGCCCCTGCGAGAGGGCCGGGAGCGCGGGGATCCGCCGCATAAGCTCCGCGAGGTGACGCCGGCTGCTGCGCCTCTCGACCTGACCGACCCCGCCGTCATCGCCGACCCGTACCCGGCGTTCGCCGCCGCCCGCGCCCGGGCCGCCGTCCAGTGGCACGAGGGGCTGGGCATGTGGCTGGCCCTCGGCCACCCGGAGGTCAACGCGGTGCTGCGGGACCGCCGGCTCGGCCGCATCTGGTCGGACAAGGCGCCGGCGGAGCGGTTCGAGAGCTTCAACCTCATCCACCGCAACGCGATCCTGGAGATGGAGCCGCCGACGCACACCCGGCTGCGCCGGCTGATCAGCGCGGCGTTCGCCCGCGGTCACGTCGAGCGGTTGCGGCCCTGGGTGCAGGAGCTGGCCGACTCGCTGGTCGACGAGCTGGCCGAGCGCTCGGCCGGGCGGACCCCGGTGGACGTGCTGTCCGGGATGAGCGAGGAGCTGCCGGTCGCCGTCATCGCCGAGCTCCTCGGGGTGCCCGAGGCCGACCGCCCGCTGCTGCGGCCCTGGTCGAACGCGATCGTGAAGATGTACGAGTACGGCCGGACGACGCAGATCGAGGACGACGCCGAGCGGGCCGCTGACGCGTTCGTCCGGTACCTGCGGGCGCTGGCGGCCGAGCGGCGGCAGGCGCCCGGGGAGGACCTGCTGACCCACCTCGTCACCGTCCGCGACGCGCAGGGCGACCGGCTCACCGAGGACGAGCTGGTGACCACCTGCATCCTGCTGCTCAACGCCGGCCACGAGGCGACGGTCAACGTCAGCGGCAACGGCCTGCTCGCCCTGCTGGAGCACCCCGCCGAGCTCGAGCGGCTGCGCGCCGACCCGGGGCTGCTGCCCACGGCGATCGAGGAGCTGATGCGCTTCGACTCGCCGCTGCAGCTCTTCGAGCGGACGGCCACCGAGGACGTCGAGGTCGGCGGCGCCACCGTCGCGCGGGGCCAGAAGATCGCCGCCCTGCTGGGCAGCGCGAACCGGGACCCGGCGGTGTTCGCCGACGCCGACACCCTGGACGTCGGCCGCGCGGACAACCCGCACATCTCCTTCGGCGCCGGCGTGCACTTCTGCATCGGGGCGCCGCTGGCCCGGGTCGAGCTGCAGGCCTCCTTCGGCGCGCTGCTGCGCCGGACGACCCGGCTCGAGCTCGGCGCCCCCGCCCGGCGACGTCCGGAGTTCGTGATCCGCGGCCTGCAGGAACTACCGGTCGTCCTCACCGCCAGCTGAAGCGCCTTTCGGCCCCCTCGCAGGGCCCCGCCGCGAGCTTGCGAGTGGTGGGGAGCGAGGGGGTCCTTCGTCAGAGGCGCTGGGCGAGGCGGTGGTAGGCCGCGCTCCAGCGAAGCTCCTTGGCCAGGCTGCGCCGGGTGGTGTCGTCGTCGATGAGCACCAGCTCGGTGTCGAAGACCTCGGCCAGGTCGGTGAGCTCCTCCGCGCCGAGCTGGGTGGACAGCACCGTGTGGTGCGGGCCGCCGGCGGTGAGCCAGCCCTCGGTCGCCGTCTCGAAGTCCGGCCGGGGCTCCCACACCGCGCGGGCGACCGGCAGGTTCGGCAGCGGCTCGGACGGCTCGACCACGTCGATCACGTTGGAGACCCAGCGGAACCGGTCGCCCAGGTCGCACCAGCCGAGCGTGATGCCCGCATCGGGCGCGGCGTCGAAGACCAGGCGGGCCGGGTCCTCGCGGCCGCCGATGCCCAGCGGGTGCACCTCGAGGCGGGGCTTCTCCCCGGCGATCGACGGGCACACCTCGAGCATGTGCGCCCCGAGGATCTTCGGGGTGTCCGAGGCCAGGTCGTAGGTGTAGTCCTCCATGAAGGAGGTGCCGCCCGGCAGGCCCTGGGCGGCCGTCTTGAGCACGTGCAGCAGCGCCGACGTCTTCCAGTCGCCCTCACCGCCGAAGCCGTACCCGTCGGCCATCAGCCGCTGGACGGCGAGACCGGGCAGCTGGCGCAGCCCGCCGAGGTCCTCGAAGTTCGTGGTGAACGCGCCGAACCCGCCGTCGGTGAGGAACTGCCGCAGCGCCACCTCGATCCGGGCCTGGTAGCGGACGCTCTCGTGCCGCTCGCCGCCCGGCCGGAGGTCGGCCTCGATCTCGTAGAGGTCGCCGTACTCGGCCACCACCACGTCCACCTCGGCGTCGGGCACCTGGTCGACGACGGCGACGAGGTCGTTGACCCCCCAGGTGTTCACCGACATGCCGAAGCGGATCTCGGCCTCGACCTTGTCGCCCTCGGTCACCGCGACGTCCCGCATGTTGTCGCCGAACCGGGCCAGCTTCAGCCCGCGGGCGGCCGCGGCACCGGCGGCGGCGCGTGCCCAGGACCCGACGCGGGCCTGCACCCGCGGGTTGGCGGCGTGCCCGGCGACCGTGGTCCGGGGCGTGCGCAGCCGGGTGAGGATGAACCCGTGCTCCCGGTCGCCGTGCGCAGCCTGGTTGAGGTTCATGAAGTCCATGTCGATCGTCGCCCACGGGAGGGCGGCGTCGGCCTGGGTGTGCAGGTGCAGCAGCGGCTTGCGCAGCGCGTCGATCCCGGAGATCCACATCTTCGCCGGGGAGAAGGTGTGCATCCAGGTGATCACGCCCAGGCAGGCCGGGTCCTCGTTGGCCTCGCCCATGATGCGGCGGATCGCCCCGGCGTCGGTGAGCACCGGCTTCCACACCACCCGCACCGGCACGTCCGCGGCGCCGTCGAGCGTGGCCGCGACCCGCTGGGACTGCTCGGCGACCTGCTGGAGGGTCTCCTCGCCGTACAGCCCCTGGCTGCCGGTGAGGAACCAGATCTCAAGACCATCGAATGCCACGTGCTGCTCCTCAGTGCTCAACGTTGTCCGTAGACGTTCTGGTAACGCGCGTACAGCGAGTCGATGTCGGCCGGCGCGATGGGGACGGGCTCGCCCAGCTGGCGGGACAGGTGCACTGTCCGGGCGACGTCCTCGGTCATGACGGCGGCCTTGACCGCGGCCTTGGCCGAGGGCCCGATGGTGAAGACGCCGTGGTTCTTCATCAGCACGGCCGGGGAGCGGTGCCCCTGGAGCGTCCCGACGATGCCCTGGCCGATGGAGTCGTCACCGATCAGGGCGAACGGCCCCACCGGGATCGGCCCGCCGAACTCGTCGGCCATCGCCGTGAGCACGCAGGGGATCTCCTCGTGCCGGGCCGCCCAGGCCGCGGCGTAGGTGCTGTGCGTGTGCACCTGCCCGTTGACCTCGGGCATGTTGCGGTAGACGTAGGCGTGCGCGGCGGTGTCGCTGGAGGGCGCCCGGACGCCGTCGACCGCGTTGCCGTCCAGGTCGCAGACGGTGATGCCCTCCCAGGTCAGCTGGTCGTACTCGACCCCGCTGCCCTTGATGACGAACAGGTCCTCGCCGGGCACCCGCTCGGACACGTTGCCCGAGGTCCAGGTGACCAGCTCGTAGCGGGTCAGGTGGGCGTGCAGCGCCGCGACGTGCTCGCGCTGCTCGCGGTGGGTGCCCTGCTCGGTGCGGGTCGTGGTGGCGGTCATGCCGGCTGCTCCTCGGTCACGTCGGTTGTGGTCGTGTCGGTTCGCCGGGAACCGATCCCCACGTGCTCCACGGCGGCCCGCTCGACCGGGAGCGCGGCGACCCAGCGCTCCATGAACGCGTCGAAGCCCGCGACGTCGGTGGGGTCGGGCTCGGTGGTCTTCAGGCTCGTGCCGGTGAAGACCGTGCCGTCCAGGTAGTCCGCCAGGCCCTGCTCCGGCGAGCGCCCGGCGGCGAAGGCAGCCAGGACGGCGATCCCCCACGCACCGCCCTCCGCCGCGACGTCGCCGACGGAGACCGGGGTGTCGATCGCGGCGGCCAGGAAGCGCTGCGCCACACCCTCGGTCTTGAACAGGCCCCCGTGCGCGAACATCCGGTCCAGCCGCACGCCCTCGCTCTTCTGCAGGACGTCCATGCCGATCCGGAGCGTGGCCAGGGACGAGAACAGGTGCGTCCGCATGAAGCTGCCGAGGTCGAGCCGGCTGTCCGGGGACCGCAGGAACAGCGGCCGACCCTCCTCGAACTCGGTGATCGGCTCCCCGGAGAGGTAGTTGTAGGCGAGCATCCCGCCGCCGTCGCCGGCACCGCCGAGCGCGGCGGTGAACAGGGTCTGGAAGACCTGCGACGTGCCGACCTCGACCCCCAGCGCCCGGGCGAACTCGGCGAACAGCCCGGCCCAGGCGTCCAGCTCGCTGGCCCCGTTGTTGCAGTGCACCATCGCCACCGGGTCGCCGGCCGGGGTGGTCACCAGGTCCAGCTCCCGGTGCGCCCGGGAGAGCTCCCGCTCGAGCACGACCATGGCGAAGATCGACGTCCCGGCGGAGACGTTGCCGGTGCGCGGGGCGACCGAGTTGGTGGCGACCATGCCGGTGCCCGCGTCGCCCTCGGGGGGGCACAGCGGGACGCCGGGGCGCAGCCGCCCGGCCGGGTCCAGCAGCCGCGCGCCGGCCTCGGTCAGCGTGCCGGCCGGATCACCGGCGACGGCGACGGCCGGCAGCAGCGCGGCAAGGTCGAGCTCGACGCCGGCCTCGGTGGCCAGCTGGTCGAACCGGGCCAGCATCGCGGTGTCGTACCCGCCGGTGCCGGCGGCGATCGGGAACATGCCGCTGGCGTCCCCGATGCCGAGGACCTTCTCGCCGGTGAGCTGCCAGTGCACGTAGCCGGCCAGGGTCGTCAGGTGGTCCAGCCGGCCGACGTGCTCCTCGCGGTCCAGCACCGCCTGGTAGAGGTGCGCGACGCTCCACCGGTGCGGGATGTTGCAGCCGAACTCCGCGCTGAGCCGCTCGGCGGCCCGCCCGGTGTTCGTGTTGCGCCAGGTGCGGAACGGCGTCAGCAGCTCGCCGTCGGCGTCGAACGCGAGGTAGCCGTGCATCATCGCGGACACGCCGAGCGCGCCGACCTCGGCGAGCTCGACACCGTGGCGACGCTGCACGTCCTCGGCCAGGGCCGCGACGCTCTGCTGCACCCCCGACCAGACGGCGTCCAGCGAGTAGGTCCACAGCCGGTCCACGAACTGGTTCTCCCAGTCGTGGCTGCCGACGGCGAGCGGGGCGTGGTCGGGCCCGATCAGCACCGCCTTGATCCGGGTCGATCCGAGCTCGATCCCCAGGGCCGTGCGACCCGAGCTGATCACTGCGCCGGCATCCGTCGTCATGTCAGGAGCTCCTTCCCCGCCCACCACCGAGGGGCTGGCCCCAGCGGTCCGGTCGACCGGAGGACATGGCGGGAGTGATGATTGTTAGCGTTAACAACAGCAGTGGTCAAACCGGGCCGGTGGAGCGTCGGACGATCAGCTGGGGCACCACGGGCTCGGGCTGCAGGTCCTGGCCGTGCAGCCGGCACAGCACGAGCTGGACCCCGCGCCGGCCCAGCTCGGCGAAGTCCTGCCGGACCGTGGTGAGCGGCGGGGAGTAGTACGCGGCCTCCGGGACGTCGTCGAAGCCGACGACGCTGATGTCACCCGGCACCGAGACGCCTTCCTCGGTCAGCGCGTTCAGCAGCCCGAGGGCCATCTGGTCGTTGGCGCAGAAGACCGCGGTGACGTCCTCGCCCTGCCGGCGGAGCTCGGCGAGGCGGCGGCCGGCGGCGTGCCCCGCCGAGGCCATCCAGTCGCCCTCGAGCGGCTCGGGCACCGGCGCCCCGGCCCCGATCAGCTCGCGTCGCCAGCCACGCACCCGGCCGCGCGCCTCGAGCGAGTCCACCGGGCCGGTGACGTGGTGGACGGTGCGGTGCCCGAGGTCGAGCAGGTGCCGGACCGCCAGTGCGGCACCCAGCTCCTGGTCGACCCAGACGGTCGGGTGCTGCTCACCGCGGCCCACCTGGACCGCGATCAGCGGCACCGGGGCGGTGAACCGGCGCAGCGCGTCGACCGCCTGGCCGTAGGTGGACAGCGCCACCACCGCGTCGACCGACTGGGCGACGAACCGGTCGACGGCCTCGCGCATCGCCCGCTCGCTGTCGTCGTCGAGGATCGCGACGCTCAGCGAGTACCCCGCCGCCCGGGCGGCCTGCTCCAGCCCGAGCAGGGTCTGCGCCGGCCCGTACTGGTTGATGTGCGACGTGACCAGACCGATCGTCCGCGACGACCCGGTGACCAGCGCCCGGGCGGCCGCGTTGGGCCGGTAGCCCAGCTCGGCGATGGCCCGGAGGACCCGTTCCCTGGTGGTCGGTGCGACGTTCGGGTGGCCGTTGACCACCCGGGACACCGTCTGGTGCGAGACGCCGGCCCGAGCCGCGACGTCCGACATGCCCAACGCTCGCGGCGCCCCCTCGGGCAGCACGGTCGCCTCCTTCATGGGGGCGGCCTCATTGCCGCCCCCCGTCGGTGGTCCTGCGGACCGTCAGCGGGAGGAGCCGGCCCGCCGCTTGTTGTAGACGTCGAAGGCGACGGCGAGGAGCAGGATGAGTCCCTTGATGACCGACTGGATCGACTGGTCCACGCCCTGGAGCTGCATGCCGTTGCTCAGGACCGCGACGAGCAGACCACCGACCATTGCGCCGGCCACCGTGCCGACACCGCCGGTGACGGCGGCGCCACCGATGAAGGCCGCCGCGATGGCGTCGAGCTCGAAGTTCTGCCCGGCGGCCGGCTGTGCACCGTTGGACCGCGAGGAGTAGATGATCCCCGCGACCGCGGCCAGGAAGCCCATGTTGACGAAGATCCAGAAGTTGACCATCCGGACCTTGACACCGGACAGCGTCGCCGCCGCCAGGTTGCCGCCGATGGCGTACACCTGACGCCCGAAGACCGAGCGCTTGGTGATCATGCCGTAGACGGTGATCAGCACGCCCAGGATGATCAGCACGATCGGCAGGCCGCGGGCGTGGGCCAGCTGCCAGGCGAAGTACATGACCACGGCGGCGACGACGACCACCCGGGCGACGAAGAGCGGGAAGCTCTCGACCGGCTGCTTGTAGCGGATCCGCGCCACCCGGGTGCGGAAGCCGCTGACCGCGTACCCGGCCACCGCGAGCGCGCCGATGAGCAGGGTGAAGGCGTCGTACCCGTTGCCACCGAGCAGGCCGTTGAGGAAGCCGCTGGACACCTTCTGGTACTGCGGGGTGAAGGGCGACAGCGAGATGTTGTCCAGCACCTGCAGGGTCAGCCCACGGAAGATGAGCATGCCGGCCAGGGTCACGATGAACGCCGGGATCCCGACGTAGGCGACCCAGAAGCCCTGCCAGACGCCGACCAGGAGTCCGACGGCGATGGCGGCGAGCATGCCGACCCACCACGGGGCGCCGTGCCGGATGACCAGCACCGCGGACGTGGCACCGGTCAGCGCGACGACCGAGCCGACCGACAGGTCGATGTGGCCGGCGATGATCACGATGACCATGCCGATGGCCAGCACCAGCACGTAGGAGTACTGCAGGACGATGTTGGTGATGTTGCCCGGGCTGAGCGACGTGCCGCCGGTCAGGATGGCGAAGAGCACCACCACGACGAAGAAGGCGACGTAGATGCCGCTCTGCCGCAGGTTGCGGGTGAGCAGCTCGCGGATGTCGCTGGTCCCGACCTTGGTGGCCTTGGCCTGCGCGTCGGCGACCTCCGCCGGGGTCTGGTTGGTCTCGGTCTCCCCGGGCTGGGGCCCCACGGTCCTGGTCATGCTGCGAGCTCCCTCTCCTTGGTCATCAGCTTCATGAGGCTCTCCTGCGTGGCCTCACGAACCGGCTGCTCGCCGGTGATGCGCCCGGCCGAGAGCGTGTAGATGCGGTCACAGATGCCGAGCAGCTCAGGCAGCTCGGACGAGATGACGATGACGGCCTTGCCGGCCGCCACCAGCTTGTTGATGATCGTGTAGATCTCGTACTTGGCCCCGACGTCGATGCCGCGGGTCGGCTCGTCGAGGATCAGCACGTCCGGGTCGGTGAACAGCCACTTGGACAGCACGACCTTCTGCTGGTTGCCGCCCGAGAGCTTGCCGACGATCGAGGAGACGCTCGGCGCCTTGATGTTCATGTCCCGCCGGCTGTCCTCGGCGACCTTGGTCTCCTCGTTGCCGTTGACCCAGCCCCGGGTGGCGAGCTTGCTCAACGCGGCCGCGGAGACGTTGCGCCGGATGTCCTCGATGAGATTCAGGCCGTACTTCTTGCGGTCCTCGGTGGCGTAGGCGATGCCGTGGTCGATGGCCTCGGAGACGCTGCGGGCCTTCACCTCGTTGCCGTGCACGAAGATCCGGCCCTCGACGAACCGGCCGTAGGAACGGCCGAAGATGCTCATCGCCAGCTCGGTGCGCCCAGCGCCCATGAGGCCGGCGATGCCGATGACCTCACCGGCGCGGACGTCGAAGTCGGCGTGGTCGACGACGAGCCGGTCCTGGGTGGGGTGCTTGACCGTCCAGCCCTCCACGCGCAGCACCTCCTCGCCGGGGTGCGACTCGCGGTCGGGGTAGTAGGACTCCAGGTCGCGGCCGACCATCCCGCGGATGATCCGGTCGGTGTCGACGTCCGGGGCGCTCATGTCCAGCGTCTCGACGGTCTTCCCGTCCCGGATGATCGTGGTGTGCTGGGCGATCGCGACGATCTCGTTCAGCTTGTGCGAGATGATGATCGAGGTGATGCCCCGGTCGCGGAGCCGCCGCAGCAGGTCCAGCAGGTGCGCGGAGTCGTTGTCGTTCAGCGCGGCGGTGGGCTCGTCGAGGATCAGCAGCTTCACGTCCTTGGAGATGGCCTTGGCGATCTCGACCAGCTGCTGCTTGCCCACGCCGAGGGTGCCGACCGGGGTGACCGGGTTCTCCACGAGACCGACCTCGTGCAGCAGGGCGGCGGCGTCGGCGTTGGCCTTGTTCCAGTCGATCAGGCCGCTGCGGCCCTTGCGCTCGTTGCCCAGGAACAGGTTCTCCGCGATGGACAGGTAGGGCACCAGCGCGAGCTCCTGGTGGATGATCACGATGCCCTTGTGCTCGCTGTCGCGGATGCCGCCGAACTTCTGCACCTCGCCGTCGTAGACGATCTCGCCGTCGTAGGTGCCGGCCGGGTAGACGCCGGACAGGACCTTCATCAGCGTCGACTTCCCGGCGCCGTTCTCACCGCAGATGGCGTGGACGTCGCCGCGCCGCACCGCGAGTGACACGTCCGACAGCGCCTTCACGCCGGGGAACGTCTTGGTGATGGAGCGCATCTCCAGGATGTAGTCGTCCATGGACGCCGTCGTCCTTGCCTCTCTGGGGGATGTCGGACCGAGTGTGCGCCACCCGGCCCTTTTTCGGGTGCCCGGCTCCCGGGCTGTCCCGACCTGTCCGGAGAACGGGTCGGGAGGTGGTACCGGCCGGGCCCGGCAGTCGTGCTGCCGAGCCCGGCCGGGACTGTGGGGCGGTGGGTCAGCCGGCCTGGCCCTTGGCGACCTCGTCGGCCGTCCAGTAACCCGAGTCGATCAGGACCGACTGGATGTCGTCCTTGTAGACCGTCTCGATGGGCAGCAGGTACGAGGGGACGACCTTGACACCGTTGTCGTAGGTCTTGGTGTCGTTGGCCTCGGGCTCGTTGCCCTCGAGGAACGCCTCGGACGCGGTGACGGCCTGGGCGGCGAGGGTGCGGGTGTCCTTGAAGATCGTGGAGCTCTGGACACCGTCGTTGATCAGCTTGACCGAGGCGATCTCGGCGTCCTGACCGGTGACGACCGGCAGCGGGGTCGGGGTCGAGGTCAGGTTCGGGCCGTAGCCGGCGTTCTGCAGGGCGGTGATGATGCCGCGCGAGATGCCGTCGTAGGGCGAGAGCACGCCGTTGACCTTGGTGCCGTCGTTGTAGCTGCCGGTGAGGAGGTCCTCCATCCGCTTCTGGGCGGTCTCCTGCGCCCAGCGCAGGGTGGCGGCCTGCTCGATGCTCGTCTGGCCGGACTTCACGACCAGCGTGCCGTCGTCGATGAACGGCTTGAGGGTGTCGAACGCGCCGTTGAAGAAGAAGGCGGCGTTGTTGTCGTCCAGCGAGCCGGCGAACAGCTCGATGTTGAACGGACCCTTGGTGCCGGTCGGCTTGCCGTCCTTGTCGGTGACACCCAGACCAGCCAGCAGGGCGGTGCCCTGCGCGACGCCGACCTTGTAGTTGTCGAAGCTGACGTAGAAGTCGACGTTCTCGGTGTCGCGGATCAGGCGGTCGTAGCTGATGACCGGGATGTCCGCGTCGGCGGCGGCCTGCAGCTGGCTGCTCAGCGCGGTGCCGTCGATGGCGGCGACGACCAGGAGGTCGGCGCCCTCGGTGATCATCTGGTCGATCTGCTGACCCTGGGTCGGGATGTCGTCGTTGGCGTACTGGAGGTCGACCTTGTACTTGGCGTCCTCCAGCTGCGACTTGACGGCGTTGCCGTCCGCGATCCAGCGCTCGGAGGTCTGCGTCGGCATCGAGACGCCGATCGTCAGGTCCGAGGGGTCGCTGCTCGCGGTGTCGTTCGAGTTGCCGCCGGCGCCACTGCCACCACAGGCCGTGAGGCCGACTGCCAGCGCGGCGCCCAGGGCGGTGAGCCCCAGCTTCTTGTTCACTGCCACATCTCTCCTTCGAGACATCTGCCGCCAGAGGGCGCAGGCCCGCATCTGTGCGAGCGACACAGTGTGAACGTTAACAACGGGGTGACGTCAACCCCTGGAGCCGAGATTGATCGTCACGGTCGCGTAACGGCCCGTTCATCGGGTGGGGAGGTCGGCCCAGATGGGTCGCGCACCACCCGATGGGGTGAGGTCGTCGACCGGGACCGGTGGCACCACCGGACCGAGCCGGCCGGGGACGACGCGACGACGGGTGGATCGTGAGCTCGGTCACTGGCACCATGCGGCCATGCGCGGGCTCATGCAGGACGTCCCCCTGACCATCGACACGATCTTCCGGCACGCCGAGCAGCACCACGGGGACGTCGCGATCGTCACCGACGGCCCGGGCGGGCGGACCCGGTCCACCTACGCGGAGTGGGCCCGGCGGACCCGCCGGCTCGGTGGCGTCTTCGACACCCTGGGCATCAGCGCCGACGGCCGGATCGGCACCTTCGGCTGGAACAGCCAGCGGCACCTGGAGCTGTACTTCGCCGGTCCGTGCAGCGGCCGGGTGGTGCACACGCTGAACATCCGGCTGTTCCCCGAGCAGCTGACCTACATCGCCAACCACGCCGAGGACGAGGTCGTCTTCGTCGACCGCACCGTCCTGCCGCTGCTGTGGCCGCTGATCGACACCATGAAGACCGTCCAGCACGTGGTGGTGATGGACGACGGCGGGGACAACGAGGTCCCCGACGACCCGCGGGTGCTCGACTACGAGACGCTGCTGGCCGACGCCCAGCCGGTCGACTTCCACGTCACCGACGAGGGCTCCGCCGCCTACATGTGCTACACGAGCGGCACCACGGGCAACCCCAAGGGCGTCGTCTACTCACACCGCTCGACCTACCTGCACACCATGGGCGTCATCTCGCCCAACGCCTTCGGCCTCGGTGTCCGGGACGCGGCGATGCCGGTCGTGCCGATGTTCCACGCCAACGCCTGGGGCATCGCCCACGCCGGTCCGGCCGCCGGGGCGGCGATGGTCCTGCCCGGCTCGATGATGCAGCCCAAGGCGCTCGCCGACCTGATCGTCGAGGAGGGCGTCACCTTCACCGCCGGCGTCCCCACCATCTGGCAGGGCGTGCTGCCGCACCTGGCCGGTCGCCCGCACAAGCTCCGGGAGATCGGCTGCGGCGGCTCGGCGGTGCCCAAGGCGCTGTCGGAGGCCTACCGCGAGCAGGTCGGGCTGCCGATCCTGCAGGCATGGGGCATGACCGAGACCCACCCGGTCGCCTCCTCCGGGGTGCTGTCCCGTGCCTTCGACGACGCCGACGACGCGACCAGGGCCGCCCAGCGCGCCCGCGCCGGCATCCCGTTCCTGGGCGTGGAGGCGCGGATCGTCGACGCCGACACCCTCGAGGAGCAGCCCTGGGACGACAAGGCCACCGGCGAGCTGCAGGTGCGCGGGCCGTGGTGCGCAGCCGCCTACTACAACCCCGACGCCGGGGTGGAGCTGCTGACCGCCGACGGGTGGATGAGGACCGGTGACGTCGCCGCGTTGGCGCCCGACGGCAACATCCGGATCGCCGACCGCACCAAGGACCTGATCAAGTCCGGCGGCGAGTGGATCTCCTCGGTGGACCTGGAGAACGCGATCATGAGCCACCCGGCGGTGAAGGAGGCGGCCGTCGTCGGCATCCCGCACCCGAAGTGGGACGAGCGGCCGCTGGCCTGCGTCGTGCTCAAGGAGGGCCAGACGGCGACCGAGCAGGACATCCTCGACCACCTCGCGCCCCTGGTGGCCAAGTGGTGGATGCCCGACGCCGTCGAGTTCATCGACGAGGTGCCGAAGACCAGCGTGGGCAAGTTCTCCAAGAAGGACCTGCGCACCCGCTTCGCGGAGTACTCCCGGGACGCCTAGACGACGTACGGGGGGCGGCCGGTCTCGCTGACCATCGGCCGCCCTGCGGCGTCCCACTCCCCCATGCCGCCGCCGACGTTGACCGCGTCGTAGCCGTTCTGGTTCAGCCAGGCGGCCACCCGCGCCGAGCGCCCGCCGCTGCGGCAGGTGACGTACAGCGGGTCGCCCTCGGGCAGCTCGTCCAGCCGGGAGGGGACGTCGCCCATCGCGACGTGGGTGGCCCCGTCGATGTGCCCGGCGGCCCACTCGTCGTCCTCGCGGACGTCGAGGACGACGGCGTCGTCGGGGACCTCGGCGGCGGGCACGGTCGGCACCTGCTGGGGCATCATCACGCGCTCCATGGTGGCACGCGTCGCGGCTGCGCTCTCGCTGACAGGATGGTCGCGATGTCCGCCCCCACACCGGTCCGCGAACCGGTCTGGTCCCTCTCCCGCAAGGCGATCGCCCTGTGGGTGGCGCAGGGGGCCGTCGGCACCCTCTGCTACGGCCTGGTGGTCGGCGCCTTCTGGCTGCTGGTGCCCCTGGACGCCGGCGCGGCGGTCGCCCCGGCGCGGTGGGCGGGCGCTGCGTTCGTGCTGGCCTACGCGGTGCTCACCCTCGCCGTCCGCCCGCGGCTGCGGTTCCGGGTGCACCGGTGGGAGGTCACCGGCGAGGCGATCTACACCCTCACCGGGTGGCTGACCCGCACCTGGACGCTGGTCCCGATCTCGCGGGTGCAGACCGTCGACGTGACCCGGGGCCTCCTCCAGCAGCTCTTCGGGCTGGCCACCGTGGCGGTGCTGACCGCTTCCTCGCAGGGCACCGTGCGGGTCCCGCACCTGGACCTCGACGTCGCCCGGCACGTGGCCGACCACGTCGCCCGGCGGGCGGAGAAGACCCGGGACGAGGCGACGTGACCCGGCCGACCGCGCGCCGGACCTCGCCCCGGGTCCTGCTGGTGCACACCCTCACCTTCCGGCAGGCCCGCTCGGTGGTGCCGGTGGCGCTCGCCGTCATCGCCGGCCGCGGGCTGCAGGGCAGCCCCGCCACCGTGGTGGCCCTGGTCGTCGGCGTCACCGTGCTGTCCCTGCTGTGGGCCGCGCTGGCCTGGTGGCGGACCAGCTACCTCGCCGGGGACACCGCCGTCGTCCTCACCCGGGGTCTGGTGTCGCGCTCGGTCCGCACCGTGCCCAACGACCGGATCCGCGGGGTGGAGGTCGAGGCGCCGCCGGTGCACCGCCTGTTCGGCCTGGTGCGGGTCCGGATCGACGCGGCCGCCGGAACGGTCGCGTCCGAGGACGAGGAGCTCGTCATCGACGGCGTCCTGCGCGCCGAGGGCGACCGGTTGCGCGCCCAGCTGCTCTCCCGGCGCGCGGTGGTGGCGACCGAGGCGGCCGGGCGGCACTCCGCGCCGGAGCCGGTCGAGGAGGAGCTGCACCGGTTCCGCAACCGGTGGCTGCTCTACTCACCGCTGGTCGGCAGCTACCTGGTGCTGCCCCTGGCGGGCGTCGGCGCGCTGTTCCGGCTGCTGGACGAGGTCCCGGACCGGTACGTGCCCCGGCCGGGGCAGCTCATCGGGTCACCCGACCTCTCCGACGGCTGGCTGGTCCTCGCCGTCGTCGGTGGGGCGCTCGTGCTGCTCGCCCTCGGGGCCGTGCTGGGCAGCGCCGTGGTGAACTGGCGCTTCCGGCTGGTCCTCCGCGGCGGGTCGCTCATCGCCGAGCGGGGCCTGCTCACCCGCCGGCACACCGACCTGGAGGTCGACCGGATCCGCGGCTGCGCGGTCAGCGAGGGGCTCGGCATGCGGCTCGTCGGCGCTGCCCGCGCGACAGCGCTGGTGACCGGGCTGGGTGACGCCGCCCGCCGGGGTCAGCTGCTCCCGCTGGGTCCGCGGGAGGACGGCTGGCAGCTCACCGACCTGCTCGTGCCGTCGCCGGGGACGCTGCAGCGCCATCCCGCGGCGGCCCGCCGCCGTCGGCTGGGCCGGGCGGTCGCACCCGGCGGCGTCCTCCTCGTCGCCGGGGCCGTGCTCACCGCCACGGCCGGCTGGTGGCCGCTGCTGGTCGCCGGGGCGGTGCTCACCGCGCTCGGCGTCCCCCTCGGCCTGGCCCGGTACGCCGCCCTGGGGCACGCCACCGGCCCGACGTCCTTCGCGGTCCGCTCCGGCTGGCTGGTCCGGGAGCACGTCGTGCTGCAGCGGCGGGCCGTGGTCGGCTGGGAGGTGCGGCAGACCGTCGTCCAGCGGCGGGCGGGGCTGGCCACGGTGCAGGCCTGCGTCGGCGCCGGGCAGGGCGGCTACTCGGCCGTCGACATGGCCGCACCGGAGGTCGCCGGCTTCACCCGCGCCGCGTCCGGCTCCTGGGCCTCCGCGCTGGCCGGCTGACCGCCGTGCCGATCGACGCCGAGGACCTGCGCGCGCTGCTGCCCGAGCCGACCGACGCCCCCGGGCCGGAGCTCACCGGCGCCGGGACCGCCGACGGGCTGCGCTTCGCCGGGCTGCAGCTCACCGGCGACGCGACCGGCGCCCGGTTCCTGGAGTGCGTGCTCACCGACTGCGACGTCACCGGTGTCGTGTTCGACCGCGCGCGGCTGACCAGCTGCCTCCTCACCGACGTGCGCTCCCCCGCGTGGTCGCTGGTCGACGCCACGCTGCTGGACGTGGTGGCCGCCGGCGGCCGGTTCGGTGCGCTGACCGCGCACGGCGCGCAGCTGACCCGGGTCGGGCTGGACGGCGTCAAGGTCGACTTCCTGGACCTGCGCGGCGCGACCCTGGTCGACGTCACGCTCACCGGGTGCACGGTGGGCGAGCTGGACTGCAGCGGCGCCGACCTGCGCGACGTCCGGCTGGTCGACTGCACGGTGGGCTCCCTGGTCCTCGAGGGCGCCCGGAACCGGGCGGTCGACCTGCGCGGCGCCGAGGTGGCCCGGCTGGCCGGCGTGGCCGACCTGCGGGGCTGCACGATCAGCACCGCCCAGCTCGCCGGCTGGTCCGCCGGGATGGCCGCCGAGCTGGGCATCCGGGTCAGCTGACCAGCATGTCCCGCAGCAACCCCGCCGCCGCGGCCGGGGAGTCGGCGGCGAGCAGCCCGGCGGCGGCCAGCACGTAGCGGCGGTCGACGACGACATGCGTGCCGGCGAGCACGCCCCCGGCACCGCCGCGGTCCGCCGCGACCCGGGCCAGCACCCCCTGCACGGCGGTCGGCTCCGCGTGCCGGAACACCCCGCCCGAGAGCACCACCAGGCCGACACCGCGGGCGCTCGCCCCGCCGGGGCCGTACGCGGCCTCGCTCCGCAGGTGCCGGCGCAGCGCCACGACCGCCGCCGCCTCGCCCAGGGCCAGCGCGTCCTCGCCGGGCGACGGCAGCCCCTCTGCGGTGGCCGCCGCCCGCAGCGCCTCCGCGCTGGCCTCCACCCCGAGGTCGCCCTCGACCGTGCGCCGGCGGGCAGGGACGCCGACGGCCGAGCGCTGCAGCGCGGACTGCTCCGCGTCGGCGACCGGCACGCAGTGCACGTCGGTGGTGGCCCCGCCGACGTCCAGCACCAGGACGCCGGGCACGTCCGCGCCGGCCCGCAGGTCGGCCAGCGCCGCGACGCCGTCCAGCACCGAGTCCGGGGTCACCGCCCGCACCCACTGCCGCAGCCGCGGGTCGGCCGACAACCGGCCACCGCCGATCACGTGGCGGAGGAACACCCCCCGGATGGCCGCGCGCGCCGACTCCGGGGCCAGCCGGCCGATGTCGGGCAGCACGTTGTCCGCCGCCGTGACCGGCACCCCGGCCGCGGCCAGCACGGCGTGGACCTCCTCCCGGACGGCGGCGTTGCCGGCGAGCACGACCGGGACGGACCGAGGAAGGCCCCCGCTGCCCCCCGGTACCCGCACGCTCGCACCGGGACCCTGCAGCGGGGCCGATGAGGCCAGCATGTCCGCGTTGTGCCGCAGCACGCCGGCCTCACCGCCGTCCGTGCCGCCGACCAGGAGGACGACGTCGGGCGCGGCGGCGGCGAGCTCCTGCAGCGCCCCGGCGGACAGCCGGCCGGCGGCCACGTGCACCACCCGCGCCCCCGCGGAGAGCGCCGCCCGGGAACCGGCCTCAGCGCTGATCAGCTCCTCGTAGCCGACCACCGCGAGCCGGAGCCCACCACCGGCGGAGGAGCAGGCCCGCACCGGTGCGTCCCAGCCGTCGGTGGCCGCCAGCACCCCGGCGACGACGTCGTCGTGCGTCGTCGGCGCCTGCCGGGTCCCGACCAGCCGGCCGCCGGGCAGCTCGACCAGCGCCGCCTTCGTCCAGGTCGAGCCGATGTCGACGCAGGCGACCCGGTCGGTCATGCCCGGACGAGCCCGGCGGACGCCGCCAGGCCGGTCAGCTCCGCGGCGCCGAACGCCTGCACCGGGCCCAGCGCCCCGGAGCCCTGGAGCTGGCCGGCCGCCGCGCGCACCGCGGCCCCGGCCAGCAGGTCCGCGGTCATCGCGTAGGGGTCGGGGCCGGCGAGGACCACCCGGGAGACCCGGTGCCGGTCGGTGTCCCGCACCTCGGCGACGACGTGCGTGCGGGTGCCGCCGCCGGTGGTCGGCGCCTCGGCGACCCGCCGCCCGACGAGGTCGGCGAGCCGGGTCATCCCCGCCGGGGCGCCCGGCACCCGGGCCAGCCAGGGGGTGACCGGGGCGAGCCGGTGGGCGACGGTGGTCGCCGGCCCGAACCAGTCCAGGTGCACGCCCACCTCCCGCAGCGTCGGCGCGAGGCCGGGCAGGGTCAGGTGCTCCGAGCCGCCCACCGACAGGCCGCGCCGGGTCCGCCCGGCGACGTCGAAGCGCCACTCCCGGGCACCGGCCGGTTCGGCGACCAGCCGGCCGCCGTCCCAGGCGAAGCCGGGTTCGAGCAGGACGCCGAGCAGCGAGACCAGGGTGCCGCGGGAGAAGCCCTGGCCGCGGACGCCGTCCAGGCTGTACCCGACGTCGACCCGGTGGGCCCGCCCGCCGGCCTCGGCCAGTGCCAGGGCCCCGGCCAGCGACCCGGGCACGTAGTCGTGGCCGAACGCCGGGAGCAGCGCGGCGCCGGTGCGCTGCGCGCGCGGGCCGAACTCCTCGAAGACGCGGCGGAGGAACGGCGGCTCACCGGTGGAGTCCAGGTAGACCGCACCGGCGTCGGTGGCCGCCGCGACCGCCGGCTCGCCCAGCCGCTGGAAGGGGCCCACCGTCGTCACGAGCACGTCCCCACGAGCGACCAGGGACCGCACCGACGCGGTGTCGGTGACGTCGGCGGTCACCGTCTCCAGCGGACCGGCGGCCCCGCCGAGCCGGGCGGCCAGCGACCCGAGCCGGCCGGGGTCGCGCCCGGCGAGCACCGGCCGGGCACCCCGGTCGGCCAGCGCCTGGGCCGTCCGGCCACCGGTGTGGCCGGTGGCGCCGAACAGGACGATGCGTGCGGCCATGCGCGGACACTAACCACGAGGACCGCTGCGGAACTCGCCGGTCCGGGAGTGCGCGCCACCGCGACGGGTAGGTCGCGCATGATGCACCGAGGCCGGCCGTCCCCCGCCTGCTCAGTTCACCGTGCCCTCGAGGCCGACCCGGCCGGCGAGCGCGGCGGCCTCCACCCGGGTCGACACCTTGAGCTGGCGCAGCAGGTTGGCCACCAGCCGCTTCACGGTGCGCTCGGAGACGTGCAGCGTCGTGGCGATGTCCACCGTGCTGGTGCCGGCGGCCACCAGCCGCCAGAGCCGGCGGTCGTCGGCGGTCAACCGGGCGGCGATGCCCTGGTCCGCGGTGGGCGCCGCGTCGTGGAGCAGCTCCCGCAGCAGCGTCTCCGGGATCACCGACCAGCCGTCGAGCACGGCGAGCAGCGGGCGGACCAGCGCCTCCGGGGACGTCGTCTTCGGCAGGAAGGCGCTGGCGCCCGCGCGCAGCGCCTCCAGCGCGGCGTCGGACTCGGCCAGGCCGGAGAGCGCCACGATCCGCACCATCGGCTCGGTCCGGCGGATGGCCGCGATCGCGCGGGTCCCGCCGGGCGGCGGCATGTGCAGGTCGACGATCGCGACGTCGGCGTTGTGCCGGCGGACCAGGGCCGCTCCGGCCGAGGCGTCCTCGGTGGTGCCCACGACGCGGACCCGGCCGCCGCTCTCCGGCGGCAGCAGCAGCGCCAGGCCCCGACTGAACAACGGGTGGTCGTCGATGACCACCACGTCCACGGGGGGCCGGTGCCCAGTCCCGGCGTCGTTGCCCTCCACGTCACTCCCCTGGTCCAGCTGCGTCCCGGCGTTGCTGACCGACGCTCAACCGGAGGTGCCCGTGACCCTCGCCGCTGACACACGCCCCACCGCCCTGCCCGCCGTCCTCACCGACCTGCTGCGCGCCGTTCGCGGCCTCCTGCCCCGCCCCGCCACGCCGCCGGTCACCCCGGGGGACGCCCTGGTCCGGGCGATGTGCCACGACATGCGGAGCCCGCTGGCCGCACTGGAGTCGGTGCTCGACCGGCTCGACGACGATGCCGGGCACCCGGAACTGCTCGAGCTGGCCCGCGCCCAGACCCAGCACCTGTCCTCGATGCTGCGCACCGCCGATGCCACCGGCGGGGCACCGGAGCGACGCGGCACCCGGCGGCTGGTCGACGTCCTGCGCGCCTCCGTCGCCGCCTCCGGGCTGCCGCGGCACCAGCTGACGGTCCAGGTGGGGGAGGACGCCGACGAGGTCCAGGTGGCCGATGCCCGGGTGCAGCGGGTGCTCACCAACCTGCTGGAGAACGCCCACCGGCACGGGGAGGGCAGGCCGGTGCGCCTGTGCGCCGACCGCCGGGGCGAGTGGGTGCACCTGGCGGTGACCCAGGCCGGGGTGCCGGCGGGCGCCGTCGTGAGCCGGCTCAGCCAGGAGGCGCCACCGGTCGACCTCGACGGCCTGGGCCTGTGGTCGGTGCAGCGGCAGACCCGCGAGCTGGGCGGACGGCTGTTCTGGTCCCAGGCCGCAGACGGAGCCTTCACGCTCACCGTCCGCCTCCCCGACCGCTGAGCCGGGGCGGTCACGGGGCGGCGGCGACCGCCTGCGGGGCCGGCCGGGCGGTGAGCGTCGAGCCGACGCTGGCCGAGACGACGACGCCCACCGCAAGGAGACCGACGGCCGGGGTCCGCTGGCCGAGCAGCAGCCAGCCCGCCAGGGTGGCGATCGCCGGTTCCAGGCTGAGCAGGACCCCGAACACGCGCTCGGGGAGCCTGCGGAGCGCGGCGAACTCCAGCGTGTAGGGCACCACCGACGCGAGCAGCGCCGTGCCGGCGACGAGCAGCAGCAGGTGCGGGTCCGGGAACGCCGCCGCAGCGCCGTGCGCGCCGACCGGGACCAGCACCAGCGCGCCCAGGACCATCGCGACCGCCAGCCCGCCCTGGCCGGGGACCAGCGCGCCGACCCGGGCGCTGGCCAGGATGTACAGCGCCCAGAACCCGGCGGCGCTCAGCGCGAACAGGACGCCGACGCGGTCCAGGTGCGGGCCGGCACCGTCGGCGAGGCCGAGCAGCGCGACCCCGGTCGCCGCCAGCAGCACCCAGCCGAGGTCCCGCGCACGCCGGGACAGGGCCGCGGCGAGCACGAGCGGGCCGAGGAACTCGATGGTCACGGCGGTGCCCAGCGGGATGCGGTCGATCGAGGCGTAGAACGAGCCGTTCATCCCGGCCAGCGACACCCCGAACACCGCCACCGCCCGCCACTGCGGGCGCGACCACGACCACGACCGGGGCCGGGCGACGGCGAGCAGCACGAGCGCGGCCACCCCGAGGCGGAGCAGGGTCGTGCCGGCCGGACCGGTGTCGCCGAACAGCTGCGCGGCCAGCGCGGCACCGACCTGCAGCGAGACGCACGAGCCCAGCACCATGAGCACGGCCGGCCCGGAGCGCGCCGGCCGGGACGCCCCGGCGCGGGAAGCGGGCAGGACCTCGGGCGCGGGCACGCGATGAGCATCCACGGCGCCCGACTGCGTCGTCGAGACCGGGCACGCGGTGGCGCTGCTCCCCGACCTGCTGTGGACCGTGCGGTCGACCCCGGCCCGGCTGGTCGAGCTGCCGGGGCGGCGCTCGCGGCCGCGCTGCAGGACGTCGCCGGCCAGGTCGGCCCCGAGGGGCCACCGGACGGCACGGGGGTGACAGCGGGCGGGGGCATCTGGGAGGTGTCACCGCGTGTGCGGCGACAGCGACGACGCCAAGGGAGTACGCCCGTGTTCACGCACACCCACGCCCTGCAGTACGAGGCCAAGCCCGACGGTCCCGACCCGGACTTCGCCCGCAAGATGCAGGAGGTCCTCGGCGGTCAGTGGGGCGAGATGACCGTCGCCACCCAGTACCTGCTGCAGGGCTGGAACTGCCGGCTGCCCGGCAAGTACAAGGACCTGCTCCTGGCCATCGGCACCGAGGAGCTCGCCCACGTCGAGATGATCGTGACGATGATCGACCGGCTGCTGGACCACATCCCGCTCAAGCCGGACTCCGCGGACCGCACCAAGGAGGCCGCCGCCGGCTACGGGCAGCACAACCCGCAGCACGCCATCGTCAACGGCGCGGGCGCCAGCTACATGGACGCCATGGGCAACCCCTGGACCGGCGCCTACGTGACCGCCAGCGGCAACCTGATGGCCGACTTCTCCTACAACGCCACCGCCGAGATGCAGGGCCGTCTGCAGGTCGCCCGGCTCTGGAACATGACCGACGACCACGGCGTCAAGGACCTGCTCCGGTTCCTGCTGACCCGCGACCACTACCACCAGCAGCAGTGGCTGGCCGCCATGGAGCAGCTCAAGGAGGACGGGCTCGAGGGCCTGCCGGTGCCGGAGGCCTTCCCGCTGGAGGAGGAGCTGCCGGAGTTCGCGTACACCTTCATCGACGCCTCCGACGGTCCCGAGGCGGCCAACGGCCGCTGGGCCAACGGCCCGGCCCTCGACGGCACGGACAACGTGTTCCGCTCCGCCCCGATCGCCGCGACCGCTGACGCCCCGATCCTCCCGCCGGGCGACCCGCGGCTGTACCCGACGCCGCAGACCAAGGTCACCAATCTGCTGCAGAAGGCCAAGGACGCCCTGAAGTGAGGTGCCGCCTCCGGCGTCCGCGCGCCTGAGGCACCCCGTAACGCCGTCGCCGTGCCGGCGCCCCGGCTCCGCTCCTTCGAGCGGGCCTGGGACGCCGGCCCGGCGGGCGCCCGAACCGCCAGCCGGAGGTCCCGTCGTGTCCCTGACCGCTCCCTCGCACGCCCCGCACCTGCACCTGCCCGCGTTGCGCGTCCCGGCCCTGCCCAGCGGGCTGCCGGTCGCCACCGCGCTGCTGTCCGTGCTCTACGCCGCTGCCCTCGCCGTCGCGCTGACTGCTCCCGGTCAGCACGCCGTGGCCGGCTGCGTCGTGCTGGCCGGCCTGGTCGGCCGCACCGTCGTCCGTCGCCGTCGGGCGCTCCCCGCCGCGGTCGCGGCCACCACGGCCGCCGTCGACTCGATCGCCGTCCTCCCTGCCGACGCCCCCGCCACCGCCACCTGAACCGCCGCGAGGCGCGCCCCCGAAGGGACGCGCCTCGCTGACGCAACGTGCTGGAACGGGGTCCTCCGTCAGTGCTGGACGGCCTTCTCCGCGCCGATCCCGGTGAGCGAGCGGACCTCGAGCTCGGCGTACTTGTCGACGTCCGGGCGCTCCTTGGACAGCTTGGTACCGAGCCAGCCCAGGAAGAACGACAGCGGGATCGACACCAGGCCGGGGTTGTTCAGCGGGAACCAGTGGAAGTCGACGTCCTGGAACAGCGACGTGGACTTGCCAGTCGTCGGGTTCACCGCTGCACCGGAGACCACCGGGGAGAAGATGATCAGCGTGACGCAGGCGATGAGCCCGCCGTAGATCGACCACAACGCGCCCTGGGTGGTGAAGTCCTTCCAGAACAGCGTGTAGAGGATCGTCGGCAGGTTCGCCGACGCCGCGACGGCGAAGGCCAGCGCCACCAGGAAGGCGATGTTCAGCCCGGCCTGCAGCGCCAGGATGCCCAGGCCGATGGCGACCGCGCCGATCACGATCGCGGCGACCCGGGCGACCTTCACCTCCGAGTCCGGCGACGCCTGCCCCCTCTTGATCACCGATGCGTAGATGTCGTGCGCGAAGGACGCCGACGCCGTGATCGTCAGGCCGGCCACGACGGCCAGGATGGTGGCGAAGGCGACGCCGGAGATGATCCCGAGCAGCGCGGTACCACCCAGCTCGAAGGCCAGCAGCGGCGCCGCGGCGTTCACCGCACCGGGCGCAGCCAGGATCTCCTCCTTGCCGACCAGCGCACCGGCGCCGTAACCGATCACGAGGCTGAAGATGTAGAAGATCCCGATCAGCCAGATCGCCACGACCACCGACTTACGGGCATCCTTGGCCGTCGGCACGGTGTAGAAGCGCATCAGCACGTGCGGCAGGCCCGCGGTGCCCAGCACCAGGGCCAGCCCCAGGCTGATGAAGTCCAGCTTGGTCACGTTGGTGAGGCCGTACTGGGCCCCCGGCTCGGCGACCGCCTGGCCGCCGGACTCGATCGCCCCGCCGATCAGCGAGGACAGGTTGAACCCGTACTCGGCGAGCACCCAGACGGTCATCACCAGGGCACCGATGATCAGCAGTGACGCCTTGATGACCTGCACGTAGGTGGTGCCCCGCATGCCACCGACCAGGACGTAGAAGATCATGAGGGCCCCGACGACCACGACGGTGACGGCCTGGGCCGCCTCACCGCTGACGCCGAGCAGCAGGGTGACCAGGCCGCCGGCCCCGGCCATCTGGGCGAGCAGGTAGAACAGGCTGACCACCAGCGTGGAGATCGCCGCGGCGGTGCGCACCGGCCCCTGCCGCATCCGGAAGGCCAGGACGTCGGCCATGGTGAACCGGGCGGTGTTGCGCAGCAGCTCGGCGACGAGCAGCAGCGCCACCAGCCAGGCGACCAGGAAACCGATCGAGTACAGGAAGCCGTCGTAGCCGTAGACGGCGATCGCGCCGGCGATCCCCAGGAACGACGCGGCCGACAGGTAGTCCCCGGCGATGGCCAGCCCGTTCTGGGTGCCGCTGATGTTGCGGCCGGCGGCGTAGAAGTCCGCAGCGCTCTTGTTGTTGCGGCTGGCCCGGAACGTGATCACCAGCGTGATCAGCACGAAGACCCCGAAGATCGAGATGTTGATCGCCGGCTCGCCGATGGTGGCGGCCGGGGCGTCGGCGGCGAGCAGGTCAGCCACGGGGGAACTCCTCGCGGTTCGGGGTTGCGTACTGGTGGGACTCGAGGCGGTTGCGCATCTCGTCGGCGACCGGGTCGGTGGAGCGCCCGGCGTGCCGCACGTAGAGCTGGGTGATCAGGAACGTCGTCACGAACTGCGCGAGACCGAGCAGGATCCCGATGTTGACGTTGCCGAAGACCTTGGTCGCCATGAAGTCGTGCGCGTAGGTCGAGAGCAGCACGTACAGCAGGTACCAGGCCAGGAAGGCCACCGTCATGGGCACGGCGAAGCTGCGGAAGCGGCGGCGCAGCTCGGTGAACTCCGGGGAGTCCTGCGCCTGGCGGTACTCCTCCGGGGTCAGCAGCTTGCGGTCGGTCGGTGGGGTCATGGCGCGCCTCACTGTGCATTGCCTGAGTGGTGATCGCGGTCACCATAAGCGGCACCCGATCAGAACGGGAGAGACCGCAATCCGATGGTTATGCGCGGACTCCCGGGCGACGCCGGAACTGCACGCGGGTGCAACGCCGGAGCAACACCCGGCTGGTGGCATGGGCGCATGGCGACCTCCCGGCCCCGCAGCACCGCCCCCCGCGTCCTGGGCGAGGGTGGGTCGTCGACCGGCTGGTACCCGGTGGCCCGCTCCGCCGAGGTGCGGACGACGCCGGTCCCGGTGGGCGCCGCGGGCCGGGCCTACGTCGTCGTCCGGATGCGGCCCGGCGCGGAGGTGACCGCCCTGTCGGCCCGCTGCCCGCACCGGCTGGTGCCGCTGGCCACCGCGACCGTGGTCGAGGGCCGGTTGCGGTGCCCGAACCACGGCTGGCAGTTCAACGCGGAGGGCCGGTGCGTCGAGATCCCGTCCCTTGGGGCCGACGGCACCCCGCCGCCGCGCGCCGACCTCTCGGCCCCGTGGGCGGTCGAGGAGCGGGACG
Organism: Modestobacter excelsi; assembly: GCF_005930495.1. Classification (GTDB taxonomy): domain Bacteria; phylum Actinomycetota; class Actinomycetes; order Mycobacteriales; family Geodermatophilaceae; genus Modestobacter; species Modestobacter excelsi. The sequence goes on along the minus strand of NZ_SJEX01000034.1, from coordinate 67 downwards.
GCTGGGTCTGGCTGGCCCCGGAGCGGACCCCGCTCGCCCGTCCGCCGCGGCTGGGCGGCCGCACGCC
>NZ_SJEX01000033.1 GCF_005930495.1 Modestobacter excelsi | reverse complement strand
CGGCGGGGGCGGGGTCACCGCGTCCGCGGCTGGCCAAGGTCCGGATCACCGAGGGCCTGGGGGTGGACTGTGTCGGGAACGAGGTGGTCGTCTACCCCGACTCCGGCTGCGAGGTCGACCTCTGGGCGGCCCTGTCGGCGGAGGACCGCGCCAAGTGGCCGGACCGGGCCACGCTCTGGGTCGGCGTCGAGTACGACGAGCGGGCGGTGGAACCGACCCGGATGGTCTACGACGACGCGTGCGGCGGCGGCAAGGACTGCGACTTCGGCTACACGCAGGAGCGGTTCGTCGTCCGCGTGACGGCGACCCGCCCGGTTGCCGACACCCGCTGCGACACCTGCGAGACCTGCGAGGACACGGTGCTGTGGCTGGCCCGGATCGACGACGTGGACTGGCACCGGCCGGTCGACCGCCGACAGGTGCACGAGGAGGTCCGGCGGCCGTTCGGACTCCGCCGGCCCACCGTGATCACCGGGGTGAGCTGGACCCACGGCTCCACCTACTCCGTGGAGGAGACCCAGCAGTTGCTCGGCACCTACGAGGAGTCCGGGGGTCTCGTGGTCCGGTTCTCCGATGAGGTCCACGCCCGGAGCCTGCGGCCCGGGGTGGTGGACATCGAGGTCCTCAAGGGTGGACGAGGTGAGAACGCGAGCGTGTACCGCATGGCCGGCGAGTTCCAGGACCTGCCGGAGGACGGGTACACGAGCCAGTTCCGGTACCGACAGGTCACCGGGGAGACGCTGCAGCACCAGGACCGGGTGCTGATCACCATCCGGACCGCCTTCATCCTCGATCGCTGCTGCCGGCCGGTGGACGGGACCAACGTCGGGGGACTGGTGCCGCTGATCGGCGGAGGGGCGGAACCGGAGTTCTGCCCGGTGCCGCCGTCCGGGATCGGACCGTGGACCTCCGGCAGCGGGGCAGGCGGCGCGACCTTCGAGAGCTGGTTCTTCGTGCGGGACGACCGAGTGAGGGACCACCGATGACGGTCACGACGATGCCGGCGAGCAGCTCCCGCTCCGGCGGCTGCGGCTGCAGTGGCGGGGCGCATGCCGCGAGCGGGGGCTGCCGGTGCGGTGGCAGTCCGGCGCCCGCCACGGCGGGGTTCACCCGGCCGCGGTTCTTCGCCGGCCAGCTGCTCACCGAGGACGACCTGCAGCTGCTGATCGACTACGTCACCGGCAAGGATCGCCTGCGCAACCGGCTGCTCTTCGGCCCCGGCGTCGTCAGCGGACTGGAGGTGTTCTGCGCACCGTGCGGCGGTGGGGACGTCGTGGTGACACCCGGGTACGCGCTGGACTGCTGCGGCAGCGAGATCGTCGTCGGCTGTCCGCAGACCGTCCCCGTCACCGACCTGGTCCACGAGATGCGGGTGCGGGGTCTCGGAGTCGACTGCGGCGACCCGTGCGCCGAGCCGGATGGATCCGGGGAGGAGGGCGAGGGTACTCGGACGCGCCACTACGGCCTCTACATCCGCTACGCCGAGGCGGACGCCGAGCCCGTGGCTCCCTACGCCACCCAGGAGCCGTGCGGCCCGGTCGGCTGCGTGCCGTCCAGGGTGCGCGAGGGGTTCATCCTGTCGATCAAGTGCCCGCAGGACCCCCCGGACCACCGCTACCGTCCGGGCGACACGCTCCGCCGGGCACTGGGGGAGCTGAGCGGCTTCCTGACCGTCTGGTCCCGGGGGCGGCGGCTCGGCCAGTACCGGGAGCGGCTGCGCGCAGCCGCGCTCGCCGAGGACACCCGGATCGTCTTCGAGGCCACCGACGCGCGGCACCTCACCGCTGCGTTGGACGGTCTGCGCGCGCTGCTCGAGCGGACGGGTGGCGACCGCTCCCCGGCGCTCGACCGCCAGATGACGGAGACGGTGCGGACGCTGGCTGCGGCCGTCGCCCGCTACGACCTGTACGACGAGGCCGGCCAGAAGCGGCTGCGGGAACACTACGACGACCTGTCCCAGGTCGAGGAGGCCCGCACCACGCTGGGCCGGGCCTGCGACTGGCTCGGCCCCACGGTCGACGACTCGGCGGGTGGGCCGGACAGCACAGGAGTGTCGCTGCCCGAGCGCACCTGGCCGGACGCCGCCCGGCGCGGGGTGGCCCGGGCCGTCGTCGGGCAGACGAGGGCGCAGGTGCTGGCCGAGGGCAACCGGACGCCGATGGAGCAGCGGCTGGTCGCCCTCGGAGCACCCCTGGACCGGCCGTTGCGGTCCGACCTGCGCAGGGACCTGGCCCGGCTCAGGGAGTGGTTGCTGATCCGGCTGGAGACCTCGGCGGAGGTGACCAGCTGCGACCTGCGGGTCGACGTCGCGCGGATCGTGGCGCCGCTGCCGCTGCCTGAGCAGGACGAGGGTGACGCCGGGACGGTCGGCGCCGCGGAGCTGAAGGACCTCGCCACCCTCGCCGACGCCGTCTACGTCGTCCTCTTCCGGTACCTCGTGGACCTGGTGTGCGGCTCCCTGCTGCCGTCGCCGACCGACTGCGCGGACACGGACGTGTTGCTGGCCAGCCTCGAGGTCGACGACTGCACGGTGATCCGGATCTGCGCAGCTGATCGCGAGCAGGTCCTGCCGGGCGGGGCGACCTACAGCGCCTGGCTGCCCCAGCTCTACGAGCTGCAGGAGCTGGCCGGACGGGTCTGCTGCGGTCCGGTGCCGAAGGACACCGCTGTCAAGGCAGGTGACGGCGTGCACCTGCCGTTCGGACCGGGCTGGCTCTCCGACCAGCCGGACGCCTCGGACCTCGGCCGGCTGCTGGCGCTGGTCGGCGCCACGTCCTCGTCGTCCGCGGTGAACCGCTCGGACGCGGCGACGCGTTCGGCTCCGGCCGCCACCACGTCCGGCGTGGCGCCTGCACCCGACCAGGACGTCGTGGGGAACGGTGTTCCCGCCTCTGGCCAGGAGATCGCCGCCCTGCGGGGCCAGCTGGCCGCCGTCACGGCGCGGCTGACTGAACTGGAGAGCCGCACGCAGCCTCCGCCGGGCGAAGGACCGGCTGTACCCCCGGCCGGGCAGCCGGTCCCGGGGCCCAGCGGATCGTCTCCTCCGGCGAAGAAGGCGGTTCCCGTGAAGAAGACGGCCCCCGCGGGCACGACGGTCCCGGTCAAGAAGTCGGCCGTGGCGAAGAAGGCAGCGCCGGCGACCCAGGGGGCACCGGCCGCCGAGCAGGGGCCGGCCGCCGAGAAGGGGCCGGCGGCCGTGCAGGGGCCGGGGGCCGTGCAGGGGCCGGCGGCCGAACCGGCTCCCGGCGATGGCAACGACAACCCGGGAGCGTGAACCGATGGCCACACTCGTGCGTCCGGCCTTCTACGAGGGACAGGTGCTGGCCGCCGGTGACCTGACGGCCACGGTCGAGCAGGCGCGGGGAGCCGTCGCACGGCACAACCGCCACCAGCACGACTGGGGCATAGCCCAGGGACTCACGCTGACGAAAGAGCGTCGGACCGACCCGGACAACGGCTCGGACTTCGTCGCGGTCACGGTGCAACCCGGCGTCGCCGTGGACGGCACCGGGCGCGAGATCGTGGTGGCCGAGCCGGTGGCCCTCGAGGAGGCGGCGTTCCGGCAGACCAACGGTGCCGACCAGCCCACCACTCAGCTGTACCCGGTGTTCCTCGCTGGGCGGGACGCGCAGCCGCAGTCCGTGTCCCTGCTGACCTCCGCGTGCGGCGGCACGGCGCAGCCGACCCGTGTCGAGGAGGCGTACCAGGTCATCTTCGGCCGGCTCGGGGACGAGCGGTTCGTCGACGACCAGGTCCCCCCGGCCGTCGACGCCGGCCCGGGGAACGGAACCGTCCCCTGGCGGGTCCTGCTGGGCTTCGTGCTCTGGCAGAACGGACACTTCGCCGACGAGTTCGACACCTCGGGGAGCGTGGGACGGCGGTATGCCGGGGTCCGCGCGGACACCGTGGTCGCCCGATCCGGCCGGCTGATGCTGCGCCCCGACCCGGCGGCCGAGGCCGGCCGGTCGGCGCTCGTGCTGGACGGCGGTGAGGGCACCCTCACGTTCGGCCGGCTCAAGGGCGACGGTTCGGTCGACCGGCTGCTCGAGGTGAACCCGCAGGGCGACCTGTACGTCGGCGGGACGCTCCAGATCGGCGGCCCCACCCCCAGGGTCCTGGTCACGTCCGGCACGGCCACCGACGGGATGCTGCTCCCGCTGCCACAGGGAGTCACGCAGGTGCAGGTCGACGCCGGCAGGGTCGACCTGCACCTGCGCGTCACCCCGCGGCTGGAGCGGCCGGCGGCGCTCCCCTCCGGTCTCTGGGCTCTGGGCCCCGTCACGTGCACCGTGGACGCCGAGCGCAGGCTGCTCAGCCTGGTGCGCTGGTTGAGCGTGGACACCAAGGGCGCCTTCTGCGACCTGCCCGCGGCAGCCGACTTCCTCGTGCTCGCGACGGTGGCCGGCGACGGCCACGGAGGAGGGACGCCGTGAGCGTCACCGTGGTGCACGTGCCCCTCACCGGCCACGTCGTGGGGGCGCTCAGCGGCACCGGCCTGGCAGCCGAACCAGAGGTCGCCGACCTGACCGGCCCCGTTGGTCTGGTGGTGCACCTGTGGACCGAGGACCACACGGTGGTGGACCTTCCCCTGCCGGCCGACATGCTCCGTTGCACGACCTTGCCGAAGGTGCCGGAACCCCTCATCGAACCGATGGCTCACGAGCTGTCGGAGTCCTCCACCGGCGGCCAGACGCTCGCTCGGCTCACCGATTGGGCGCCCGGACAGCCTTCGCTGGCGTTGACGAACTCGACGCTGACGCTGGCCCTACCGGACCCCGTGACTGCGGACACGGACGTCCTGGTGGTGGTGTCCGGCGCAGCGGCGCCGTTGCAGGGGACGATCGAGGACGGGCAGCAGCAGGTGGTGCTACCGGTGACGTCGACCGCGGGCACCCACGGCGTCCTCGTGCTCGTCCCCGGCCGCTTCGGCTGGCTCGACGTCCACACGGTCTGATGAGCAGCGACCTCGGCCCGCGTCAGGACGTCGTCGTGCGGCGGTGCACGGTCGAGGTCGTCCGGCGTGGCGGTTGGAGCTGGGGTCCGGACCCCGACCTGCTCACCCGCCGGGTGCTCGATGCGCTGCCGGAGCTGCTGGCCCGCGAGCTCGACGCACTGCCGGACGGCGACGAGGACATCGAGATCACCGAGCCCGTGGTGCTCGACGTCCATGTCGGGCTCCCGGAGCTGCTCGCCGGGTCTTCCGGCCGGACCGGCGCGCCCTCCGGCGCGGGGCGACGTCTGGTCGATGTCGCCGTCCGGGCGTCGGTGCGGACCTCTCAGGTGCCGCTCGCCCGATCTCTGACAACTGGCGATGGTGCGTCGCCGGCGGGTGACCCGGACGCGCAGCCGCTGCGGGCGCCTTCGCACCCACCGGGGCCGCCGATCCTCGGGTTCGCGGCGGAGCTGGCCGCACGCCACGAGCTGGCGCCGGTGCTCGACCTGCTCCCGCAGCCGACCCGCGACGCCGTGGCCGCCACGCTCGCGCAGGCGGTCGGACCGGCCGACCCGGACGCCGTGCTGCCCGCTCTGCTGCTGAGGGTCGCTGAGTGCGGAGAGCTGGCGGTCCTCCTTGAGCTGCTGCCCATCCCGACGCTCGTGACCTGGCGCGAGCTGTGGGTGGCGAGCGCGGCGCCGGCCGGGCTGCCCCGCGATCCCGGCAGCGGAGAGCGCGGGGACGTCGCCGAAGCGGTCACTGCTGCCCTCGACGCGGCGGTCACCCGGCGCCGCGCCGAGAGAGGGGGGGACCACGTCGTCCGGAGCGGCGACCCGGCCGAACCGGGCCCGGCCCACCCGGCGACCGCCGTTTCGCAGCCCGATCCCGCTCGGGACCTGCCGTTGGCGGCCGGGCCCGCATCCGGTGACCCACGTGGCGAGCCGCTACCGGTAGCTCTGTCGCTGGGCGGCGAAGTCGTGTCAGCGGGGAACCGCGTCCGCGGACCCGTGGAGGTCGAGTCGGTACTGCCGTTCCTGGTCGCCGGAGCGCTGGCCAGGGTCGGTGTGCTGGACGCGCTGGCACCGGCGCTGACGTGCGCCGCCCGCGGGGACGACCGGCACCTGCTCCGGCAGACGCAGCTGTTCGCCGCGGCCCTGGCCTACACCGTCCTCGCGCCGCTGCACCGCGGCTGGCAGCGTGCACCCGGGACCCGAACGGCGGCGGCCGCCTTCGCCGATCTGGACGACGTCCGGGACGAGGCGTTGACCGGGTTCCTCCGCCGGGCCGCGGACGCTGCGCCGGTGCTCGATGCCGTCGTGGCGCTGACGCTCTGCCGCGGCCACACCGCGACGCGCCCACTGCTCCTCACCGAGGTGTCGGAGTCGGCCGGTGGGGGCCTCCTGCTCGTCGACCCGGAGGGGCTGTTCCCGATCGGCTGGACCGACGAGTCGGATGCCGTGGTGCGGATGTGGTCGGCGTGCGGCCGGCCCAACGTGCTGCTGGGCGCCACGCCCGGTCCGGACCCGGTGCTCGGCCCGGTGAGCACGGAGCGGCTCCGCCGGCTCACGGCTGCCGGCATGGCGATCGCCACCGACCTGCCACCGACACGGGGTGAACACCGGCTGCGGGTGCCGGGCCGCAGCGCCTGGATCTCGCCCGAGCTGCCCGGTGCGGCCGTTCCGGACCTGATCGCGCACCTCGCCCTGCTGCCGGACCAGCTGACCCGGGTCGACGACCTGGTCCGTGCACTGGCGGTGTCCCGCCGGGCCGCGCCGTTGGCACCGGTGACCGGCCTGGCTCGGACGCTGCCGCTCATCGCGGCCCTCGGGCTCGGCACGATCAGCTGGCTGCTCTGGCAGGAGCGCGAGCCGCCCGACCCCCTGTTGGCGCTGGAACGACTGGCCGACCTGAGCGGCGTCGTCCGGTACAGCAGGGACGAGGTGGCCGTCGTGGTGCCGCTGGGTCGTCGGCACGCCGACCTCCTGCGCCACGGCCTGCTGGCCGACGTCCACGACGTCCCGTGGCTGAACGGGCGGACCCTGACCTTGAGCGGGGGCTAGTCGTGACAGGACCGATCCTGACCGCGGACGCCGTGGAGCTCGCCCTCGCGCACCTGCGGGTGCGCCTGCTCCCGCTGCACAGAGCGCTGCGCCAGGCGGTGGAACGGCAGACCGCCGAGGCCGAGCAGCTCACCCGACCAGACCTCACGCCCTTCTGCGTCACCGCGCAGGAGGCCCAGCTGCAGGTGGACCGGATCGCCGCCGGGGTGCCCGCCCTCGGCCGGCCGGCGGAGGCGCGCACCGACGACGGCGACCCGGTCGGGGAACGGGAGCTGCGCCGGGCGGCCGCCGCGGCCGATGTCGTACTGCCTCTGGACGCACTGGCCTGCCGGTTCCGGCTCGACCGCCGTGAGCAGGATGTGCTGCTCCTGGCCCTTGCTCCGGAACTGGACCGGGCGTGGCAGCGTGCCTACGCCTACGTCGTCGACGACCTCAACCGCAGGCTGCCGAGCGCCGAACTGGTCGTCACCGTGCTGACGGAAGGGGGCGCGGACCCGGCGTCGGTGCGCCGGTCTCTCGGGCCGGCCGGGAGGTTGCGGCGGCACGGTCTGCTGTGCTCTGCCGGACCGTCAGCCCTCGGCTGGACAGAGGAACTGGTGCTGGGCCCGGGGCTGCCGGAGTTCCTGCTCGGCGCCGGCGGGACGGCCGACCTGATGGGAGAGGACCCGGACGAGGTCCTCCCGCCTCCCGGGTACACCGCTCCGCCGCAACTGGCGCCGGAGATGGTGCAGCGGCTCGGTGCGGCGGTGCGCAGCCGTTCGATCGACCTGGTCGGCCTCTGGGGTGGGTCGACGACCGTGCAGCGGGACGCCGCCCTGGCCCTCGCCGCTGCGGCCCGGTGCCCGCTCCGCCGCCTGCCCGTCGACCTCGCCGACCAGGCCGCCGGTGCGATGCCCGAGCAGGTCCGTGCCGCCGCGCAGCTGGCGGCCGAGCTGGGCGCGCTCCTCTGGGTGCGGAGTGACGAGCTGACCGGCCCCGCCGGTGCCGCGGTGCTGGACCTGCTGACCCGCAGCCGGCAGCCGACCGTGCTCACCGGCGCGGCGCCTGTCCGGCCGGCCGGCCTGCTCGCCGCCCGCAGCTACGCCGAGGTCGCGCAGCCCGACCCGGACCACGACCAGCGCCGTCGCATGTGGGCGGCCGCGCTCCCGGTGCTCGACGAGGGGTCGCTGACAGAGCTGGCATCGCGTTACCGGCTCAACGGGGAGGAGATGCGCGCCGTCGCGGCGGTGGCCGACGCCGGGGCACGGTTGGCCGGGAACGGGCGGCCCGCCCCGCTCGGCGACCACCTCGCGCCGGCCATCGCGTCGGTGACCCGGGGTCGGTGGGCCGGGCAGGCCCACGCCGTCACGCCGACCCGCACGATGGACGAGCTGGTGCTGCCTGCCGAGCAGTTCGCCCACCTCCAGGAGGTCGCGGCGGCGTTCCGCACCTGGCCGCGCATGGCGGATGCCTGGGGCTTCCGCCGGCGGGCCGGCGACTCGGGTGTCAGGGTGCTGTTCACCGGTGAGCCGGGGACGGGCAAGACGATGTCGGCGGATGCGCTGGCGAACTCCCTCGGGCTGGACCTGTTGTCGGTCGACCTGTCCCAGGTGGTGTCGAAGTGGGTGGGGGAGACGGAGAAGAACCTGGAGTCCGTGTTCGGCCAGGCGGAGGAGAGCCAGGCGGTGCTCTTCTTCGACGAGGCCGACGCCCTGTTCGGCAAGCGTGGCGAGGTCAAGCACGGCACGGACCGGTACGCCAACCTCGAGGTGGGCTACCTGCTCCAGCGACTGGAGAGCACCGACGCGTTGGTCATCCTGGCGAGCAACCTCCGTGAGAACATCGACCCGGCGTTCACCCGGCGCTTCCACTTCGCCGTGCACTTCTCCCGCCCGGGCCCGGCCGAGCGCCGGCGGCTGTGGCACCAGGCCTTCCCGGCAAAGGCCCCGCTGGCCCCGGACGTGGACCTGGACGTCTTCGCCCGGCTGGACATGACGGGTGCGGGGATCGTGTCGGCCGCCCGGAGCGCCGCACTGCTGGCCGCGGACGCCGGTGAGGATGCGATCTCCATGGGGGCTGTCGTCCGCGGCGTGGCCCGGCAGTACCAACGCGAGGCGCGGCTGCTCCAGCCGGCCGAGCTCGGGCCGTACGCGACCTTCCTGGGCCAGCCCGGGGCCCGATCGGCTCGGTGAGGTCCATGCCACCGCCTCCGCGCGCTCGTCCGCGACGACCGTCACCCAGCGTGGCAATGGCGCCCGCCGCCGCGCCGCCGCGCCGCGCGACCCGCTCGTCAGGCCGGGCGACGGCGCCCGTGAGGATGACGGCCGCGCCCTCACCGACAGCGTCCGTCGCCGGAGCGGGACGAGCGCAGGGGATGGTCGGCAATGCGGCCGTCGCCGCCTCGCTCGCCGGCGCTTCTGTTGCGGGCCCGGCGCTCGCCGGGCGACCACCCGCCCTCGGCAACAGCGCGATGGCGGCGTCCGCAAGCAGTTCCCAGCGCCGTCCTGGTGGCCGGCCGGCTGCGACCGCCCCCCGTCGCGCCGGGCCGACTGTGACGGCTTCGCCGCAGAAGGCGGCGGAGAGGCGGGCGGCGGGGCCGGCCGGCCCGGAAGCGGGTGCGCAGGGACGAGGGACCGCCGTACCGGTCGCGCAGGCTCCCGAGACCCCTGCGGCCGCGTCGGCCGGACCGGATGCCCGGGAGGCGATCGCCCCCGCGGTCGCCGCCGTGCGCCGACGCGCCGGTGTCGCGAAACGGCATGTACCGGCGCACACGGCGGTCGGCTCGGCACAGGCGGCTGCGATCGAGCCGCGCACGGAGCAGGTCCGAGGCGCAGCCGTCGAGACGGTGACCGGGCTCGACGCAGCGGAGCCCAAGGCCGTCGGACGCGACGACTTCAAGGCCCGGCTCAGGCAGGCAATCCGTGAGGCGACGCCGCAGCCCAGGACGGAGGACGAGGCCGCGACGGTCATGAAAACCGGTGCGACCACAGCGAGCCAGACCCTGAAGGGCGACCTGCGGGCGGAGCGTGACGCGGCCGTCGGGCCGATGCAGGCTGCCGCGCGGACGGACGTGCCGGCGTCGGCTCAGCCGGCCCCTCCGAAGACGGACCTGCACGTCCAGCCGGCTGGGCCACCGCCCGCCGCAGTGCCGGCCGGACCGGTCGTTCCTGCCCCGTTGCCGGCACAGCGACTCGACTACTCAGCTGACCGCGCCCCGACCGACACCGCCATGGCGCAGAACGACGTGACCCAGGACCAGCTCAGGAAGGGGAACGAGCCCGCCTTCGGGTCCACCATCGAGGCGCGGACGACCGCCGAGAAGCACGAAGCCGCAGCCGAGGGCCAGTACCGCGCACACGAGGCGGGGGTCCAGGAGAAGGCACTGGCCCGTGGGGAGGACGCCCTCGCCGGCGGCCTCAGCCAGGTCCATGGCCGGCGAGGGGACCAGCTCGGCAAGGTGGGGGACAAGCAGCGAGCCGTCGCGGCCCGGGACGCCGCGCGCCGCCAGGAGGTCACCAACCGGATCGCCGGGATCAAGAACGAGACGAAGGGGCAGGTCGAGGCGGTCCTCAAGCAGATCGACGACCAGGCGCCCACCATCTTCGCCGCAGGTCTCACCCGCGCTGAGGCGGCGTACGAGGCCGCGTTCGAGGACGCCAAGGGCGGCGTCGGTACCTGGCTCACGACCTGGGGCAGCGAATGGGACGAGCACATCACCCAGGCACTCGGGACGGCGCGAGCCGAGTACATGCACCAGGTCGACCTCGCCATCGACGAGGTTGCCACCTTCGTCGACAAGAAGCTGACCGAGGCCAAGGACTGCGTCGCCGCCGGCCGCCGACGGGTCGACGACTTCGTCACGGGGCTGGAGGGGGACCTCAGGCAGGTCGGCGACGAGGCGCGTGAGGCTGTGAGCGGCGACTTCGACGCCATGGCGACCCAGATCGACGAGCACCGCGATGCGTTGGTCAGCAAGCTCGCCGACCAGTACAAGGAGTCCTACGAGCGCATGTCGGCGCGCGAGGAGGAACTGCGCGAGGCGAACAAGTCGCTGTGGCAGCGCGTCTACGACGCGACCGTCGGGCTCGTCAAGAAGATCATTGCGTTCAAGGACATGCTGCTCGGTGTCCTGGCGCGGGCGGCGGGCGTGGTCAGCGACATCATCCACGACCCGATCGGGTTCCTCGGCAACCTCGTCTCGGCCGTGATGCTCGGCCTGAAGAACTTCATGGCCAACATCGGGACGCACCTGCAGAAGGGCCTGATGGACTGGATCTTCGGGGCGCTCTCCGGCGCCGGGCTGCAGCTGCCCAAGGCCTTCGACCTGCCGGGCATTGTGAGCCTGGTCCTCCAGTTCCTCGGCCTCACGTACGCCAACTTCCGCGCGCGGGCCGTCAAGATCGTCGGGGAATCGGTGGTGGGCGCGCTCGAAGGCGCGGCCGAGGTGTTCAAGGTCCTCCTCACCGAGGGCGTGGGCGGACTCTGGCGGTTCATCAAGGAGAAGGTGTCCGACCTCAAGTCGATGGTGCTCGACGCGATCTTCGACTTCGTCAAGGAGAAGGTCCTCATCGCCGGGGTCACGTGGATCATCAGCCTGCTCAACCCGGCATCGGCCTTCTTCAAGGCGTGCAAGGCGATCTACGACATCGTGAAGTTCTTCATCGAGCGCGGGTCGCAGATCATGGAACTGGTCACCGCGATCGTCGACTCCGTGGCGGCCATCGTGAAGGGGAACATCGGCGCGGCCGCCGCTTGGGTGGAGAAGGCGCTGGCCAAGGCCATCCCCGTGGCCATCGGGTTCCTGGCCAACCTGCTCGGGATCGGTGATCCGTCCAAGCCGGTCAAGGAGACGATGGCGCGGGCTCAGACGCCGGTCAACAAGGCGATCGACTGGTTGATCCGAGGGGCGGTCAAGCTGGTCAAGGCGGCTGGCAGCGCAATCAGGGGCCTGTTCGGCAGCAAAGACAAGAAGAAGCGGACGAACCACGAGAACGACCCCCAGAAGGCGGCGAAGATTGACGCCGGACTGATTGCGCTGAATCGGGCCATCGCGGCGCGCGAAAAGGATGGCAAGCTGGCGAAGGCTGAGGCGGATGAGATCGCAACTGACACTCGGAGAACTAATCCCGTATTCTCCTCGCTCTCGGTGCACGACGCCGCCGACAGCTGGCAATTCTTCTACTCGGCCAGTCCGGATGAGCCCGGGCCCAAGGCACCCAAAGCCGTTGAGGATCCGAAGATTCCACGCCGGCACGCTAAGGGCGTCGGGGAGGAGAAACTCTACGGCGAGCAAGGCTCAAGCCTCCGGAACGGGCCCGAAATCCACCATCTGGAGGCCGAGCACATCTTGCCGTTCAGAATTGGTGCGATGCTTTGGGAAGAGCTCGGGCTCCCGGAAATCAAGCGAAAGGGTCGGGTTGACAAGGAGCAGGCGACGATAATGCTCTACCGAGGAGCTGCAAAAGCGAAGACATACAAGTCGTCGGCGGGTCTGTTCAAGGCGCATGCCGACGGTCCACTCATCAGGCGTCTTAAATGCGTGCTCGACCGCGCCCGAAAGAAGGAGGGGGCGGCGCCCGCAAAGCTCAAGGGAACTGCTGCAGACGCCCCCTTGACCATGACTGGCGCTCAAGTCGTGGAGCGCGCCCGGATCGCGAATACCCTGGAGGTGGTCCGAGGTCATGCTGTGGTGCGGACCAATCAGGCGGTCCATGAGGATTACGGGGCAAAATCGGAAGGTATCGCGCTGACGCATGCCGAGCGGCGTGGGATTCCCCCCGGGGAACTTCTGCCGACGCCAGACGCGGTCGCGAAGGCCTCGAAGGATCAATTGGCGGACGTCAAGGGAATGGCCGTCGAGGCCGTGGACGAGGTCCTGGCCGAGAGGCGCAAGGGTGCGGGGTGACCTCGCGCGGCCACCGTAGCGGCGCACACGGTGAAAATGCGCGGTGGTAGGTGCGAAATGAACGGCGGGACAACCGTTCATGATCACCGCCATGTCCCCGTCTTGCCCGAGCGGCAACCGTCATTCAAGTGTCGGACAGTCGAACCGGTGGCCTTGGTCTACCAATGTTCACTCTTGCCAACAGGTCCAACCATGCTGGACTCAACTATCTGCCGCGCACATCGACGCGCTTTCAGCGCATAGCTGGAACGGACGGGTGGCGCCTCACGCGCGAGGCATTGCCTGGATGATTGCCCTCGCCGGTCGGCGGATGCTGACGCAGGTGTCCAATTCTGCGATGTCCAGGTCGGCGCGTCCGGTGCCAGGACTTGTTGGCCGACGTTCTCCGGGGATGTGTCTGGTCACCACGACATCCCGGCGGTGGCCGGCGTGCTTCTCCGCGTCACGCCTAGCGGTTCCTCGGGTGGGGTGAGCATCATCTGCTGCTCGTGAACGACCCGCGTACGTCGCCCACCGCCTACGTCAAGGCCAGTGCGGGCGGGTCGCGCCTGCGCGTGCGTACCGCTCACCTCTCCCGGGTGGCGCTGCGCTTTGTCGACGCGACGTGTTCGATGGAGCGCGCGAGGCGGTTTCTCTGGCTGGCGTCCCTACGAGCTGTACCTCTGCCGCTGACCTTCTTGCTGTCGGTTCTCGAGACAGCGGCGGCCGAGCCGAACGCACTGGTCAACCTTGCCTGTGTCGGGGCACAGGGTGCTCGAGGCCGGCATGAGCACCTCGGGGGGTGGTCTCGGTGCGGGGCGCGGGTGAGGTGCCATGTGTCCCACGGGCTTGGACCGTGTCCCATGGGCCTGGGAACCGGGTCAGGTCGAGGAGGGCGCCGGGCCTGACCGGCGTTCCGTCGACAAGGCCTTCCAGGGGTGAACCGGTGTTGACGATGGCGTCGGGCTTGGAGAGATTGACGGGCGGGAGGGGACTATGGTCCGGTCCGAGCCGAAAGCTGCAGCATGACCTGCCACCACGCCCCGCGACAGGGACGTCTCACCTGCAGGGGCATGCGGGTCCTGACACCCTCGGCCGGCGAGCGAGCTCGTCGACCGGCCGCGCTACAGGATCCATTCTCCCGTCGATCTCCGCAGCGCCACCGCCCGCGACGCGAGGAAGCCGATCGCTGCACACCCGGCGACGAGCGGGATGTCGATGAGCAGGAACGCCCAGTTGAGCCGCCACTCACCTGAGAGCACCGTGGCCAGGAAGCCGGCCACGATCGAGAAGGCGAGGCCGACCGCCAGTCGCCGCCTGGCCGTGAGCTGCCCGAGCAGCAGTCCGCAGATCAGGCCTGCGGTGATGGGGAAGATCTCCTCCACGAATCCTCCTTCAGGCAGGTGCCGGCGCCCTTCGGCGAAGCGGCGGCGATCGTGTGCCGACTGTCCAGTCGCGCCGTCACGGGGACGTCACCGGTGACGGTCGGGTGACAGGGTGTCCGGCCGCCGGGCCAGTCGGGCGACGCGCCCCGCGGGTCTGGTACGGCCGCAGGGAGATGACCGACGCGGCAGTGACGTCGCGGTGACGCTCGCCCGGGATGCTCAGCCGGCCGGACCACGAGGAGGCGGAGATGCACGACGCGCCGCAGGCTCGTCCCTCCGCCGCCCGGAGACCGGGCTCGGAGCCCTGACCAGATGCAGCGCATCCCGCGTGGCGTGACCGACGACGACCGACTGGCCGTCGTCGGCACCCGTGCCGGTGTGCTGCTCGCCCTGGATCCACGAACCGGGGACGTGCGCTGGCGCCAGGGGCGGGGACTGCGGCCGTGCGCCGTCACCGCGCACGCCGTCGTCGCTGTTCGGGTGGACGATCCGGACGGGCCCGTGGTCGTCGTCCTGGACAGCGCGGACGGTCGGGAACTCTGGACGGCCGTCCTCCCCGACGTCCCGATCTGGGCGCGGCGCGCCCTTGCCGACGATCCGCCGTCCTCGCTGGACTGCACCCTCGACGGCGAGCAGGTCCTGCTCCGTTGGGAGGCCAGCACCTGGTACGAGGGCGGTGCGGCACCCGGTGCACGCGTCCTGGACGAGCACGCTCGGCAGGCGGACGGGGCTGTGCGTGTCGATCTGGGATCCCGGTCGGTCCAGCCCGCGTCACCGGGGGACCTCGCCGCCCACGCCCGACCCGAACGGGAGACGGCGGAGCTCGCCGGGGACCGCGGTCTCGCTGCCGACGTCGTCGACGCCGGGCGGGCCGGGGGGCTCCGTGTCGAGTTGGCGACCCCCGCGGCCACCGACGCCGTGGTCCTCCGCGGCGTCGATCAGGAGGACGACGCGGTGCTCTGGGAGGTCCTCCTCGACCAGCAGACCCGCCGCCCACCCCCGCTCCCTCAGTAGCCGATCCGACCGAAGCCCGAGGTGACCATGAACATCCCTGACGAGGACCTGGCGAGGACCAAGAACCTCAGCGTGGAGCAGGTCCAGGTGCTGCGCCAGACGCGCGGTACCACCACCGACACCCTGGCAGGGCTCTCCGACGCCGCGGTGCAGCGCGCGATCCGGCGCAGTGAGTACCCGGACATGCCGCGGGAGCGAGCGCTGTTCCGACTCGAGCAGGAGGGGGACGACGACGGACGGGTGCCTGCCAACGCCCTGGCCGCCGCGGTTGCCACGCGTGCGCTCATGGTCGCGACGTCGACGAGCCGGACCGCCGCCGGCGTGCCGACCGGGCCGGCAGTCGCCCCCGGTGGCGGACCGACGGCCGGACTGGAGTCCGCGGTGTGGGAGTGGATCGGTCCCGGGAACATCGGGGGCCGCACCCGAGGGATCGTCGTGGATCCTGCCGATCCCGACCGGATGTGGACGGCCAGCGCGGGTGGCGGCGTGTGGCAGACGACGGACGGCGGCGGCTCGTGGGCCCCGGTCGACGACTTCCTGGCCAATCTGGCCTGCGCGTCCATCGCGATGGACCCGTCCCGGCCGACGCACATCTACGTCGGCACCGGTGAGGGGTTCAACAACGCCGACGCGCTGCGTGGGGCCGGGATCTTCCGGACGACCGATGCGACGACGTGGTCCCGGCTGCCGTCCACGGCCACCCCGGACTTCCACGAGGTCAACCGGATCGCCGTCTCGCCGTCGGGCACGGTGGTGCTGGCCGCCACCGGGACCGGCATCTTCCGGAGCGCCGACGCGGCGAGGGCGACCTGGACGAAGGTCCACGACGTGGCCACCGGTGACGTGCGGTTCGACCCTCAGGACGACGACCGCGCGGTGGCCGGTGCCGTCGACGCAGCCGAGGCCTGGTTCACCCAGGACGGCGGACTCACCTGGACGGCCGCCGGGCACGGGCCCTGGTCCGGGCGGGTCGAACTCGCCTATGCCGCCGCCGACCCGACGATCGTGTACGCCTCCGTCCAGGCCACGAACGGGGAGATCTGGCGGTCCGAGGACAGGGGGCAGAGCTATGCACCCCGCAAGACCGTCGACGTCGACGGTCACCCTGCGCCGTACCTGGGCGACCAGGGCTGGTACGACAACGTCATCTGGGCAGGCGATCCGACCAGCAGCGACCTGGTCGTCGTCGGTGGCATCAACCTCTGGCGCAGCCTGGACGGCGGCGACCACCTGGCGGAGATCAGCACGTGGTGGGCAGCCCCGGCGTCGGCGCACGCCGACCAGCACGCCTTCGTGGCGCACCCGGCCTACGACGGCGTCACCAACACCACGGTCGTCGTCGGCAACGACGGCGGCGTGTACCTCGGCGACCTGGCCGCGGTCGGCACCGAGGCAGCCCCGCCGTACACGTCGGGGTGGACGGAGCTGGTGAACGACTACGGGGCGACGCAGTTCTACGGCGGGGCCGGCAACACATCCAGCGGCAAGATCATCGGTGGTGCTCAGGACAACGGGACGCTCTGCTACGACCCTTCGGGGGGCACGGAGAGCTGGACGACGATCTTCGGGGGCGACGGCGGCTGGTGCGCCGCGGATCCCACCGACCCGATGGTCTTCTACGGCGAGTACGTGTTCCTCAACATCCACCGCAACACCGACGGGGGGACGACCGACGACACGTCCGGCGACCGCTACATCAGCGGCCAGTTCTTCAACCAGGCCACGCAGGCGTGGGACTGGAAGCCCGTGCCGTTCCAGATCCCCGATGCGCGCTTGGGGAAGGCCCTGTTCATCGCCCCCTTCGTGCTGGACCCCAACGAGCCGGAACGTCTCCTGGCCGGCGGGTTGCAGCTGTGGCGGACCGACGAGGCGAAGCGGGCCAACACGCCCACCTCGGGCCCCCGTTGGGCTTCGGTCAAACCGAGCACGGGCTCGCCGATCAGCGCGATCGCCGTGGCGCCGTCCGACTCCGACTCCGTCTGGGTGGGGCACCGCAACGGGATGGTGTTCCGGACGGCGAACGGGACGAGCCCCACTCCCACCTGGCAGCGGGTCGGCGCGACCGGCCCGAACGCGCTCACGCCGCAGCGGTACTGCACCAGCATCACCGTCGACCCCGGCGACCCGGACACCGTCTACGTCGCGTTCGGGGGATACCTGAGCGACAACGTGTGGATCACCCGGAACGGTGGAGCCGACTGGTTCCCGCCGGCGTCGGTGCTGCCTCCCGCGCCGGTGCGTGCCGTCGCCGTCCATCCCGGGCAGCCCCAGTTGGTCTACCTCGGCACCGAGGTCGGGCTGTTCGCCAGCGACGACGCCGGCGGGCACTGGTCACCCACCAACGAGGGCCCAGCCAACGTCTCGGTGGACGACCTGATCTGGATGGACGAGACGCTGGTCGCCGTGACCCACGGCCGCGGCATGTTCCGGATCGACCTGTCGGGTGTGTGAACGGCGGCTCGGTCGAGTGACCGGGCGGCTGATCCGATGACTGACCAGGCGTCCGGCGCCCGGCAGGGAGCCGTCCGTAGCGCCCGGCGATGAAGCCCGAGGGCATGGGACGGACTGAGCCAGTCCACGGCACCGGTTCCGGCCGTCGCGACCACGCTGGGCCCGGTCGTGTGACCAGCCCACTCGTCGTGGCCACCGGAAGGTCCGTGGACGCGCGATCACAGTTCCTTGACGCCGCCGTGACGCCTGGCGCCTGAGATCTGTACATCACCACCGACATGGCGGTGAGAGGACGGGAAGCGCACCTGGGCCTCGGGTCGGCGCCACCCCAGGGACCGGTGTCGACACGCGTGTGCCGACGGAGTTCGTCGGCGAGCGCGCCACCGGCAAGGCGGACGCAGCCGGCCGTGCCTGAGGCGTCGGCCCCGGCGGTTCAGGCGAACCGTGATGATCTGCCCGAACCGACGCGGCGCCGTTCGGCGGGCCCGGTCAACGGGGATGAGTGAGCAGGGAAGGAACGGGGCGTGCAGGTCTTCGGCTGAACAACCTGAGGCCGGAGATCTACTTCGTGACGCTCCGGTGGACTCCCATGTCCGGTCGTCGTGAGGCGTGGAACCGACATCGGGGTCACTGCCCGGCGGCGTCGGCTCCGTTCGGGCCTCGTCCCTCGTTCCCGGGCGGCGCTCCTGAGGCACGCGGGTCCGTGCGCTCGAGGCGCTGACGGATCGCCGCGACGTTGAGCGCCGGCGGCGCGTCGCTGCTCAGGCCCCGGCGCCGGCACGCAGCCACGGCAAGAACGCGTTGGGGGCGGTGCGCAGCGCCGGCCGCAGCTCTGGGTGGTGACGCAGGATCACCGACGCCATCGTGTTGTCGGCCAGCCACTGCATCCCGGGCGCCGTGTACACCGCCGGCGTGAAGTCCTGCGACAGGAACCGGTCGCTGTTGAGCCGGCGCGACGCCATCACGATGAAGATGCGGAACGCGGTGTCGCTGAACGCGAAGCCCGCGGGCCGACGCTCGGCGTACAGGCCCACCATGAGGTCGACCTCCTCCACGTCGCCGCCGTAGAGCCGCGACATCTGCCCGGCGACGTCGGGGTCGTCGGTCAGCTCCTCGAAGGTCGCCGGGGCGCGGAGGCGCAGACGGCGCCGGAACTCGCAGTACCGCGGCACGCCGAGCTCCCGGTGCCGCAGGACGTCGACGGCGGCGAGGTCCATCACCTTCCCGTCCGGGCGCACGAACTCCTGCAGGGACACCGGGAAGTTGTGCAGGGTGACCAGACCGGGGTGCTCGGTGCCGAGGGAGTAGAGGAGGTCAGCGATCGGCACGGTCTCGAGGAGGGCCAGGGACTTGGGCCCGGACAGCTCGCGCAGGGTGTAGGGCTCCGCCCGGTACCGCCCGTCATCGACGTGTGAGCGCAGGTCGAACAGGTCCGGCACCAGCGGGTGCATCCGGTAGACGGCCGCGAACTCCTCGGTCAGGGAGTACGGGACCCCGTAGTCCTGGGTCGGTGACCCCGGGATGCCGCTGATCAGCTCACTGTCGCTCAGCCGGCCGAACGCGGTGCCCAACCGCTGACCCGCCAGCCCCCACCAGTTCGCCCGCAGGGCGGTGACCGTCACCGGGTGGCTGATGACCGCGGGGGTCCATTCCACCGTGTGGATCTTGGCGGTGAGCGCGGCGACGACGAGCCGGGCGCGCTGGAAGAGCTCCTCGTCCCCCCACCTGGGGAACTCTGCGGCGAGCATGTCGCAGACGGCGTTGTGCTCGCGGGTGAAGAGGGTCTGCAGCGGGACCAACCCGAGCCAGAACCCCGGTTCCTCGAGCGTGGGGTGGTCGCTCCTGGGCGTGGGCAGCATCCCGCTGGCCTCGACGCGCAGCTTCCCGCCCTCGAAGGCCCGGGCCTCCCGCTGCTGCTGGGCCGTGCTGCCGTAGATCTGCGAGGCGTCCCACCAGTGGGTGCAAGTGTTGATGGAGGTCCGTGGTGAGGAGGTGTCCGGCCGGGTCGGGTCCTCGGGCGTGCGCATGATCGTCATCGGCCGATCAGGCCACGGGTCGTCGTCGGCCAGGTCGACCTGCCAGGGGGCGTCGGTGGGGCTCTTCCCGTGGCTGAACCAGTCCCGGATCATCCACTGCAGCCAGGAGGCCACCAGCGCGTTCACCGACGTCGCGGGGATGAACTCCGTGCGGGTCATCAGCTGCCGGCTGACCTCACGGGGACTGGGTTCCAGGACCTGGGCCGGCGTCGGCCGGGCAGCCGCCGAGAGCGGGACGTTGCGCCCGAAGCGCGAGCCGGCCATGCCCGTGGCGGGCGCGCGGAGGTCGTTGTGGGTGCCCTCGACGGTCCGCTCGGTCAACATCCGCGGTTCGAGGGGAGGGACGGCGGGCGGCTGCACCGTCGGCAGCGCGGAGGTGTCGTAGAGGTTGTGCCGGCGCAGCGAGTCCCGGAGCCCCGCGAGGACTGCCAGCGCCAGGGGCGGGGACAGGCGGTCCCAGCCGCGACTGCGGTCCAGGGCCCTGGCCGCGGCGCGGTGGACCCGCGACCACCGACCCGACCGGTGACCGTTCGAGGTCGCGCCCGGGTCGAGGGGCTGGGACGTGGTCATGGTGTGGTCTCCTCGGAAGAGCGGCGTGCTGACCTCGTCCAGCCGGAGCTGGCCGACGACGAGATCAGCGGCACCGGGGGGCACGACGGGGGAGTCCCGCGGCGAACCGGCGGCGCGGCGGCTCGGGGCGGTGCGACCGCAGGTTCACGATCGACAGGACCAGGTTGACCGCCGAGATGGCGGTGGCCATGGCACCGGCACGCCGGGGCAGGTCGCCGAGCTGCCAGGCGATGAACGCCGACACCGTGTCGCTGCCGTGGACGAGCGGGGCCAGCCGTTCTGCGTGCCACCGCCGGCGCGTGTCCGGGGTCAGCAGCTCCGCCCCGATGAGGACGGTCCTGATACCGAACATCCGCAGCGGGTACCGCATCCCCGGCTGCGTCGTCGGGTCGATGTCCAGCCGGCGGATGACCAGACCTGGTGCGAGCAGACCCGCCGTCCCCATCGTCAGGCGGACGGCGGCAAGCAGCACGCGGGCCAGATCGGTGCTGGGGGTCATGGGCGGTCCTTCCCGTCGCGCACGGACGACTGGTGAGCCGGGTGGGAGGCGAGGTGGTGCAGGGCGCGGACGCCGGGCAGGAAGAAGTAGCCCCCACCGCGGAGCCGCAGGAAGCGCGGCAGGTCCAGCAATCGGTGGCGGACGGGATCGGCCGGGAGGGGGAACACCCCGCCGCCGTCCGGCGGGTGGTGGCCGGCGATCGGGTCCGGGCTGCCGTGCAGGCCCGCAAACGCCGGGTTGTCCATCCAGGTGTGCTGGACGAACTCGAACTGGCGGCTGAGGTTGGCGTTCAGACAGAGGAAGTGCAGCCCGCGCTCACCGTCGGGCCCGGTCCCGTCGGAGGTCCCCGGCGGGGGGCCGTACTGCCGACCCCGGCGGATCAGCCGGTGCCGGTCGTTGACCCGCACAGAGGCGTCCGAGCCAGGACGAGGATCGAGCGAGTCCCGCGGGTTGGCCCGGCGGACGTGCGCGGCGATCGGGCAGCCCAGGCCGGCCGCGTCGCCGTCGCGGTGGTACCGGAAGTCGTTGTCGACCGGCTCGTCGCCGAGCGGGTGGTCGCGGCTCACGGTCAGGGACGTGCCGTCGGGC
Organism: Modestobacter excelsi; assembly: GCF_005930495.1. Classification (GTDB taxonomy): domain Bacteria; phylum Actinomycetota; class Actinomycetes; order Mycobacteriales; family Geodermatophilaceae; genus Modestobacter; species Modestobacter excelsi. The sequence continues at coordinate 25,519 of NZ_SJEX01000033.1, read as the reverse complement.
CAGCGTCCGACCATCTTGGCCGCCACCTGCTCAGGCGGCAGCCCGGTCCGGGCCGCCCACCGGTGGACGTGGCTCCAGAAGGCGTCGACGTCGACGGCCAGCGTCCGGACGACGAGGTAGCTGCCGTCGCGGCCGAGGTCGACGCTGTCGGGCGCGTCCGCGCGGGGCGCGGGTGGCAGCACCCGGCCCGGGTCGTCCGCGGCGGGGAGCAGCGGGCGCCCGGTGCGCCGGCCGTAGGCGTTGGGGTACCCCAGCAGGAACTCTCCCAGCGCGACGCCCCGCTCGCTGCGGCCGTGCAGGCCGGTCACCGCGGGCTGGGAGATCCCGTCGGCGAACCCGAGGTGGTCGCGGGGGGACACCGGCGTCGTGGGCAGCGCGACGACCTCCCGGACGCCGTCGGCCGGGAACCGCTGCCGGATCGAGTCGCGGTGCGCGGTGAGCTCCTCCGCTGATCGGGCGTACAGGAGGAGGAGGAGGTCGACCCGCGGGTGGTGCGGTCCGCCCCACGCCCAGGTGGCCGGCGCCTGCTCCCCGACGTCCCCGAGGAAGGCGCTGCGGGTGGGGGCGGCCATCCCGCCGGCGAACTCCAGGGAGAACCCCGCCAGCGCCGCCTGCGGCATCCCCAGCCGGCCGAGGCCCGGGTGGCTGACCGCGACGTTGAGCGCGCTGTCGGCACGGTCGCCGGCCATGCTCGTCACGAGGGGGAGCAGGTCGGCGAGCAGCCTGCGGCCCGCGGCGCCGTCGTCGACCTGCAGGCCGAGGAACACCGCCTCCGGCAGGCGGCCGTAGCCGCTGCCCACGAGCCCCTGGACGTCGGCGCGGTCGAGGCGCCGCCCACTGTCGGTGACAGGAGGTGGGGCGCCGGTCCCCGCGCCGGCCAGGCCGGCGCGGCGGTTGCCGGCCGTCAGAGCAGGGCGAGCCATGCGCGGGCCTCCGCGTCGGACAGCGAGCGCCGGGCCAGCCCGGTGCGGATGGCCGCGTTCGAGCCGGTGTTGAGAGCGGTGAGCTGGTCGTAGGCCGACCACCAGACCTGGTTGAGTGCCTGGTGGTTGCGCAGATGGTCCTTGAACAGGTCCTCCTGGCGGGCGCCTCGCCAGAGGAGGAGGACCGTCGGGGGATAGCCGATCCCGTTGCTGAAGATGGCGTTGAGGCCCCAGGCGACCTTGTCGATGAAGTCGTTCATGTAGCTCTCGAGGCTGCCGTCGTAGGCGCTGAGGAAGACCATCCGTTCCGGTGTGAGGTAGACCCAGCGCGCGAAGTGGATCGTCTTGACCCCGGCGAGGTCGCCGCGGTTGAGCACGTGGCGGACGGCGTAGCTGATCGCGAGGAGGACGACCCGGGTGAGGACGGCCCGGAAGGGCCCCGGCTTGAGGAAGCCGACGGCAGCGAACGGGTTCTGACCCACGCGGTCCTCGGCGGCCCGCAGGCGCTCCACGGCGGCGGGATCGGGCCGCTGACGGTCGGGCACGTCCCGGACCTCGTGCAGCCGGAGCGCGACGGCCACGAACGGCAGCGCCAGGAGGATGAGGGGGGCCACCGGCAGCAGCACCAGCGGGACGGCGACCAGGTGGGCGCGCTCGCGCGTCCGCCACCACACCGGCGGCCGGCGCGCAGGCACGGCCCCGAACCGCAGCTGCGGGTCGGCGAGCGCGTGCCGGCGGAGGACTGCGTGGATCTGGCCGGGGGACAGGCCTGCCACGTCCGCCCGGTGCGCGTCGAGGTAGGTCTCCAGTCCCCGGCGCAGCCCCTCCTCGGCGAGGACCTGCGAAACGCCCCGTCCGACCGTGTTGACGTAGAAGGCCGCTTCGGGGATCCGGTGGGCCTTCAGCCACGCCGTCCGGCCGTCCGGGTCCGGTCGCTCCGGGTACCCGGTGCAGGAGCCGAACGCCCGGTCCAGACCCTCGGCCGAGACGTCGGCCAGCGCACGGAGGTGGGCCTCGGCCGAGCCGTCCAGGTCGGCTGCGTAGAGCAGGCTCGGGCCGATCTCCGCGCCGGTCGGGCTCGGACCTCCCTCCACGAGGAGCAGCCGGGCGAAGTGCAGGCCGGGGTGCCGGTCGAACGCCAGGGCCGAACGTCCGGGCCCGGCGAGATGCGCCAGCGCGTCGAGCACCCGGTCCCTGTTCTCCGGCGGCAGCGGTGCGAGGACCGTGACCGCGGACTGCTGGGGCATGCCGGTCCTCCCTCAGCCCTCGGACGCGACGCGCGGGTGTGCGGTGCCGGGCCGGCGTCGTGGCTCCGGAGCCCGGTCGCCGTCGGGGAAGACCTCGGTGCCGTCGGGCTCGACGTGCGGCGAGGCGTTCATCGACTGACGGAGCTCGGCCAGCTCCTCGTACATCCGGCGCCGAGCGCGGTTGGAGTTACCGAGGGGCCGGTGCTCCGGGAGGCTGTGCCACGGGTTGTACCGGAGCACGTCGGCGAAGGCCAGCTGCGCGTCACTGTCGAAGCGCTGGGCCGGGAGCCGCAGCCGGGCCACCGGGAGGTACGGCGAGAGGCGTTCGGGCCACTTCACGGTGGCGTCCTCGACCGGCATCCGGTGCGGGTCGGTCTGCACCTGCACCATGAAGTCCATCTCCCAGTGGCCGGCGGCCAGCGTGCGGACCATGGCGTCGCGCAGGTAGTTCTCGCCGGGGTGGGCGGGGATCCTCGTCCGGGGCTCCTGCCTCGGCTTGAGGGAGTACTGGACGGCCCGTCCCTCGCCGAGGAGGAACGGCACGTTGCTGTAGTACTGCACCTCCAGCGGGTTGCCGTGCACGGGGCTGTAGAGCAGCTGCATCGTCAGGTGGAGCAGGTGGCGCCCCGGCGGGTCGAGCAGGTAGCCCAGCGGGGCCTTGGCCCGCACCCACCGCTGCATCCTGGAGTTCTCCCGGACGTCCGGCGTGACGAAGCTCGCGGGCGAGACCAGGATCAGGTCCTGGGTGCGCTGCTCGTCGGGCATGAGCTTCCGGCCGTCCACGTCCATGACCTTGATCGCCACCGAGCACTGGCCCAGGTCCTCGAGGTCAGGGGGCGAGAAGGGGCCGGGACCGGAGAACCGGACCCACGCGGGATGGGTCCGGGGCTCGCGGAGGAGCCCGTGCCGCAGGTCCTCGGGCAGGTCGGGGAGGACGGTGAACTCCCCGCGCAGGACCCCGAACGTCTTGGTGTTCCCGAACCGCTGCGCACCGCCGGGCAGCCAGTTCTCACGGGTGAACGCGCTGATCGTGTCGATGATCTCCTGGTTGCAACGCTCCTCGTCGGGCAGCTCCCGCTCCTCGGCGAGGCCCAGACGCTCGTCCTCGCGCCGCAGCAGGTTCTGCAGGCCCTGCAGCAGGGCGAACAGCGGCGGGCGCAACCACCGGTCGAAGTGCTGGCGGTACAGGAACTCGAGCCGGCGCTCCAGGCGCCACGTCCAGAGGAACAGGTCGCTCAACGGGCGCAGCACGGCGTAGGTGAACGGGCCCTCCGGGTTCACGGCGCGGCCCTCGCAGCGGGAGGTCGGGGCGGACGCGCGGCTACCGCTGGCGCAAGGTGAACCACCCGACCCGCCGATTCCACAACCAGATGACGCCGAGGTACAGGCCGGGGGTCACGAGACGGATCTCGTCGCGGACCATCCGGGCCACGACCGACGTCCTCGAGTAGTCGATGAGGACGCACTTCCCACCGTCGACCCAGCTGCGGTCGTGGGACAGGAGGGCCCGGATCGTCCGCGTGCGCAGCGGTCCCACGAGGTTCTCCAGCGACCGGCCGGAGGGCTCGGTCTCCTTGCCCTGCCAGACCGCGAGGTGGACGAGCCGAGCCAGGGGTCCGCAGGCACGGGTCCCGGGGAACAGCAGCGTGGTGCCGGGCAGGCGTCCGCGCGGGAGGTCTCCCGCGCGGCTGGACCGGAACACGGTGTCCAGTTCCCGGTTGTCCAGCCTCCGGAGGGAGCGCTCGTCCAGGGCGTCCTCCCGGAGGACGGTCGCGGCTCGGAACATCGCTGAGGCCTCCTGCGGCATCGGTGACGACGGGCGGGATGCAGACCTCCCATCGACCGGGGCCCTTCCGCGGAACCACCCTCGCGGTCACGGTGGGGGCATCGGGCCTCGGGGCTGTGCGACCCCAGGAGGAGGAACAGCCGTCCATGACACCTCCTGTCGCGTCCACCCGACGTCGGGACCGAGGTTCCCGCTCCGGCGTCACCGCGGCGTCACCACCTCCGTGGTGCGGCGTCTACCGTCGTCGGGCTGCTCCGGTCATCCAGGCGCTCCCGGGAGGGCCGGCAGGCGGAGCCTGCCACGCAGCGCACGGAGCGTCAGCGCGGCTGCTGCCGAGCTCTCGAGTTCGTCCTGCGGGACGTCCTTGTCGATCGCCAGGCGTCGTGCGAGGTCGAGCACACGGTCGAGCGCCACCCACTCGCGGTACAGCGCGGCAGCGTCGAACCTGGTCGACGGCAGGACCTTCCGGATCGCCGGCGCCGGGCCCCGGTCGGGATCGTTGGTGACACCCAGCAGCTCCCGCAGCAGCGGACGGGTGAACACCTCGGAGGCCAGCCTGAACTGCCGGCGCCAGAGCGCCACGTCGACGAGGACCCCTCCGGTGACCGCGGTTCGGAAGGAGCCGGCGAGCTGCAACGAGACGTCGGCTGCCACCGTGCGCACCCAGTCGGCGGGGTACTTCTCCCGGTCGGTCACCAACCCGGTGAGCACGTCGACCAGCTGGTCCGCGGCCAGGGCGAACCCGGAGTTCACCCTCGCGGTCGCGGCGGAGTCGCGGATGCCGATCGTCGCGGCGACGTCGGCCCGCCGCCGGAGGGTCAGCGGGTCGAACTCGTGGTTCCAGCTGTAGCTGGACAGACGCAGTCGGCACAGCTGCTCGTCGCGGCCGGACTCGCCCTCGACGCCCTTCCGCGCGACCGCGACGTCGAGCGGGATCAGATCGCCGTCCAGAGCCTGACTGCGCAGCCTGTCCATCGCTGGGAACAGCGGCTGCCGCTCGGTGAACTGGTACAGGGTGGCGATCGTGCGCGCCACCTCGAGCAGGTCGCCTTGGGCAGGGGGCGCCACCCTCTCCACAGGCAGGTCGAGGTCGCAATCGACACCCCAGAGGTCGGGCGGTCCGAGGCCGCGCCCGCGCCCCCGGGCGGCCTGCTCGCCGCGGTCCGGAACCCTCTCCTCCTCCCGGCCGGCCGGCCCGGGCGCACCGGCGGGTGCCTTCGGCGGTCCTTCTCGAGGACCCGGGTCACCTGCGCGTTCATCTCGCACTGCCCGCAGGGCGTCCTTGAGCGACTCGGTGAACCGTCCCTCGCGGATGTCCACGCCGTCGGAACGGAGTCTCTCGACGAGGGCGTCCCGCGGGACGTCGCCGGGCTCCAGGCCGAGCTCCTCCGCCAGCGGGGTCAGCACCTCGGGCCGGGTGGCGACGTCGGCCACGGCATCGACGAAGTCCCGGAGAGCGGTCCCGCCGACGAAGTCGAGGACGCTGCGTGCCGGGCCGTCGGTGTCGAGCGTGCCCGCGGACTTCGCCTGCCCGAGAGCGTGCAGGACCAGGCCGGGCTGTCGGCACAGCAGCCGGATGATGGCAGGCGGATGGGCCGCCTCGATCCCGTTGACGGCGTCTGCCAGCACCCTGGGACGCAGCCGCACCGTCGTCGCCGCTTCCCGGTACCGGCGGCCGAGGTCACCGGCCGCCTCCTCCGCCAGCGGGTCCACTGCGAAGGGGACCGGGGTGATGCGCTCGTGGACGGTCTCCTGCGACTGCTGGCTGCGCAGTTCGTCAGGGGTGACCTGGGGATCGGACATGGTGCTCCCTCGAGAGGACGAGGGCGGTCGGACGTGCGCCGTCCTCGGATGATTCGGGGCAGGGACTCGACAACGGCCGCCGCGGTCGTCTGGGACGCGCGGCGCGGCCGGCGGTGTGGACGGAGGCAAGCACCGTTGCACCTGCGGTCGCCTGTGCCTCGCCGTAGGTGTACGCCTGCGGCGGCTGACGCGCAACAGTGGGCGCGAGGTCCGCGACGCCTTCCTGTCGGAGGCCCCTTGACCGCCGTCTGCCGCGCTGAGGATCCTCGCCGACACCGATGGACGTGACCGTGGGGGAACGGCATGGGCCGCACGACCGTCACGCTCGACATCTCGCTGACGCGGTCAGCGGGATTCGTGCTGCGGCTGCGGCAGCACGTCGAGTCCTGCGACATCGTCGTGCTGCCGGACGGGGTCCCAGCGGACGGTGCGTCGCTGGTGCTCGCTCTGGACGAGGTCACGCCGGGTGCGCTCGCGCACGTCGCCTCGGTCGCCGGCGTTCGAGGCCGGCGGGTGCTGGCCGTGCTGACCGACCGGTCGGGCCTGGGCCGGGGTGACGGATGGCGACTCCTCGAGCAGGGCGCCGACGACGTCCTCGTGTCCGGGCCGGACCTGGGGAACGAGCTCGGTAGTCGCCTGCACCGGTGGGCGGCGCTGGCCGAGCTGCTGACCAGTGACACCGTCCGGAACGAGCTGGTCGGTACCTCGACCAGGTGGCTGCGAGCGCTGACCACGCTGGTCGAGACGGCCCGCTTCTCCAGTTCACCACTGCTCATCACCGGCGAGTCGGGCACCGGGAAGGAGTTGGCCTCACGCCTGGTCCACCACCTCGACCCGCGGGTGGTCCGGGGCCGGCTCGTCGTGGTCGACTGCACCACCGTGGTCCCGGGGTTGTCGGGCAGCGAGTTCTTCGGTCACGAGAAGGGCGCGTTCACCGGCGCCCACGCCGCACGGGAGGGCGCGTTCTCCGCCGCCCACGGCGGCACGCTCTTCCTCGACGAGGTGGGTGAGCTGCCGCTGCCGCTGCAGGCCGAGCTGCTCCGTGTCGTCCAGGAGGGCACCTTCAAGCGGGTGGGTGGGAACGACTGGCTGCACACCTCGTTCCGGCTGGTCTGCGCCACCAACCGGAACCTGCCGAGGGAGGTCGAGGAGGGACGCTTCCGCGCGGACCTCTTCTACCGCATCGCGGTGTCCACCGTGGCGTTGCCGCCGCTGCGGGACCGGCCGGACGACATCCTCCCGCTGTTCCGCCACTTCTTACGGGTCGTGCGCGGCCACGACCTCGGCGTCGACGCGGACGTGGCCGACCTGCTGCGCTGTCGGAGCTACCCCGGGAACGTCCGGGACCTGCGCCAACTCGCGCTCCGGGTGCTGACCCGCCACGTCGGCAGCGGTCCGATCACCGTCGGGGACGTGCCGGAGGACGAGCGGCCGCGCTTCCGCCCCGTCCCGGCGCCGCCGCTCGACGGCGAGGACGACGGCAAGGACGACGGCGGGGACGACGGCGAGGGCGACGCCGAGCGGCCGGCACTTCGGCCGGCCCCGGGTTGGGGCGAGCCGGACCTCGACGCCGTGATCGGGTCAGCCCTGGACCGCGGCGTCCGCTACGACGACATCCACACGGCCGTGACCTCCAGTGCCCGACGGGTCGCGCTCCGACGGGCCGGAGGCAACCAGAAGCGCGCGGCGGAGATGCTCGGCCTCACCCCCCGGGCCCTGCAGAAGCAGCAGCAGCGCGCCGCCTCGCTGCCCGGGAAGGACGGCACGCCGTGACCGGCCTGCGGCAGGAGCTGACCCACGCCCTCACGGTGACCCCCGCGCTCGTGCAGGCGGCCCACCTGCTCGCTCTACCGGACGTCGAGCTGGAACTGCACGTCCGGGACGTGCTGGCCGGCAACCCGGCCTTGGACGACCCGGGCGAGTGCCCGGTCTGCGGCACCGTGGCGGCCTCGGGCGCCTGCGGGTGCCTCGCGGTCCCGGCCGTTCCCCGGCCCGGCGGGCCCGTCCTCGACGGGGACCCGGCAGCCGAGCCGCCAGGCGAGCTCGCCGACGTCGTCACCGCGGCCGCCGCGCTGCTCCCGAGCGCCGACCGGCTGCTGCTCGACCACGTCGTCGCCGACCTCGACGACCGCGGCTACCTCGACCGGTCACCCGAGTGCCTCGCCGCCGACCTGCGCCTCCCCGTGGCCCGCATCCGGCGGGTGGTGGCGGCGATCCGCCAGGTGGCCCCTGCCGGCTTCTGCGCGGTCGACCTCGTCGACTGCCTCCTGCTGCAGCTCGACGCGCTCCCCGACGCCCCGGCGGTCCTGCGCTCCGTCGTCCGGGACCACCTGCCTGCGCTCGCGCGGGGGCGCCTGCCCTCCGTCGCCCGGGCGCTCGGCGTGCCGGTGGAGGAGGTGACGGCCGCCTGGGAGTACCTCCGCACCCGGATGCGGCCGTGCGTGCCCGTGGACCGCGGAACCGCCCGGCCACCCCGCCTCCGCCCCGACCTGGTGGTGACCGTCGCGGACGGGGAGGTGCGGGTCTCCCTGGTGCGGCAGCCGCGGCTCCGGTTGCACCCGGACTTCGTCGGCCTCGCTGCCGATCGGGGGCGTCTCACCCGGCTCTCTGACGGCGAGCGCCAGGTGCTCACCCGGTCTCTGGCCGAGGCCGCCGCCTTCCTCGACCGCTTGGCCCAGCGGGCGCACACGTTGCAGCGGGTCGGCGTCGAGGTGGCGGAGCGGCAGCGCGCCTTCCTGCTGGCCCGCACGCCGGCTCCGGCGCCGATGACCCGTACGGACGTCGCCGCCGCCCTCGGGCTGCACGAGTCGACCGTGAGCCGGGCCGTGCAGGGCAAGTCGGTCGAGCTGCCGGGCGGGCGGGTCGTCCCGCTGGGCGACCTCTTCGGGCGGGCCCGCACCGCGCACGAGTGCCTGCGCGGCCTGGTGGCCGGGGAGCGCGCGCCGATGTCGGACGCGGACCTCGCGCGGGCACTGGCCGAGCGCGGCCACTCCGTCAGCCGCAGCGCCGTCCGCAAGTACCGGCAGCAGCTCGGCATCCCTGCGCAGCACCTGCGCTGAGCCCGACGGCGAACCGGGGTTCGCGACCGGGTGCCCATCCAGCAGGCGCGGCGAACAGCCGGTCGCCGGCACCCTCCCGGACCCGCGTCCCGCCCGTGCCCGCGGGTGCGCACGCTTCTTGCAGGAAGGGATGACGTCGGACCCGCGGAGCGGAGGAGGACGTCATGCACGACTTGGACCGCACGATGCTGGAGGCGGCCACGGAGGAGGAGCACGAGGACGGGCGGGGGGCGCTCGGCGCCGAGCATGAGGAGTTCCTCGAGGTGCTCGGCGAGATCATCCCCGCAGGTGGCTACGAGATGGAGTGGTCGTCGAGGGCCCCGTTGCAGGGGGAGGTCCCGGAGACCGAGTTCGCCCTCGAGCTGCTCGGCGTCAGCACCGAGCAGGAGCTCGACCGGTTCCTCGGCAGCCTGGTCGACCGCGCGGCGGGGGCTGTGCGCAGCTTCGCGAGGACGCCGACCGGCCAGACGCTCACGGGCATCGCGAAGTCGGCCATCGGCCAAGCGCTGCCCGTCGTCCGCCAGGCCGTGGGTGGGTGGGCGCGGTCCGGCAACGGCGAGCGGGGAGGCGGCGGCGCGTCCGGCGACCTGCTCGGCCTCGAGCTGGAGGGGCTCAGCCAGGAGGACCGGGAGTTCGAGACCGCCCAGGCGCTCGTCCGTTGGACCGCCGACGCCGCGCGTCGAGCGGCCGCCACCCCCGCGCAGGGACCGCCGGCCCGTGCCGCCAAGGCCGCGGCGGTGGCCGCTGCGCAGCACCTCGCCCCCGGGCTGGCTCCGGTGCTGAGCCGGCTGCCGGTTCGCGGTGCCGATGACTCGGCACCCCCGGCGCGGCCGGGCTCGCAGCCGCAGTCGGGCCGTTGGGTCCGGCACGGCAACACCGTCGTGCTGCACGGCTTCTGACCGGCGCGCGACGTCCACCAGCACATCCCGCAGACAGGAGAGGACACGGACCGTGACGAGCTACGAGACCGAGTACGGGTACGGCAACGAGTACGAGAACCCGACTGGTGAGTGGGAGACCGAGCAGGGCGAGCAGGAGCTGTTCGCCGAACTGGTGAGCGGGGAGACCGGCGGGGGTCTCGGCGCGACGCAGGAGATGGAACTCGCGAGCGAGCTGCTGGAGGTCACCTCCGAGGCCGAGCTCGAGGAGTTCCTCGGCAAGCTGGTCAGCCGGGCGGCCAAGGGCGTGAGGGACTTCGCCCGGTCCGGTGCGGGCAAGGCCCTCGTCGGTGGGCTGAAGAACGTGGCCAAGTCCGCGCTGCCCATCGTGGGCGGCGCCCTCGGGTCGGTCGTGCCGGGGGTGGGGACGGCCCTCGGCTCGACCCTCGGCTCGATGGCGAGCAACCTGTTCGAGCTGGAGCTCGAGTCGATGAACGAGGAGGAGGCCGAGTTCGCCGTCGCCCAGGAGGTCGTCCGGATGGGCGCCCGGGCCGCCCGCACCGCGGCGTCCGCCCCGCGCAACGCGCCGCCGCGGGCGGTGGCGCAGGCGGCGATCGTGGCCGCGACCCCGGGGCTGCGCCGGTCGTCCCGCCGTCGCCGGCCAGGACGTCCGTCCCGCCCCGGCCGCCCGCGGCCCCGGCCCGGATTCGCCTATCCCGTGCCCTACCCGACCCCCTCCGACGGCAGCTACGAGCCCGACGACGGCAGCTACGAGCCCGACGACGGCGGCTACGAGCCCGGCGGCGCCGGGCCCGACGAGACGGACGGCTTGGAGCTGGAGACGTCGAACTCCGGTCGCCCACGAGCCGGTCGTTGGGAGCGCCGCGGCGGCACGATGGTGCTGCACGGGGTCTGATCGTGCCGCGCGATCCGCTCCCGATCCGCTTCCTCGAGGAGGAGGCGCGGGCGCTGCTGACCCGGTTGGACCAGGTCAGGCCCTTCGCCGTGCACGAGACGATGGTGCCGGCCGCGGCCCTGTTCCCGACCGCGCAGGCGGCCATCGACGGCTTGCTCATCGAGGGGCGGCGAACCCTCCACGGATTGGTCCTCGACTACCTCGGCTGGCTGCGCGGGCCGGGCCTCGAGGCGTCCCCGGCCGAACAGCAGCGGCGGTTCACGCTCATCCGGCTGCGCTTCAACGACGTGCTGTCGCAGTTCGACCTGTTCACCGAGGTGATCACCCAGCGCAGCGAGCACGCCACCGGTGTCTGGCTGTCCGGCCTCGACGTGCTGGCGGCCGACGCACTCAGCCTGCCGCGGTCGGTCCTGGACGTGCCACCGGTGGTCTGCTACCTGGCGCGCGGCCCGGGAGCCGCCATCCGCCGCGCGCGGACCCGACTCCCGGGGAACTCCGCGAACCCGGTCGCGATCATCCGGGTCCCGCGCGAGCGGATGATCGGGCACGGCATCGCCAGCTCCCTCGTGCACGAGGTGGGGCACCAGGCCGCCGCGCTGCTGGACCTCGTCCCAGGGATCCGGGACGACGTCCGTCGGGCGCAGCGGTACCTGCCACCGCAGGCGCGCGGGACGTGGGCCTGCTTCGACCAGTGGGCCTCCGAGATCGTCGCCGATCTCTGGTCGGTGGCCCGTCTCGGCATCTCCTCGACCTTGGGACTCATGGGCGTGGTCAGCCTGCCCCGCTGGTTCGTCTTCCGGCCCAGCGGAGCCGACCCGCACCCCGTTCCCTACGTCCGGGTCCGCCTCAGCTGCGCGATCGGCGAAGAGCTGTACCCCCACCCGCAGTGGGCCGCCACGTGGCGGCTGTGGCGTGCGCTCTACCCCCTGGCGGAGCTGCCCCCTGCCCACCGGCAGTCGATCGCCGGGCTCGTCGCGGCCGCGCCGGAATTCGTCCGGTTGCTGCTCGACCACCGGCCGTCGAGCCTGCACGGACGGTCGCTGCGCGAGGAGTTGTTCCTTCCCGACCGCCGGGCCGGCCCCCTGCTGGCGCGGTTCGACGAGTGGCGACGACGTCCGGGCCTGCTCCCATCCGTCCCGCCCACGCTGGCCTTCGCGGTCGTCGGGCAGGCCCGGGCCGCGGGCCGGCTGGCCCCCGAACCGGAGAGCCGGCTGCTCGGCGACCTGCTGACCCAGTGGGCCGTCCGCAGCTCGCTGGACGTCTCAGCGCTCTGCGCCGCGGCCGCGCAGGGGAGACCCCAGCAGCTCTACGCCGCGTGACCTGCACTTCCCCTTCGTCTCCAGGAGTGACCCCCGATGAGCACCTTCAAGATCTCCGCGAGCTTCACCGAGACCGTGCCGGCCGGGACCGCCGTGTGGTTCCGCGTCCAGGACGCCGACCTCGGCGGCGCCCTGGCGGAGCGCTACGACCTCCGCTGGGAGGTCACCGGCCCCTTCCCGACCGATTCGGTGACCCAGGCCGGTCGGCAGGACCCCACCGACCCGGCCCTGTTCACGATGGACACCGACGGCTTCCGCCCGGGCGCCTACGACGTCAGCTGCCGCCGCACCCTGAAGCCGACGCAGTCGCCGGGGGAGCACCCGCAGCCGGCGGACCCGGGCGGCACCGACGACGTCGACGCCCCGGCGGACCTCCTGGCCGCCGCGGACCGATCGACCCTCACCCGGGCCGTCCGCGCCGAGTCGGCCAGGGGCAGGGGCGACGATCCGGACGGCCCCCCCGACCTGGCGGTGTTCCGGCTCCGGGTCGTCCCGCCGACCGGCAGCAGGAACCAGGACGGCATCGTCCCGGTGAGCCTGCAGCGCACCTCCACCGTCCCGACCTCGGACCAGGTCCTCTGGATGATCATCCGCAACCGGACCGAGGCGATCTCCTTCGCTCGGTACAAGGAGTTCATCGACTCGGTGATGTGCGGGGAGACCGCCCCGGTCCGCGGCGCCCGGCAGGCCCTGCAGTTCCGCGGGACCGGGGCCTTCGAGCTGCTGTGCCGGGCGACGGACGCCTTCCTCATGCAGGAGATGGGGGTCATCACCGACGAGGTGGTGACCGGCCGGGCCCGCATGGGGGCCACCGACGAGAGCCCCGGGTGGCGCGAGATCGAGGGGCTGACGCCGGAGCAGCTGGCGCTGCGGGAGACCACCCGGCTGGGCTTCCGGCCGACCAAGCAGCAGATCGCCGACATGCGTGCGGACTACTTCGAGCAGCTGCGCCAGGAGTCCGGGCCGGTCATGCCCTACCTCAACACCATCCAGGCACGGCTCGGGGACATCCCGCTCAAGGGGCCCATGGAGGTGCCGGCCACCTGCTACGGCATCCTCCGGTCGCGGATCAGCGACCCGCTGTCCATCGAGCTGATCTGGTCGTACTGGCACGAGGAGGCGATGCTCGTCCAGGCCATGTACGCGATCCTGGCCCGGTTCCAGAACCGCACGCCGCGGCACGGGCCCGACCCGCTCGCCCGGCTGGACATCGACCCCCTCCGGCCGCTCGGCAACCTCATCTGGGGGTGGGCTCAAGAGGAGTACTCCCGGCTCACCGTGGTCCGCCGCTCGGCGGAGTACGAGCACGAGTACGGCTTGCGGCTCACCGGCCAGGCCCTGCACCCGCCGGTGCAGACGGTCGACCGACGGCACAAGTTCCTCGCGTCCTTCCACAACCTGCTGTTCCTGGCGCACGTCTTCTTCAAGGAGGACGACGACACGACCGTCATCGCCGACGGCTTCCCGGTGCTCAACGCGTTGCGGGAGACCCACCTGCTCCTCGCCGAGGGCGCGCACAACCAGTACGGGGACCTGCCCTCCACCGCGCGGGCCGAGATGCTCGTGATGGAGTGGCTGCTGTCCCGCCCGGAGATGCGGGAGTTCCTCGGTGGGCGGGTCATGGTGCCCTACCCGGAGCCCTGGATGGACCGGGTGGACTCGCTCAAGGCGATGCAGCGCTGGACCGACGTCAGCGTCACCCACTTCCGGGACCTGGGGGTCTACGGGGAGCAGATCCTGCTGTCGATCCGGTTCGGCGACTGGAGCGACGTCAACGACCCCCAGCAGGCGGCCAACTGGGCGCGCTACTGGCGCCCGGAGATGCAGCGCTACACGCACGCCTACCGGGCGGCGACCGGGGTCGACCTCACGTCGCGGGTCGACGCCACCGTCCCGACCGTGCTGCTGCAGCGCCGGCTGCTCGCCCAGCGTCGCGGCTGAGGACGCACCGGTGGTGCTCGACCTGACCGGCTCGCTGTACCTGGGCCTGCGGCACACGTCCGCAGAGCTCGGCGGCTGGGACGCGCTGACCGCGGGCGTCCCGGCCGCGCTCGACCGCGCCGAACCCGCCCGGTCCGTGGCGGCGCGGCTGGCCGGACTGGTGGGTGCGGAGGCCGGCCTGCTGTTCCGCTCGACCCTGCACGCCTTCCTCGACCTGTTCAACAGCTGCCCGGGCGACGCCGTCCTGGTGGACGCGGCCAGCTACCCGGTCGGCCGGTGGCCGCTGGCGGGCCGGCGCTGCGCGGGGGTACTGGTGCGGACCTTCCCGCACCACGACCCCGCCGGGCTGGACCGGTGCCTCCGGGCCCTGGGCGGCGGGGGCCGGCGTCCCCTCGTCCTCGCCGACGGGTACTGCACCGGCTGCGGGCGGGCCGCGCCGGTCGCCGGCTACCTCGAGACGCTGCGACCGCACGGCGGGGTGCTCGTGCTCGACGACACCCAGGCGCTGGGCATCCTCGGTCGGCACCCCGACCCCGGGGCGCCCTACGGCCACGGCGGCGGGGGAACGGTGCGCTGGACCGGTGCCGCCGGCCCCGTGCTGCTGGTGGACTCCCTAACCAAGGGCTTCGGTGCGCCGCTGGCGGTCGTGGCCGGGCCGACCGGGCTGGTCGAGGAGATCCGGACCCGCGGGCCGACGCGCGTGCACAGCAGCGCCCCGACGGCCGCCGATCTCCGCGCCGCCGACCGGGCGCTCACCGTCAACGAGCAGTCGGGGGACCGGCTCCGTGCCCGCCTGCTCTGGCTGGTCCGCCGGTTCCGGCGACGGCTGACCGACCGGGGCGTCCGGCTGGGCGCCGGTGAGTTCCCGGTCCAGCGGCTGGAGCCGACCGACCGGCGGCGTGCGGCCGCGATGTGCAGTTGGCTGGGCGCCGCGGGGCTGCGCAGCCTGGTGACCGTCCCGCCGTGCTGGCAGGGGGCCGCGGTCACCGTCGTCCTCACCGCCACGCTGTCGGCTCCGCAGGTGGACTGGGCGGCCGACCTGCTGGCGGAGGCGGCGCACCGCACCGTCGGCACGGGAGCCCCGCTGTGACCGTCGACCGTCAGTGCCGCGCCGGCACGGGCGACGAGCCGACCGGGGCGCGGTGTCCCGACGGAAGCGTCCGCCGGGGACCCCGCGGAACTCCTGACCACCCATGCCCGCAACTCCCGAGGAGGAGCCATGACCCGTCCGTCCGCCACCGGAGCGGCCCCCGCGACGCGGGACACCGTCTGGGTGGAGATCACCGACATGCCCGGGCGGCACAACTACTGGTGTCCGACGGCGCGGCAGGCCCGGGCGATGGCCAGGGAGCACGCGCGCGGCCTCGGTCCCGGCTGGACCCTCGACCACGACGCCCGGCCCCGTCCGCACTTCCGCGTCCAGCTGGTCCGCCGACCGGACGGCCAGGCGCACCGGCGGGTCAGCGGCAACTTCTTCTACGGGGGTCGGCGTCCGTACCGCATTCGGCGTCGGGCCTCCGGGCGAGGGCTGCTCGGCGAGCTGCGGGCGGGTCGGGGCAGCGACCGGCGGCGCAGCGCCTCGGCCCGCTCCTCCGGCTCGGCTCCCGCGCCCGTCGCAGCGGAGCTCTCCTACGGGCCGAGCTCCGCGGGCACGTCCTCGTCGGTCGAGAACGCGGTCATCAGGGCAGAGGTCGCCCGAGGCGTCACCAACGAGAACGCGCTCACCGATTCGGTGTTCAACCGTCGGTACCCCGCACGGGGTGGCCGTTCACTCTCCCTCTCCGAACCGGGGTTCCGCACCCTCAGCCAGGAGTGGCTGCGCATCCGCGACACGCAGGTGCGGCCTCTGCTGGGTGCTCAGCCTCCTCGGGGAGGTGCCGCTCCGGGCGCGCCGGCGACGGGTCAGCCGTCGTCGGGCGCGCCGGTCATCCGGTGGGCGGCGAACGCCAAGCGGGAAGTGGTGGCCCCGTACGCGCTCGGCGTGTTGACCGACATCGTGCGCGCCGCCGGACTGAGCGAGGTGCTGGTGTCCAGCACCCAGCGGACGCCGGCCGACCAGGCCCGGATCATGTTCGACAACTGTCGCCGGCTCGGCCCGCAGAGCCAACTGGACCTGTACGGCCCGTACGGCGACCGGGTCATCGAGGTGTACATCGCGTCGAGCGCGGCCGGCCGGAGCGACGCCCAGGTCAGGGCCGACATGGAGCGGAAGATCATCGAGCTGGGACCCACCAAGGTCTCGCACCACACCGGCGACCCGCGGGTGCTCGCGGTCATCGACGTCGCTCCCAGCTCCGTCGCGGACAAGGCGGCGTTCGAACGAGCCTGCCGATCGGACGGGCGGGTCAGCTACTTCCTCGGGCCGTCGAACTCAGATCCGGCATACCACCTGGAGATCCCGATCCCGCAGCAGCCGCTCCGGGAGCTGGACGGCCTCCGTTCCGAGGTGTGGGCGGGGTCGCTCGGCGGGAGACGCGAGAGCAGGGTGCGGGAGACGCTGTGGACACAGGAGTTCGAGTCGCCCACCACCGACGTCAGGTGGGTGCAGAGCACCCTGAACCGGGTCATCGGTGCGGGACTGGCCGTCGACGGGGTGTTCGGCTCCCGGACACGTGCGGCGGTCATGTCGTTCCAGCGACGGGAGGGGTTGGTCGCCGACGGCGTCGTCGGCCCGGTGACGACGGCGGCCCTCCAGCGTGCGGCCGGCGGCGCACCGTCGGCTCCTGCGCCGTCCCCGGCAGGGGGCAGTTACGGCCCCGGCCGGACGGTCACCGTGACCAGCAAGGGAAGGCAGTGGGTGGTCCGCATACCGGACACCCCGGGAGGCAGGGCGGTGAGCGCGGCCCTCGCCTACCTCGGGACGCCCTACAGCTTCGGTGGTGGCGACATGGCCGGACCGACGCTGGGGGTGAAACAGGGTGCGAACACCGTGGGCTTCGACTGCAGCGGCCTGATCGAGTACGCGTGGGGGAGGGCACTGGGCGGGAGGAGCATCGGCATGTGGACGGGAGCCCAGTGGGAGGGGAACCTCCCGGCCACCGGGGACCCGCAACCGGGGGACCTGGTCTTCTACGGACCCTCGGGGATCCACCACGTCTCCATGTACATCGGTGACGGCAACGTCGTCGAGGCCCCGCGCACGGGCGACGTGGTGAAGATCCGGCGCCTCGCCGAGTTCTCGGAGTCCCCCGCCGGATGGCGGCGACCAGCGTGACCCACCGTGGTGAACACCGCCTCGACGAGGAACAGCTGCCACTCATCGCGCACGCCCTGCCGCTGCGCCCGCCCGCGGCACCGAAGACGTCGGCAACATCCTGCGACCGCAGAGGTTCCGGTGTCCCGTCCCCGGCCGCTACCGTGCGTCGGACCACCCCGACGCGGGTCGCGAGCACGGGGGCCTGGGGGACGGGGCACGCGTGGGCGCCACCGGTGATGAGTCGTGCGGGAGCTGAGCCGACGGGCACTGCTCGGCTGGGCGGGGGCGTCCGCGCTCGCCGTCGTCGGCGGCCCGGCGGCTTCCCGTCGCGGGAAGGGGATCAGCGGTATGGGAGCCGAGGCTCGGCCCATCCGCCCGGCTCGACGGGCGTGCCCTGCAGCGACTCCGGCAAGTCGGTCATCGTCATTGAGCGCCAGCGATGAGTGTCGAGGGGTGATTCGCCACCACGCACAGGCCTGTGGCGGCGAACCGCGACCGCTCCTACCGGGTCACCGGCGTCCAGCACCGGCAGCGCTGCCTTGGGTGACGAGATCGCAGGCCGCGATGCGGAACGGCGGGTCGGGACACGAGGCACCAGCGGGTGGTGGCAGAGGTTGTGACGAACCGGTGACGGATCTTGACGAGGATGGGTCTCCGGGTCGCCAGGGTCTGCGAAGTGCTCATCGGTGGCGATGAAGGCATCGGGCTCCCATCAGCGCGGAGGACTCCATGAGCGAGATCAGCGACAAGCACCAGTCCCTGGCTGCCCTCCTCGGGCCGGCGACAGGTGCTGAGGAGCCCACGCCCGACGGGATCGGGCGCTTTCAGCACTACGAGCGTGGGTCGATCTACTGGACGCCGCAGACCGGAGCCCACGAAGTGCACGGCGACATCCGTGCCCTGTGGTCTTCGCTCGGTTGGGAACGCAGCGTCCTGGGCTACCCGACCACCGACGAGACCCCCACACCCGACGGTGTCGGGCGGTTCAACCACTTCCAGGCAGGGCCGACCTCGGGGTCGATCTACTGGACGCCACGGACCGGAGCCCACGAGGTGCACGGCGACATCCATGCCCTGTGGTCGTTCCTCGGATGGGAACGCGGCCCGCTGGGGTACCCGACGAGCAATGAGTACGAGCTCCCGCATCAGGCGGGGCGGGTGAGCGAGTTCGACAAGGGATGCATCTACTGGGACGGGGGCCGAGGCGCCTACGAGGTGTTCCCTCGTCCGGACTATCCGCCGGTCGGTCCGGCGGACAGGGTCAAGGTCGGGATGTGGGAGGAGCCCACCTTCCATGCGGGCATCTCGGGACTGCACACCGCCCTGCTGCACACCAATGGCGTCCTCTTCCTCAGCTACCGGGAGCCTGCGGATCCTGACAATCCCGGAGAGGTCCCCACCCCGTTCGGAGAATCCGCGGTCCTGGACCTCGCCTCAAGAACCGCCGCCACGCCCGCGTACCACGGAGCGCATGGTGAGACGGCGCTGCCCAACATCTTCTGCAGCGGGCACGCGTTCCTCCCGGACGGTCGGTTGCTCGTTGCCGGCGGGGACAGGGAGAACCAAGACAGGTTGCGCTCGGTCCACGTCTTCTCGCCCGGTGGTCCCGGCGGAGGGTCCTGGTCCTACGCCGGGACGCTCGCCGCCGCCCGCTGGTACCCCTCGGTCGTCACCCTCCCTGATGGGCGCATGCTGATGGCCGGCGGGGAGAAGCGTCTGCCGGTCGCGAACCAGAACACCACCTACGAGATCTTCGATCCCACGACCGGGACTGTCCACCTCCCGGTCAGCGCACCGCCGATGACCCGCTTCGGTGGCTTCGTCACGTTCCCGTTCCTCTTCGTGTTGCCCACGCGCAAGCTGCTGCTGCATGGCGGCACCAGAACGGCCTTCCTGGACCTGACCAACTTCACGTTCGCCTCCACCGAGTTGGAGACCGCGGACCGTCCTGACCGCAACGCCCGCACCTACGGCGTGGAGGGCACCAGCGTGCTGCTGCCGCTGCGCCCGACCACCAACCCGCCCTACCGCGCCCGGGTGATGCTGATCGGCGGGGGCGGAGGAGGACCAGCGGTCACCATCAGAACCCCCGCGACGGCCAGTTGTGAGGTCCTCGATCTCACGGCGACGCCGCTGGCCTGGCGTCTGGTCGCCCCCCTGGCGCACCGGCGGGTGATGCCGGACGCGGTCCTGTTGCCCGACGGCAGCGTGCTGGTGATGAACGGGAGCGATGCGGGTTCCGCCGACAACGGCGCCAATCCGGTATGGGAAGCCGAGCGCTACGACCCGGTGGCGAACTCCTGGACCACGATGGCGCCGATGTCCGTGCCGCGGCTGTACCACGCCACTGCCCTGCTGCTACCCGATGGCAGGGTCCTCACCGCGGGAACCGACTCGCTGTGGAACCCCGGCCCCTTCCACGAGGAGCAACTCTGCCTGGAGTTCTACAGCCCGCCCTACCTGTTCAAGGGTCCTCGGCCGACGATCACCTCTGCACCCACACAGATGTCCTACGCGAGCACGGCTGTCATCGGTACGGAGAACCCCTCCTCGATCAGCTCGGTCAGTCTGTTGCGCTGCGGCTCCTGCACGCATTCGTTCAATGCCGATCAGCGTTTCGTCGAATTGACGATCACGGCTCGATCGAGCACCGACCTGACCGTCCAGGCACCGCCCGACGGTTTCGTCGCGCCCCCCGGGTACTACATGTTGTTCCTGCTGCGCGGCGAGGTCCCCTCGACAGCGACGTTCGTGCGCCTGTCCTAGTTCTGCAACGCGGTACCGCCCTACGGAAGAGGCCCGAAACGAGCAGCGCATCGCCGTGACCGTGACCGTGCCCGAGCTCCGCCGACACCCTCGGGTCGTCGGTGCGGGCGACCGGTCCGGTGTTCGGCGGCGACGGGGGAGTGGTCGCCCTCGTGTCGGCGGGCATCACCGTCGACGATTGGTGCTCAGCCACGAGATCGCCGTGCTGGCGTCGTCGCGCTTCGCAGAGGCACGCCAACGAAGCCGGGGCCTGCACCGCGGCGGGCGTTGAGCGCGTTCGGGCCTCGCGACCCTGCGCGCCCATCCGACCGCGCGGTAGCACCCGCAGGCGCAAGTCCGTCCTATCGACCGGGCCTCCACGGCCGGCGGCATCGCGGCGGACGTCCGGTGCCGTGGTCAGGCTCCGGGCAGGGCTCAGTCGTCCAGGTGGGCGCGCAACAGATTCGGATCCGCGCGGGTGAAGTACGCGGCACTGGTGACGAGCACCCGGCTGTGCCGCACCGCCACCGACGTCGGGTTCTGCAATCCGTCCTCGCCGGTGAGCACGATGGCGTGCGTTCCGTCGGCGCGGACGAGGGCGACCTCATTCGGCACGTTCAGCGTGGCCAGCACCGTGTTGCCCTCACCCGTGAAGGCGAAGTCGTCGACACCGGTCAGGCCGGAGGCCACGGTGCTGATCGGCCCGGCGTCGCCCTGCGACGTGATGGGGATGCGCAACAGCGTCGCGCGGTCGGTGTTTGCCACCCACACCGCCCCGTCGCGCACCTTGACGCCAGGCGGCGGGGCGGGTCGGCCCTGCAGGTCGACGGCGCCACCAGGCCCGCCGCGCGGCACTCCCGCTGGCAAACGGGACGCAGGGCGGCGAGTTCCCTGTCCGACAGCACCACCACCGTGACGCGCAGGCCGCCGTCGAGCTCCAGCCGGGCCGGTGCGGCTCCCCGCGCCCGGCTGACCGCCGCCCCGTCGAAGCGCGCGTTCCAGGGCAGGTGCAGCGCCTCCAGCAGGGCGCGAGAATCTCGCCGGGCGGCGGCCCGAGGTAGCCGTCGTCGTCGACGACGGGCAGGTGCTCGAACCCGTTGAACCACACGTCGCCGACGGTCAGCCCGAGCGAGGCATTGTTCAGCAGCCGAAGGATGCCCCGATGTGGTCGGCGTCGACGTGCGTGACGACGACATCGAGGTGCCGCTCCCCGGGCTCCAGGCGGGACATCTTGCGTTGCACTGCGGGGTAGCCCGGCACCGGGCCGGCGTCGATGAGCATTCTGTGGCGGTCCGTGGGCGGCCCCAGGTGACCAGGGTGCAGTCGTCCTGCCGCACCGGGAGGGCCTCGATGGCGAGGCCGGCGTCGCCCGCGGTCGGCATGCCGACTCTCCTTCCGAATCCCGACGGGACGGCCCGTCGTCAGAGCGGCGGCGGACTGATGCCGCTGGAGGGCAGTCGTTCGGGGTGGTAGGCCGCCAGTGCGGCTCCCATGAGCCACCAGCCGCGGTACACGAGGGCGCGGCAGAGCCGCTCGTCGAGCTTGTCGAAGACAGTCGGGACGCGGGCCAGGTCGCGGCCGTCGTACGTCCGATGCTCGGGATGCGCGGCGTACCACGCCCGGAGCGGCTCGGGACGCTCGGTGGGCATGTCGGTGGCGAGCGAGACCAGCACACCGCGGTGCGCACCGTCCGGCAGCCGCGACCCCGGAGGGAGCTCCCGTCCGCGACGGAACCGGTTGACCATGTCCCGCGTCCTCAGCGTGGTGCTCTGGCGGTACAGGAGGGAGTTGGCGCGGGCGAGGTCGCGGACCAGCGGCACCTTGCCGTAGGGGCCGGCCCGCAGCAGACCTCCGGCGTTCAACGTGAACAGGAAGACGTCGCGGTACCGCTCGCCGTCCAGTGCCTCGAGACCGGTGTTGTCGTACACCCCGCCGTCGAGCAGGGCCGGTGGGACCGTGCCGCACGGGAACTGCAGGTCGCCGAGCCGCACGGGCGCGAACGTCCCGGGCACGGCCGCCGAGGCGGCGACGGCCCGGCTGAGCCGGAGCCCGGTCCCCTTCGTCGGCAGAAGCCCGATGGTGTAGTCGCCGACGACGTCGCGTTCGAACCCGAAGCGCACCCCCGACATCATGTTCGCGGCGCTGATGATCCAGCGGACGCCGGGGTCGAGGTGCTCGAGTTCCGCCTCGTGCAGGAACCACTCGTCCAGCCGACGCGCGAGCACGTCGGTCCGCGTCGCCGGTCCGACGGTGCGCCACAGCCCGCGCAGGAGGGCGAACTTCAGCGAGCGGCTCGACAGCTGCGCGACGACCGGGTCGACGACGAGCTCGTCGAACGCCGCGGTCGTGAAGCCGCGGTCGCGCAGGCGCGGCCAGGCGAGCGCGGTGACCGCGTTGGTGATCGACCCGCCGGACACCGAGGAGAGGTAGCGCAGGTCGCCAAGGGATTCGATGTCTGCCATGAGGCGGAGTGCGCCGAGACCGGCGAGTGTGGCCCGGAAGCCCCCGCCGGAGAGCGTGACGGCGAGCGGATCCCGGCTGTCCGGGGGCGGCTCGGGTCGGAGGTCGTCCCCGCACGGCAAGGGCTGCAGCCCGGTGCCGACGGCCGGTGAGTCGACGTACAGGACGTCGTCGCCTGAGGTCTGATGTCCGACACCCATGGCGCCTCCCCTTGGACGGACCGGCTCGGTCCCTCGGCGGCGTCCTACTGCCTGCAGTACTGGCACGGTCCGCAGCCTGACAGCGCCACTGTCACGAGCGCGTCACTGCTACATCACGGCCTGCAGGAGGTCTCCGTGTCCGCGCCCACGGTCCGGTACTCCGCGGACCGACTGCTGCTGTGGACGGCCCGCCTTACCGAAGTCGCAGCAGCGATCGCCCGCGACCTGAGAGCCCCGCGGCGCGACGGCGTCGGTCCTTGTCAAAGCGCTCCCAGAGAGCCTCGGTCTCACGGCCGCCTGTGGTCAGCTCGCCCGGGGAGGCCCCGGCTCGGCCCGCTCTCGCCCTTGAGTCCACTTGGCGTGCTCCTGGGAGATGAGCCCCTCGATCCGTTCCGCGAGCACCCGCAGCCGGTCTGCGGAGGCGTAGGGCCCGGCTGACGACAGGAACAAGTACTTCTCGTGCTTCAGCGCCTCGGCCGTGGAGCGATACAGCACCCAGTTCGTCTGCCATTGGAAGAGCTGTTGCACCGCCTCGAGAACGAGGACAGCAGCCCCCAGCGTGGCGATGAGCAACGTCGATCCGCCCGCTCCGGCTACCACCGGGACCGCTGCGGCGATGAACAACTCGACGACCTTCAGCCGGGTGAAGGCCCGCTGCGCACTGCTGCTCTTGCGGTCATACCAGTCGAGTTGGTCGAGCAAGCGCGCCCAGGCCGGGTGGTTCGATCCCGGGTCGACGCGTGCCCCCGTACCGTCAGGACTCACCATGGAGGCTCCCTCCCGAGTGCATGCCCATGCTGCTCCGCGGCCCGTCGGTGGTCCATCAGATCGGACGCCCGCTTCAGACCTGACAGACCGGGATCGTTCTCACCGGCGGTCGTGGGAAGCGGGTGCCCGACGAGTACCCAGGCCCCGGCGTCGAAAGGAGGTCGCCAGGCGCCCGTTCTGGGGGAGGAGCTGCTGCCGATGATCCGACTGCACGACCTGCGGCACACCCACGCGACGCTGCCCGGCTGCCGGCGAGCCGGTCAAGGTCGTGTCCCAGCGGCTGGGCCACGCCAACGCGACCATCACGCTCACCGTCTGCCAGCACGTCCACCCCGGCATGGGCAGGCAGGCGGCTGGCCGGTTCGCCGCGCTGCTCGACGGCTGACGCTCATCCCGGCTGGGAGCCGCCAACCACCACGGCGGTACAACAAGTGTTTCGGTCCCTCGAACGACAGCACTCTGGGCTCCCGAGCTGCAGGAACACCGGGGTGAGTTCGTGCGAGGGGTGACACGCTACATACGCACACGACCACGGCGCGAGCACCCGTCGCCGTTCCAGCCGTGCTGCACCTCCAGCTCGACCATGCAGGGACCGCGTTGATCCGGCGTGGTCTCCACAACCCACCGCCTCCGGTTGTCCTCGTCCTCGAGTCGGGCGGCGCCGCGAAGCGGGACAGTCGGCGATCCCGGACGACCGCGGGCGGGCCCGGATCCAGTCCTCGAGTCGCGTCGCCCATCCAGGCTTGCGCAGGAGAGCCCGCCGGGGCCGTCGCCCGTCCGCGTCGTCGAGCATCCGGCTGTCGGTCATCCGCGTGATACGCCCGAACGGGCCGCCCACTCCGTCTGTTGGATGTTGACCGACCGCCGGGTGAACTCGCCGCGGAAGACCAAGGGAAGTCCGCGCACCGCGGGCAACACGGCCACGGTCGGCGGTGTCGTGCCCGTCGTCCTCACGTGGCCAGCGGTGACATTCCGGTGACGCGACGATCACGGCCGCGTGCTGACATCTCGGCTGACGGCAGGGGGATCGCGTGGCCATGACGGCGAGGCTCTTCCGGGGACTGCAGGGTTCGGGCTTGGTGAGCTCCACCTCCCAGGACGTGGCGGGGGAGCGGGGCGCGCTGCAGGACGGCGCTGTCCCGTGGCTGTGGGAGGTGTGCCGACATGCCGGCCGGCGTCGACGCTGCGACCGTGGTCGTGGCACCCAGATGAGATCCCCGATGGGGAGGGCGAATCGGGACGTTGACCTGCTGTTGAGAAGCTGGCCGGAACCCGCTGAACGACGTGGCGATCATGGCGAGCGCCTCTCCGACGTGAGCCAGCCGGCAGAGCAAGCTCCTCCGATGTCGACCCTCTGTATCAGGCAGCGCCATCCGGGTGAGGACGCACCGGTCTCTGTCCGCCGCACCGACGCCTCTGGTGACCGAGATGTGACAGTCGCCACAATGGCCCGGGAACGCCACGTATCGATTCTCCGCTCAGGGCGCTCTGAACGCCGTCACGTGTCGCAGGGCAAGGGGGATGACGGACATGGATGCTCCGCGGACCAGGTGGTGGGAGAGGCCCGACTCGTCGGCGCCGGCCGCGTTCATCTCGCATGCGAGCGCCGATGCGAGTCAGGCGACGGAGATCGTCCGTGTGCTCGAAGCCGCGGGCCTTCGCTGCTGGATCGCGCCTCGGGACATCCCGGCCGGGAGCCCGTGGGCCGGGTCGATCGTAGACGGGATCCGGAGCAGCCGGCTGCTCGTCGTGGTGTTCTCAGCCCGGTCCTGCGCCTCGCCGGAGGTCTACCGGGAGGTCGAGCTCGCGTCGCGGGAGCGCAAGCCGATGCTGACCGTGCGCATCGACCGGACGGCGGCCCTCACCGGACCGCTCGCGTTCTTCCTCTCCTCGATCCAGTGGGTGGAGGCGACGGCGCGCCCGCTCCGGCCGCAGCTGGAGCAACTGCCGAGCACCATCGCGCCGCTGCTCAACGTCGCGGTGACCCCGGTCGCGGGCACGAGTGCCACGCGTGAGGAAAGGGGCGACGAGCCCGATCGGGACTTGGACCTGGACCTGCTCACCAAGTGGTGACGCAGGCCGAATCGCGTGGCTTGGCGTGGCGAGATTCCTCCCAAGGACGTCTGTCAGTTTCGGAGTACAAGATGACTGATCAACGACCGGGCGCGGAGTTCTTCGGTCCTGCCGCGCGTTCACAGTCCGCACAGGGCACCCGTACGGCACCTGGCGGCATGGCGCCGCAGTTCGGGCCCCCGTCGAGCCAGCCGCCCGGGGGCAA
>NZ_SJEX01000032.1 GCF_005930495.1 Modestobacter excelsi | reverse complement strand
GGATTCGCGACGGCGGCGGACGGGCGGAACGAGCGTGGCCGCTACACGGGCCGACTCCACAGCCACGCCGAGCGCGCCTACTCCCAGGCCGGCTGCGCCATCACATCGCCGCACGCGTCAGCGCCCTCCGCCGTGACACAAGTGAGTGACGTCGAACGCGTGCCATCCAGGTCTCCTGAGCTGAGCTGGCGCCGGCAGTGTGACGACGACCTGTCGTGACACTCCGCCCACGGACACCGGGCTCCGCCGGCGTCGGTCACCGCAGGCAGGTCGGTGCGCTGCCGACCGCAGCGCGCCGGCCACAGGCTCCGCCCGGCGGCCGACTTGCGCGCGGCGGGAGTGCACGTCCGCGATCCGCGCGCGGGCGTCGGCCCGCTCTCGGCGGTGGTAGGTCTGCAACATCATTCCGTTGGTCGACAGTTCAGCGCAAAGTGCCCTCAGGCGCGCCGAGGCAGACCGTCACGTTCCGGCACGAGCAGCAAGGACCCGACCTGCCGCCTCGGGGGCGTCGCGGGTGAAGCCCGCGCGAACGGATCTTGCTTCGCTCGTCGGCGAGGCAGCTCGGACCACGCTCCCCCCGACGTCGGAGCAACACGACCGTCGCCCCGAGCCGCATCTCGTGAGCCGTCGCGATCGAACCCGAGGTAGTACTGGGACGGCAAGACCCGCCCGCGAACCCTCTGGCAGTCCCGCACGGACGACCCACCACCGACGACGGCACTAGTCCGCAGCGACCCTCATTCGTGCACGCTCGGTACCCGCTGGTTGTGCAGCCGGTCACGCGCTGCACGACCAGCGGGATGTCACCAGGATGGCTCGCGGCCAGCCACGGCACCCTTCCCCTGTCACGGATGCTGCCGCTCAGGAAGCAGCCCCCTGGGTGCTCAGCGTCGGTACAGCTTGTCGCGCAGCGTTCCGCTGCTGTAGTTCCGCTGCATCAGACCCCGCTCCTGCAAGACGGGCACCGCCTGCTCGATGAAGTCGTACGTGCCCTGCACACCGTCGAGGCAGCTCAGGTTGATCCCGTCAACGCCAGCTGCGCGCCACTTTTCCAGCTCGTCAGCGACTTGCGGTGGGGTGCCGATGAATCGCATCGTGCCGATGCGCGAGACGACGTCGCGGAACGTCCAGGTCTTGTCGCTGGCAGCCTCCGCGAGCATTTTGAAAGACCCCTGCAGCCCGTCGGTCTTGAAGTCCCCGATCGGCTTGTCCAGGTCGATCTGCGACAGGTCGGTGCCCATGGTCGAGCTGTTGAACGCCAGCGCAGCCTCCGAGCTGAGGTGCTCATCCAGCTCCTCGTTCTTACGCTTCACCTCGTCCTCCGTGCTCGCGACGCTCATGCTCAGGTACTGGAACGCCAGCAGGTCGGCCCGCGTGCGGCCGTTCGCCTCCAGCCGGCCAGCCATGTCGTTCAGCAGCTTCTCGGCGCCTTCCGGGCTGCGCGAGCCGACGAAGATGGCCTCGGCGTTGCGAGCGGAGAAGTCGCGCCCATCGTCTGACGTCCCGGCCTGGACGACGACGGGCATGCGCTGCGGAGAAGGCTCGGTCAACGCGATGCCAGGGACTCGGAAACGCTCTCCGGCATGCGCGATCGGGTGGACGAGGGAGGGGTCCGCGTAGACCCGCCGCTCGGTGTCCCGGACGACGGCCCCGTCCTCCCAGGACTCGGTCAGCAGCTTCCGGACGACATCGATGTACTCCTGCGCACGACCGTAACGGTTGGCGTGCGCCTCGAGAGAATCGAAGCCCAGGTTGCGCCAGGCGGATTGTTGGTAAGAGGTGACGACGTTCCACGCCACCCTGCCCTTCGTGAGGTGGTCGAGCGTCGCGACGCGTCGAGCGAACGCGTACGGGTGATCTTGGATGATGTTCGAACTGAACGCGAAGCCGAGGTTCTCCGTCGCGCCTGCGAGAGCAGCGGTCAGGATGAGCGGGTCGCCGAGGGGAAACTGCACGGCTTCCCGAATCGCGGTGTCGGGCGAACTCTTGTAGATGTCGTGGACCCCGCTGAAGTCCGCCCAGAAAATCGCGTCGAAGCATGCGACTTCGAGGGCCTGCGCCAGCCTTGTCTGGTGGTCGAGGTTGAGGTAATCGAACCCCACCGCCCCAGGGTGGTGCCAGGGTGCGCCCACGGGTCCACCTGGGGTGAAGGCCGTGAAGAGGAAGAACCTCAAATCGGGTCGCTGCGTCGTTGTCATCGTTGCTCCGATCCGTGCTTGTTGGACATGTCCTCGTGCGCCTCGAGCGGCGTACGGTTGTCACGATCTGGGCCGTCAGGCACCAGCGCGGTGCTCGTTGTCTTCGTGCTCGAGCACCGCGAACCGGCTGGCTCTGCGTCCGAGCCCCGGGTGCTGAGGACGCGGGCTCGCGCCTCGCGGGTCGATGCCTCGACATAGCCCCTGCGGAGGATGTCTGGCCGTTGTCCTGCGCTCGGGCGGCTGGTCCTGGCGCAGGTCGGGAGCAGGGGCGCCCCAGACGTGCAGAGGGCTCGCCGACGCTCGTAGCCATGGCGACTGGGATCCGGCCTGCCGCGAGCTCGACCCGCCATGATGTGACAGCCAAAACTCTTGATGTCCCATCCCCACCGGCGCTCCGCGGCCCGACGGACGTCCCTGTCCTGGGTCACCGGGCGTGGTCGCCAGCTCGTCGAGGCCGCTCCTGCAGGAGGAACCGGCGCTGCACGGCCTCCCATGAGCCCCCCCCGTGCGGGTCGTATCGCCGATGTGCTGCAAACAGGCTACCATTTGCGGTCAACATGCGCACCAAGGAGGAAGCACCTGATGCGACGCGTGGTCGTAGGGACGAACGAAGAAGGCAAGTCGCTCGTGTTGAGCGAATCCGTGGTGGGTAGCGCGGACGGTCCGGCCGCCTTCCGCGTCGGTGGTGGTCTGCCGAACGTCAAGGTCCCCGGCATCCCCGAGGAGATCCGCACCGAGGACGTACTGATCGTCAACCTGTGGAAGAGCGGCAGCTCGGCCGCGGCCGACGTGGCCGTCGACGAGGCGTCTGATGCGACCGACTTCGCCATGGAACCCGGAGCCGGCGGGCTCTACTGGAGGTACCACGTCTGGGGGGCAGGTCACACCGCCGAGCCGCACAAGACCAACACCCTCGACCTGATGCACGTGCTGAGTGGAGACATCACGCTGCGCCTGGACACGGGGGACGTCACCCTCCAGGCGGGAGACGCCCTCGTCTTGCAAGCTGCCCAGCACGGCTGGAAGGCCGGGGACCAGGGCTGCACGTTCGTGCACCTGATGCGCGCACTGGAGTGACGGCGCGCTGCAACAGAGCGGAGTGGGAGGGCTCGACGCTGTCTCTTACGTCTTCGCCTCCACGCGGTCCGAGCGGGGCGAGATCCACCCGGCGCCGTGAGGACGATGGTCGGCGGACCGTTGCTCGGTCCTCCCCAGCGAGGCGGACCGGGCGCGTGCGTCCTTGGATCCTCGTACGGCGACTGACGACTCGGGCGCCGCTGTGGCCGCGTGGAGGACCGTGGTCAGAACCCGTGATCTGCGGGGTCGGCCGGGTTTCGTGCCTGTAGGGCCCCAGCACGGCGGTCGTCAGCGGGATCGGCCCCCCGGAGCGCGGGCAGTCCGAGCCGATGAACCGCTCCGCGCCCAGAGTCGGCAGGCACACCGGGCGGAGACCTCGTGCCTGTGGGATCAGCACCGGCTCGCCGTCCCCTCGGCGCCCAGCGGCCTCTCGGGGCGAGCCGTCGTCGCGCATGACCGAAGCCGTACGAGTCCCCTGAGGGCGCTTCGTGCTCGCCCAGCACAGGACACCCGTTGCCCAGTTGCGCTGACAGCAGCACCGCTCACCGCGGAGGTGGACCGGGGTGACCTCCGCGCAGTGGCGGCATGCGCACGGGCCCTAAAAGGGACGTCCCGACCCCTCACCAGGACGCTTCGTAGATCGGATCGTCTGGAGCGGCCGCCGAGTGTCGCGCCTTCTCCATGCCGAAGGACTTCCACGCCGGCTCGTACGGCGTCAAAGACGACGTGTCGTACACGACGGTCCGGTGGAGGACCCGCCACTCCCCGTTGCGCTTCTCGAAGAGGTCGCGGTATCGACCGGTGAGCGTGCCGAGCGCCAACCCCTCGTTCCACTCTCGGGTGCAGACGTACAGGAAGTAGGACTCGACCTTGGCTTGGTGACCACCCACGAACTCGACGGATGCGGGGCCGAGGTTGTGGTACGCCGTCAGGATCCCTCGGGGGTTCGCGAGCACGGATGCCAGGAAGCCCTCCGCGGAGCCCTTGTGCAGGCCGTGGTCGTCGGTCCCCTCCTCCCAGAAGATCGTTCTGCTCAGCTGCGGATCCCTGCGGTCGATGAGTCGCGCATAGCGCGTCATGACGTCCTGGATGGCCTGTTTGTCCAGGAGCTCGCGGAGGGCCGTCACCTCGGTCGCGGACAGTGAGTCGGTCATGGTCGCCCTTTCGTTGATCTTGGTCGTTCTTGCTCGTCGTCTGTGCACCCGCGGGCGTGAGCGGGTCATGTCGCCCATCCAGTGCTGCCCCTCGCCAACGCCCCTGGTGGACAGGTCGGTGACGACACGGTCGGGAGGTGGGACCTGGGCCCCGTCTGCGCGTCCGGGTGCAGCCCGTTCCGCGACGGATAGGAAGCCGGCCCGGGCCTCACTGCGACGTGCTGGCACCCCGGTCGTCCGAGCGCGGTGTCTCCCGCGCGACGTGGGCATCGGCGTCCAAGTATTCGAGGATCGCCCGTGCCCCCGAGTGCACGCTGGGGTGGGACTCGAAGTAGCCGCTTGCCTTCCCGGTGGTCGCCAGGACGGCCGCAACCTGGTGGATGGCCGTCATCGAGGCCTCGAGGAGTTCCGTCGGGTGGATCACCATCGAGAACCCGATGGTGGTCATGTCCGTCGCCGTGTAGCCCTCCGGCGGGGCGGTGGTCGCCAACGGGCCGTCGATCGCCGTGGCCAGCTCGGCCAGGATCTCCATCTGGCGGTCGGGCGCCAGGGACCGCCGTGCTCGGCCTTCGAACGTCTGCATGATGGGAAGGACCACCTGCGCGCCCGCCGTCAGGTAGAGGTTGCACCGCTCGACGACCTCGTCCAGACCCAGCTCGTCGGCGTCGGTCCGGGCGATCACGAGGAACTCCTCGTCGTCAGCGGCGTCGACGACGGTGGCGACCCGGTCCACCCCCTCCGACCGCGAGGTGACGATGCGTCCTGGGAGCACGGGGCAGCGCTTGGGATTGGCTTGGTCCTCCACCTGGAGGCCGGCCGCACCGGCGCGATGCACCTCACGGGTGGTCCGCCACACGTTGTTCAGTCCGCCGAATCCAGCGTCGATGTCGCAGAGCACCGGCAGGTCGACCGCCGAGGTGATGCGAGACAGCTGTCCGACCAGTTCGGTGCACGTGACCAGTCCGACGTCCGGCGCCGCCAGCTGGGAGGCCTCCAGGGCGAACCCGGAGAGGAACGCGAAGTCCATCCCGACGGTCTCCACGATCTTCGCCGTCATCGCGTCGTAAACGCCGGCACCGTGCACACCCTCCCCGAGCCGTGAGATCAACCCCGGGGAGCGCGGAGCCCGTCCTGCAACGTCATCGGTCCGTATGCCCACGACTCACCAGTACCCATCCCGGGCGACAGCCCGAACGATCGTGAGCCCAGGTCTCCTCCGGCGAGGTGCCGTCCCCTGGGCAGGACGGTTCGTGCCCCGCCGCGGCCCTGCTGGCCGACGACGATGGCTGTGACGACCCGGCTCACCCAGGCGGTGTGGCGGCTCGCTCATCAGCAGAGAGCGCCTCGGACAGCTCGTCCTGCAGCCTCTGGAGCAGATCGGTCTTCCTGATCTTCGTGGCCGACATCGGCCACTCCGTCGTGAACCGCAGGTGTCGCGGCACCTTGTAGCGCGCCAGCTCCCGCCGGCAGTGCGCCAGGATTTCCTCGGGGTCCACGACCGATCCGGGCACCAGTTCCACGAAAGCAGCGAGCACATGGCCCAGTCGCGCGTCGGGCACGCCCACCACGGCCGCCATGTGGACCGCTGGGTGGGACACCAGGACGGTCTCCACCTCCAGGGCGGCGACGTTCTCCCCGCCGACCTTGATCATGTCCTTCAGTCGACCGGTGAACGTGAGTCGCCCGTCGTGGTCGACCACGCCCAGGTCACCGGTACGCACGAAGCCCTCCGGCGTCCGCACCGACGCAGTCTGGGCCGTGTCTCCCCAGTAGCCGTCGAAGGTGCTCCAGCCTCGGACGGCGATCTCGCCGACGGCACCCTGGTCGAGGACCTCTCCGGTCGCTGGGTCCAGGACGACCAGTTCCACGCCGTCCAGAGGTCTGCCCTGGGTGACCATCCGGCTCTCCACGTCGTCCTCGAGCTCGCTGACGACGCAGACCCCGCCCGTCTCGGTGCTGCCGTAGCACCCGATGACGGTGGATTCGGGCATCTCGTCCTGCAGTTCACGCATGGTGCTGGGGTTCGCGACGGACAGCATGACCCTCAGGTCCGCGAACAGCGACGGGTCCTCCCGCCGCGCGCGCACGATCGCGTCGTTGAACGCGGGGAAACCCGCCCACGTGATCGTGACCTGCTCGCGGACCAGGGCCGCCACCGCGCGCTCGGGCACGAAGTGCGACTGGGTGACGATCGCGGCGCCCGCTGAGAAGGCGCCCACCATCGGGATGAAGAACCCGATGTGGAACACCGGGAGCGGGGCCCAGATCCGCTCGTGCTGCTGCACGCGCAACCGACAGGTGCCGATCGACGTCGCCGTGCGGACCACAGCCTCGTGGCTGATCGAGCAGCCCTTCGGCAGTGCGGTGGTCCCGGACGTGTAGATCATGATCGCGGAGGATCGGACCGGCACCCGGGCACGCGCCGCATCGACGCGTGCGCGCAGTTGCGGCGAGAGGTCGCGCACGTCCATGCGCAGTTCGCCGAAGCCGTGGTCGGAGGCGCGACCGATGACGAGCACCGGCACCGAGAAGTCGGCGGGCAGGGCCTCGCGGACCTGGCGCTCGAAGTCCACGCGGTCGTTCCGCATGCCGGACACCAGGACGACGTCGGGGCGGGAGTCGGTGAGGACATGCCGGAGCTCTCGCGCCGCGAACCGCGTGTTGACCACGACGGTCAGGGCGCCGACGAAGGCACTGCCGAAGAGCACCTGGACGGCCGCCAGGGAGTTCGGCGCCACGACGGCCACCCGTGAGCCCGGACCGACACCCGCGTCCAGGAGCTGGTCGGCGACGAGCTCCGCGGCGGTGACAAGTTCCGCGTAGGTGCTGCGCGAGGTGTCGTCGACCACGGCAAGCTCGTCGGGCCACCGGTTCGAGGCCTCGACGAGGACGTCGCCCAATGTCGCGACACGGCTCCACGCTGGTCTGGGGGACACGGCGGACTCTCCTGTGGTCTCGGCTGTGGTGTGGGGCGTGCGGTGGCTCGGATGCACCAGCGTGGCGTCGGCAGGTCAGGACACCGGCTGGTCAGCCCGCGGCCCACGACGACTGACCTCTGCGGCGCGGTCTACCTGCGCCTGCTCTCGGCCGGAGACCCGGTACGGTCCCGGGCCGGTTTCCCGCATGCACACCACCGTGCCGGCCTTCACCGACCCTCGCCCGAGTGGCTGGCCGCCGCGGGCCGGGGAGCGGGGCGTACGGATGCCCCGTGTGACGACCCCCCGGCACCACACAGGTCCATTCCGCAGGCGGGCAGTCAGTGCGCGGGGGAGGGGCGGTCATGAGTCACTCCGTCGGATCGGAACAGGGGCCTATTAAAGGTGACCGTGATGGTGATGTCCAGCCCACGCCGTCCTGCCGCTCGTCGGCGATGGGTGCCTGAGGCGTCTGTCCGAAGTGGTGTCGGCCGCCGCGTCGCTGGCGGACCCGCACGTCGAGCGCGCCACTGCCGCGGCCGGGGAGGATCCCGAGTCGACACGTCTCGGGCCGCCGGCCGTGGTCTATTCTCATGACGACATGGGCAGCCCCGAGGCGTCAGCCGGCAACGGATCGGATGGAGTTGCGCCCGTGGTGCAGAGAGTCCCCGACGAGCGGTCGCACGATCTGAAGCTCGGCGAGGAGATCGCCATGCGAATCGAGCGGGACATCGTGGCCCGCGGGTGGCCCGTCGGTGAGCTGTTCGCGACCGAGGCCGAGCTGCTGGAGACTTACGGCGTGAGTCGGGGTGTCCTGCGCGAAGCAATCCGGCTGCTGGAGCACCATCGCGTGGCCCGGTCACGTCGTGGGCGTGGCGGGGGACTGATGGTCACGGAGCCGGACTCCTACAGCGCGGTCCGCTCGCTGGCACTCCTCCTGCAGTACCAGGGCGCGAGCATCGCCGATCTCTTCGAAGCGCGTAAGTCCATAGAGGTGACCGCGGTGGAGCTCGCAGCCAGCCGCATCGACCCCGCCGGCGCGGCCCGCTTGAGGGAGGCGGTGTCGAGCGAGCAGCAGTACGCCGACGACCTGGAGCGTCGGCAGGTGGGTGGGCCCAGGTCCCCGGGGTTCCACGACGTCCATGTACTGATCGCCGAACTCAGCGGGAACCCGATGATTCGGCTCTTCGGCGACGTGTCCGCCCGGATGTTCAGTGACCTCCTCTTCACCTGGGCCGCCGGACACGGCGCCGAGGAAATCCGTGACGCCAGCGCCGAGGGCAGCCACGTGCACGAGCGCATCGTCGAGGCGATCATCGCCGGCGACGCCGAGGTGGCGCGGCGTCGCATGCTGCGTCACCTGGACGCACAGGAGCGGTTCTTCCTCTCGGCGGACTGGTCGCGGTTCGAGAGCTGGCTCCCGCTGAGCGAGGTCCGGACAGCCCGCTAGTCCCCACGCGCGGTAGCGGTCGAGGGTCCGTCGACCAGCGCCGCTCGGCCGGATACGTGGGTGCTCGTCGCCCCGTCGGCGCATCGTGAGCCGGTGACCCCGCGGCGCCGGCGGCGTGCGGCCCGCCCGCTGCCGGCGGTTCACCGGGTCGCCGCTCCGCGGTCGACCTCGTCGGCGTCGGTGTGCGGGGGCCGCCGCCCTCGTGTTGTCGGGGTGGTGGACACCGCATAGTTCATGGTCTTTAATAGGAGTCTATTCACGACCGGACCTGAGAGGCGTGCCTGGCACACGCGCTCGACGGCCGGTACGTGGAGTCCGGCAGTACGTCCGTCGGCCGAGCGAGGCCGGCACCTGCGAGCCGTGCCGGGCCCGATCCTGCGTCGCTGCGGCCCTGATCGTCCCCCCGGTGCCACTGCCACTCGGTAAAAGCACCCCACCGTCACTTCTCGAACCCATCGACTGCCCACGAGAGCGAGCCCATGGTCAACGACGTGCGCGCACTCGTCTCGGAGCTGGACACCCGAGGCGAGATGTTCCGAGAGAACCGCGAGTTCATGCTCGACCGCCTCGAGGGGCTGCAGGAGCTGTTGGACCAGGCCGCGCTCGGCGGGGGCGTGAAGGCACAGCAGCGGCACGCGGCCCGGGGAAAGCTGTCGATCCGGGAGCGCATCTCGCTGGTGCTCGACCCGGGCGCACCCTTCCTGGAGATCAGCCCACTCGCGGCGTGGGAGTCGCCCTACGCCATCGGCGGCGGGTTCGTCGTCGGCATCGGTGTGATCGCCGGCGTGGAGTGCGTGATCTGCGGCAACGACCCCACGGTGGTGGGCGGCGCACTGCAGCCGTACTCCACCAAGAAGTGGATGCGCGCCCTGGAGATCGCGCGCGCGAACCGCATCCCTTACGTGAGCTTCGTCGAGTCGGCGGGGGCGGACCTGCGCCGGGGGGGTGGCGCGGACCCGGGCTCGGAGATCAGGACGAGTCACTTCGCCGAGACCGGGCGCTACTTCCACGACATGGCACAGCTGTCCAAGTCCGGGATCCCGACGATATGCGTGGTGTTCGGCTCTGCGACCGCCGGCGGCGCCTACCAACCGGGGATGTCCGACTACACGATCCTGATCGAGGGAAAGTCCAAGGCGTTCCTCGCCGGTCCTCCCCTGGTCAAGATGGCGACCGGCGAGGAGTCCGATGACGAGACGCTGGGCGGTGCCCGGATGCACGCGGAGGTCTCCGGCCTGGCCGACTACCTCGCCAAGGACGAACCCGACGCGATCCGGATGTGCCGAGAGGTCGTGAGTCACCTCAACTGGCGCAAGCAGGGCCCCGCGCCCATCGCCCAGGCAGAGGCACCGCGCTCAGATCCCGAAGAGTTGCTCGGCCTGTTCGGTGAGGGCCTGGCGACGCCGGTGGAGGTCAGGGACGTCATCGCGCGGATCGCCGACGGATCCCGGTTCGAGGAGTTCAAGCGCGAGTACGGGTCCACGCTGGTGTGCGGGTGGGCCACCATCCACGGCTACCGGGTGGGCATCCTGGGGAACAACGGGGTGATCCTGCCCGACTCCGCGTCCAAGGGCGCGCAGTTCATCCAGCTGTGCAACCAGGTGGACGTCCCGCTGGTGTTCTTGCAGAACCTCACGGGGTTCATGGTCGGACGCGACTTCGAGCGGGACGGCATCATCAAGAAGGGCTCGCAGCTGGTGAATGCCGTCTCGACCTCGGCGGTCCCGCACGTCACCGTCATCATCGGTGCCTCCTACGGCGCGGGCACCTACGGGATGTCGGGCCGGTCGTTCGGCAACCGCTTCACCTTCCTGTGGCCCTCGGCCCGGATCGGCGTGATGGGACCGAAGCAGATCGCCGGGGTCATGTCCATCGTGCGCCGTGAGCAGGCTGCCCGGGCCGGTCGGCCGTTCGACGAAGACGAGGACCGTCAACTCGTGGCGGCCGCCGAAGCACGTCAGGAACGGGCTTCGCTGGCCCTCGAGGCCACCGGCGCGGTGAGCGACGACGGAATCATCGACCCCCGGGACACCCGGGACGTCATCGGCATGTGCCTGTCGGTCAGCGCGAACGCGGCTGTCGAGGGCACCCGGACCTACGGGGTGTTCAGACTGTGATGATGAAGCTCCTGATCGCCAACCGCGGAGAGATCGCCCGCCGCATCATGCGCACGGCGCGTGAGATGGGCGTGAGCACCGTGGCCGCCTACGTCGACGCCGACGCCTCGTCCCCCTTCGTGCGGGAGGCGGACGAGGCCTACCGGTTGACGCGTGGCTCCTACCTCGACGCCGAGGAACTGGTGGGGATCGCGGTGGCGGCCGGGGCGGACGCCGTGCACCCCGGCTACGGCTTCCTGTCCGAACGACCGGGGTTCGCGACCGCGGTGGTCGAGGCTGGCCTGACCTGGGTGGGCCCTGAGCCGGCGGTCATCTCCGCCATGGGCGACAAGATCCGGGCCCGTGAGCTCGCCGTGGCGGCCGGTGTACCCGTGCTGCCTGCCGCGTCGTCGGCGGACGACGTCAGCTCGGTCGGTTTCCCGGTCCTGGTGAAGGCCTCCGCCGGCGGCGGCGGCAAGGGCATGCGCATCGTCTGGACCCCCGACGAGCTCCAGGACGCGGTGGCCGCCGCCCAACGGGAGGCGAAAGCGAGCTTCGGCGACGAGACGGTGTTCGTCGAGCGGTACGTGGCGCGCTCCCGGCACATCGAGATCCAGGTCCTCGGTGACCAGCACGGTTCGGTGGTCCACCTGGGCGAGCGTGAGTGTTCGATCCAGCGGCGACACCAGAAGATCATCGAGGAGTCGCCTGCCGCACGGCTGCACCCCGACACACGCGAGCGGATGATCGACTCGGCGGTCAGCCTCGCCCGCTCTCTCGGGTACACCTCTGCGGGCACCGTCGAGTTCCTGGTCGAGGACGACGCCGAGTCGGAGGGGCCGCAGGAGTACTACTTCCTGGAGGTCAACACCCGTCTGCAGGTGGAGCACCCCGTGACCGAGGCGGTCTTCGGCGTCGACCTGGTCCGCGAACAGCTGCGCATCGCCGACGGCGAGCCGCTGGGGTATGAGCAGGACGACCTGGTGCAGCGCGGCCACGCGATCGAGGCCCGAATCTATGCCGAGGACCCGCGCAACGAGTTCCTGCCGGCCACCGGCACGCTCGTGGGCTGGCAACCGGACACCGACGGCATCAGGTGGGATTCGGGTGTGGAGGAGGGCTTCGTCCTCAGCACGCACTTCGACCCGATGCTGGCCAAGGTCATCGCCTACGCACCGACGCGGACGGCGGCGGCCCTGCGGCTGGCGCGGGCCCTGGCCCACTCGCAGATCGCCGGCGTGACGACGAACCGGGAGTTCCTGGTCGACACCCTCCGGCAGGACGCCTTCCTGGCCGGGGACACGACCACGGACTTCATCGAGCGGATCGGTCCCGCGCCGCGGCTCGCGCTGCGTCCGACCGATCTGCGGAACGCCGCGTGCGCGGCGGTCATGTGGGAGCAGGAGCGCCGACGCCGGCAGCAGCCGGTGCTCGGGTTCATGCGGCCGGGTTGGCGGAACTCCAGCATGGGACCCCAGCGGACCCGCTTCAGCGTGGACGACGAGACACTGGAGATCGCACACACCACCCAGCGGGACGGGTCCGCCCGGCTGGAGGACGGCACGACGGTGCGGGTGCTCGTGACCGACGACCGCTCCATCACGGTCCAGGTCGGTGACGAGCTGGTCCGGGCCAGGATCGCCGTGCAGGACGACGTGGTCCATGTCGACGGGGGCGCCGGCCAGGTGGTGCTGCGGACCGTCAGCCCGTTCCCCACCGGGGAGTCGTCCCAGTCCTCCGGGGCGGTGCGCGCCCCGATGCCCGGCTCGGTCATCGGGCTCCTCGTGGGCCCCGCCGACCCGGTGGAGAAGGGCCAAGTGGTCGCCATCCTCGAGGCGATGAAGATGGAGCACCGGCTCAAGGCCGGCGCTGCCGGGGCGGTCACGGCCGTCCACGTGTCGGTCGGCGACCAGGTCGAGCTGGGTTCGCTGCTGCTGGAGGTCGCTGCGGACGAGGTCGCCCAGTGACAGGGGCGGAGAAGCGCCCCGTCCGGATCGCGAACTGCAGCGGCTACTACGGGGACCGCTTCGAGGCCGCTCGGGAGATGGTGGACGGCGGGCAGATCGACGTCCTCACCGGCGACTGGCTCGCCGAGCTGACGATGTTCATCCTGTCCCGGGATCTCAAGAAGGACCCCCGCGGTGGGTATGCGCGCACCTTCGTGCGGCAGATGGAAGCCGTCATGGGCACGTGCCTCGAGAAGGGCATCAAGGTCGTCAGCAACGCCGGTGGGCTCAACCCCCAGGCATGTGCCGACGCGTTGCGCGAGGTCGCGGAACGGCAAGGGCTCTCGCCACGCATCGCCGTGGTCGCAGGCGACGACATCCTGCCGCGGATCGCAGATCTGCAGGCCGACGGTCATCCGCTGGCGCACATGGACACCGGTGCACCCTTGGGCGACGTCGTCCCCGTCAGTGCCAACGCCTACCTCGGAGGATGGGCCATCACCGAGGCCCTGGGGCGGGGTGCGG
This sequence comes from Modestobacter excelsi, assembly GCF_005930495.1. Taxonomy (GTDB): domain Bacteria; phylum Actinomycetota; class Actinomycetes; order Mycobacteriales; family Geodermatophilaceae; genus Modestobacter; species Modestobacter excelsi. Next base: position 35,552 of record NZ_SJEX01000032.1, on the reverse strand, counting down.
ACATCGTGGTGACGGGGCGGGTCACCGATGCCGCGGTCGTCATCGGTCCGGCCGCCTGGTACCACGGGTGGGAGCGGTCGGACTGGGACGCGATGGCCGGTGCGTGCGCCGCGGGTCACGTCATCGAGTGCGGCTGTCAGGCCACCGGGGGCAACTACGCCTTCTTCACCGAGGTGCCGGGGCTGGAGCGGCCGGGCTTCCCCATCGCCGAGATCGCCGCCGACGGATCCGCGGTCATCACCAAGCACGAGGGGACCGGCGGCGCCGTCACGGTGGGGACGGTCACTGCGCAGTTCCTCTACGAGATCGAAGGGCCCCGGTACCCCAACCCGGACGTCGTGGCCCGCTTCGACACGGTGGTGCTCGAGCAGGAAGGACCTGACCGGGTCCGGATCAGCGGTGCCCGGGGTGAGCCGGCGCCCCCGGACGTGAAGGTCTCGATCAACCGTCACGGCGGGTACCGGTCAGGTGCCACGTTCGGGATGATGGGCCTGCAGATCGAGGAGAAGGCGGCGCTGGCCGAGCGTCAGATCTGGGCTGCCTTCGACGGCGGCACCGACCACTTCGACGTGGCGGGCTCGCGCCTGCGGTGGGTCTCCGACCGGACGGGGGAGTTCGGCGACATCCCCAGCGCCCAGTTGTCCCTGTACGTCAAGGACGCCGACGCGGCGAAGGTGGCGCGCTTCGTCCGCGTGGTCAACGAGATGTCCTTGTCGACGTACGCGGGGAAGTTCACCCAGAGCGCCCCGAGCAAGCCCACGGCGTACGCGGTCCACTGGCCCGCCCTCCTCCCGGCGACGCTGTGCTCCGCGCAGGTGGAGTTCGACGGGGAGACCTTCGAGGTCTCCGCGGTGACCCCCGCGGTGACCGCAGGGGAGATCCCCGCAGGTTCGCTCCCGCCCCGGGAGGACCACGGCCCGACGCGACCCAGCCCGCTGGGGGCCATCGTCGCGGCACGGTCGGGGGACAAGGGGGGGAACGCCAACCTCGGCCTCTGGGTGGGCCGGGACGAGCAGTGGGCCTGGTTGTGCCACACCCTGACGACCGAGGCCTTCGTCGAGCTCTACCCGGAGTTCGCCGGCTACCCGATCGACCGATTCGTGTTCCCCAACATCCGCGGGCTCAACTTCGTCATCCGGGGTCTCCTCGGCGAGGGCGTGGCCTCCAGCGTGCGCTACGACCCGCAGGCCAAGAGCCTGGGAGAGGTCGTGCGGGCGCGGGTCCTGGACATCCCGGTCGAACTGCTGCCCGAGGGGGGTCCGGCATGACCGGTCCTGATGCGTACGCCGGCCTGCTCGACGACCTCCGGGCCGAGCAGCAGGAACTGGCCGTCGTGCTCGACGGCCTCGACGACGAGCAGTGGGCACGCGACACGGCCGCCGAGGGCTGGAAGGTCCGCGACCAGGTCTTCCACCTCGCCCGGTTCGACGAGCTGGGCGCGCTGTCGGTCACGGACCCGGTTGCCTTCCGCGAGCGCCGTGACGCCTGGCAGGCCGACGTCGCCGGCTCCCGGTCCCGGGAGCTGGTGCTGGCCGAGCAGGCGTCCCGCGTGCAGACGCTGAGCTGGTGGCACGCCAACCGCGGGTTGGTCCTGGACACCCTGAGGTCGCGTGGCCCCAAGGACCGGATCGAGTGGTGGGGGCCCTCGATGTCGGCCCGCTCGTTCGCGACCGCCCGGCTCATGGAGACCTGGGTCCACGGCTGGGACGTCCAGCAGGCCGTGGGGGTGTCTCTCCCGGCGACCGACCGGCTCAAGCACACCGCGCAGCTGGGTTTCATCACCCGGGCGTGGAGCTACGCCAACCAGGGCCGGACGGCACCGGACACCCCCGTCCGGGTCCGTTTGACCGCACCCTCGGGAGCGGTGTGGGACTGGGGCCCGGCGGACGCGCGCGAGTCCATCGCGGGGTCCGCTCTCGACTTCGCCCTGGTGGTGACGCAGCGGCGGAACGTCGAGGACGTGGACCTCCAGGTGGTCGGTGCGGACGCCCACGAGTGGATGAGGATCGCCCAGTGCTTCGCCGGTCCGGCCACCACGACGCAGAGAGGACGATGATGGCTGACGAGGTCTTGATGTCGGTGGAGCGAGGGGTCGCCACGCTGACCCTGAACCGCCCCGACCAGCACAACACGCTCAGCATCGGGCTGGTCAACCTGCTGGGCGACTTTTTGGCGCAGTGCCGCGACGACCCGCGTGTCAAGGTGGTCGTCATCACGCACGCCGGGCGGACCTTCTGCGCGGGCGCGGACCTCAAGCGGTCCGCGACCGACGGCGAGGAGCGCCGGCACCGGGTGGTCGACGTCATCTCGACGATCATGGACTACCCCAAGCCGACGGTGGCCCGCATCGGGGGCAGCTGCATGGCCGGCGGCATCGGGATCGCTGCAGCGTGTGACATCTCCGTGGCCGTGGAGAGCGCCAAGTTCGGCTTCACCGAGGTGCGCATCGGCGTGGCCCCCGCGATCATTTCCGTGGTCTGCTTGGAGAAGCTCAGCCGGGCCGACGCCCTGGACCTCTTCCTGACCGGCCGACGGATCGATGCCACGCGGGCCGCCGCGATCGGGCTGATCACCGAGGCCACCGATGCTGAAGAGCTCGACGGCCGGGTCGACGCCGTCCTCACCGACTTGCTGGCGGGAGGCCCGTCCGCGCTCATGGCCGTCAAGGAGCTGGTCCGGGAGGTCCCGCGCCGAAGCCGCGAAGACGCCTTCGAGTGGGCCGCCGACCTGTCGGCGCGGCTGTTCAGCTCGGAGGAGGCCCGGGAGGGCATGCAGGCATTCCGGGAGAAGCGGCCCGCACCGTGGACCACCACCGCGACGGGTCAGGAACGAGGAGCGACGTGATCCGTCCCGAGACATACCAGGCCATCGAGATCGACAAGAGGGCGAGCGGCGTCACCGTCGCAACGCTGAACAGGCCGCACCGGCTCAACGCGGTCGATGCCACCATGCACTCGGAGCTGGCCCGGATCGCCCGTGAGGCACACCTGGACAGCGAGGTCCGGGTGCTGGTCCTCACCTCCGCCGGCCGCGCGTTCAGCGCGGGCGGTGACGTGAGCCCCGACGGCGGGCTCGACACCTCGCCCGGATCGGTGCTGTGGAAGGAGGTGCGCCTGATCGTCGACGACTTCCTCGGGTGCGAGAAGCCGATCATCTCCGCCGTCCGGGGGCACGCCCTCGGACTGGGGGCCACGGTGGCCCTCCTCGCCGACGTGGTCTACGCCGGCAGATCGGCGGTGTTCGCCGACACACACGTCAAAATGGGCCTCGGGGCCGGTGACGGTGGTCAGTTCCTGTGGCCGTTGCTGATCGGACCCAACCGCGCCAAGTACTACCTGATGACCGGTGACCCGGTGACGGCCGACGACGCCCAGCGCCTCGGGTTGGTCAACTTCGTCGTGGACGACGACGACCTCCTGGATGCCACCCTCGCCCTGGCCGAGCGGCTGGCACGCGGATCACAACAGGCCATCGCCGCCTCCAAGGTGGGGGTCAATGCCCAGCTGCGAGCCATCGCCAACCTCGTGATGCCGGTCGCGGTTGCGGCGGAGTCCGCCACCATGCAGGGCGCAGACTACGCCGAGGCGGCACGGGCGTTCGCGGAGAAGCGGGACCCACGATTCTCTTGATCGCTCTCACTGCCCGGTGAACGTCGGCGGACGCTTGTCCTGGAAGGCCGCGACACCTTCCGCGTAGTCTGCGGTCTGCAGCAGGACCACCTGCGTGGCCGACTCGTACTCGAGTGCTTCGTCCAGGCCGGGCAGCGCTACCGAGTTGATCGCACGCTTGGTCGCGGCGATGCCCATGACCGGCCCGGTGGCGAAGCGGTGCACGACGGTCGCGGCTTCCTCGAGGAACCGGTCATCGGGCCACACCCGGGCGACGAGGCCGAACCGTTGGGCGTCGTGAGCCGGGAGCCGGTCCCCGAGCAGGGCGTACTGCATGGCCCGGTGCCGACCGAGGCTGACCGTGAGAAAGGCCGTGGCCCCACCGTCGGGCATGATTCCCAGCTGGTCGAACCCCAGCTTGAGGAATGACGACTCGGCGGCGAGGACGAGGTCACAGGACAGCGCCAGGGCTGCGCCTATACCGGCCGCCGGCCCGTTGAGCAGCGCGATCACCGGCTTGGGAGCCCGGGCGACCGCCCGGGCGATGCGGCTGGCTGCCGCCATGGCGTCCACGCCCGCCGGCTCGGTGCTGTCCACGTCGTTGAACCCGACGAGGTCCGCGCCCGAGCAGAAGCCGCGGCCGGCGCCGGTGATGACGATGACTCGGCAGTCGTCGTCGGCGCTGGCCCGCTCGACCTCATCGGCGAGAGCTCGCAGCAGCCCGTTGGTGACCGCGTTCAGACGATCGGGTCGGTTGAGGGTGAGTCGAGTGGCCCCGCCGTCCCGATCCACCAGGAGGTGCTGGCGACCAACCCCTTCGTGGTGGCTCATCGGCCTGCTCCCGCGGCGTCCGCGAACTGGTCGGCGAGAGCCCCCCGCAGTTGCTTCATCAGGGTGGCCACATGGAGCAGGTCAGCGCTCTGCAGGACCGCGGACGGGCGGGCGCCAGGAGGGGGTGGGATCACATCGACTCCGATGACGTGCTTGTCGCGTGCTCGGGCGAGCGTCAGGACGCGCTCGTATGACTGGGTGATGACCGGCGAGTCCATGTCGACCCCGAGGTCCACGGAGAGGTCGCCCGGGCCGAACTGGACGTGGTCGATCCCATCGACATCGAGGATGGCCTCGAGGTTGTGCACCGCGAGCTCAGACTCGACGATCGGGATCACGAGGACCTCTGCGTCGACGAGGCGGCTGTGCTCCTCCCAGCCCTGACGGGAGAAGCCAGCAGCACGGATGGACGAGCACCGTCCGCGTGACCCCGCCCGGGGCAACCGGAGCGCTGCTACGGCTGCCTCGGCGTCGGCGGCCGTCTCGACGTGGGGGACCACGACGGCCTGAGCGCCGACGTCGACCGCCTGCTGGATCAGGACGGCCCGGTTCTCCGGGACGCGCACCATCGGGATCGTCCCGCGGGCTTCGGCCGCCCGGACGTGCGCCACCCACTCGGCCGGCCCGAGAGGGGCGTGCTCGCCGTCGATGACGACGAACTCGTAGCCGGCCAGCGCGACTATCTCGGTGAGGGCAGGGTCCGACGAGCTGACGATCATCCCGGCGGGCACGTTCCCGTCCTCGCGCGACCTCTGCAAGGGGGAGCGAGCTCCAGTACCCAACATCTCGACTCCCACCGGCGTGCTCCGACATCCGACTCAACACTAGGCAAGTTAACGAGGATGGACACGTAACACAACCAAGAACCGAGGAAGGCATCACCAAATAAGACCTCAATAGGCTCGTAGTTAACGAGTGTTGACATGCTGAAGGCCAGGGTCTTAGCCTCGGGAGAGAAGACGTGCGGGTCGACGTGCGTCCCCCAGGTGTCGGCGAGCCGGTGCTGCCACTGCGGCCCCGGGCAGACGAGTGAGGACAGTCCTGATGTCCGTACGTGCGCAGAGTGCACGGGAGATCGAGCTCCCGCGGTTCACCGTCACGGTTGACCGGGAGGAGCTGCGCCGCTTCGCCCGCGCGACCGGCGACGACGACCCGCGGTCCATCGACGTGGAGGCGGCGGCCGCCGCGGGTCACCGCGACCTGCCCCTGCCCTCGACCTACCTGTTCTCCCTTGAGCTGCGCCGGCCCGATCCGTACGCCGTCCTCGACGTGCTCGGTCTGGACCGCGGACAGATGCTGCACGGCGAGCAGTCCTTCACCTACCTCGCGACGTGCGTCGCGGGGGACACCCTCACCTTTTCGCCCCGGATGACCGACGACTACGTCCGCAAGGGCGGCGCCCTGCGGTTCCTCGAGCGCGAGACGACGGTGGAGCGAGACGGGGGGACCGTCGCCGTGCTCCGCAACGTGCTGGTCGTCCGACAGGCGGTGTCCGCGTGACGGCCCCTGGGGAGGTGCCCCTGCAGCCCGGTGAGGTTCTGACGCGTGTTCGCGGGCCGGTCATCACCCGCGAGGTGATCGCCGAGTTCGCGCAAGCCTCCGGGGACCACAACCCGATCCACCTGGATCGGGACGCGGCGGTCGCCGCCGGCCACGACGACGTGATCGTGCACGGCATGTACGTCATGGCCCTGGTCGGCAACCACCTCCGCCGCGTCGTTGATCCGTCCCTTATCCGCGCTTTCACGGTGCGGTTCGCCGCCGTGACGTCGGTCAACTCGTCGCTGGACGTCACGATCACGGTGGCCGACCGGTCGGTCGGCGAACCGGAAGACGTGGTGGAGCTCGCGGTGGACGCCACCCGCGATGACGGGACCAGGGTGGTGGTGGGGACCGCGCGCGTCGCGGTGCCCGTCGGAGATGGCAGGTCGGCAAACGAGACTGCGCTAAGAGGAGCGAGATGACATCAGGTCTTGAAGGGGCGGCGTTGAGCGGTCACGTCGCGCTGATCACCGGAGGTGGCGGCGGACTGGGACGCCAGGCGGCACTGACGCTGGGGTCGCAGGGCGCAGCTGTCGTCCTGGCGGACGTGGACAAGGAGCGGCTGGAGACGGTCGTGCAGTGGCTTGCGACCGAGGGTGTCACCGCCGAGGCGCGGGTTGTCGACGTCTGCGCCTCCGGCAGTGTCGACCAGGCGGTCGACGAGGTGCTGGCCCGTCACGGTCGGCTCGACGTCGTCCTCACCAGCCATGGGTTTCCCAAGGACGCGCGGCTGGTGGACATGTCCGACGCCGATTGGGCGTCGGTGATCGACGTCTGCCTGACCGGCACCTTCTACACGCTGCGCAGCGCGGCGCGACCCATGATCGAGGCCGGGTACGGGCGCATCATCACCCTTGCTTCCCGCGCGTGGCACGGGAATCCGGGTCAGGCCAACTACTCGGCGGCCAAGGCCGGTGTGGTGGGGCTCACGCGCTCGGTGGCCAAGGAGCTGGGCCGGTACGGCATCACCGCGAACTCCCTTGCCCCGGGACTGGTGGACACCGAGTCCCTCCGCAAGCTGCCGACGTTCGAGTCCATTCAGGACCGGGCGATCAAGGCCTCGAGCATCAAGCGACTGGGGACGGCCGACGACGTCGCCGGAGCAGTCGCCTTCCTCGCATCACCCACCTCGGGCTTCATCACCGGTGAGGTCATCCACGTCTCAGGGGGACGTTTTGCCTAGCACGATCTCGAACGGCGGCGGCTACGGGCCGCTGGGTCTGCTGGACAGCGACACCACCGCGTTCACCAAGGACGTCCGGTCCTACCTGGACAAGAACGTGGCGCCGCTGATCGCCGAGGCGGAGCGGACAAAGACGTTCCCCGTAGACATCTTGCCCGGTCTGATCGAACTCGGGTACGTCCGGGGTGGCCTGCCCGAGAACGACGGCGGGTACGGCATGTCGCACCTGCAGTCTGCCGTCCTGATGGAGGAGGCGGGCCGCTGCTGGGGCAGCCTTCGCACCACGCTGAACATCCTGTCGATGGTCGCCGAGCTGCTCTCCAAGCACGGCACCGACGACCAGAAGGAGCGGTTCCTGGCCCCTCTCCTGGAGGGACGGCGCCGCGGCTGGTTTGCGCTCACCGAACCGGAGTCCGGATCGGACGCGGGGGCGCTGAGGACGCGCGCCACCGAGCGCGAGGACGGCTCTTGGGTGCTGAACGGCCAGAAGGTGTGGATCACGAACGCGTCCTACGGCGACTTCGGGGTCGTGCTCGCCACCGTCGACCGGTCGCTCGGGCACAAGGGGATCGGCGCCTTCCTCGTGGAGACCTCGACGCCGGGTCTCGAGATCAACGAGATCCCGCACATGCCGGTGCGGGCGAGTTCGAGCTGCGAGGTCGTCCTCACCGAGGTGGTCGTGCCCGCCCAGAACCTGCTCGGGCAGGTCGGGCGCGGCCTCTCGGTGGCCATGTCGGCCGTCAACGGCGGCCGTCTGAACATCGCCGCCGGCGCGGTGGGGCTGATGCAGGCGGCCCTGGAGGCCGCGCAAGGACACGTGCTTGCCCGCGAGCAGTTCGGCCGGCCACTGGCGGGCTTCCAACTCGTCCAGGAGCTCATCGTCAAGATGGCGGTGCAGACCCAAGCCGGTCGCCTCCTGTACCAGAACGCTGCGAGCACCCTGGATGCCGGTCAGCCCGGTCGGCTGGAGTGCTCGATCGCGAAGTACTTCTGCAGCGAGGCCGCCGTGGTGGCGACGAGTCAGGCCATCCAGCTCTTCGGTGGATCCGGACTCATGGAGGAGTTCCCGGTGGAACGACTCTTCCGGGACGCACGCGAGAGCACCATCCCAGAAGGCACCTCGGAGATCCAGGTGCTGCAGATCGGTGACGCGCTCCTCGGCGTCTCGGCACTCCGGTAGGGGGAGAGATGACCACTGACAAGAGTGTCGCGCTGACCCGGTTCAGCGCCTACGTGCCCAAGTACCGCGTCTCGCGCGCCCAGATCGGCGCACTGGTCGGTCAGTCCGGGCGCGGGAAGCGCGCCATCGCGAACTTCGACGAGGACTCGACCACCATGGCGGTCGAGGCCGCGGCGCCGATCGTCGCCGACGGGACGCAGCCCGACTCGCTGTGGTTCGCGACGACGTCGCCGGCCTACGTGGACAAGGTCAACGCCACAGCTGTGCACGCGGCACTCGGCTTGCCGAGCGAGACCGCGGCCTACGACCTGGGGGCCAACTTCCGGTCCGGCTTCGCGTCGATCCTCGCCGCCAGCCGGTCCGGTGGGCTCGCGGTGATGGCCGACGTCCGGGAGGGCAAGGCCGGCGGGCCCGACGACAAGGACAGCGCGGACCTCGCGGCGGCCTTCTCCTTCGCCCCCGACGACGGCGACCCGGCCGCGACCGTCCTCGCGACGGCCTCTCGGTCCGCCGAGTTCCTCGACCGGTGGCGGCTGCCCGGATCCATGACCGGGACGACCTGGGAGGAGCGCTTCGGTCAAGGCGTCTACGGCGGCTTGGGCGATGCGGTGGTCCGCGACGTGCTCGAGCGCGCCGAGGTCGCTCTCTCCGACGTCGCCGCGGTGGTGGTGACCAGCCCCAACGCGCGGGCTGCGCGCCAGTACGCGGCCGGCTTGCAGAAGCGGGTCGGTGGCGCGCGAAGCTCCTCGGACCTGCTGGACCTGCTTGGCAACTCGGGGACGGCACAGTTCGGCGTCGAGTTGGTCGACCAGCTCGAGCGGGCGTCGGCGGGCGATCTGGTCCTGGCCGTCTCGCTCGCCGACGGTGCTGATGCCCTGCTCCTGCGGGTGGGAGAGCGGTCGGCGTCCGCTTCCCTCCCCGTCCGGCAGCAGCTGGAGCAGGTGATCGAGGTCGACTACGCCAAGTACCTGCTCTGGAGGGGGCGCTTCGCGGGGGAGTCGGCGCGGCGCCCGGACCCCACGCGTCCGTCCTCGCCGTTCGCGTCGCGCAACGTCGACTTCAAGTTCGGCCTCCAGGGAGGACGCTGCCGGAAGTGCGGGACGGTGCAGTTCCCGCGGCCGAGGGTCTGCCTGTCCTGCAAGGCGATGGACGACTTCGACGACGTCTCGACGGCCGGCCGCACCGCCACGGTCGCGACGTACACCATCGACCGCCTGGCATTCACCGCCAGCCCACCGCTCGTCGGCGCGGTCCTGGACCTGGAGGGCGGCGGTCGACTCCAGTGCGAACTCACGGATGTGGACGCGAACAGCATCGCCGTCGGCAACGTCGTCCAGATGACGTTCCGGCTCATCAACACCGTAGAAGGCATCCGCAACTACTTCTGGAAAGCCCGCCCGGCGGACGCCGTGGCGACGACTGAGGAGTCCTGAATGGCCACGCACTCGCTCAAGGACCGGGTCGCGATCATCGGTGCGGGGTGCACGCCCTTCGGTGAGCACTTCGACAAGAGCATCGATGACCTGATCGTCGACGCGGTCACCGAAACGCTGAAGGACTCGGGTCTGGACTTCGCCGACATCGACGCCTACTGGATGGGCACCTACATCTCGGGCATCAGCGGGCTCACCCTGTCCCGGCCGCTGCGGCTCGAGGGCAAGCCCGTCACCCGGGTCGAGAACATGTGCGCCACCGGATCGGACGCATTCCGCAACGCCGTGTACGCGGTGGCCTCCGGCGCCGTGGACGTCGCCATGGCCGTCGGCGCGGAGAAGCTCAAGGACAACGGGTACTCCGGGCTGATCTCGCCGCGTCCCCAGGACGACGGCACGCGGTTCGGGACATCGGCACCCGCGAGCTTCAGCCTCCTCGGCCCGGCCTACCAGGCGCGCCACGGGGTGGACGCCGAGACCTTCCGGGACGCCATGACGCACGTGGCGTGGAAGAACCACGCCAACGGGGTGCCCAACCCCCGGGCCCAGTTCCGCAAGAACATCTCCAAAGAGGCCATCGCCAACTCGCCGCTGGTCGCAGGCAACTTGGGCGTGCTCGACTGCTCGGGAGTGGCCGACGGGGCCGCCGCGGTGATCGTCGTCCGGGCGGAGGACGCGCACAAGTACACCGACAAGCCGCTGTACGTGAAGGCGCTCGCCCTCGTGGCGGGTTCCGCTGCCGGGCCCATTGACTCGACGTACGACTACACGACGTTCCCGGAGGTGCGCGCGGCGGCAGCCGACGCGTACGCGCAGGCCGGGATCACCAACCCGCGCCGTGAGCTCGCCCTCGCCGAGGTGCACGACTGCTTCACCCCGACCGAGATCCTCCTCATGGAGGACCTCGGCTTCTCCGAGGTCGGTTCGGCCTGCGACGACGTCCTCTCCGGCGCCTTCGACCACGACGGGGACCTGCCGGTCAACTGCGACGGCGGCCTCAAGAGCTTCGGGCACCCCGTCGGGGCGAGTGGCTTGCGCATGCTCTTCGAGTGCTGGTTGCAGCTGAGAGGTGAGGCAGGCGAACGGCAGATCGCCACAGCCGATCGAGGCCTGGCGCTGACCCACAACCTGGGGGGCGCGCCGGGTGACTGCGTGTCCTTCATCGGGATCGTGGGCTCGCAACTGGGATGACTGACGCGCCCTGAGACGGGTGGCCCCACCGTCGTGGTCACCGTCCTCCCGGCTCAGCTCGGGACGACGGCGGCCTCGGCGAGGACGCGCAGGTCGGTACGCAGTCCGTGCAGGTGGACCAAGCGCTCGTCGGCCACGACCTCGTTGATCAGGGCGTAGGCGGCTTGGGCGCGTAGCCGTGCTTCCAGCTCATCCAGTCCTGGCTGGGTGGCGATGACCGCTTGTGCCAGTTCGTTGACGTACATCCGCTGGCTGCGTCGACGTTCGCGCTGGTACTCGACCGGCAGGCAGCGCAGTTCGGTCATGTTGATCACCACCAGGTCCGCGCTGCGCAGGGCGAGCTCGGTGTAGTCGTCGATCATCTGGGACAGCCGCACGAGGGGCGCCACGTCAGCGGTGATCTGCCGGTAGATGCGCTCGGTGATGTTGTCGGCGAGTCGGGAGAACGAGGCCTCGAGCAACCCCTCCTTGCTGGTGAAGTGACGCATCACCGCACTGCCGGTGATCCCCACCATCGCACCGATGTCACCGAGGCTCGTGCCGTGGAAACCCTTGTCGGCGAACTGCCGGGCGGCGACGGCGAGGATCGCCTCCCGCCGCAGCGCCCCGGTCAGGGACGCGAGGTCGCGGGGGGCGCCGCGGAGGTCGGGATCGGGCGGGGTGAGCGGCTCCGTCAGGTCGATCGACAGGATGCGGCTGGTGATGTCCTCCGCGAGCCCTGTCCGCAATGAGAGCGCGCCCGACTTCGCGAAGGACAGTCCGACCACGGCGCCTGCCGCGGCCCGGAGACGGACGGCTGAGGTCGGTTGGTCCTCGTGCGGGTGACGGGCGGACTCATGGCGAGCCCAGAGGTCCTGAAGCCGCGCGGTCCTGACCCGCAGCTGGTCAGGGGCGCGCTGGTGATCCAGGTGCCGCGCCTGGCGCAGCGCCACGGCGAGGGCGTCGCCGTGCGCCATGACTGCCGCGATCACCCGGCCGAGGTCGACCTTCTCGTCGTCGTCGACGGCCTCGAGGAGGGTCCGCTGGAGCTGGTCGACGACTGCCGCGAGGAGCTCCTGCTTGCTCCGGAAGTGGCGGTACAGCGCCGGCCCGCTCATGCCGACTGCGGCACCGATGTCGTCCATGCCTGCGCCGTTGAAACCGCGGGTGGCAAACAGTCTGGCTGCAGCGGCTGTGATGGCCGCTCCCCGCTCGGACTGTTCGGTGCTGTATACCACTGAGGAGCCCTCTCGCCGATGATGTGGGGACACAGCATCGCGTGCCCGCCTCGAGGGTCACCCATCCCAGGACGGGTCGGCGCGGCCATGCCACTCTGGTCCCCGTTCGCCTGAACAGGTTACTGTTCACCTGCCCGGGCGCCGGTCATGTGTTCGGCGTTGGAACACACCCTGGGGGTTGCGTGCGGACTGGACCGATGTCTCTTGCCGCGTTCGCGTCCGCGTCGACTACGAGGACGTCGTTGGGCGCGTGGATGCACCCGGCCACCGACCAGCGACTCTTGACGGCGCGCTAACTACGTCGACCTGGCGCAGAGCCTGGAGGACGGCGGTTTCGACCTCGTGTTCTTCGACGACCGCCTCGCCATGCCGGGGGCCTACGGGAACTCGGTGGCCGGGACCGTCGAGCGAGGGGCCCGGGCCGTCAAGCTCGACCTCGTCGCCATCCTCGGCGCGTCGCGGCGACCACGACGACCATCGGGCTCGGCGCGACGTACTCAACGACTTACCACAACCCCTATCACGTGGCCCGGGTGTTCGCGACCATCGACCACCTGTCCGGCGGGCGGGCTGTGTGGAACATCGTGACCTCGCTGAACAGCAACGAGGCGGAGAACGTTGGGGTCGAGTTCACCGACCCCGCCGGCCGGTACGACCGGGCGGACGAGTTCCTGGAGGTGGTGACCGGGTTGTGGGAGACCTGGGACCGTGACGCCCTCCAGATGGACCGGGGGACCGGGGTGTTCGCGGATCCGACGAAGGTGCGCGAGCTCGGCTTCGAGGGGCAGTGGTTCCGCTCTCGTGGTCCACTCACCGTCCCCCGCCCACCGCAAGGATGGCCGCTGCTGCTGCAGGCCGGGCAGTCCGGTCGAGGGATGCGGTTCGCCGCGCGCTGGGCCGACCTGACCTTCACCAGTCCTCGCGGCCGCGCCGACGCGCAGACCCACTACGAGGCGCAGCGGGCTGCGGTCACCGCCGAGGGGCGCGACCCGGACACGGTCGCCGTCCTGCCCGCGGTGATGCCGATCGTCGCGGAGACCCGGGAGATGGCCCAGGCCAAGGAGGCGTACTTCCAGTCGCTGTCCGATCCCACCGAGCAGCTGATCTTCATGTCCGAGCAGACCAACTTCGACTTTTCCCAGCTGCCCATGGACGAACCGGTCAAGGACGAGTGGGTCGACGTCGTCACTGGTTCCCAGGGCCTGATGAAGTCCTTCATCGCCGGCGCGCGCAGCCTGTTCGGTCCAGATGCCACCCTCCGTGACCTCGCCCGGGCGCGGACCATCCAGAGCGGTGTCCGATTCGTCGGGACCGCCGTTGACGTGGCCGACCAGATGGAGGAGTGGTTCACCGGTGGCGCGTGCGACGGCTTCGCGATCATGCCGACGGACGTCCCCGGGTCCTTCGAGGACTTCACCCGGTTGGTCGTGCCTGAGCTGCGGCGCCGTGGCCTGCCGCGGACTGCGAACTCGGCCGGCACCCTGCGGGAGCGGATGGAGATCGCCGAACGGTCGTCGTCGGGTGCCTGACAGGGCCGCTGCGAACCCACCCCAGGAGGGTCGCAGCGTGGGTCAGCACGCGCCGGCCGGCCGGGCCGTCGGGTAGGTCCGCCTGCCGTGAACCTGCGGACGGGCACCGAGACGACCGGCCCGGTCGGTGTACGAGCATGTGTCCTGGCCCTCTCGACCGGCTCTTCGGCGAAGAGTTCGACGCCGCCGTCCTGGAGAGGTCCGCGGCGGCGTTCACCGGCATCCGCTGTCGGCATCCGCACGGCGACAGGGCGCTGTCATCAGCGGAAGCCCCTCGGCGCCCGGAGCCGGCCCCACATCCCGGCCAGAGCAACGACGTGACCGTCGCGCCGTGGCGGAGAGCTGTGACTGGACCTGCGGACACCGGTGTCGTCGTCGTGCGGGCGGCGGTCCAGCGCAGGGGAGGCCCGGATGGCTGGCGACCGAGGTGGTGGGCGAGGCGGAAAGTTCAGCAGTGCAGTGGTCTCGATCCTGGCGCCCGCCGTGGTCCGTGGTGTGGGCGGCCACTTGTCCGGACCTGCCCGGGACGGACTGGCGGGCAGTACTCCGCCGAGGCATGTGAATCGGTTCCTCTCGCTAGGCTGCCCTCCGCCTGTATCGCTCGTGCGACCGCGGGTGACGACGCGTCGACGAGGCCCGACCTGGGTCCTGGAGCTGCGCTCCCTGCGGAATGGCATGCCGCACCGCGTCCGACTGACGCCGATCTGACCAGTCGGACACCGGGATCCCTGCGCGGAGCCCACCGCCGTCCCGGCGCAGCAGAACACCCCTACGGGTCCCGCACCGCGTTGGGACGCCCACCGACCGACGATGAGAAGGGGCGTCAGCCTGGGGACGTCGGTCCTGGTCCTGGGGAGCGGTCAGCGCGGTCTGGCCAACGTTGTTGCGTCCAGGAGCGTGGGCGCCGGCCTGGTCATCACCACCGGACTCGCGGTTGATCGGCACAAGCTCGACCTGGCCCTGGAGCTCGGTGCTGATGCCGTCATCGACGTCGAGTCCGAGAGCACGGTGGACAGGGTGCTCGAGCTGACCGGCGGCCGCGGTGTCGACGTGGTGGTCGACACGACTCCGCGCGCCACCGCCCCGATCAGCGATGCCCTGGACGTGCTGCGCCCGGGCGGGCGGATCGTCCTGGCCGGCATCAAGAGCCGGCTCATGGACGGAGTCCCGGTCGACAAGGTCGTCGCCCGAGCGGGTCACCATCATCGGTGCGACGAGCCAGAGCACCGACGCCAACGCGGCGGCGGCCAAGCTGGTCGCGGCGGCGGCGGTCCCGCTGCACAAGATGCGGACCCACGTGGTCGGTTACGACGAACTGCCCTACGCGATCGACCTGCTGACCAACAAGGTGCCCGGTGAGAAGGCCATCAACGTCGTCGTCACCCCCACGACCGGGGCGGACACTGACGGTTCGGCGCCTCCGCGACGTCTGGCCCCGACCACTCGATCCCGGTCAGACGTCGTCCGGCGTCCTTCCTGGTGTTGTCTGCTGCTGCGCGGCTGACCGGTGGACGATCAACGGACGCCGACGGCCCCGGGCGCGACAGTGCGGTGGCCGGACTGCCCGGGTCGTCAGGCCCCGGGAGTGCGTGTGGCGACGTCCCACCGGGGGGTCAAAGTCTGTCCGGGAAGTCCGTGCCGGCTGTCGAGCTGTAGAGGGCCGGCGTCGCCTGGGCTCGAGGTGGCCGTTGAGCTCCTGGTTCTCCCGCATCCCCTCCTGCTCGATCCTGACCACCGTCAGACGCGATCGCTGGAGGATCAGCATGTCGGGGCGGGCATGTCCGTGGCTCTCCAGTCGCGCAGCCACGTCCTGCACGAACGCCTCGGCACCCGGAAGTGGCGGGTCGAGACGAAAGACGCCTCCGCGGTGCGAGCGGGAAGTCCAGGCCGTCATCAGAGCCGCCGGCCTGGAAGAGCACGGGCATCCGCTGCGGTAAGGGTTCTGTCAGCCCGATGCCCGGGCCGCGGTAGCGGAGTCGTCGTGATCGACGGGTGGACGCGGCCGAGCTCGGCGTAGAGCCGCCGGTCGACGTCCCGGACGACCGCTCCGTCCTCCATGAGTCGACGAGGAGCTCGTGCACCACGTCGACGTACTCCTGCGCCCGGGCGTAGCGCTCGGCGTAGTCCTCCATCGTGTCGTACCTGAGGTGGCGTGGGCGGAGGCTGGTAGGACGGCACGATGGTCGAGGCGACCCACCCGCGGGTCAGGTGGTCCAGGGGTGGCCACCCGACGCGCGAAGGCATGCGGCTGGTCCTCGATGACGCCTGCGCTGGAGGCGAAGCCGATCGCCTCCGTCGCGCTGGCCGGCGCAGCGGTGCCGATGAGCGGGTCACCGAGCGGGAGCTGGACCGCGTGGCGCCGTGAGGCCTCTGGTGAGGACTCGATGACGTCGTGGACACCGCGGACGTCGGCCCAGAAGACGCCCGTCGAAGCGAGCGGCCTCCATGGCCTGCACGAGGCGGGTCCGGTGGCCGAGGTCTAGGAAGTCGAAGTGGGTGGCGCCGGGATGGTGCCGTGGTGCGCCGACCGGTCCGCTGGGGGTCAGGGCGGGAAGAGGGAGAACCGCAGCGGTACTGGTCGACCGTCCTCGGTGCTCATCGTCCCGCTCCCCGGTAGTGGCGGATCATCTCGGTCAGTCCGTCCCGCAGGGTGTACTGCGGTGTAAAGCCCAGCTCCCGGGCGGCGAGGGCACCGTCGGTCACGGGTGTACGTGCGTAGGCGGCGGGGCGGGGCCCCAACGTGAAGTCGGCGTCCGGGACCAGGTCCCGGATCTCGTCGGCGATCTCCGACCAGGTGTAGTTCCGCTCGACCGGGGTGTTGTAGATGTGAGAGGAGAGCGACGTCGAGGTGAACAGCGCCGAGGAGATCAGCCGCCCATAGTCCCGGTTGTAGATCGGCTGGACCGGCTGGGAGCCCATGTCGAAGTCAGCCGTCGCCGGGAGGCCCAGGGCGATCTGCCGCACGGCGGCGTTGAACTCCCCGACCCGCCCGGTGAGCCGACCGAAGCCGTAGGCCATCTGCGGCCGGAGGCCGACGGAGCTCAGCCCCCGGGCCCGGTTGTAGACGGCGGCCACTGCCTCGCAGGCGTACTTGGAGATCCCGTACGGGGTAACCGGGGCAGCGACGAAGCTCTCGTCCACAGGGGTCCCGTCGTAGTCGGGGCCAACATTCATCGCGGCGATGGAGCTGGTCCAGACCACCCGCCGGACGTCGAGGGCGAGAGCGATGTCGAAGACGTTGGCGAGGCCGCGGACGTTGACGTGGATCGACTCCGCCGGGAGCCCGGCGCCCTCGTGGGCGATGAAGGCTGCCAGGTGAACGATGTGGTCCACATGGTGGCTCTTCGCCGTCCGGAGCAGGGAGTTGACGTCGGTGATGTCGCCTTGGACGACGGCCACGTCGTCCCGGACGGTGGCCAGGTTGTCCAGGTCAGGACTCTTGTCGTAGACGACGACGCGGTGCCCGTCCTGAGCCAGACGCTCCGTCGTCGCCCACCCGATCAGTCCGGTACCGCCGGTCACGAGGACGTTGGCCATGTACTTCCCTCCCGGTCCGCCGCCCGGCGCGCCAATGCGTCTGGCTATGCGATTCGAAACAGGATACTGTTTTGTCAAGCATCGTAGAGAGAGGTGGTTCCATGCGACGCGTCGTGGCCGGGACGAACGAAGCGGGCAGGTCCCTCGTGATCAGCGAGGCCTCGGTGGGGACGGACGGAGGTCCGGTCATCTTCCGGGTCGGTGGCGGGTTGCCGTCGGTGCAGTTGGCGACCATCCCGGACGAGGTGACCAGTTCGGACGCCGTCATCGTCCATCTGTGGGAGAGCCCGGGTGGGGCGGCAGCGGACGTCGCCACCGATCTGTCCGCCGGCGCGACGGCGTTCACCATGGAACCCGCTCCGGAGGGTCTGACCTGGCGGTACCACATCTGGGGACCGGGCCGCACGTCCAAGGCACACGCGACCTCGACGCTGGACCTGCTGTTCGTGATCAGCGGCGAGGTGGCGCTGGTCCTGGACGAGGGAGACGTCACGCTGCGGGCGGGGGACGCGCTGGTGCTCCAGGCCGCCTCGCACGGGTGGCGGGCCGGCGACGAGGGATGCACCTTCGTGAGCTCGATGCGCCGCCTCATGTGACGGCCAGCGGTCTTGCCTGGCTCCGCGCACGTCGGCCGGGGTGGAGCGTCGGGGATGGGCGGTCGACCCGCGGCGCAGTCCTGCCGTCAGGAGCCTGAGGCAGGTTACCGTCCGACAACGGTTGGTACGGGCGACGGACACACTGTCTGGGGGTCACGTGCGCACTGGTCTGATGCCTCCCGCTGGGTTCGCGCCGGGATCGACGACGAGGACGTCGCGAGGTGCGTGGGTACACCCGACCACCGACCACATGCTGCTGGCGGCGGTGCACGACGCCGATCTCGCCCAGCGCCCGGAGGCAGTGACGGTGCGGGAGTGGATGGAGATCGCCGAACTGTTGGCGGCGGGTGCGTGACACGGCCCCTGGGGGCTTGCTCCGGGGAGGTCGTCCCCGCGGCGGCCCTCAGTGCCCACCCCGACGCATGGCCGCGCACGGACTATCTACCGTGACGTCCGACCAGCGCGGCCCTAACGAGCCGATCGACTCCAAGGACGTGCTCGCCGTCGTGGACTTCTTCGACGGTCTGCTCGACGACGAGGTGGACGCGGCCGGTCTGGTGAGACAGGTGGCGTCGTTCGCCGGCTGCTCCGTCGGGATTCGCACGGCGACGGGCGCGGTCATCAGCACTGGCCCCTCGGGTGTCCGGGGGGCCAGCCAGGTCCCGGCCGGGGCCGTGAGGTCTCCGCTGCGCCGGGGGGGCGAGGTCTGGTTGGACCGGGCCGGTGGTCCTGAGCCCCGTGACGCACTGCTCCTCAGGCGTCTTGTCGTGGTGGCAGGCCTGGTGCTCGCCGCGGGGGCGGACGCGCAGGACCGGGACTCGTTGCTGGCCACGGTGCTCAGCGACCGGACCGGTGAGGTCGACCGGATCCCCGCGCTCCGGAGACTGCGTCTCACGGGCAACTCCACACTGCGGGCGTTCGCCGTGTCCGGGTCGCCAGCGGCGGTGGGAGCCGTGGTGGACCAGATCAGGAACGTCTCGCCCACCGTGCACGCGACCGCGCTCTCCCAGGTCACGGCCGTCCTCGCCGAGGAGCCCGCCGTCCCCGGGCAGTGGAACATCCCGGTGGGTGTCCGCATGGCCTACAGCGTGCCGTGGCCCGCGGCGCAAGCGCCGCAGGCCTGGCAGCAGGCGCGTACGGGGTTCCGCTTCGCCCTCCCCAGCACGCACGCGAGCGGGCCGTACACCGACAACGAGGCCGTGGGCGTCCCGGGGGAGCGGGTAGGAGGCTTCGCGATCCTGGCGGAGGGCCTGCGGGCGGAGGACATCGCGCGTGTGCCCGACGTGCAGGCACTGGACCGGATCGTGCTCGAGTCAGGGGAGGAGGCGATCCGGGTCCTCGAGGCGGTGGCCGCGACCGAGTCGCTGCGGCGCGCGGCGAGCCTCGTGCACCTGCACCACAACTCGGTGGCGGCTCGGCTGCAGGCAGCCGAGCGGGCTCTGGGCTTCTCCACCTCGCAGCCCTACGGGCGGTTCCGGTTGCTGCTGGCGCTGGCGCTGCGGCGGGTCCGGGACTCACCTCCTATCGAGTGAGCCTTCGCCGAATGGCGCCCGGCCAGCCCTGGAATGGCGCCAATTGGAGGGTGACCTGCGTCTCACCGCGTCTCTAGGCTTCTCCCTCAAGCCGCCCGGGATGCTCCGCGCAACTCCCGGCCGGACGAGCACCTGCCAAGGCGAACCGCCCCCTCTCGAACCATCCTGCTGTCGGAGGACAACAATGCCTGCTGCCCTTGCCCAGGCTCAGTCCGGTGGGCGTTCGATCCCCCGGACCGTGGACGTCGTCGTGGTCGGGGCCGGTCTCTCCGGCCTGTACATGCTGCACAAGCTCCGCGCCCAGGGGCTGTCCACCGTCGTGCTCGAGGCCAACAGCGATGTCGGGGGGACGTGGTACGCCAACCGCTACCCCGGTGCCCGGGTCGACGTGGAGAGCTTCGGCTACTCCTACTCGTTCGATCCCGACCTGGAGCAGGAGTTCGAGTGGTCGGAGCGCTTCGCCACCCAGCCGGAGCTGCTGCGCTACTTCCAGCACGTGGCCGAGCGTTTCGACCTGCGCAAGGACATCGCCTTCGACACCAGCGTCACCTCCGCGCAGTACGACGAGAGTGGCCGCCGCTGGCAGGTGCGCACCGAGCGGGGGGACACGGTCACCACTCGTTTCCTGGTGATGGCGACCGGCTCCCTGTCAGCTGCGAAGATGCCCGAGATCCCCGGCCTGGAGTCCTTCCGGGGGGTCAGCTACCACACAGCCCAGTGGCCCGTCGAGGAAGTCGACTTCACCGGCCAGCGGGTCGGGGTGATCGGTACCGGATCCTCCGGCGTGCAGGTCATCCCGCTCATCGCCGAGCAGGCAGCAGAGCTGACGGTGTTCCAGCGGACTCCCGCCTACGCCCTCCCGGCTCACAACCGTCCCCTCCGGCCTGGGGAGGGGACGTCGGCGAAGTCCGACTACCCCGCCTACCGGAAGGCGGCGAGGGAGTCTGGCTTCGGGGTCCCGATGGAGCCGCCGACCAAGTCGGCGCTGGAGGCCTCCGCCGAGGAGCGCGAGCAAGCCTTCGAGGAGGCGTGGCAGGCGGGGGGCCTGACGGCCCTTGTCGGCACCTTCACCGACATCCAGACGGATCTGGACGCCAATGCCCTGGCGATGGAGTTCCTGCACCGCAAGATCGCCGAGGCCGCGACCGACCTGCAGACCGCTGCCGACCTCACCCCCCAGTACCCCTTCTGGTCCAAGCGGCCCTGCCTGAACACCGGCTACTACGACGCCTTCAACCGACCCAATGTCCGCCTGGTCAACCTGCAGCGTGAGCCCCTGACGGAGGTCACCGGAGCGGGCATCCGGACGTCGGCACGCGAGTACGAGCTCGACGCGATCGTGTACGCCACTGGATTCGACGCGATGACGGGCTCCTTCACCCGCGTCGACGTCCGGGGCCGAGGCGGCGTCTCGTTGCAGGAGGCCTGGGCGGCCGGGCCGCGGACCTATCTCGGACTCGGTACCGTCGGTTTCCCCAACCTCTTCATGATCGCCGGCCCCGGCAGCCCCTCCGTGCTGTCGAACATGGTGGTGTCCATCGAGCAGCACGTGGACTGGGTGTCCGACGCGATCGCGTACATGGAGCGCCGGGGCCTGGCCACGATCGAGGCAACCCCGACCGCGCAGGACGAATGGGTCGACCACGTCAACGTCCTCGCCTCCTACACGCTGTTCCCGGGGACCGACTCCTGGTTTCTGGGGGCGAACGTGCCGGGCAAGGCCCGGGTCTTCATGCCCTACGCGGGGGGTGTGGGCGCTTACCGGCAGAAGTGCGACGAGGTCGCCGCGAGCGGTTACGCGGGCTTCCAGTTCAGCTCTTGAGACACCCGACTCCCGGTGCAGCGACGACGTCGTCCAGAAGGGGCACATCGTGCACCACGTCTACGTGAGCCGCCAGCTCAGCCCCGGCGCCATGGAGGCGGCCGTTTCCCTCGGTCATCCGCTGGTCGTCCACGACGACCCGGACGCGCCTCCGTCGCGCCGCCAGCTCCTCGACGCGGTGCGCGGCGCCGTGGCCATCATCTCGCTGCTCACGGAGAAGATCGACGAGGAGTTGCTCGACGCCACCGGGAGTGGGCTGCGCATCGTCGCGAACTGCGCCGTCGGTTACGACAACATCGCAGTCTCGGCGGCGATGTCCCGGGGAGTGGCGGTCACCAACACCCCGGGAGTGCTGGACGAGGCCACCGCCGACTGCACCTTCGGGCTGATCCTCGCGGCAGCACGCAGGCTCGTCGAGGCGGACAGGTTCATCCGAAGCGGTGCCGACTGGATCTGGGGCCCACAGGCTTTCGTGGGTCTGGACGTCAGCGCCGGGGCGACGCTGGGGATCATCGGCCTGGGCCGGATCGGGATGGCGGTGGCACGGCGGGCCGCAGCGTTCAACATGCGAGTCGTGGCGACCGGCAGCCGGGCGGCCGGCTCCGAGGCGGCGGCGCTCGGGGTGCAGGCCGTGGAGCTGGCGCAGTTGCTGGCCGTCAGCGACGTCGTCTCCGTGCACTGCCCGCTCACCGAGGCCACGCGCCACCTCATCGGTCGCGCGGAGCTGGCCGCGATGAAGCCCACCGCCATCGTGGTCAACACCGCCCGCGGGCCGATCGTCGACGAGGCCGCACTCGTGTCTGCCCTGCAGGACGGCGTCATAGCCGGTGCTGGGCTTGACGTCTACGAGGACGAGCCGGCGTTGCACCCAGGCCTCCGGCACCTCGACAACGTCGTCCTGCTGCCGCACATAGGCAGCGCCGGCGACGCGACGAGGGACGCCATGGGCCGGCTGGCCGTGGAGAACGTCCGATGCGTCCTCGACGGGTCACCGCC
The DNA here is from genome assembly GCF_005930495.1 of Modestobacter excelsi. Lineage (GTDB taxonomy): Bacteria > Actinomycetota > Actinomycetes > Mycobacteriales > Geodermatophilaceae > Modestobacter > Modestobacter excelsi. The sequence continues at coordinate 13,355 of NZ_SJEX01000032.1, read as the reverse complement.
GCGCACGCCGGTGCCCCGATGACGGACTCGACACGACGGACCGGGGCTGGCCGCCCGGCGGAGGCTGCACGACGGGCGCACGCGCAGATCTTCCGGCCCGACGTAGAACAGGATACTGTCTTGATGTTCTCCCGGTCACACCTGCGGACCGCCCGGAAGGCGTCCGCGGCGGTGCTAGCTGGGAGCGACGAAGCGCGCCGACCAGGAGTGTCCAGGTCGGATTTGCCACGAACCCCGGCTGCAGCTGCGCTGTGCTGGCTCCCACCGGGTTGGTTCCACGAAGTGAGTGACAGCACCAGCACAAGCACCGGCGGTCGCCGGCGCTCATCAGGAGAGGGACGACCCACATGAAGACTCGAGCAGCTGTCCTCCGTAGTGCACCCGGTGCGTGGAGCATCGAGGAGCTGGAGCTCGACGACCCCCGTGACGGGGAGGTCCTGGTCGAGATGGTCGCGACCGGTCTGTGCCACAGCGACGACCACGTGGTCATGGGCGACGTCCACCCGGGTCACCTGCCGATGGTCGGCGGCCACGAAGGCGCCGGCATCGTTCGCGAGCTGGGGCCGGGTGTGCGCGGACTGGCGGTGGGCGACCACGTCCTGACTGCCTTCGTCCCCGGCTGCGGTGAGTGTCGCTGGTGCGCCATGGGGCTGCAGAACCTGTGCGACAACGGAGCGCACGTCATGATCGGCGACCAGTTGGACGGTACCTTCCGGATGCACACCGACGACGGGCTCGACGTCGCCACGCTGAGCCTGCTGGGCACCTTCTCCGAGCACCAGGTGTTCGACCAGAAGTCACTGGTCAAGATCGAGAAGGACGTCCCGCTCGAGATCGCCTGCCTGGTGGCGTGCGGCGTCCAGACCGGGTACGGGTCAGCGACCCAGGCCGGCGATGTGCAGCCCGGTGACGTGGTCCTGGTCATCGGCGTCGGTGGCGTCGGCATGAACGCCGTCCAGGGTGCGCGGGCGAGCGGCGCGGCGCACGTCATCGCCATCGACACGGTCGAGGACAAGCGCAAGTGGGCGATGGACTTCGGGGCGAGCGAGGCCTACGAGTCCATCGACGCGGCCATGGACCGCGTGCGACACCTGACCAACGGTCAGGGCGCAGACGTTGCGATCCTCAGCGTCGGCGTCGTGCACAACGACATCTTCGGCGCCGCGTTTCAGGCCATCCGCAAGGCCGGAACGCTGGTCGTGACCGGCATCGGCCCGGATGACGAGGAGGCTGTCATCCCCGGCCTCAACGCGTTCATCATCGCGATGATGCAGAAGCGCATCCAGGGCGCGCTGTACGGCATGAAGTCCCCGCGGGAGGCCATGCCGATGCTGCTGAACATGTACCGCGCCGGTCAGCTCAAGCTCGATGAGCTCGTCACCCGCGAGTACTCCCTGGACCAGGTCAACGAGGCGGCGGCCGACATGCGCAGCGGAGTGAACATCCGCGGTGTCATCCGCTTCGACAAGTGACGTCAGAACTGTCCCTGCACCCGGTCCACCCGTACTTGAGGAGAGCGGCATGACCAGCACACTTCCCCGCCCGGACACCCGGGCCTACGTGACCGTCAACCCGGCGACGGGTGAGCTCGTAAAGGAGTTCCCGTCCCTGACCGATGCCGAGACGCAGGCCGTTCTCCAGCGCGCGCACGAGGCGTTCCTGAGCTGGCGTCGCACCACAGCGGCCGAGCGTGCCGGCCTCTTCTCCACGTTGGCCGAGCTCGTCCAGGCCAACGCGGTGGAGCTGGGGCGCCTGGTGAGCCTGGAGATGGGGAAGCCTGCAGGCCAGGCGGTCTACGAAGCCGGTATGGCGTCGTCCATCGCCGGCTGGTTCGCCGAGAACGGCGAAGCGCTGCTGGCCGATGAAGAGGTCCAGGTCCCGGGCTTCAGACAAGCCGTCACCCGCCGGGAGCCCGTGGGGGTCATCCTCGCCATCGAGCCGTGGAACGCCCCGCTCTACCAGGCCATGCGGGCGGCCGCCCCGAACCTGATGCTGGGCAACACCGTCCTGCTGAAGCCGGCGGAGATCACGGCCGGGTCCACGCTGTTCCTGGTGAGCCTGTTCGAGCAGGCCGGCTTTCCCGCCGACGTCATCCAGACCGCGCTCGTCTCCACCGATCAGGTCTCGACCCTGGTCTCCGACGCTCGCGTGCGGGGGCTGACCCTCACCGGGTCCGACCGGGCTGGGTCGGCCGTCGGGGAGCAGGCCGGGCGGCACATCAAGCCGGCGGTGCTGGAGCTGGGTGGGTCGGATGCCTTCGTGGTGCTGGACTCGGCCGACGTGGCGAAGGCCGCGGGCACGGCGTCGGCATGCCGCCTGGCGTTCGGCGGGCAGGTGTGCGCGTCACCCAAGCGCGTGATCGTCACCGAGAAGGTCGCCGACGACTTCATCGCCCAGTTCAACGCTGCCTTCGGCAACCAGCAGGTCGGTGACCCGTTCGACCCCTCGACGACCATCGGGCCGCTGTCCAGTCAGGCAGCAGTCGACCTCTTGCAGGACCAGTACCAGGACGCCATCGACAAGGGCGCGACCGTGCTGGTGGAGGGCGGCCGGGTCGACGGTATCGGGGCGTACTTCAAGCCGGCCGTGATCACCGACATCACCCCGGAGATGCGGCTGTACTCCGAGGAGGCGTTCGGTCCGCTCGCGATGATCTTCCGGGTGCCCGACGCCGACGGCGCCATCCAGCTGGCCAACGACAGCATCTACGGGCTGGGCGGGACGGTCTTCGGCGAAGACGTCGAGGAGGCCCGCGCCGTCGCTGGTCAGCTCGACACCGGCATGGTCGGAGTCAACAACTTCCTCGGCGGACCGATCGAGATCCCGTTCGGGGGAACCAAGCGGTCGGGCTACGGCCGGGAGCTCGGCAAGTCCGCGATGGACCAGTTCGCGAACATCAAGACCTACGGCATCGCCTGACGGTCTGCCGGTCCCGCTCCGTGCGTGGCGGGACCGGCACAGCGCCGGTCACCCGGACCGGCAGGACCTGGAGCCTCGTCGACCGAGCCGGCTGTGGCCGACATAAGGTCCCCGCCCCTGCAGGTCTCTCCTGGGGTCAGTACGACCATCCCGCCGATCAGACCGTGTCGAACTGCGTCACGTTCTCTGGAACCCCCCTAAGCACACCAACTGATACAGGCCCGGTCCCCACCACGTTGGTGGCGCGACTGCGCCGGGCCCCAGAGGCCGGGGCTCGTCCGTGCCCCGTCGCCCGGCGGAGATCGTCTGCCCGAGCAGGGTGTCGATGTCGTCGAGGAATCGTCGCCGGGCCCAGTACGTGCCGGAACTCAGAAGTCGGTTGCGTTCAGCGTCATCGATCCAGCCCACGGATGGATCGCAACCCCGTCCGGCCGCTCCCTGCGCGTCCCGCCAGGTGACAGGGAGAGACCGCCGTTCGGCTCTCGCTCTATCGAAAGCATGTCGCCAGCCTGTGATGACGTCACGTTCGGCCACAAACATCCGAGGGGTTCTCATGACAACGACGTCGCCGACCACCAGCGGCCAGCCCGGGGTGACGGGTCCGCCGCCCCCCTTCGACCCCGAGTGTGGTGCGGTGCTGAGCGCGCTAGCCGGGGTGGTGTCGCCATCGTGGACCTTCGACCAGATCGCGACGCTGCGGACCGCCACCACCGAGGGCTGGCCCTCGCCCACCGACGAGGAACTGGCCCGCGGCGGGGCGTTCACCGTGGAGGACCGGTCAGTTCCGGGGCCGGACGGCGCGCCGGAGATTTCCCTGCTGATCTGCCGGCCGACTGCAGCGACCGCACCTGTCGCTGCGATCTACAGCATCCACGGCGGCGGCTTGATCAGCGGTGACAACCGGGCGCTCATGACCGAGGTCTTCGACTTGGCCCAGGAACTCCAGCTCGCCGTCGTGTCCGTGGAGTACCGGCTGGCACCGGAGACCCCGCACCCGGGCCCGGTCGAGGACTGCTACGCCGGCCTGGTCTGGACCGCCGAGCACGCCGAGGAGCTGGGCATCGACCCGGCCCGGATCGTGGTCGCCGGGTCCAGCGCGGGCGGTGGCCTGGCGGCCGCCGTGGCTCTGCTGGCGCGTGACCGGGGCGGGCCGGCGTTGGCCGCTCAGATGCTGATGTGCCCCATGCTCGACGACCGCAACGACACGGTGTCCGCGCAGCAGATGGCCGGCATCGGCATGTGGGACCGAATCAGCAACGAGACCGGCTGGACGGCCTTGCTCGGTGAGTCCCGTGGCGGCCCTGACGTCTCGCCCTACGCTGCGCCAGCGCGGGCCACAGACCTGTCCGGACTGCCGGCGGCGTTCATCGACGTCGGCTCGGCGGAGACCTTCCGCGACGAGGACGTCACCTATGCCAGCCGCATCTGGCAAGCCGGAGGTGTGGCCGAGCTGCACGTCTGGCCCGGCGGGTTCCACGGCTTCACCACCACCGTGCCGCACGCCCAGATCTCCCAGGACGCCGGAGCCGTCCGCCTGCGGTGGTTGCGGCGGGTGCTCGCACCGTGAGACCGGGCCGGGGACCATGAGCCCGTGGACGACCTAGCGATCCGGCTCGCTGCGCTCGATCCGGAAGCAGCCTCGGCAGTGCGGGTCATCGCCCACTTCGACGCCCTGCAGGAGGCCCGCGCCGGTCTGCAGTCCATCGTCCGCGCTGCTGCCGTGCTCGCCGGTTGCCCGGTCCGGCTCCGCGACCCCGCCCGGCGGCTGCCGTCCGCGTCCCGGTCGACGGTGTCGCTGTCGGTGCCGACCGGGAGCCGGACCAGTCGTGGCCCTCGGCGTCCCTCACCGAGACGGTGCCGCAGTCTGGCTCGAGCAGTCGGGCCCACCCGGCACCGCCGGGGCGGTGGTGCTGGAGCGTGCGGCGGCCGTCGTCCGCAGGGTCCTGGCCCGCACCCGCGGACGGAATGTCGACGACCCCGCCCTGGTCGAAGTGCTCCTGGACGCCCCAGCCCCGAGGCTGACCGGTTGCCGGCGGCTCGTCGTATGGGTCTGCCGCCAATGGTCCGCGCTGTGGCCGTCGCAGATGGCGCCCCCCGCGGGTGGTGCCCGCCGATGCCTGCGAGGTGGCCGCCCGGCCAGGTCGGTTTCGGGTCAGCGGTCACCGTCGGTGAGCTGCCGGCCTCCTCGCGGGACGCCCAGCTGGCGTTGAGTCTGACCGCTGCAGGTACCCCCGACGATCCCGGCCCCTCCGTGGTGCGGGCCGACGACCTCGGGGCGCTGCCCCTGTGGTCCGGGCGGCCGTGCTGAGCGCGCGCCGATCCCGACGTACGGGCGCTCGAGCGAGCGTCAATCTCCGGTGCATGGGTGCTCGCCACCCTGGACGCCGTCGCCGGCGCTCACAGCCTGCGGGATGCGGCGCGAACGCTGCGGGTCCACCACTCGACCTTGTAGGACCGGCTCACCCACGCCGAATCATTGCTGGGATGGAAGGTGCGCGAGCCGCACGGCCTGCTCAGGTTGCAGCTGGCTCTCGTGCTCCGGCGCGCGATGCGACACCGCTGAGCGGCGGGACCGGTCCCTACTCGAACTGACGCGGACGGGGCGCCCGCCACACCGGACACGCTCCGCCCGGAGGCGGTTTTAGATGTACTGACTGGAGACGTTGGTCGAGGAGCTGTGACGACAGGGTCTGATTGAGGATCTTGTCCGGGGAGAACCCCCGGCGTGGAGTGGAGCTGCTGAAGGCACCCGTTCCACGAAGCACCGGAGGTCCTCGCGCTCTACGCTGATGCCGCGCTCACTCCTCGTCAGCGGCTTCGGATGGCGCGGCTGATCGTGCCAGACAGCTGGAAACGGCGAGACATCAGCCGCGATCAGCGGTCAGGCGGGCTGTCCTCCATGGACTGCCTGTCCTCGGGCAGGCATGACGACGAGCACGAGTCGGCGGAATCTGCCCGCCACCTGGCGAGCCTCGACTTGTCACCGGCCCTCAGCCGTATGCGTTCAGGAGTCCGCACGGCCAGCAACAACCCGCGTGGCCGCAGCCGACGGGGTCCGGTTCGTTGCCTGGACGCCCAGGCGCGCGCCCCGTGCCGACGACGCCCTGCGCCTCTCCGGTAGGACTCCGACACTGGGAATTCGTGGGTGGCGGTGTCATGGCGGGCCGCGCCGCCCGAGGCGCCCCACCCGTCTGATGTGGACCACTTTCTGTTCCCGGGCGCTCCACGTCCGCGCCGGGAGACCCCACGGCGGGTCGCCGAGGATGTTCCCCGGCGGCCCGGGATGAGCCACCCGGACAGCCTCTCGTCCAGCGGGCCGAGGCCGTGGACTGTCCTCCGAGCCGCAGACGCCGTGTAGTGCACCGCCTCAGCTACTGGCTTGCTCATCAGGTCTGCCGCCGGTCATCGCCCTCTCCATGGCCTTGATGTAGCGGCTCAGGGCGTCACAGTTGTGCTGGAGGATCGCGATGCGCTCCTCCATCTTGTCCCGCTGGTCGATCAACACTGCTCGCAGCTGTGGGTCGGCGTCCACGACGAGGACCTGCTCGCGGTTCAGGCAGGGCAGGATGTCGGCGATGATCCTCGTGGGGATGCCAGAGTCGAGGAGCCCGCGGATCTTGCGCACGCGGTCGACGAGGTAGTCGTCGTACTCACGAAACCCGTTCTCCCGCCGTCCCACGGTGATGAGCCCCTGGTCCTCGTAGTACCGCAGCATCCGAGGCGAGACGCCGGTCCTGTGTGAGAGATCACCAATCTGCACCGGCCCATCCTCCTTGACCCTGACATGGATGTGAAGGTCCGACGATCTGTGCGTGACCCACCCGCCTGCTCGATCCCGACGGGGGGCGTCCAGGGTGCGGCGGCCCCGGACCGTCCGTGGGCCCAGGTGCTGCCCGGGTGGCGGGGTGCCTGACGTCGCATCGCCCGCCAGCGCCGCCGGGCTCCCGCGGGTGGGACCGAGGGGCGGGAGCAGCCGCGGGGGCCCGCCTCGGCACGCGCCCGCGGACCACCGGCGCTGAGCATCCGACTGCACGAAGCACCATCGACGAGAGGCGCTCACGATGACGGACAAGAAGATCATCCTCGGCATGGGGATGAACGACGGATACGGCGCGATGGGCCTCGCCTGGCGCGCGCCCGACGTCGGGGTCGACAACTACACCGACATCGCGGCCAACATCCGGTACGCCCGGGCGGCCGAACGCGGCAAGTTCGCGTTCCTCTTCACGCCCGACTTCCCGGCCGTGCGGGCTGATGTCGGGCCCAGCCCCATCCGCAACATCATCGAACCGATGCTGTCGCTGACGGCGATCTCGCAGGCGACATCCCGCATCGGTCTGGTTGCGACGGGCTCGACCACCTTCCAGGAACCGTTCAACCACGCCCGTCAGTTCAAAGCGCTCGACGTGATGAGCCACGGTCGCGCCGGCTGGAACGCCGTCACGACCAGCGACCCGGCCGTGGCCGCCAACTACGGCCGAGCGGTCGCCTCCCGCGCCGAGCGGTACGGACGGGCTCACGAGTCTGTCCAGATCGTGCAGGCCCTGTGGGGGAGCTGGGCAGCGGACGCCTGGATCAAGGACAAGGAGTCCGGGCAGTTCATCGACCTTGACGGGCTCCAGCCGGTGAACATGCAGGGCCAGTACGTCGCCTCACGTGGCCCCCTGGCCATCCCGCCCTCGGAACAGGGGCAGCCGGTCATCTTCAGCTCCGGTGGCCCCAGCCCCCACCTGCTGGCCCTCGCAGGCCGTTACGCCAGCGGCTTCATCGGCGAGGTGTGGACCATCGACGAGGGACGGGCTCAGCGCGACATGGTGCGCCGTGCCGCACAGGACGCCGGCCGCGATCCCGACGAGATCAAGTACTTTCCGGGGCTGATGACGACGATTGCTCCCAGCGTGCGCGAAGGACTGGATCGGAGGATGGCGATCGCTGGGGACTCACTAGCCGCGCAGCTGCCGCACCTGTCGGCCATGCTCGGCGTCGGGCTCCACCACGGCCAGCTCGACCAGCCGCTGTCACCGGCGCAGCTCGCCGAGGCCCACGCTTCGCCCATGGACCCCCGCTCGGTGCCCGCGCTGGAGGTGGCGCGGCAGGGGTGGACGGTCCGCGAGATCCTGGCGCACGGCGTCATCGATTACCACCCCGTCACCGTCGGACCTCCTGAGGTCCATGCGGACCACCTGCAGCGGTGGTTCGAGGCCGGGGCCGCCGATGGGTTCTGGCTCAACCCGGATGTGTTCGAGGACGGCGTCGACGCCTTCGTCGACCAGGTGGTGCCCCTGCTGCAGCAGCGAGGCATCTACCCGACGGACTACCCGGGCCGGACCCTGCGCCAGAACCTCGGCGTGCCTGAGCAGTACGGTCTCGACGCGCGCGTCGCCCCTGCAGGGGGCATCTGAGTCCGTAGCCGGGACCGGGCCATCGCCGCCGCCGCCACCCGGGCAGGAACCGGTCTCGAGGTCGGGACGGTTGCCGCACCTCTGCCGGCGTTCGCCGGGTCCGTGCTCCGACCTCGTGCGCTGTCCTGTCCACACCGCGGGTTGCGGCACGGCTCAGGCGACCTGTTCCGCGCCCGGAGGGACGCCGCAGCGCGGAGCGTCATGAGCGCGAAGATGCCCGGCGCCTCGGGCCCGAACGAGCAGAGAGCGAGATGGGTATGCGGAACGAGCACATGGTCCTGGCCATGGCCATGGGGAACAACTTCGGCAGCCATCCGGGGGCCTGGCGCATGCCGCATGCAGACGTCGGCTCCTTCACCGACATCGATGCGGCGGTCCGACAGGCACTGACCGCAGAGAGGGGGGACTGCAGTTCGTCTTCCTGCCGGACCGCCTCTTCCTGCACGGGGACCTGGCTTTCGCACCCCCCGTGTTCGTCATGGACCCGGTCGTGACGCTGTCCGCGCTGGCTCAGGCGACCGAACGGATCGGACTCGTCGGGACCGTGTCGACCTCCTTCACCGAGCCGTACGTGCTGGCACGTCAGCTCAAGGCCCTGGACGTCATCAGCCACGGTCGGGCCGGGTGGAACGCCGTACCGAGCTACGAGCCCGATGCCTTCGCCAACTTCGGTCGGCCGTTGCCTCCCCGGGAGAAGAAGTACGAACGCCTGCACGAGGTCCTGCACATCGTGCAGGCACTCTGGGGGAGTTGGGGGGAGGGGGCGGGCCGACCGGACAAGGCCGGCGCGTTCGCCGATCCTGCGCAGGTCCGCCCGATCGACCTGCAGGGTAGGCACGTCGCGGCGCGTGGTCCGCTCCCCGTCCCGCCTTCGGAGCAGGGCCAGCCCGTCGTCGTCATGCCGGCCAGCAGCGGGTACGGCCTGCAAGCTGCCGGCATGTACGCCGACGTCGTGATCGGCATGCCGATGACGGTCGAGGAGGGGCGAGCCCAACGGGACGTCGTCCGGCACCCAGCTGATGCATCAGGGCGCGACCCGGATGAGGTCACGTTTATCGCGTTCACGGGCTACGCGCTCGGGGGCAGCACGCGCGAGGCGCTGGACCGCCGTCGTGCGCTCGATGACCGGGCCGATCCGCGGCAGGCGCTGGCTCGGCTGGGCGCACTGCTCGGGCTGGGCCAGCACTTCGCTCGGCCCGACGAAGCTTTGAGTCCGTCGGAGCTCGCGCTCGCCAGTGCACACCCCGGCTGCGCGCGTTCGGCTCAGGCGCTCCAACTGGCGCGCGCCGGGTGGTCGCCGCGGGACATCCTCGCCCACGGGGTGCTGGACCCCCACCCCTCCGTGACGGGCACCGCGGAACAAGCCGCCGACCACCTGCAGGAATGGTTCCAAGCCGGCGCCGTCGACGGCTTCATGCTCAGCGTGGACGACTTCCACGACGGGATCGACGACGTCGTCGACCAGGTCGTCCCGATCCTGCGCGAGCGCGGTCTCTTCCCGAACGGCTACGTGGGGACCACCCTGCGAGACCACCTGGGGCTGCCGCGGCGGTACGGACTAGACCCCCGCGTCATGAGCAGCCCTGCCTGAGCCACGCCACTCGGTGGGTGCGCCTCTGCTCGGGCACCGGAGGCAAGTGGTCGCGCAACCAGGTCCTGTCCAGCTTCGCTCGCCGCCCCGGTGTCCTACGTGGCACTCCGGGAGACGGCTCGGGGGAGAACGGTTCCGGGAAGTCGACCTTGGTCGAGATCTCACCGGTGTCCACACTTCCGACGAGGGCGGGGTGGTCGACCTGTGGGGAGAGGAATTCACCTTCCCGATCGACGCCGGGGGCATCATGGTCATCCACCGGAACCCCGGGCTCGCCGACGAGCTCATGGTCGCCAAGCACATCAGGATCCCGTCGGCCTTTGGCACGCGTGCGTGAGGCCCTGAGCTGGCGGCATGAGCGAGCTGTGGTCCTCGAGCTCTGCGCGAAGTGCGGAATCCGGCTGGACCCGCGGCGCCGAACCCTGACGACGACGTGCGGCACGAACACCAGCGAGCCGGTGAGCGCGGTGCCAGCGGGGTGGCGGTGTAGACGCTGATGAAACGGATGCCGACCGCGCAGACCGCCGCTTTCCCGCCGACGAGCGTGGTCACCAGCGCCCAGCAAGGTTGTACCGCCGTCAGACCGCTCGGTGACCAGGCCGGTGACACCATTGCGCGGAGCGGCCACGCGTGAAGGAAGCCGGCGCTGGGACCGACGACATCGCCAGCCGGCCGAGCCCGCCGGCCAGCACCGGCAGGCCCATCGGGACCAGGGTCAGAACAGCAGCATCGCCAGGAAGCCGCGGCGGGCGCTGAGGATCGCGCCGGCCAGCATCACGCCCATCTAATGGGCGGTGAGCGGCACCGGCACCATCGGCACCGGGACGCCGGCATCAGCCCCCGGACGGCGGTGATGGCAGCGAACACCGGGACATGAGCGAGATTGCGGGTCCTACGGCGCTCCGCAGCACATGGCTCCCTTGCCGGCGAGCCGGTCGGTTGCCGTTCCCGACGTCAGGTGCTGCCAGGTCTTCATCTACTGCTCCCGTCAGCCGGTTCGGGCCTCCACCGTCTGGCTAACCCCCTGAGGGCAGGACGAGTCGGATTGCCGCCGAGGCCGCCGCCGCGGTCTCCAGGAGCTCGGCCCCCCAGCGCTCGATCTCCCCTCCGGTCAACACCCCGGGAGGACCCCAGAAGGAGAGCATGAACGCGACCTGGCCGTCCGGGTGGAAGACGGGGGCCGACAGAAGTCGCAGCTCGTAAGGCTCGTCCTCGGCCAGCACCTCTGGGTTGTACTCGCTGAGCAGCCTCGTGATCGCGTCGCGTAGCGCGGTCGGGGATGCATCTGGGTCCCCCGCCGCGAAACGGGCCAATATTTCCTCAAGTCGGGCGTGCTTCTCGTGGCCGATGGCCAGCGCGTACCCGCGGGCTCGAACGCGCTGCACCGCTCTGCGGCACTCATCCTCCACGTCATCGGGCGCCCCGGACCTCAGGATCTTGGAGAGCCACAGCTGGAGCACCGACTCCCCACCCCAGGCGGCGAGCGCGCTGCCGAGGGGAGGCATGAAGGGCATGCGCAGGCCGACGCGCGTCGGTGCCACGGCAGTGCGCGCTTGCCCGGCGGCAGCCGCAAGCACGAGTTCGTCCCGGACGAGCGCAACGGCCGTGACCTCGGTCGCAAAACGAGCAGCCAGGCTGTCCATGTGAGGACGCGCCAGATCCACCAGGCGGAGGTGGCCCAACAGATCGGCGTCGACGGCTGCCAAGGACAGGGGTGTGAAGGAGCCGTACCCACCACGGAAGAAGAGAAGGGGGTGGGACTGATTTTCGACGTCCAGGTGCTGGACCCGGCCCACGACGATGTGATGGTCCCCCGAGTCGTGGATCACCTCGGTTGTGCAGTCGATGAAGGCGACGCAGCCGGTGATGACGGGGTTGCCGCCCGGTGACCGCCACCAGTCCACGTCGGCGAACTTGTCGGTCTTCCGGACCGCGATCGTCCGACAGACGCGCTCCTGATCCGCTCCCAGGACGTTCACGCAGAACGCGGCGCCGGACTCCCGGATGGCTCGCCAGGAGTTCGACTTCTTGTCCGGCAGGAAGGCTACGAGGGGTGGATCCAGCGAGACCGACGTGAACGATCCGACGGTCATCCCCAGTGGCTGGCCCTCGGGGCTCATGGCCGTGACGATTACCACTCCAGTCGGGTACTGCCCCAACACCTGCCGGAAGAGCGCAGGATCGATCGGCTCAGTTGCTCTGGCGGTCACGTGTTCCCTCTCCGATGGTCTCCGTTGTCTTGTGTGCGATCGTCCGCCACCCTCGCGAGCTGAACTGCGACTGTGATCGGGCAATCCGTCGGGTCACCTCTGCGGGGTCATCGAACGGGATCCCCACCTCGGACCCTCCAGCCGCGCGCGAGGTGAGCCCACCCGCGGGTGGGCTCACCTCATGCGTCGCCGAGGGACATGACGCCCCCGAATTCTCCGCAGGCGCCAGCGGATCCCGCCGCCTGTGACGGCCTCGCCGCCGCACCGTAACATCGAATAGTAACCCATTTGCCAACGGAGCCGCCCCGGACGCCGCTCGCTGGACGGTGGCCGGAGGACGATCACTCAGTCGCTCGGCTCGTCAGCCACTCGGAGAGAGCGGTAAGGCCAGCCGTGCAGCACCTGTCGAGAGCGTCGCGGAGCCGGGCTGACGGTGCGGCAGTACGAGGGGGTGGTGAGCGCTCGTCAGCGTGCGGGTCGCCTCGGGAAAGCCAGCTCGGGTGGGCCCGCCGGCGCCGCCGTGGAACTTCGCGAACGACACTCAGTATGGGTTGGGTGGCGGTGTTCGGGGAGGGCCTCGATGAGGCGCGTGCGGTCGCCGGACAGCTGGACACGGCATGATCGGTGTCAACAACTCCCTGGTGTGCCCGTCGAGATCCGACGCAATGGCCGCACGAGCGGAGATACCGACTCTTCACTCATCACGACGCCGTCCATCAGGACAACGATCGGCGTGTACCGCCGCAGCTCCGTGCAGAAGCGATACTGATCCGCCCAGCTGTCAGGACCCCTGGCGCCTGTACCGGCATCGTCGAACAAGGCGTTGACGCCCTTCCCCGCGCAGTGTCCGCGGCCACCCGGTCCGGGGGGCGGGGCAGTCGGTCGATTCGCCGCGGCCGAGCCCGCCGGCGAGCACTGACCGGTTTCGGTCGCTAGTTCGCCGACATCAGGACGTACGGCATCGCCAGAGCGTTTGCCAACTCTGTCGCGCGCGTCAACTGGGCGGGGCGCATGGTCGCGTTCTGGGTCGCCGGGCGGCGATTCAAGCGCCGCCCCGGCGGCTCGGTTGAGTGGTGACGGTGCAGGCAGGCCGTCGATGCGCCGTGGGTCAAGTCCGCTGGGGTGGTGTGTGACGGGGTCCGCGTGATCTTCCTGGTTGGTCAGGCGCTGAGCGCCGGGATGGTGGTCTGTGCGGTCACCTCCTCGCTGGTGTCGGTGTCGGTGACGGGTCGG
>NZ_SJEX01000031.1 GCF_005930495.1 Modestobacter excelsi | reverse complement strand
GTACCCACCGGGGGCCGGCGGACCGGGCGGCGGGGGCGGAACCCAGCCCTGGCCCGGCTGCGGAGGCGGAGCCCAGCCCTGGCCCGGCTGCGGTGGCCCCCAGCCCTGACCGGGCTGCTGACCCCAGCCACCGGGGGGCTGGTCCCCCCACGAGGGCCGTCCGTCCGGCCCGTACGGGGGCGGCCCTTGAGGTGGCTGGCTCATCGTGCGACCTCCGGCTCCGGCTGTGTCGGCAGGAGCCTAGGGCCGGGACCCGGCGAGTGGTGCCCGTCCGCCGGTCGGTGCACCCGAGCCGCTCAGGCCCGTCGGCCGAACCGGGCCAGGAGACGGGTCTGCAGGTCAGCGCCGGGCGGGACCGCCACCGGGGCGTCGACAGTGCCGGGCACCCCGTCGTCCCCGAGGCGCTCCTCGGCGTAGCGCAGAGCTGCGGCGACCAGTTCGGCGTCCAGCGCGGTGACCCCGCCGACGGCATGGGCCAGGTCCCAGGCATGCACGGTCAGGTCGGCGGTCATCGCGACCAGGTGGTGCAGCGCCGGGGTGCTCCCGCCGGGGAGGTGCACGATCCGGTCGAGCGCACCGGGCGCCGCCCACGCGGTGAGCGCGTCGTCGGCCGCCGTCTCCCAGGCCGCGAGCGGGTCATCGCCCAGCAGCTCGTCGGTGTCGGTGGGGACCTGCCCGGCGACGACGTCGGGCTCCCCACCCGCCAGCAGCGGCGGTACCCGCAGCTGCTCGCGGGTCAGGTGCGCGACGAGGTCGGCGACGCTCCACCCGGGCAGCGCCGGGGCGTCCCACCTCCCCGGACCGACGGCGTCCACCCGGTCGGTGAACTGCGCCTGGGCCCGCTGGAACAGCATCAGGAGATCCGTCGGCGAGGGCTCGGGCATGGCCAAGTACACAGCACGAGGGCTCCGTCCCGAACGGAACGGAGCCCTCGTGACCGGCCTCGTCTCAGGGACCCGCGGCGCGCGAAGCGTGTCGTGGGGGGAGACGAGGTCCTTCTAGTACGTCGGGAGCGCCTTGTCGATGCGCGTCGCCCAGGCGGTGACGCCGCCCTGGACGTGCACGGCGTCCTTGAAGCCGGCGTTCTTCACCGCGGCCAGCGCCTCGGCGGAGCGGACGCCGGTCTTGCAGTGCAGCACGATCGGCTTGTCGTTGGGCAGCTGCGCCAGCGCCCGGCCGGACAGGATCTCGTCCTTGGGGATCAGCTTGGCGCCCGGGATGGACACGATCTCGTACTCGTTGGGCTCCCGGACGTCGATCAGCTCGAAGTCCTTGCCGGCGTCCATCATGTCCTTGAGCTCGTCGACGGTGATCGTCGAGCCCGCGGCGGCCTCCTGCGCCTCGTCGGAGACGACACCGCAGAACGCCTCGTAGTCGATGAGGCCGGTGATCGGCTCACCCTCGGGGTCCTTGCGCACCTTGATCGTGCGGAAGGTCATCTCCAGGGCGTCGTAGACCATCAGCCGGCCGAGCAGCGTCTCGCCGATGCCGGTGATGAGCTTGACCGCCTCGGTGGCCTGGATGGCGCCGATGGTCGCGCAGAGCACACCCAGGACGCCACCCTCGGCGCAGGAGGGCACCATGCCGGGCGGCGGCGGGACCGGGTAGAGGTCGCGGTAGTTGGGCCCGTGCTCGTTCCAGAAGACCGAGACCTGGCCGTCGAACCGGTAGATCGAGCCCCACACGTAGGGCTTGCCCAGCAGCACGGCGGCGTCGTTGACCAGGTAGCGCGTGGCGAAGTTGTCCGTGCCGTCGACGATGAGGTCGTAGTCGGCGAAGATCTCCAGCACGTTCTCGCTGTCCAGCCGCGTCTCGTGCAGCCGGACGTCGACGTAGGGGTTGATCTCCTTGATGGAGTCCCGCGCGCTCTCGGCCTTGGACCGGCCCACGTCGGACTGCCCGTGGATGATCTGGCGCTGCAGGTTGGACTCGTCGACGGTGTCGAACTCGACGATGCCCAGCGTCCCGACCCCGGCCGCGGCCAGGTACATGAGCACGGGCGAGCCGAGGCCACCGGCACCGACGGCCAGCACCTTGGCGTTCTTGAGCCGCTTCTGCCCGTCCATCCCGACGTCGGGGATGATCAGGTGGCGGCTGTAGCGGCGGACCTCGTCGATCGACAGGTCGTCGGCGGGCTCCACCAGGGGTGGCAACGACACGGAGCTCTCCTCACAGGCATCAGGGCTGACCGGCTCCAGAGGCCGGGGTCCTGGTCTGCCGAACAGCCTGACACGCGCCGGTAATCCCGCGACGCGGGAGCCCAGTACGGACCCCGGCCGCAAGGCCGGTCCGCGGACCCGGCGCGGGGCCCGGAGGGTTCCCGCCGGGCACGCGGGCAACGGCTCAGCGACGCCGGGGCACGGCACCCGGCCGCGGTGTGATCCGGAGGATCACGATGTCACGGGTACGGATCCCCGGCCGACAGGCCGGTCAGCGGACCGGTCGCGGGGGCCGGAGGCTCCCCGACCGGCACGCTGGAAGCGGCTCAACGACGCCGGGGCACGGCACCTGGCCGCGGTGTGATCCGGAGGATCACGATGTCACGGGTACGGCCAGGCGTTCTTGACGCAGCCCTGCAGCCCGAGGGTCTGCTGCTCCATGACCGGCGCCAGCTGGCCGGCTCCGCCGCACTGCTCGTGGCCGTGACCCAGGGCGTGGCCGACCTCGTGGTTGACCACGTACTGCCGGTAGGTCGCGAGGTCTCCGGCGTAGTCGGGGACGGCGGTCTCCCAGCGGGCGAGGTTGATGACCGCGCGCTCGCCGTACCGGCAGGAGGTGTAGCCGCCGGTGCCGACGCCCGGGCACCAGGTCTCCATGCTGCCGGGGCTCACCAGGCTGACCCGGAAGTCGTAGTCGCCGGCCGCGGCCTCCGCGGCACCGACCCGCTGGAAGGACATCTGCCCGCCGCTGCCCCAGGACCGCGGGTCACCGAGGGTGGTCTCGACGGCTGCGGCGAACTGGCTGCCGTCCACCCCCACGCCGTCCTCCACCTCGACGACGAAGCGCTGCAGCGGTCCGGTGCCGTGGACGGCGGAGGTGCCGTCGACGATGCCGAGAGTGCCGGCGCCCTGCTCGACGAAGGTGACCGCTGCCGTCCCGGCCGCCGTCTGGGACGGCGCCCCCTCACCCTCGGCCGGGGCCGACGGGGTGCTCGGCGTGCCCGGCGCGGCGCTGACCGGCGCGTCCAGCGCGCTCGACCGGGTGGCCGCCGTCGTCCCACCGCCGGTGACGACGTCGACCAGGGTGAGCACGGTGGCGACGGCGAGCACCGGGATGGCGTACGCCCGCCAGCCGTGGCGTCGCACGAAGCGGCGGAACCACCCGCCCGGCGAGACGGTCCGGCGCACCGGCCCAGCGACGGGTCCGCGACGGGCCACCAACGGGCTCGCGGGCGGACGGTGCAGCGGCGCGGAACGGGTCACCCGGGGATCGGACCCCCGCGGCCCCGGGGTCGGCCGCTGGCGCGGGCTCGCACCGGGGACGTCGGGACCCCCGTAGCGCCAGGCCTCGCGCGGCGCGCGGGACCCGGGGCTCGTCACGCGGCCCAGGTTCTCACGGGAGGCCGGTCCGGTGCCTGACCGCAACGGCACCCGGCAACGTGTCGGACCACCCCGTCACACCCGTCCGGCAGGGACCTCCACGACCGGGGCAGCGGCGTCCTCGGCGAGGGCGAGCACGGCCCGCGCGGTCGGTTCCGGCGCCTCCAGCATCGCCAGGTGACCGATGCCCTCCTGCACCTGGAGCCGGGAGTCGGGGAGGACGGCGGCCAGCCGGGGGGCCAGTGCCGGGTCGACCAGCCGGTCCCGGTCGCCCCACACGACCAGCGACGGCACCTTCACCGAGCGGGCCATCCGCCAGGCGTTCGCCCGGCCGACCCGCAGGTAGGAGGTCATCAGCCCGCGCAGGCTGCGGGTGAGCGCCTGGCCGGCCCAGGGCTGCTCGTCCCGGTCGCGCATCTCCTGGACCGCCTCCTCCACCCGCTCCCGCGGCACCCGCGACGGGTCGCCGAAGCACATCTGCAGCAACCCGCGGACCCGCTGCTCGGGGCTCGCCCCGGCCAGGCGTCGCTCGGCCAGCGCCGGGACGCCGGGGAGCAGCACCAGCGCGATCGCCCGGTCGAAGGCGGCCGGCACGCGGTACACCGGCATCGCCGCGGAGATCAGCGTGAGCGTGGCGACGAGGTCCGGACGGCGGGCCGCGACCCACACGCTCACCAGCCCACCGAGGGAGTTGCCGACCAGGTGCACCGGGGCGCCCTGACCGGGACCAGGCCGCGCGACGACCCACTCGAGCACGTCGACGACAGCCTGCACGTGACGGTGGACGGAGTACCGCGGCGGCGGCGCGGACCGACCGAAACCGGGGAGGTCCAGCGCGTAGCCGTCGAAGCGGACGGCGAGCAGCGCGGCGAGGTCGGTCCAGTTGGTGGAGGCCCCGCCCAGACCGTGCACGTAGAGGGCCCGCTCGCGGGGGGCGTCGGCCGGGTCGACGTCGCCGGCGACCGGACCGCACCACGGCGTGTGCCGCACGAAGACCTCACCACCGGTCACGGGCACCATCGCGCCCGGCCAGGGCGGGATCAGCGCACCGGGCCGGGGCAGGAGGGCGTCGGACAGCCGGGCGTCGGTCACCTACCCGACGGTAGAACACCGCTCCGCGATCACCGCTCGGCCCGGTGCCGTCGCCGGGGCGCGCCGCTAAGATCACGACGCCATGCACCCCAGCCGCCCCGTACCCGTGCCCCCGGTCGCCCGCCGGACCTCCCGCCTGCCACGGGGCGCCCGCCGCGTCCAACTGTTGCGCGCCGCCCAGGACGTCTTCGTCGCGCAGGGCTTCCACGCCGCGGCGATGGACGACATCGCCGACCGGGCCGGCGTCAGCAAGCCGGTGCTCTACCAGCACTTCCCGGGCAAGCGGGAGCTGTACCTGGCACTGCTCGAGCAGCAGGTCGACGAGCTCACCGACCGGGTGCGCCAGGCGATGGACGGCACCGAGGACAACCGGACCAGGGTCGACGGCGCGGTCGGCGCCTACTTCGACTTCATCGACGCCGACGGCGAGGCCTTCCGGCTGGTCTTCGAGTCCGACCTGCGCAACGACCCAGACGTCCGGCGGCTCGCCGACCGCGGCGCCCGGGCCTGCATCGAGGCCATCGCCGAGGTGATCGCGGTGGAGACCGGCGCGGACCCGGAGCGGGCGCTGCTGCTGTCGGCCGGGATGACCGGGCTGGCCGAGACCAGCGCCCGCTGGTGGCTGGCGAGCAAGGGCACGGTGTCCCGGGACGAGGCGGTGGCGCTGTTGTCCTCGCTGGCCTGGCGCGGCATGTCCGGCTTCCCGCGCCGCGACGACGCCGACTGACGAGCGCGTTCGCTGTCGGCGCACCTGCTGGCCCGGCTCCGGTTCGCGGGGCTGGACTAGCGTGGGTGCTCGGCAGTCCGACCTGAGGAGGCATCCCCGCGTGGAAGTAAAGATCGGTGTCCAACACTCCCCCCGTGAGCTGGTCATCGACAGCCCCAAGACCCCGGACGAGATCGCGGCCGAGGTGTCCAAGGCCATGACCGGGTCGAAGGACGGCCTGCTCACGCTGGTCGACGAGCGCGGCCGCCGCATCGTCGTCCCGACCGACCGGATCGCCTACGTCGAGATCGCCGAGGCCGACTCGCGGCGCGTGGGCTTCATCGCCGGCTGAGCCGGCACCAGGCAGAGCTCGACAGGGCGTCACCGCGCATGCGGTGGCGCCCTGTCGACGTTCCGTGAGCCGGGGACGACGAGTCATCGCGGGCACGAGCCGGGGACGCCGAGCAACCCGAGCACCCAGCCGGGGACGCCGGAAGCGCAACGGCTCATCGGTCAGGGGTACGGCTCCTGGCCGCGGTGCGATCCGTCAGGATCGCAGTGTCACGGATTCAGCCCCAGCGCCCGCATGCGGACCGAGTGCGCGGTGGTGATCCGGCCGAGCAGCTCGCTCACCCCGGCCAGGTCCCCGGTCCCGGCGATGATGAGCTCGGCCAGCTCGTCGTGCTCGGCGATGACCGCCTGCGACTGGGTGAGCGCCTCACCGACCAGCCGGCGCGCCCACAGCGCGAGCCGGCCGGCGACCTTGGGGTCGGCGGCGATCGCGGCGCGCACCTCACGGAGGGCGAAGTCCGCGTGCCCGGTGTCGGCGAGCACCTCCTCGACCAGCGCCCGGTCCGGCTGCGGGAGGAAGGCCGCGACCTCGCGGTAGAAGTCGGCGGCCAGCGCGTCGCCCACGTAGGCCTTGACCAGGCCCTCCAGCCAGGTGCTCGCCCGGGTGCCGTCGTGGAAGGCGTCGAGGGCGGCGACGAACGGGGTCATCGCCGCGGTGACGTCGGCACCGAGCTCGCGCAGCCGTGCGGAGACCCGCTCGTGGTGGGCGATCTCGGCGGCCGCCATCCGGGCGAGCGCGGCCCGGCCGTCCAGGGTCGGCGCCAGCCGGGCGTCCTCGGCCAACCGGTCGAAGGCGGTGAGCTCGGCGTAGGCGAGGACCCCCAGCAGCTCGATGACCGCCCGGTGTCCGGTTCCCTCGTCGACCGCGGTCACGCGCTCCCCCTCCTCGTGCCCTGCGCCCCGCGGCCGCGGACCGCTGCGTCCACAGCCCGTGTCACGGGGCGGCTGAGCGAGGCTAACGGGCTGCCCGGGCTAGGATGGGACCGGCGGGCCGCCAGGTCCGTTCACCGAGAGCAATCCCCTGTGCGCTGATGACCGCTGGATCTCCTCGAGACCGGCCCTCCGAGGGCCGTCTCCCGGGCAGTCTGCACTCGACGCCCGGTCTGCTGGCCGCGTCGGCGCTTGGATCGAACATCCCGGAACCGACCCCGGGACCGCAGAGCACCGCCGGGCAACGCGCGAGCTCCTGAGCTCGCGCACCGGCGCCGCGACCGGTCCCCCACCAGACCGAGGCGAGAGAACTGACCTCCACCGAGAACACCCCCGTCGACAGCAGCACGATCCCCGCTCCCGAGCTGGAGCACGCCGAGACCGGCGCTCCGGCTCCCGAGGAGCTCGAGCAGCAGGTCGAGGAGCTGGGCGGGGCGCCCGTCGCCCCCGACAGCCCGCTGTTCAGCGACTTCGACGTGCACCCCGACGTCATCGCTGCGCTGGCCGAGGTCGGGATCACCCGCACCTTCGCCATCCAGGAGCTGACCCTCCCGCTCGCGCTGGCCGGCCACGACCTCATCGGCCAGGCCCGCACCGGCACCGGCAAGACCCTCGGCTTCGGCGTCCCGATGCTGCAGCGCGTCATCCCGCCGGCCGAGGGCGGCGACGGTGTCCCGCAGGCGCTGGTCGTCGTCCCGACCCGTGAGCTGTGCGTGCAGGTCTCCCGCGACCTGGCTGCGGCCGGCGCCAAGCGCGGCATCCGGGTGCAGGCCATCTACGGCGGCCGCGCGTTCGAGCCGCAGGTCTCCTCGCTGCAGGCCGGTGTCGAGATCGTCGTCGGCACTCCCGGCCGGCTGCTCGACCTGGCCCAGCAGGGTCACCTGATCCTGGGGAAGGTCAAGGTCCTCGTGCTGGACGAGGCCGACGAGATGCTCGACCTCGGCTTCCTGCCCGACATCGAGCGGATCCTGGCGATGGTCCCGGACAAGCGGCAGACCATGCTGTTCTCCGCGACGATGCCCGGGCCGATCGTCACGCTGTCCCGGTCGTTCATGACCCAGCCCACGCACATCCGGGCGCACGGCAACGACGAGGGCTCGACGGTCCCGCAGACCACCCAGTTCATCTACCGGGCGCACAACCTGGACAAGCCGGAACTGCTGTCCCGGGTGCTGCAGTCCCGCGACCGCGGCCTGGTGATGGTCTTCTGCCGGACCAAGCGCACTGCGCAGAAGGTCGCCGACGACCTGGTGGAGCGCGGCTTCGCCGCCGCCGCCGTGCACGGTGACCTCGGCCAGGGCGCCCGTGAGCAGGCGCTGCGCGCGTTCCGCGCCGGCAAGGTCGACGTCCTGGTCGCCACCGACGTCGCCGCCCGCGGCATCGACGTCACCGGCGTCAGCCACGTCGTGAACTACCAGTGCCCCGAGGACGAGAAGACCTACGTGCACCGGATCGGCCGCACCGGCCGGGCCGGCAGCACCGGCGTCGCGGTGACCCTCGTCGACTGGGACGACATCCCCCGCTGGCAGCTGATCAACAAGGCGCTCGACCTGGACTTCGCCGACCCGCCGGAGACGTACTCGACGTCGCCGTGGGTCTACACCGACCTCGACGTGCCGACGACGGCGACCGGCCGGCTGCCCCGCTCCCAGCGCACCCGCGAGGGCCTGGGCGCCGAGACCCTCGAGGACCTCGGCGAGACCGGCAAGCGGCAGCGCACCGGCAGCGGGCACTCGGGCGGCAGCCACTCCGGCCCCGGCCGGGACGCCGCCCGCGCCGACGAGGAGCAGCCCTCGGCCGGTCCGCGCAAGAGCCGCCCGCGGCAGCGCACCCGGGGCAGCGGCGCTGCCGCCGAGGGTGCCGCTGCGGCGCTGGGCGGCGACGCCCCGGCGGGCGACACCCCCGCACCGGCGGTGGCCGGTGGCGAGCCCGGTGAGGGCGGCAGCGGCCGTCCGCGTCGCCGGCGCCGGCGTGGCGGTCGGGGCGGCAACGGCGGCGGGTCCGAGTCCGCGGCCTAGATGGACGACCAGCCTTCCCCCCACCCCTCGCTCCGCTCGGAGCGGGCCCCTGAAGGCAGGCCGTTCCAGCACGTCACCGAGATGCGACGCCCGCCCCTGCGGGTCTGGGTGTGGACGGCGGTCACCCTCGTGGTGGCCGCCGTCGCCGTGTTGCTGTGGCGCACCTCCGACGCCGCGGCCACCTCGAGCACCACGGCGAGCGCGGTGACCGTCCCGGACGGGACGCCGGCCGCGACGGTCACGCAGGCGTGGTCCTCGGCCACCGGGCCGGCCCCGCGACGGGTGGTGGAGGTCGGCCGGGTGCTGGTCACCGACGAGCACGGGCTGGCCATGGTCGACGCCGCCTCGGGCGCCGAGGCCTGGCACTACCGGCGCAGCAACGCGCGGCTCTGCGACGCCACCGCGGTGGACGGCGTGGTCATCGCCGTCTTCCGGACCACCAGCCGGTGCAACGAGGCGGTCGCGTTCGCCGCCGCCACCGGGGTCCGCGACTGGACCCGCAACGTGCGCTACCGCACCGACGTCGACCTGACCAGCACCGACCAGGTCCTGCTGGCCAGCAGTCCGACCGGCATCGTCACCCTCGACCCGACCGGCAACAACACCCGGTGGCGCTACGCGGCACCCACCGGGTGCCGGCTGGTGGGCTCGGACGCCGGGAGCACCGGCGTCGTCGTGCTGCAGCGCTGCACGGGCGCGGACACCCTGCAGGTGTCCCTGTTCGACGCCTTCGGTGGCAACGCCGTCTGGAGCCGGGACATCACGACCGACGGCGGCACCGCCCGGCTCGCCGGGGCAGACCGGCTGGTGGACGTCGTCGTCGGCGACCGGGTGCAGGTGCTCTCCCCCGCTGACGGCTCGCTGCTCACCGAGCTCCCGCTCCCGGCCCTGCCCGCCGGGCAGGACCCCGGCAGCGAACCCCTCCAGCAGGCGGGCGTCGGCGACGTCGCACTGCTCTGGGCGCGGGGCACCGTCTACGCGCTGGACCAGGCCACCGGCCTGCAGCGCTGGTCGGTCCCCGCGGTCGGGCTGCCCTCGGCCGGCGAGGCCGGCGACACCGTGACCGTGCCCGAGGACGGCGCCTTCGTGCAGCGCTCGCTGGCCGACGGACTCGAGGTCGGCCGGTCCCGCACCGACGACCCCCTCCCCGTCGGTGGCCGCACCTCCGTCGTCGGCCCGGTCGTGGTGTACGCGACCGCCGACGAGGTCCTCGGCTACCGCTGACCCGAGGGATCGGCGGCGCACGACCGAAGTGCAGGGCACACTCGGGGCATGGTCCTGCCTGGTGGCTCCGAGCACACCGCCCCCGACGACCTCCGCCAGCTCGCGGCCCACGACGCCGCCCGGGTCACGGTCCCCGGGCGCGCCGGTCCGCTGGCGGCCCTGGACACCGGCACCGCCGACGGGGGCACGGTCCTGCTGGTCGCCGGCTTCACCGGCAGCAAGGAGGACTTCGCCTCGTTGCTCGCACCGATCGCCGCCGCCGGGTTGCGGGCCGTCGCGATCGACCAGCGCGGCCAGTACGAGTCGCCCGGTCCCGACGACCCGGCGGAGTACTCCGTCGCCGAGCTGGCCGCCGACGTCCGCACGGTCGCCCGTCAGCTGCGCGCCGAGTCCCCCGGCCCGCTGCACCTGCTCGGGCACAGCTTCGGCGGCCTCGTCGCCCGCGCCGCGGTGCTGGCCGAGCCCGGGCTCTTCGCCTCGCTGACCCTGCTCGGCAGCGGACCGGCGTACCTGACCGGCCCACGCGCGGAGCTGCTCGAGCACCTCGGACCGCTGCTGGACGCCGGCGGGGTGCAGCTGGTCAACGACACCCTCGAGCAGCTCGCGATGACCGACCCCCGCGCCCAGGCGGTGCCGGCGCCGACCCAGGAGTTCCTGCGCGAGCGCTTCCTGGCCAACAGCGCCGCGGGCCTGCGCGGCATGGCCGACGCGCTGCTCACCGAACCCGACCGGGTGGCGGAGCTCGCCGCCACCGGGGTTCCGGTGCTGGTCGCCCACGGGATAGCCGACGACGCGTGGAGCCCCGCCGCCCAGACCGACATGGCGCAGCGGCTCGGGGCCCGGCACGAGGTGATCCGGCAGGCGGTGCACTCCCCCGCCATCGAGAACCCGGCCCGCACGTGTGCGGTCCTCCTGTCCTTCTGGTCCGACCCGGGAGCCGGCGCCGCGGCGGCCGACGACCGGGCCGAGGCCGTCCGGTGAGGCCCATCCCGTCGATCAAGGAGTTCTCGCCCGAGGAGGACCTGCTCGGCTTCTTCGGCCCCGACAGCGTCACCTGGCGGATCCACAGCGACCCGGCCTTCTCCGTCGGTGGCATCCGCGCGCTGCTCCTCCAGGCCCTGCACCCGGTCGCGATGGACGGCGTGCACCAGTTCTCCACCGGGTTCACCACCGACCCGTGGGCGCGGCTCACCCGCACCGCGGAGTACGTCGCCACGTTGACCTACGGCACCCGGCGCGACGCGCTGCGGGTCGTGCGGCGGGTGCGCGGCATGCACCGGGGCAAGGCCGCCGTCGAGGGGACCACCGGGCGGTCGTACTCCGTCGACGACGCCGACCTGCTGCTGTGGGTGCACAACTGCGAGGTCGACTCGCTGCTGTCCACCGCGCGCCGGGCCGGCGTCCCGCTCACCGACGCCGAGGCCGACCGGTACGTCACCGAGCAGGTGGTGGCCGCGGTGCTGATCGGCGCCGAGGAGTCCTCGGTGCCGACGACGGTCGCGGAGCTGGCCGCCTACTTCGACGGGATCCGCGCGCACCTCGCGGTGACCCCGGCCGCGCGGGCGGCGTCCCGGTTCATCCTGGTGCCGCCGATGCCGGGCTGGGTGCAGCTGCTCACCCCGGCGCGCCCGGCGTGGAGCACGTTGGCCTCGCTCGGCGCGGCGACCCTGCCGCGCTGGGCTCGCCAGGTCTACGGCCTGCCCGGGTTCGGGCTCACCGACACGGCGGCGACGGCGGGGCTCAAGGCGTTCCGCCAGGCCGCGCTGGCGGTGCCGGTCCGGGTGCGCGAGTCGCCGATCGTCCGGGCCGCCCGCGAGCGCGTGGCCGACGCCGAGCCACTCAGCGCCTAGATGTCGGGCCCCACCGGCACTGCTGACGGGGATGCGGCTGATCGGTGGTCGTCCACCGAGGTCGGTGTGGCTGCGGTGACGAGGGTCGTGGCGAGCAGCCGGCCGGGCAGGGCGGCAGCGGCTGAACCGGGTCGGGTGCCGAGGTCGGGCAGCGCCCGGCGTCACGCAGTGCTCCCGGCAGCCCGCGGGTCGCATCGACGGTCAGCAATGCGCCCCGGGTCCCACCTGACGTCGGTGCGGTGACCGCCGCTCTGCTCGCCGCGGCCGCCGGGCTCGGCCTAGGGCTGTCGCTCATCGTCGCCATCGGCGCCCAGAACGCCTTCGTGCTCCGCCAGGGACTGCGGCTGGAGCACGTCGCCGGGGTCGTCGTGGTGTGCCTGCTCTCCGACGCCGTCCTCATCGTGGCCGGGACCGCCGGCGCCGGCGCCCTGGTGACCCGGGCGCCGGACGTGCTGACCGTCGTCTGCTTCGCCGGCGCCGCGTTCCTGCTGGTCTACGGGGTGCTGGCCGCCCGCCGGGCACTGCGGCCGGCCGCCCTGGTCACCGAGGCCGCCGGGCGCCGGGCCGGGCTGGTGGCGACGCTGACCACCGCCCTGGCGTTGACCTGGCTCAACCCGCACGTGTACCTGGACACCGTGGTGCTGCTCGGCTCGCTCGCCGGGACCTACGGTGAGCGCCGCTGGTGGTTCGCGGGCGGGGCGGCGCTGGGCAGCGCGCTGTGGTTCACCGGGCTGGGCTTCGGCGCCCGGCTGCTGCGGCCGGTCTTCGCCCGGCCCACCGCCTGGCGCGTGCTCGACGCGGTCATCGCCGCGGTCATGGTCTCCCTCGCGGTGTCCCTCGCGGTGCGGGGCGTGACCGGCGGCTGATCGGCACCCTGGCGGCGACGTCCGGCGGACCGCTCCGGTGCCCGCCATGACTGCCGGGTCGGCCTCGAGCATCGCGGTCGAGCTGACGGCTCGGCGGCACGGGCCGCCGTCGCGTGGGGTGGAGTCCAGCAGCGCGCCACCTCACTCGGCGGGCGCGGCCTCCTCGGCCAGGAAGCTCCAGGTCTCACGCGCGGGGGCGGCCGCCTGCCCGGCCGGGCAGCTGGGCCGGAAGTCGCACCAGCTGCACTGCTGGCCGGTGACCGGTGGGAAGGCGACGTCGGGATCCGCCCCGCCGGCCAGCGCCTCGGTCGCCGCCTCGATGTCGGCGGCGATGTCCTCGGCCCGGCGGACGTGGTTGGCCAGCGACCTCTCGGTGTGGTCGAACACCGCGACGGTGCGGGAGGGCAGGTGGTGCAGCTCGACCCGGCTGCACGCCCGGCGGAGCGTGCGCCGCACCCCGAGCACGTAGATGGCCAGCGCCGGTGACCCCCGCGCCTCGTCCTCGGTGGACGGGACCCGGCCGGTCTTGTAGTCGACGACCACCAGCTCGTCGCCGCGCTGGTCGATGCGGTCGATGCGGCCGGACAACGCGAGCCGCTCGGTGGTCGCCCCCACGGTGCGCTCGGTGCCCACCGGCTCCTCGGCGGGGTCGAGCTCGCCCACGTAGTCGGTGAGCCAGCCCGCGGCCCGCGACCGCCACCGGTCGGCCTGCTCCTCGTCACGGAAGCCGGTGCGCGACCACACCCCGTACAGCAGCTGCCGGGCCGCGGCCGGGCTGCGCTTGACCAGGGGCAGCTCCCACCACGAGCGCAGTGCCGCGTGCACCGCCGCGCCGACGGTGTTGTGCGCCCAGGCCGGCCCCTTGGGCGGGGTAGGCCGGGTCAGGTAGGCGAACCGGTAGCGGCGGGGGCAGTCGGCGTAGGTGGCCAGCTTGCTGGGGGTGGCCGAGAACAGCCGCCGGGGCATGCCCGGCATCTCCAGTTGCCCGCTCACCGCCGCCCCCTGTCCACGTCGGTCACGGTAGCCGGGGGCACCGACAGGACCGGAGCCGCGCCGGGCGCTCAGTCGGTGACGACGGGGACGCCGGTGCCCGCAGCCAGCAGCAGCTCGAACTGGTCCGGTTCGGTGGTGCAGGCGGCGATCGGGGTGCGCTTGTTGGTGCCGTGGTAGTCGCTGGACCCGGTGCGCAGCAGCCCCAGCCCGTCGGCGAGTGCGCGCAGGTACGCCCGCTGGTCCGGGGTGTGGTCGGGGTGGTCGACCTCGAGGCCGAGCAGGCCGGCCGCGGCCATCGCGGCGATGGCGTCGTCGCCGACGACCCGCCCCCGCGTGGTGGCCAGCCCGTGGGCGAACACCGGCACGCCACCCGCGGCACGCACGAGGCGGATGCCGTCGAGCACGTCGGTGTCGGCCTTGCTCGCGTAGTAGGGGCTGCGGTGGTGCAGCAGGGTGGCGAACGCGTGGTCGACGGACTCGACGACGCCGGAGTCCACGAGCGCGCGGGCGATGTGCGGCCGCCCGACCACCCCGCCGTCGCTGTGGGCCACGATCTCCGCCCAGTCGACGGGGTAGCCGTCGGCGGCGAGCCCGGCGACGATCCGTTCCCCCCGGTTGAGCCGCTCCTCGCGCAGCCGGACGCGCTCGGCGGCGAAGGCCGGGTGCAGCGGGTCGAACAGGTAGGCGAGCAGGTGGACGGAGATCGGCGGCTCATCGCTGGGGAAGTAGCGGCAGGACAGCTCCATCCCCGGGACGATCGTCAGCCCGGGCGGGCGCGCGGCCCAGGCCGCCGCCCAGCCGCCGGTGGTGTCGTGGTCGGTGATCGCGACGACGTCCAGCCCGGCAGCGGCGGCCGTGGCGACCAGTGCTGCGGGGGTCTCCGTCCCGTCGGAGACCGAGGAGTGGGTGTGCAGGTCGATGCGCACGCCGTCAGCCTGCCGTACCGCGTCGGCCGCCGCGCAGGTCGCTCAGTCCTCGAGGGACGAGCGGCCGGGCCGGGTGCGCGGGATGGGAGCGGTGTCGTGCCGCCGCCCGGACCGCAGCGGACGGGGCAGGTGCTGCTCGGGTGCGTTGCCGTCCCCCCGGTCGTCGGCGGCCATCGACCCGTCGGCGTCCTCGTCGGCGCTCACCGGGTTGGAGCTGGAGTCGGTGCCGAACATCAGCTCCGACAGCCGCTTGTACAGCGCGTCGGCGTGCGGCATGAAGGCGATGACGTCGAGTCCCTGCTGCTGCCCGGCGGACTCGAAGCGGAACGTGCCGTAGCCGAGCACCTGCCCCCAGAAGGTCTCCTTCCAGGTCAGGTCGGTGATCCGGCGCAGCGGCATGACGGCGACCGTCCGGATGACCACCCCGGAGGTCAGCAGCACCCGGCGGCGGGTGACCAGCAGGTGCCGCACCCGCCACTCGGCGGCGTGCAGCCCCAGGTAGCCCAGCGCGCCGAGGACGACCAGCAGCCCGACGGCGGTCCCGACCCGGTTGGTCGGGTCCAGCTGCAGCACCCAGACGCCGACGAGCAGCGCCGGCACGCCGCGGGCGAAGGGGCGGACCAGCACTGCCGGGTGCCGCCGGGTCGCGATGACCGGCGGTTCATCGGAGAGCAGGTACTTCTCGGCGTCCTTGCCCCAGCGGGGGCGCCGGGGAGCCGGGCCGGACACGGCCGAGCTCAGACCAGCGAGACCACGAAGGTGGACAGCGACTGCGCTGCGTCACCCAGGGCCGCGCCGGCACTGCGGACGATCCCGGCCGCGTCGTCGGGACGCTGGATCACGTAGAAGACCACGAACGCGACGGCCAGCCAGGTGAGCACCTTCTTCAGCACGGGTCGCGTTCCTCTCCTCAGGGGGCGGCCGACCGCGAGCCGTGGCGGGCCGACGGCGCAGCTGGCCGTCACGACCGATCGGCCGCAGCACATGGGTAACAGCTGTCCCACAGCTGCGACCAGCCGCCACGCCGGTGCCTGGCGAACGGACTCGATCCGTGCGGATCCGGTCGCCTCACCGGCCGGGGAGCAGCCGTTCGGTCGGCGGGCCGAGCGGCAGGTCGGGGTAGACCCGGTCGCGGAGGTCGAGCAGTTCCAGGTCCTCGGCGAGCAGCCAGGCGGCGGACGCGGGCCAGGTGACCAGCCACAGCCAGACGCCGTTGGCCTCGCCCACGTAGGCGGCGCGGTCGTCGCCGGTGGGCACCAGCCACAGCGGCGCCCGCTGCCCGGCGGCGCGGATCTCGGCCGTCGATGGGCCGCTGACCAGGTCGCCGGGATCGACGCCCGGCAGCCCGGCGTACCCGCAGCCCAGCCCGGTGCCCGGCTCCTCGGCGACCAGCACCAGCTCGGCGGGGCCGCCGAGCGGGGCGGGGCCGGCGCAGGCGACGACGATCGCCCGGGCACCCGGTTCCCCTCCCCAGGCCAGACCGGTCACCGCCCAGCCCCCGGGCATCGGGTCCGGCACCCAGGCGGGCACCCGCGCGTCGGCGGTGACGGCGTTGATCGCGTCGTGTGCGACGACGGCGGTGTGGTGCAGGGGGGTGACCAGCGCGTGCACGTGGCACCAGCCCTCGGCGGTCGAGCCGGGCTTGACGGTCAACGCCTCGCCGCAGCGCGGGCACACCGGGGAGACGCTCATGGCCGCTCACCGTCCTGTCCTGGGTGGTGTTCGTCAAGCTTTGGGGAGCCGTGCCCGGTCCGCTGCCCGGGCCGGCCCCGCCGTAGCCTCGCCGACGTGAGCGGAGCGGTGCCGGAGGTGCCGTGCGTCGGCGCGGTGGTGCACGACGCGCAGGGCCGGCTGCTGCTGATCCGGCGGGGGCACGCGCCCAGCGCCGGGCTGTGGTCGGTGCCCGGCGGACGGATGGAGGCCGGGGAGACCGAGGCCGAGGCGGTGGTCCGGGAGACCGCTGAGGAGACCGGGCTGCGGGTGCATCCCGAACGGGTGCTGGGCCGGGTGCGGATCGACGGGGACGGCGTCGTCTTCACCGTCACCGACTGGGCGTGCACGCTGCTCGACCCGGCACAGCGGCCGGTGGCCGGTGACGACGCCGCGGACGCCGTGTTCGTGGACGCGGCCGGCCTGGCGGCGCTGGACATGGCCCCGGGTGTGGTGGCGGCGCTGTCCGGCTGGGGCGCGCTGCCCCGCTGAGCGTGCGGACGCCCCGCCGTGCTGACGGCGCCCGCCCGGCTCATGTCCGGATCGGCTCCGGCCGACCGGGCTGCTCGCCGCCGCGACTCCCGCCGTGGGAGCGCTTGGGGACCATGACCTTGCGCCGGAAGGTGCAGACGACGGTGCCGTCCTGCTTGTAGCCGATGGTCTCCACGTGGACGACGCCGCGATCGTCCTTGGACCTCGACTCGGTCTTGTCCAGGACGGTGGTCTGGCCGTAGACGGTGTCGCCGTGGAAGGTCGGCGCGACGTGCTTGAGCGACTCGACCTCGAGGTTGGCGATCGCCTTGCCCGAGATGTCGGGGACGCTCATCCCCAGCAGCAACGAGTAGACGTAGTTGCCCACCACGACGTTCCTGCCGAAGTCGGTGGCCTCGGCGGCGAAGTGGGCGTCGAGGTGCAGCGGGTGGTGGTTCATGGTGATCAGGCAGAACAGGTGGTCGTCGTACTCGGTGACGGTCTTGCCGGGCCAGTGCCTGTAGACGGCCCCGACCTCGAACTCCTCGTAGAACCGGCCGAACTGCATCGGGGCTGCTCCCACTGGTCGACATCGGTCGACGGACGACGCGGGTGGCACAGCCGAGGCGCTCCGGCCCGGCGGCCGGGACAGCAGCTGCCCGCCACGGAGCGACGATGACCCGTCGGGACGGGCGCCGATCCTACGATGACCTCGTGCCGCTCCAGTCCGCCCCCGACCTGCCGGCCGAGGCCGAGGTGGTCCGGCTGAGACCGGCCGCCCGCGCCGCCCGGCTCGCCGGTGCGGCCCTGGTGCTGGCCCTGCTGCTCGTCGGCGCGGTGTGGGGCGAGGACGACGCCTTCCCGTTCGGCCCGTTCCGGATGTACTCGACCCGCGCCGACCCGGACGCCGCCGTCGTCTCCACCCGGGTGGTGGGGCTGACCGCGGCCGGCGAGGAGGTCCGGCTGTCCGGTGGGCAGGTGGGCCTGCGCCGCGCCGAGTTCGAGGGCCAGCTGCCCCGGGTCGAGGCGCACCCGGAGCTGCTGGGCCTGCTCGCCGACTCCTACGCGGCGAAGCACCCCGGTGCGGAGGAACTCGTCGAGGTGCAGGTGGTGCAGCGCCGCTTCGAGCTGTCCGACGGGCAACCGACCGACGCGTACTCCGACAGGGTGCTGGTCGAGTACGACCTGGAGGGAGGGCAGTGAGCGCCTCCGCGCAGGCCCGGACGGTGGCCGTGGCGCCGGCGACCGGGGTGACCACCCCCGAGACCGAGCCGGCCGTCCCGCTGACCCCGCGCTGGTGGTTCCGGCCCGTGCCGCTGGCCCGCGTCGCCGTGTTCCGGGTCATCGCCTACCTGTTCATCCCGGTCGACGTCTTCCTGACCACCTCCTGGGTCCGGGCGCACGCTGAGGTGCCCACCGCCTGGTACTCCCCGCTGCTGGTCGGCCGGCTGCTGCACCTGCCCACCCCGACGCACACGGTCGTGCTGGTCGTGCAGTGGGCACTGGTGGTCGCCGCGGTCGCGGCGGCGACCGGCCGCGCTCCCCGGCTGCTCGGGCTCGCCGTCTTCCTGCTCTACGCGGAGTGGATGGTCATCGCGATGAGCTACGGCAAGGTCGACCACGACCGGATCGCCTTCCTCGTCGCGCTCGCCCTCCTGCCGACGATCGGACGGACCCGGTTCAGGGACCGGCGCTCCTCCGAGGCCGCCGGGTTCGCCATGGCAGCGGTGCTGGTCGCGGTCATGCTCACCTACTTCCTGGCCGCCTGGGCGAAGATCCGCTTCGGCGGGTGGGACTGGCCGACCGGGGCGACCATCGCCCGTGCGGTGGTCCGCCGCGGCAGCGTCTTCTCCGACTGGACGCTGGACGTGCCCTACCTGCTCCCGGCCGTGCAGTGGGCGATGATCATCGGTGAGCTGGCCGCGCCGTTGCTGCTGCTGGTGCGCACCGACCGGATGCGGGTGGGCCTGGTGCTCTTCCTGCTCAGCTTCCACGTGGTCACCTTCCTGGGGCTGGGCATCGTGTTCCTGCCGCACTGCATCGCGATCCTGTCGATCGCACCCTGGGAGCGGCTGCACGGCCTGCGCCAGCGGACCACCCCCGCCCCGGCCCCGCCTGCCGCGACAGGCTGAGCCGGGTCAGCATCAGCCCGCAGCTCAGAGCAGCGAACCGATGCGGGCGGCCATCTCCGCCTCGTGCTGCTGGTAGGCCGCCGCCACACCGGTCAGCAGCTGACCCATGCCGGTCAGCGCCTCGCTCACCCCCTGGCTGGACAGCCGCCACTTCTCGTAGAGCTCGCTGAACCGCGCAGCGGCCTGGCTGTCGGTCCAGCCCTCCAGCACCGAGCTGTTGATGCCGGCGGACAGGGCGGCATGGCGGGCGGCCGTGTCCGCCGCCTCCGCCTGGCACTGCCCGGCCATCGTGTCCAACGTGGCGATCTCGACCCTCATGGCTCCTCCTCGTCCGGGGACCTCCCGGTCGAGGTGGACGCTAGGTCCGGAGCCACCGCGACCGCGGCGCTCGTCCACAAGCCGGACCGCTGTCCACAGCTGCGGTCCGCGGCGACCACGGGCCCACCACCCCACGGCACCATCGCCGCGTGCCCCTCCCCTGTCCCCGAGGTCCCGGCCCGGACCCGGTGTGCGATCGCAGCTGGACGCTGCAGTCCCCCGACGGGGCCGTCGACGTCGACGTCCGGGCACCCGACGGCGGGGTGCTCGCCGACGTCGCGGACGCCCTGAGCAGCGGTCTCGGCCTCCCGGAGGTCCGGCTGTGGGCCGGGTCGGTGGAGCTGCCCCCGCAGACTCCTCTCAGCAGCCCGCTGCTGCGCAACGGCGCCGTCCTCGGGCTGGGTCACCCCGGGCCGCGGGAGACGTCCGGTGCCGGGTCCGGCGCCCTGGAGCTGCACGTCGTCGGCGGGCCCGACGCCGGTCGCACCCTCCCGCTCGGACAGGGTCCGCTGGTGCTCGGTCGCGGCGCCGGGTGCGGGCTCCCGCTCGCCGACCCCGACGTGTCCCGTCGGCACGCCGTCGTCTCGGTGGCGGCCGGCCGGGTGACCGTGGCCGATCTCGGGTCGTCCAACGGGACCACGCTCTCCGGCGGCGCGGCGCCCGGCACGCCGGTCGGCCCGCTCGCGCAGGAGTGGCCGGTCGGCGGTGTCCTGCGGGTCGGCTCGAGTGCGCTGCGGCTCACCGGCCCGCGCGGCGCCCTCCTCGAGCAGGTCCCGGCCGCGGGAGGCAGACGGCTGCTGCGCCCGCTCGGCGCGCCGCCCCGGACGCCGCGGACCGCGGTCGTCCGGCTCCCGGGCCCGCCCGTCCAGGGCCCCCGGCGCCGGCTGGGATGGGTGGCCGTCGCGCTGCCCGCGGTGGGCGGCCTGCTGATGGCGTGGCTGGTGTCCGCTCCGCAGTTCCTCTTCTTCGCCCTGCTCGGTCCGCTGGTCGCGGTCGCCGGGTGGGCGTCCGACCGGGTCACCGGCCGCCGCACCCACCGCCGCGCGGTGGCCGACCACGCCCTCGCGCGGGCACTCGCGGACAGCCAGCTCGATGCCGCCGTCTGCGCCGACCTGACCGACCGGGACGACGACCAGCCGGACCCGGCGCGGTTGGCTGCTGCGGCGCGGCGCCGGAGCAGCCCGTTGTGGTCGCGCTCCGGGGACCCGGGCGGCCTCACGGTCCGGTTGGGCACCGGCACCGGCCCGACCGGCGTCGTCCGGGTCGAGCCCGACGGGAGCACGACCGCGGCGGTCACCGAGCACGTGCCCGTCCCGCTGTCGCTGGCCGCGACCGGGAGCCTGGGCATCGTGGGTCCTCGCGGACCGGCCCTGGGCATCGCGCGCTCCGCGCTCTGCCAGCTCGCCGTCCTCACGTCACCCGCGCAGCTCGGCGTGGTGCTGGCCTGCAACCGCGAGCGGGTGGCGGACTGGGCGTGGACGACGTGGCTGCCGCACCTGCAGGCGGTCGCTCTCCCCGGGGACGAGGTGCCGGCACGCCTGCTCGACGCCGCCGGGACGACGGGGGCGGCGCCGTGCACGCTGGTGGTCCTGGACGGTCCGGTCGAGCCGCCCGTGGCCGAGGCACTCGCCCGGGGAGCCGATCGGCTGGTCACGCTGGACCTCGCCGACTCGGAGGCGGCGCTGGCGTTGCCGGCCGCCGCGCGGCTGGAGGTGACCGGCGAGACGGGCAGCAGCGGACGGCTGCGCGCCCCGGGGCTGGACGAGGAGCGTGCGCTCGTCCTGGACGCGGTCAGCGCCGCCACGGCCGCCGGCATCGCGCGCGACCTCGCCGGGCTCACCGTCCCGGCGTCGGCCGGCGCGCTGCCGGACAGCGCCCGGCTGCTCGACCTGCCCAGCACCGGACTGGGACTGTCCGTCGGGGACGAGGTCGTGGGCTCGTGGCTCCGCCACCGCGATCGGCTGCTGGCGGTCCTGGGGTCCACCGGCCCGGAGCCCCTCGGCATCGACCTGGTCGCCGACGGTCCGCACGCACTGGTCGCCGGGACCACGGGCTCGGGGAAGTCCGAGCTGCTGCAGACCCTCGTCGCCAGCCTGGCCCTGCACCACCCGCCGGACCGGTGCAGCTTCCTGCTGGTCGACTACAAGGGCGGGGCGGCCTTCGGTGAGGCGTCGACGCTGCCGCACACCGTCGGCGTGCTCACCGACCTCGACCACCAGTCGACGGCCCGGGCCCTCCGGTCGCTGTCGGCCGAGCTGACCCGTCGCGAGCGGCTGCTCGCCGACCACCGTGCGCGCGACCTCGCCGACCTGCCCGACGCGGTCGCCCTGAGCCGGCTGGTCATCGTCGTCGACGAGTTCGCGACCCTGGCCGAGGAGCTCCCCGGCTTCGTCACCGGCCTGGTGGGCATCGCGCAGCGTGGCCGGTCGCTCGGGGTGCACCTCGTGCTGGCCACCCAGCGTCCCGCGGGCGTGCTCAGCCCGGAGATCCGGGCCAACACCTCCCTGCGGATCTGCCTGCGCACCACCGACGAGGGCGACGCCCGGGACGTCCTGGGCAGCGCCGTCGCCGCGCACCTGCCGGCCGACCGCCCGGGGCGGGCCTACCTGCGGACCGGCTCGGCGTCGCCGGTGCTCTTCCAGGTCGCCCGGGTGTCCGGTGTGCAGGCCGCGAGCGGCACCACGGTGACCGCGCGGCGACGCCCCTGGCCGCCCGTGCCCGGGGTGCCACCGCCTCCGCCGGCCGATCCCGCCGGGGCAGGCGACCTGACGCGGCTGGTCGGAGCGCTGGACGTCCGGGCGGGGTCTGCTGGGCTCCACCCGGTCGACCGGCCCTGGCTGCCGCCGCTGCCCGACCGGCTGGCGGCCGCGGACCTGGACCGGTGGGCGGCCGGCGCGCGCCCCACCCAGCTGCGGATCGGCCTGCTCGACTCCCCCGACGCCCAGCTGCAGGCACCGCTCGAGCTGGACCTCGCCGCGGCCGGCGGCTGGCTGCTGGTCGGCGGTCCCCGCAGCGGCCGGACGACCGTGCTGCGCACGGTGCTCGGTGAGGCGGTGCACCAGCTGCCACCCAGCCGGCTGCACGTGCACGTCCTGGACCACGGCGGCGGAGCCCTCGCCCGGGACGCCGCGGTCCTCCCGCACTGCGGCACGGCCGTCGGCCGGGACGACGCCCACCGGGCACTGCGGCTGCTCGCCCGGCTCGGTGCGGAGGTCGACCGCCGCCGCGTCGACGGTCCCGCCCCGGACCAGCCGCTGCTGCTGGTGCTCGTCGACGGCCACGAGAGCCTGGTCGCACAGCTGGAGGAGGCCGACCCGGCCACCGGTGCCGCCGGTCTGCTGCGACTGGTCCGGGACGGCGCCGCCGTGGGGGTCACCGTGCTGCTCACCGCGGACCGCGCCGTGCCCGGCAGCAGGCTGGCCGGCGCCGTCCGCAGCCGGCTGGTCCTGCCGCTGCCCGACCGCACCGACTACGCGGTGGCGGGCGTGCCGGCGCGGGCCGTCCCCGGTTCCCGTCCGCCGGGCCGGGCCCTGGTCGGCGAGGACGCCGTCGAAGGTCAGGTGGCGCTGCCCCGGATGCCCTGGTCCGTGCTGTCCGACGCGCCGGACGTCGGGACGGCGACAGCGCCCATCCGGATCTCGGTGCTGCCGGCGGACCCCGAGCTGGAGCTCCCCGCCGGCGACGACGACTGCCCCGCCGGTGAGCTCTGGCTGCCGCTCGGGCCCGGCGGTGACGACGGCACGCCGCTGGGCGTCGACCTGCACCGGGCCGGCGGACTCCTCGTCGTCGGCCCGGCCGGCAGTGGGCGGTCCAGTGCACTGCACGCCTTCGCCCGGCACTGCCGGGCCGCGGGGGCAGCGGTGGCGGAGCTGGGACCAGGGCGCGGGTCCGGGCCGGCCGGGGAGGATCCACCGAGCGGTGGGCCGGTCCGCCTCGATCGCGGTGACCCCGAGGCGCTCCGGGCCTGGCTCGCCGGTCAGGACGGACGGCGGCCGGCGATCGTCGTCGTCGACGACCTCGGGACGCTGCCGGAACCGGTCGCCGACCTGTTGACGGCACCGCCGGCGCCAGCGGCCCGGTTGCTCGTGCTCGCGGCCGGCACCGCGGCGGAGCTGGCCGGCTCCTTCCGCGGTCCGGCGGTCGCCCTGCGCCGGCACCGGACAGCCCTGCTGCTGCGCCCCGCGGCGGGTGACGCCGAGCTGTTCGGGCTGCGCACCCCGCGCAGCCCGCTGCCGCCGCGTCCCGGCGCCGGCTGGCTCGTCACCCCCACTGCGGTCACCCGGGTGCAGGTCGCCCGGCGCCGGCGGCCGGCGGGGCCGCTGTGACCCGGGTCAGCACCTGCCCGGGGGCACGCGACCTCGCCTCAGAGGAGCTCGAGCGCCGGGCCGATCTCCTGGGTGGCGTACCAGGCCAGCTCGTGCCCCTCCGCCTGGTCGACGACGAACTGGGCGTCCTCGCTGCCCAGGTCGGCCTCCAGCACCACGTTCACCGCGGACCGGACGTCCTCCTCGGCGTCCGCGACGTCGATGTGGGCACTGGCGACGTCGGCGAGCGTGACGTCAGCGGTGGTCCGCGCCGCCCCGGCGTCGGCGGCGTCGTCCTGGATCGGCGTGACCGACGCGTCCGGGACGTCCGCGGCCAGCACGACCCGCCGACGGGCCGCCGTCGGGTCCACGTCCATCAGCCGCAGGCTCGCCCGGGCCGCCGCGATCAGGGCGGCGTACTCGAGCTCCTCGTCACCGTCGCTGAGCTCGTAGAAGCTGCGCAGCTGCGGCGTGACCGTGAAGACGGTCAGCGGTCCCGCCAGTCGGCCCTGGTCGAGCAACCCCTGCAGCACGGTCGTGGTGGCCGGCAGGTACACGCGCACCCGGTTCGCCTCCCTCTGTCGTCGGACAGCGACCGTAACGTCGCCGGCGCGCCGATCTTCCCGGCCCGGGGCTCCCGGCTGTCGGCCCTCCTGCAGGGGGCAGGAGGGTCCTTCCTCAGGCGGCCAGCTCCACGAGGTAGGCGACCTCCTGCTCGATCAGGTCGGCGAGGGCGTCGACGTCGCTGATGCTGTCCCGGTCGGCGTTCAGGCTCACGTACACGGTGCCGTCGTAGCTGGTCATGCCGATGGCCAGACCCTGCCCCCGCGCCAGTGGCACGACCGGGAAGACCTCCAGCATCCGGGCGCCGCCGGCATAGAGCGGGACCTGCGGCCCCGGCACGTTGGTGACGACCAGGTTGAACAGCCGACGGGACAGGCCGCTGGCCGCCCGGGCACCCAGGGCGTGCAGGGTGGGTGGCGCGAAGCCGGACAGGGCGCTGAGCGTGTCCGCGCCCACCGACTGGCTGCTCGGGGCCAGCCCGCGCATGGCGTAGCTGATCCGGGTCAGGCGCAGCCGGGGGTTGGGCTCCCCCACCGGCAGGTCGACCAGGAACGAGCGGACCTCGTTGGCGGCCGACTCGTCCTCGCTGCGGACCGACACCGGGACCAGGGCGCGCACCGAGGTGCTGCCCACCACGGGCTCACCGCGGGACAGCAGCCACTCCCGGAGCGCGCCGGTCACCGAGGTGAGCAGGACGTCGTTGACCGTCCCGCCGTGGGCCTTGCGCACCGTCCGGAGGTCCTCGAGCGAGGCCCGGGCGACCGCGACCCGGCGCTGCCGCCCGATCGGGGCGTTCAGAGGGCTCATCGGGGCCGGGGACACCGCCGTCCGGGCGACCGCTGTGACCAGCCCGCCGGCGACGCCCGCCCAGCGGCCGGCCGTGGCGCGCACGTCGCCGACGGCCGTGCGGGCGGTGTCGAGCACCGTGGAGGGCCGTTTGAGGTAGTCCTCCCACGCCTCCCACACCAGTGCGACCCGGCCGGGCGGCCGGCGCGGGCGCCACTCGTCGGCCGACTCCGGCAGCGACCGGACGGCGTCGGGTTCCGGATCGAGGATGACCTGACCGATGTCGATCGCGCCCAGCCCGTCGACCAGGGCGGGATGGGTCTTGGTCACCACGGCCGTGCGGTCGCCGGCGAGCCCCTCGACGAGGTACATCTCCCACAGCGGGCGGCTGCGGTCCATCGGTCGTGCGGTGAGCCGGGCGACCAGGTCGAGCAGCTGCTCTTCGCTGCCGGGGCGGGGCAGCGCGGAGCGACGGACGTGGTAGCTGATGTCGAAGTCCGGGTCGTCGACCCAGGCCGGGTTCGCCAGGTGGCCCGGCACCTCGACGACCTTCTGCCGGTACCGGGGCACCAGGGGCAGCCGGGTGCGGACCAGCTCGATCAGCGCCTCGTGGTCCAGACCGCCGTCGGGACGGTCCAGCACGATGACCCCGCCGACGTGCATCGGCGTGCCGGGTTCCTCCAGGTAGAGGAAGGAGGCATCCAGTGCGGTGAGTCGTTCGACCAACGTGACCTCCCTCACTGAGCGTCGTCACACGCTACGTCGGGGCCGCGGGCGTGCACACCCCGCCCCTCCCCGCCCGGTCAGCGGAGCCGGCGGGCCCGCCTGCCCGCCGGCTCCGGTACGCCGCCCAGCTCGGCGGCGAGCGACCGCAGTGCGGTGCGCAGGGCCGAGTGGGGGGCGACCTCGGCGAGCGTGCGCCCCGCGGCCAGCGCCGCGTCGGTCGCCCTGCGGTCGGCGGGCAGGAACGCCCGGACCTCCCGTCCGGTGAAGCGGCCGAGTGCCGCGGCGATCTCCCGCCGGGCGTCGCCGGGGACCGGCCCGCGACGGAGCTGGTTCACCACGACCACCGGCTCGACCTGCGGCAGCACGTCCCGGAGCTCGGCGAGCGCCCGGACCGTGCGCTGCAACGCCACCGGATCGGCACCGCTGACGCAGAGCACCTCGTCGGCGGACTCCAGCACCGTCAGCGTCGCCCCGTTCCGGCGCGGGGCCGCGGTGTCGAAGGAGAGCTCCTCGTCCTCCTCCACGGAGAACGCGCAGTCCACCACGGTCAGCGCTGCCAGCCGACGGGCCTCCTCGACCACCACCTCGACGGCACGCGGCCGCAGCTCGGGCCAGCGATCGGCGCGGGCCAGCCCGGTGAGGACCCGCAGCTGCGGGCTCACCGACCAGGCCAGCCGGGCCAGCGCCGCCCGGTCGAGCGTCCCCGCGGTCGCCTGCCGGGCCGCGGCCGCGACCCCGGGTGACTCGTCGAGCAGGCCCAGCACCTGCGCGACGACCCCGCCGTAGACGTCGGCGTCCACCAGCAGGGTCGACAGCTGCAGGCGGGCCGCCTCGTCGGCCAGCCCGACGGCGACGGTGGTGCGTCCCGGCGCGCCGGTCGGGCCCCAGACGGCCACCACCCGCCCCCGCCCGGCCGGTTCGGCGCCCGCCTCGGGCGGCAGGCCGAGCGCGGGCAGCGCGGCGCGCGGGTCGGCCACGTCGTGCCCAGGCACGGGGGCACCGGTGACCGCCTCGCGCAGTGCCCGGGCGATCTCCTCCGGTGCGGCGTCGGCCGGCAGCACGCGGACCACGCCGAGTTGTCGCAGCCGCTCGGCCGCGCCGGCGTCCCCCGGCTCCACCAGGCCCACGACGGCGACGCCGGCCGCGTGCAACCGGGCCACCGCGGAGCCGTCCAGCCGGCGCAGCTCGGCCGACAGCAGAGCAGCCTGCCCGGTGCCCGTCGTCGCGGCAGCCAGCAGCTCGGCGACGTCGACGCAGCGCCGGACGACGGTGACCCCATGGTCCTCGCGGTCGAGCGCACCGACCAGCTCGGACTCCCACGCCGCCCCGGTGACGGCGGTGAAGACCTGCAGCGCCATCAGCCGGTGGGTCCGGCCGGGGCGGAGCCCACCCCGGGCCCGGCGTCCACGGACTCCCGGACGACCACCACGAGCCCGCGGCCACCGATGGCCCCGAGCACGTCGGCGGCATCGGCGCCCGCCACGGCGACGACGACCTGGACGGTGGTCGTCGCTGTCGAGAGCACGCCGTCGCCCCGACCGGTCACCGCCTGCACGGGGGCTGCGGACACCACGAGGTCGACGTCCCCACCGGTCTGGCCGGTGGCACCGACGGCGGGGTCGGCCACGGCGTACACGTCCACGACCTGCCCCCGGGTCAGCCCGGGCGGGACGTACCCCGCCTGGACCGGCAGGGCCAGCTGCACCAGGCCGGTCGCCTCCTCCAGCGCCGAGCGCGGCAGCAGCTCCCCGGCCCGGACCGCCCGGCCCAGGACCCGGCCCTCCGGGCGCGTGCTGGTCGCCAGGTACTGCCCGGCGACGTCGTCCAGCCGGACCGACACCGCCACGAGGTCGTCCGCGTCGAGCACGGTGCCGGCGGCGAGGTCGCCACTCACCGACCAGACGGGGACCGTCGCGTCGGCTCCGGTGACCACCCGGGCGCCCAGCAGCACCGATCCCAGGACCAGGAGCACACCGAGGACGAGCCGCAGGTCGAGCCAGCGGGGCGGCCGCACCCGCCGCGGCACCGGGCTCGGGACGGCGTCGGTGCGGCCGGCGGGCGGTGCCGCGGTGGTCGCACTCATCGGTCGGTCGCACCTCGCTCGATCTGTCCTCCACCGGCGTGCGGGCGCACCACCGGCCTCGCCCTGACCGGGCGCGGAGGGAGATCATGACCGAGGCACCGGCCGCTGCGCAGCCGTTGTCCACACCTTCGGGTGGACGACGGAGGCCGCTGTCACCCGGCTGCCACACTGGCGGGCACCTTCGACGGGAGAACACCGACCCATGGCCACCCAGCGCTTCCTGACCCTCGACGACGTCGCGGAGATCCTCAACGTCTCGTGGTCGCAGGCCTACGCGCTGGTCCGCCGCAAGGAGCTGATCGCCATCCAGATCGGTGGCCGCGGCCAGTGGCGGGTCGAGAAGGACGAGCTGGAGCGGTTCATCCAGCAGAAGTACGCCGAGGCCCGGGCCACCACCGCGCCCGAGCCGGCGCCGGAGGCGGAGGTCGACTCCCCGCACTGACCGTCACCGCTGACCCGGCGCCGGTGACGCAGCCGGCCGTCAGGGAACCGCGGGGAGCGACGTCCGCACGGCCACCACGGCGCGCACCGGCACGGCGCGCACCGACGTCACCGCACCCCGGCGGCGCGGCTGGTCGAGCGGGTGCTCGGCGAGCTCCAGGAAGTCCGCGCCCACCCGGTCGACGGTGCCGGCGAGCACGCCGCCGTCGTCGAGCAGGCAGCTGACCGTCGCGCGGTCCCGGGCCAGCCCACGCAGCGCTCGACGCAGGTCCAGCCGGCGGGCCACCTCGCCGACGGGGACGGCGGCTGCGGTCACCGCCGCCAGACCCGCGACGGCACTCACCGCCCCGGCGGCCACGAGCACGTCCCGCCCCTGGCCGTCGACGAGCAGCAGCCAGTCCACCCCCACGTCGACCAGGCGCCCCGAGAGCTCACCCGCACCCCGGCACCGGAGCGACAGCTCCTGCTCGAGGGAGCCACGGAGCCGGTCGACGAGCAGCACGGTGCCGTGCTCGGCCCGAGCGCGGGATGGCGCCTCGGCCAGTTCCGCGGCCGACTCCTCCGCCGCCGCCTGCGCCTCCAGGTCGGCGAACAGCTGCTCCCAGCGCATGCCGAACAGGCTAGCCGTCCACAGATCCGTGCATTTGGTTGCGTTTGCTGGCAGTGGTGGTGTTTGGTCGTGCTCCAACTCCGAGGGAGGACACATGACGGTGCGGCGGTGGGCGGGTACGACGGCGCTGATGTGCGGCGCCGCCTGGGCGCTGTGGCTCGTCGGGCCGGGGCTGCCCGAGGTGCGCGACGCCCTGACCGACCCGCAGGGGCTCGTCGACCGCGCCGGCCCCGACGCCCTGGTCCTGGTGTGCGTGCCGCTCCTGGCCTGGGTGTGCTGGGCGTGGGGCGCCCTGGGGCTCCTGCTGACGGCGGCATCGACGGTGCCGGGCTGGACCGGCAGGTCAGCCGGCCTGCTGCTGACCGGCGTGCTGCCGGCCGGTGCGCGCCGGGCCGCCGCCGTCGCGCTCGGCGTCGGGTTGAGCACGGCCGCCCCTGTCCTGCTCCCGCCCTCGTCACTCCCGTCGTCCACGGCCAGCGCCGTCGCGGCCGAGCACCTCGGCAGGGGTCCCGACCCGGTGGTCGTCGACTGGCCGACCGGGACGACGCCGACGGTCGTCCCCGACTGGCCCGGCGCACCGCCCGCCGTTCCCGACTGGCCGGAGGTCGGCGCGGAGGAGCACGTCGTCCTGCGCGGCGACTGCCTGTGGGACATCGCGGCCGACTGGCTGGAGCGCCGGCAACCGGACGCCGCGCCGACCGCCTCCGCTGTCCGGGCGGCCACCCAGGCGTGGTGGCAGGCGAACGCCGCCGTCATCGGTCCCGATCCCGACCTCCTGCTGCCGGGGCAGGTCCTCCGGCCACCGGGGTGACGCCGGCGCCCACCGTCCGACCATCCGCACCGCACGACCAGGAGAGCTCGATGACCGCCCCTACCCAGCCCGCCGGCACCCGGCAGGACAGCACGCCCGCCCCGACCTCGCCGCGCCCGCGGTTGCACCTGGTCACCGTTCCCAGTCCCGGACCACCGCTGCTGGACGAGCGTGCGCCGGTCCGCCTGCTGGTTCCGGGTCGTCGCTCCCGCCGCCTCCCCCCGCCACCGGGGCCGAGGCCCCGCCTGGACCAGCCCGTCGCCTCCGAGGCCACGGACTTCGGGCCGACCTGGTCGCGCCGCAGCGAGCTGCCCGACCCACAGGCGGTGGGGCGGCGACTGGTCACGTCGACCCTCGAGGCGTTCGCCGGTCGTCGCCCGGTGGCCCAGCTGAAGCCGCTGGTGAGCCCAGGCCTGTTCACCGCGCTCAGCGAGCGGCGCCGCCCGCGCTGGTGCAGCGAGGGGACCGCGCCCCTGCTGGTCAGCTCCGTGCGCGTCTGCGAGCCGGTGGACGGCGTCGCGGAGGTGAGCGCCGTCGTCCGCCGGGGCGGACGTGCCCACGCCGTGGCCGCCCGGCTGGAGGGGATCGACGGCCGCTGGCGGTGCACGGCGCTGCAGATCGGCTGAAGGTGGACCGCCCTCGCCCCCACGCCTCGCGAGCTCGGCACGGGCCCCGGAAGCCGGACGCCCCGCCGACCGGATGGTCGGCGGGGCGTCCGGTCTCAGCGCCTCAGTTGCCTGCGGCGCCGTGGCACTGCTTGAACTTCTTGCCGCTGCCACAGGGGCAGGGGGCGTTGCGCGGGGTCTCCTTGGTGCCGGTGACCGTCGCGGACTTGGCGGCCTTGGCCCGGCCGCTGTCCTTGGCGGAGGCGTCCAGGCTGGGCGCGCTGTAGCTCAGTGCCGCCGGCTTGGGTGCCTCCAGCCCCTTCACCGCCAGCTCCGGGCCCGTCCCGGTGCCCGCGGGCACCTCAGGTGCGGCCGGTGCGGCCGGTGCAGCAGCCGCCGTCGCGGGCGCCGGCCTGCCGGTGCGCCGGGCCGAGCCCGTCGTCGTCCCGCTGCCGTTCGGTGACTTGACGATCGCCGGAGCGGGAGCCGGAGCGACCCCGTTGCCGGCGGACGGCGCCGCCGGAGCAGCCGCCGGGGCCTCGGCCGGAGCAGCGGTCTGGGCGGCCGCGGCCTTCGCGGCGGCGGCCCGCGCCGCGGCCTGGCGGGCCAGCACCGCCTGGGTGCCGGCCTGCGCCCGGACCAGCGCCTCGGCCTCCGCCTTCGCCTGCTTCTCGGCGGCCTCGGCCTCCTGCTGCTCCTTGGTCTTCACCTCGAGGTTGAACAGGAAGCCGACGGACTCCTCCTTGATGCCGTCGAGCATCGCGTTGAACATGTCGTAGCCCTCGCGCTGGTACTCCACGACCGGGTCGCGGTTGGCCATCGCGCGCAGGTGGATGCCGGCCCGCAGGTAGTCCATCTCGTAGAGGTGCTCACGCCACTTGCGGTCCA
Source organism: Modestobacter excelsi (assembly GCF_005930495.1). Taxonomy (GTDB): domain Bacteria; phylum Actinomycetota; class Actinomycetes; order Mycobacteriales; family Geodermatophilaceae; genus Modestobacter; species Modestobacter excelsi. The sequence continues at coordinate 18,969 of NZ_SJEX01000031.1, read as the reverse complement.
GCACCGAGAGCAGCACCCGCCGCTCCAGCTCCCGCATGACCTCCGCGCCCAGCGTCTCCTCGCGGGTGTCGTAGGCCGCGTGCACGTCGGCGAGCAGCTCGTCCTTCAGCACGTCGGCGGTGAGCGCCGACTGGTCGCCGTCGGCCACCCGGTCGAGCATCTCCCGCTGGTCCAGGCCCACCGGGTAGAGCGCCTTCAGCCCGGTCCACAGCAGCTCGAGGTCCCAGTCCTCGGCGTAGCCGGTCTCGGTCGCGCCGTTGACGTAGGCGGCGACGACGTCGTCGACCATCGCCCGGACCTGCACGTGCAGGTCCTCGCCGTCGAGCACCTTGCGGCGTTCGTCGTAGATGACGGTGCGCTGCCGGTTCAGCACCTCGTCGTACTTCAGGACGTCCTTGCGGACCTCGAAGTTCTGCTGCTCGACCTGGGTCTGCGCGGAGCGGATGGCACGGCTGACCATCTTGGACTCGATCGGCTGGTCGTCGGGCACCCGCAGCGTCGTCATCATCGACTCGAGCATCGGGCCGTTGAAGCGCCGCATCAGGTCATCGCCGAGGGACAGGTAGAACCGCGACTCCCCCGGGTCACCCTGCCGGCCCGACCGGCCACGCAGCTGGTTGTCGATGCGCCGGCTCTCGTGCCGCTCGGTGCCCAGCACGTAGAGGCCGCCGGCGTCGGTCACCTGGTCGTGCTCCGCCTTGACCTGGTCCTTGGCCGCCGCGACCGCGTCGTCCCAGGCCGCCTCGTACTCCTCCGGCGTCTCCGCCGGCGACAGCCCCTGGGCGCGCAGCGTCTCGTCGGCGATGAACTCGGCGTTGCCGCCGAGCTGGATGTCGGTGCCGCGGCCGGCCATGTTGGTGGCCACCGTGACCCCGCCCAGCCGGCCGGCCATGGCGATGATCGCCGCCTCCCGCGCGTGGTTCTTCGCGTTCAGCACCTCGTGCGGGATCCCGCGCTTGAGCAGGTACTTCGCCAGCACCTCGGACTTCTCGACGCTCGCGGTGCCCACCAGCACCGGCTGGCCGGCCTCGTGCCGCTCGGCGATGTCGTCGACGACGGCGTCGAACTTCGCCTTCTCCGTCTTGTAGATGACGTCGGCGCGGTCCTCGCGGACCATCGGCCGGTTCGTCGGGATCGGGACGACGCCCAGCTTGTAGGTCTGGGAGAGCTCGGCGGCCTCGGTCTGGGCCGTGCCGGTCATCCCCGACAGCTTCTCGTAGAGCCGGAAGTAGTTCTGCAGCGTGATCGTGGCGAGGGTCTGGTTCTCGTCCTTGATCTCCACCTTCTCCTTGGCCTCGATGGCCTGGTGCATGCCCTCGTTGTAGCGGCGACCGGCCAGCACGCGGCCGGTGAACTCGTCGACGATGAGCACCTCACCGTTGGTGACGATGTACTGCTGGTCCTTCTTGAACAGCTCCTTGGCCTTGAGGGCGTTGTTCAGGTAGCTGATCAGCGGGGTGTTGGCCGCCTCGTAGAGGTTCTCGATGCCGAGCTGGTCCTCGACGAACTCGACACCCTCCTCGGTGATCGCGACGGTCCGCTTGGCCTCCTCGACCTCGTAGTGCCGGTCGCGCTTCATCAGCGGGGCGATGCGGGCGAACTCGCCGTACCACCGGGCACTGGACTCGGCCGGGCCGCTGATGATCAGCGGGGTGCGGGCCTCGTCGATGAGGATCGAGTCGACCTCGTCGACGATGGCGAACGCGTGGCCGCGCTGCACCAGGTCGCCCTTGCTCCAGGCCATGTTGTCGCGCAGGTAGTCGAAGCCGAACTCGTTGTTCGTGCCGTGCGTGATGTCGGCGAGGTACTGCTCGCGGCGCTGGTCGGGCCGCTGGCCGGAGACGATCGTGCCGATGGACAGCCCGAGGAAGCGCTGCACCCGGCCCATCCACTCGGCGTCGCGCTGGGCCAGGTAGTCGTTGGTGGTCACCACGTGCACGCCGTCGCCGCTCAGGGCGTTGAGGTAGGCCGGCAGCACACCGGTCAGCGTCTTGCCCTCACCGGTCTTCATCTCGGCGATGTTGCCCAGGTGGAGCGCGGCACCGCCCATCAGCTGCACCCGGTAGTGCCGCTGGCCCAGCGTGCGGGTCGAGGCCTCCCGGACCACGGCGAACGCCTCGGGGAGCAGCTGGTCGAGGGTCTCCCCGTCGCCGTAGCGCTCCTTGAACTCGACGGTCTTCGCGCGCAGCTCGGCATCGGTCAGGTCGGTGACGTCGACCTCGAGGGCCTCGACCGCGTCGGCGATCTTCGACAACCGACGGACGATCTTGCCCTCACCGGCACGCAGGATCTTCTGGAACACCACGACCCCAGCGTAGGCGGCCGGGCTGGGAAGCGGTCCCGGCGCGGCCGATGGTCGTACCCGGATCGGCCGCTCCGTACCCTCCGCGAGCGTGTCCTCCCCCACCAGTCCCACCGCCGGGCCCGGCCTGACGGCGTTCTTCACCGAGCGGCACCTGGCCACGCTGACCACGCTGCGCGCCGACGGGACCCCGCACGTCGTCCCGGTCGGGGTCACCCTCGACGCCGCCGCCGGCATCGCGCGGGTGATCACCTCCGGCGCCTCGGCGAAGGTCCGGCACGTGCGGGCCGGGCAGTCCCGGGTGGCGGTGTGCCAGGTCGACGGGCGCTGCTGGGCCACGCTGGAGGGGACGGCGGTGGTGCGGGAGGACGCCGACGCGGTGGCCGACGCCGAGGACCGGTACGCCCGGCGGTACCAGCGCCCGCGGGTGAACCCGGCGCGGGTGGTGCTGGAGATCTCGGTGGACCGGGTGCTGGGCAACGCGGAACGCTGGCGCGGTCCCGCGCGGGAGGACGGCCCGGCGTGAGCGGCATGGACCTGAGCGGCATCGACCTGACCACCGAGGTGGTGCGCAGCCAGCGGCTGGTGCTGCGCCCGTTCACCACCGACGACGTGGAGGCCGTGTTCGCCGGCTGCCAGGACCCCGAGGTGCAGCGCTGGTGGAAGGACCCCCGTGCCCCCCAGCCCTCGCACGCTCGGGCCGGGGCCCTGCACGGGGGCCAGGGCGCTGGGGCTCGGTGCGCAGCGGGTGTACCTCGTCGCCGACGTCCGGAACGCCGGGTCGCAGCAGGTCGTCCGCCGGGCCGGCTTCGCCAGGAGGGCGTGCTGCGTTCCCACCTGGCCCACCGGGACGGCAGCCGTGGCGACGCCGCGTTGCTCTCCCGGCTGCCCGGCGACTGACGCGAGCGGGAGCATCGACCGAGGCCTGCGAGGGAGGAGCGGACCGCTCGCGGAAGCCGCCGCGAGGACAGGGCGACTGACGCGAGCGGGAACCGGCGCGGGGACAGGCGACCGGCGGTCCGTCCACCGACGTGCGACGAGCCGCCCTCCGCGGTGCGGAGGACGGCTCGCCGGTGCCAGGTCGCTGTCGTCGGTCAGACGGTCGCGGGCTGCCGCTCCCCCGCCGCACCGGCCATTGCGATCGCAGCGGCCGACGCGGCCCCGTCCCCGGGATCGACCGGGGTGCCGAGGCGGATCAGGCCGTAGTCGAAGGCGTGCCGTCGGTAGACCACCGACGGCTGGCCGGTGTCGGCGCAGAGGAACATGAAGAAGTCGTGGCCGACCAGCTCCATCTCGTAGAGGGCCTGGTCGACGGTCATCGGGGTGGCCGGGTGCACCTTCTCCCGGACGATCCGTCCGGGCAGGTGCTCGTCCAGGTCGGTGACCAGGGGCGTGTCGGCGGCGCCGGCGTCCCCGGCCAGCGCGGGTTCCGGGGCACTGCTCACCCCGGCGGTCTCGTCATCGTCGAGCAGCACCGGCGCGGCGGGCTCGGCGACAGGGGCTGCATCGATCCGCACACTCGGCGGGGTGTGCCGGCCGTGGTGGACGCGGCGGCGGTCGTTCGCCCGCCGCATCCGGTTCTCCAGCTTCCCGGCCGCCAGTTCGAGCGCGGCGTAGAAGTCAGGAGCGCAGGCCTCCGCACGTGCCACTGGCCCCTTGCCGCGCAGCGTGATCTCCACGCGCTGGCAGTTGGCCGCCTGCCGAGGGTTCTTCTCGTGCAACAGCTCGACGTCGATGCGGATGACCTTGCTGTCGAAGCGTTCGAGCTGGCCGACCTTGTCCTCCACATGGGTGCGGAAGTGCTCGGGCACCTCGACGTTTCGACCTCGGACCACGATCTCCATGAGACCTCCCGATTGGGCGGGCTGTGATCCAGCCGACGCTAGACGCCTTGGTGGAGTCCCGACAGTGGGAGCACGTCATCGCAGGTCCACCTCCGGTTCACGGACGGTGAAGGCGCCGGCGAGGGCGACCGGAGCGGCGCGGCGGACCTGCCGCGGGGTGGCCGCGACGACCGCCGCCAGCACCACGGGCTCCCCGGCCGCACGCAGTGCCCGGGCAGCCTCGGTCAGCGTCGCGCCGCTGGTGACCACGTCGTCCACCAGCACGAGCCGGGCGCCCGGCGGGCCGGGCCGCGCGCGGTACCGGCCGGCCAGGTTCGCCCGGCGCTGGGCGGCGTCCAGCCCGGCCGAGTCGCGCACCCGGCGGCCGCCGACCCGGGTCAGCAGCGGAACGGGACGTGCCGGCACCCCCGCGGCCCGCAGCTCCGCCCCCGCCACGTCGGCGAGCTCCCGCACGTGGTCCCGGCCGCGGCGGCGCACCGCCGCCGCCGAGCTGGGCACCGGCACGAGCAGCACCGGGCCCCGTCCGGCCTCCGGGACACCCAGCAGCACCGCGGCGACGGCCAGGCCGAGCGCCGTCCCGAGCGGACCGGCCAGCTCGGCCCGCCCGTGCTCCTTGAACGCGATCACCGCCGGCTGCACCGGACCGGCGTAGGCACCGGCCGCCACGGTCGGCGGGAAGCCCGGCGGGTGGCGCCGCGGCTGGGCCAGCCGGGGCCGGGTCAGCAGGGTGCGGCACCGCCGGCACAGGACGGCGCCCGGCAGCGCGCAGCCGGCGCAGGTGCGCGGCAGCAGCAGGTCGGCCAGCGCCCGTCCGCCGTGCCGCAGGACCGCCGGGGGCTGGTACCGCACGCCGTCCACGTTGCCCGTCCCGGGAGCCCCGGCCGCCGTCCCGGCCGCAGCCGGGGACAGGCGTCCCGGCTGGGGACGACGGCCGGCGGCACCCGGGTCACATCGGGTAGAGGGGTGCCGTCCCGGGGAGGGGTTCCTGACCGCGCACCAGCGTCACCCAGTTGCCGCCGGCGAGGGTCCACATCGTGCCGTTGGCGCTCACCAGGGGCTGCCGGCCCGGTGCCGCGGCCACGGCGGTGGGCTGACCGGGCAGGCCCGAGGTGGTGTTGGTGGACAGCTCCGAGCCGTCGACCCCGACGGTGTAGGGCACGGTGCGCTCGGTGCTCGGGTCGCCGGCCAGCAGCATGAGCAGCCCCGCGTTGCGCCATGCCACGTCGACGACCTGCTCCACCGAGGGCGCCACCGAACGGAGGTCCCGGACGCTCACCGCGTCGTCGTCGCGGACGACGGTGCCGACGTAGACCTGCCCGCCCTGGGCGCCCTGGATGACCACGGCCGCGCGGACGCCGTCCGGGGAGAGCTGGAACGTCGTCGCCCGGCCCAGGCCGGCCATGGTCGTGGCGCTGACCGACTGCGCCGGGCCACCCGAGGGCAGCCGCACCACGTCGGTGCCGTTGCGGACCGTCCACACCTCGGAGCGGGTGCCCGCCACCGTCGGGTCGGTGAAGCTCGCCCCGGACAGGACCGCGGTCAGGTCCCCGCCGTAGGTCCCGGCCAGCAGGGAGGCCGGGTCGCCCGAGGGCGACACGATCGCCGACACCCCGGCCATGAAGCCCAGCTGGCTGGTGCGGGCGTCGACGGTGACCGCGGCGGAGACCAGCCCGTACACGCCGGTCCCGGCCGGCCCGGGTGGCGTGCTGCCGTCGCTGGCCAGGCGGAGCCCGCCGCCGCTCAGGTAGTGCCCGACCGCGCCGATCGGGGCGACGTCGGGGTCCAGGGCCACCCAGTCCGCGGTGCTCTGCGCCTCGGGGACGTCGGGCAGGTCGAGGTCCTGCCCGTCGCGCAGCACCCGGACGGTGTTGATGTCCAGCTGCGACAGCGACCAGGTCAGCTGCGCCGAGGCGGCCGCCAGGGTGGCGTCGGAGACCTCGGCGGGGAAGCTCAGGTCGACCGTCGCCGTCGTGTCGGTGACGCTGACCGTGCTCCGCAGCTGGGCGCCGGCCAGCGGGTTCACCACCCCGGCCGCGAGCAGCGGCGACGCCCCGCCGAGCAGCCGCGTGACCAGGGTGTTGGGCTGCGCCTCGCCGGTGACCAGGTAGCGCGGGTCAGGGACCACCCGGGTCCCGGTGGGGTCCAGGAAGTAGGCGTCCACCTGCTCGTACGTGCGGGCGAAGTCCGGTTCCAGCAGGAGCAGGCCGTCGGGCGGGTCGGTGATCCGCCACTCGCCGGAGTCGTCGGACAGCGTGAAGGTGCGGGTGTAGACCGATCCGGTGCCGACGGTGAACACGCCGCGCTCGTCGACCGTGCCGACCAGGGTGCCGGTGACCACCACGGTGCCCGGCTGGGCCTGCACCGGGGCGTAGTCCTGGCTGATCACCGTCACGCCGTCGCTGTCGGACCAGTTCATCGCGGCGTCGCCCGCCAGGTACTGCCGGGCGATCGGGTGGTTGCGCACGGCGCTGGCGCTGGCGTCGATGAAGCCGCGGACGACCTCCTCCGGCGCCGCGCCGGCCTCCGGCGCCAGCGGCTCGAGGCGAACGGCGTCGTCGCTCGGCTGGGCCACCTGGGTGATCTTGATGGTGGCCGACTCGGTGGGCACGGTGCTGCAGCCCGCGAGCAGCGCGGCCAGCACCAGCGCGAGGAGCGCGACGCCGCGGGCCCGGCGCGGGGGCCGGCTCATGTCCGCGGCCCGAGGAACGGCGGCCTCAGCGGCAGCGGCGAGCTGGTCAGCTCGCCGCCGGCGGTCATCGGCAGGGTCAGCCGGAACTGCGCGCCCTGGCCGGGCAGCCCCCAGACCTGCAGCCAGCCTCCGTGCAGGCGGGCGTCCTCGAGGCTGATCGACAGGCCCAGCCCGCTGCCGCCGACCGAGCGGACCCGCGCCGGGTCGGCCCGCCAGAAGCGGTCGAAGACGTGCTGGGCGTCGGCGGGGGTCAGCCCGATGCCGTGGTCGCGCACGGTGATGGCCGCGGCGGTGCTCGAGGCGGCGAGGGTGATCTGGACCGGCTTGCCGGCGCCGTGCTCGATGGCGTTGCCGACCAGGTTGCGCAGCACCCGCTCGACCCGCCGTCCGTCGACCTCGGCGATCACCGACGACGGCGGGACGGTCACCTGCAGGTCGCAGCCGTGCCGCTGCGCCAGCGCGGTCATCCCCTCGACCACCCGCTCCACCACGGGGACGAGGTCCCGCGGCTCGGGCTCGAGGGTGGCGGCCCCGGCGTCGTACCGGCTGATCTCCAGCAGGTCGGAGAGCAGGCCCTCGAAGCGGTCGAGCTCGGCGCGCAGCAGCTCCGCGGAGCGGGCGACCGCGGGGTCGAAGTCCTCGCGCGCCTCGTGCAGCACGGCTGCGGCCATCTGCACGGTGGTCAACGGGGTGCGCAGCTCGTGCGAGACGTCGGAGGTGAACCGCTGCTGCAGGTGGGAGAGCCCCTCCAGCTGGGTGATCTGCTTCTGCAGGCTGTCGGCCATGGCGTTGAAGCTGGTGGCCAGCCGGGCGAGGTCGTCCTCGCCGCGCACCACCAGCCGTTCCTCCAGGTGCCCGTCGGCCAGCCGCTGGGCACTGCCGGCCGCCCGGCGCACCGGGTCGACCACCAGCCGGGTCACCAGCACCCCGATCCCGGCGACGAACAGCGTCAGCACGGCGCAGGTGATCAGGACGGTGCTGCGGATCCCCTCGAGGCTCTGCTGCTCCTGCTCCAGCGGGAACGCGAAGTACACCTCGACCCGGTCCCCGCCCTGGCCCTCGGTGGGCACCGGGGCCCCGACCAGCAGCGTGGGCACCGGGTCGCCGGTGGGGTCGGGCACGAGGGCGTACCGGTAGGCCTGCGAGCCCTCGGCGACCTCGGCGCGCAGGTCGGCGGGGATCGAGGGGTAGACGTCGCGCCGGCTGGCGGCCGGCCGCTCCGCATCGCCGGAGAGGTAGACCATGACGACGTCGAAGTCACCGGCGGCGCCGCCTCGGGACTGCAGGTTCTGCACCGTCCGGGACAGCGTGGAGCGGATGCTGGCCGAGTCGCTGGTGGCGATGCCGCTCACCTCGGACTGCGCGTACTGGACGCCGGCCAGTGACTGGTCCACGGCGGCGCGCATCTTCGCGCCCAGCAGCTGGTCGCTGATCTGCCGGAAGAGCACCAGGCTGACGATCACCACCATGACACCGGCGACCAGCATGGTGATCGCACCGACGCGCAGTTGCAGCGAGGACCGCCAGGCGCGCAGCCCGCGGCGGACGGCGCGCACGGTGAGGACCAGTGCCCGCCGGCGGCCACGGCGCAGCCGGCGGCGCAGCCCGGCCTGCAGCTGGGATCGGGACCGGCGGGCCCGGCCCTGGGTCCCACCGGCGGGCGGCGGGACCCGGGGACCTCCAGGGGCGCCGGCCTGGTCGACCGGCGGCGGTCCGGTCGTGGTGCTCACGACCGGACGGGCTGTCCGCTCACGGGGGCCCGGCCTTGTAGCCGACGCCGCGCACCGTCAGCACGACCTCGGGCTTCTCGGGGTCGCGCTCGACCTTGGCCCGCAGCCGCTGCACGTGCACGTTGACCAGCCGGGTGTCCGCAGCGTGCCGGTAGCCCCACACCTGCTCGAGCAGCAGCTCGCGGGTGAACACCTGCCGCGGTTTGCGCGCCAGCGCGACGAGCAGGTCGAACTCCAGCGGGGTGAGGGCGATCGGGACGCCGTCCCGGATGACCTGGTGCGCCGGGACGTCGATCTGCACGTCGCCGATGGCCAGGCTCTCGGCCTGCCCGTTCTCGCCGCGGCGCAGCTGGGCGCGCACCCGGGCGACCAGCTCGACCGGCTTGAACGGCTTGGTCACGTAGTCGTCCGCGCCGGCCTCCAGCCCCTGGACGACGTCGATCGTGTCGCCCTTGGCGGTGAGCATCACGATCGGCACGGTCGACTGGGTGCGGATGTCGGCGCAGATCTGCAGCCCGTTCCGGCCCGGCAGCATCAGGTCCAGCAGCACCAGGTCGGGTCGCAGCTGCTGGAAGGTCGCCACCGCCCGGGCGCCGTCGGAGACGAAGGCCGGTTCATAGCCCTCACGGCGCAGCACGATGCCCAGCATCTCGGCGAGGGCGGCGTCGTCGTCGACGACGAGGACACGGCCGCGGCTGGCGCCCTGACTGGGTGCGGAAGGTGGCACGCCGCCATTGTGCGCGATCACAGCCAGATCACGACCCACCCCGCCCAGGCAATCCCCCATGGGGGGCAGCCCGGGCCCTGTCGGGCCCGGGCTGCGACGACGTGACGTGCGGGAACGGCCCCTGGTGAGGGGCAGCGGGGTCCTTCGTCAGTAGCGGTAGTGGTCGCTCTTGTAGGGGCCCTCGACCGGGACGCCGAGGTAGTCGGCCTGCACCTTGGTCAGCTCGGTGAGCTTGACGCCGAGCGCGCCCAGGTGGAGCCGCGCCACGTGCTCGTCGAGCTTCTTCGGCAGCACGGTGACGCCGGGGGTCTGGCCCTCGTAGGCGGCCCGGTTGTTCCACAGCTCGATCTGGGCGAGCGTCTGGTTGGAGAACGACGCGCTCATCACGAAGCTGGGGTGCCCGGTGGCGTTGCCCAGGTTCAGCAGCCGCCCCTCGGAGAGCACGATGATCGTGTGGCCGTCCTCGAACCGCCACTCGTCGACCTGCGGCTTGATGTTCGTCCTGGTGACGCCGGGGGTGCGCGCCAGCCCGGCCATGTCGATCTCGTTGTCGAAGTGGCCGATGTTGCCGATGATCGCCTGGTGCTTGGTCGAGGCCAGCTGCTCGGCGGAGATGATGTCCTTGTTGCCGGTGGCGGTGATGATGATGTCGGCCTTGCCGATCACCTCGTCGAGGGTGGTCACCTCGTAGCCGTGCATCGCCGCCTGCAGGGCGTTGATCGGGTCGATCTCGGTGACGATGACCCGGGCGCCCTGGCCGCGCAGCGAGTCAGCGCTGCCCTTGCCGACGTCGCCGTAGCCGCAGACGACGGCGACCTTGCCGCCGATCATCACGTCGGTGCCGCGGTTGATGCCGTCGACGAGCGAGTGCCGGACGCCGTAGAGGTTGTCGAACTTGCTCTTGGTGACCGAGTCGTTGACGTTGATCGCCGGGAACAGCAGCCGGCCGTCGCGGGCGAGCTCGTAGAGCCGCAGGACGCCGGTCGTCGTCTCCTCGGTGACGCCCTTGATGCCCTGGCCGATCCGGGTCCAGCGCTGCGGGTCCTCGCCCAGGCTGCTGCGCAGCACGTCGAGGATGACCCCGTACTCCTCGGAGTCGGCGTCGGTGGTGTCCGGGACGACCCCGTCGGCCTCGAAGCGGGTGCCCAGGTGCACCAGCAGGGTCGCGTCCCCGCCGTCGTCCAGCAGCATGTTGGGGCCGATGACGTCGCCGTCGGCGTCGGCGAACTCGAACAGCCGCTGCGTGCACCACCAGTACTCGGGCAGCGTCTCGCCCTTCCAGGCGAAGACCGGCACGCCGGTGGGCTCCTCGGGGGTGCCGTTCCCGACGACGATCGCCGCGGCGGCGTGGTCCTGGGTGGAGAAGATGTTGCAGCTCACCCAGCGGACGTCGGCGCCCAGCGCGGTCAGCGTCTCGATGAGGACGGCGGTCTGCACGGTCATGTGCAGCGAGCCGGCGATGCGGGCACCGGCGAGCGGCTGCGCGTCGCCGTACTCCTCGCGCAGCGCCATCAGGCCGGGCATCTCGTGCTCGGCGAGGGAGATCTCCTTGCGGCCGAAACCGGCCAGGGAGAGGTCGGCGACCTTGAAGTCGCCGTCGGTCAGTACGCGGGTGCCAGTGCTGGCGGTCATGTCGCTCCAGTGTCCGGCCCGGCCCCGGATGGGCGGGCGCTGCGGTCGCTGAGATCTGAGCGAGCATGCCGAGGCTTCGGCGGGGCTCGTGCCGGATCCCAGGGTACCGCTGGTGAGTTGCTGGAACGGCCCCGCCGCAGGGGCGGGGGGCAGCGGGGTGTTTCGTCAGCGGAGGGCGGTGGTGGTGCGGTAGAGCAGCGCGGGTCCCCGCGCGGTCACCGGTCGGCCCGCCGGCACGAACGCCGACGCGCCCCGCTCGAGCACGATCTCGCCGTCGGTGGCGGTCAGCACGGCGGTGCCCTCGGCGCACAGCAGCACCTGCGGCCCACTGGTCGTCAGCACGCCGGGGTCGACGTCGACCTGCACCCGGGTGAGGTCGAAGTCCTCGACCGGGACGGGGTAGCGCAGACCGCCGCGACCGAGGACGGGGTGCAGCACCGGCACCTTGCCGTCGGTGAAGTCGAGCACCTCGATCAGGGCCGCGAGGTCGACGTGCTTGCTGGTCAACCCACCGCGCAGCACGTTGTCCGAGCTGGCCATGACCTCCACCCCGGCGCCGCACAGGTAGGCGTGCAGGTTGCCGGCGGGCAGGAACACCGCCTCACCGGGGGCGAGCCGGAGGTGGTTGCACATCAGCGAGATGACCACGCCGGGGTCGCCGGGGTAGGTGTCGGCCAGGGAGGCCGCCCACCGGTAGGTGTTGATGAACTCCGGGTCGTGCGCGGCCACGAACGCGGCGGCCTTGCCGGCCACGGCGCGCACCAGCGACTGCCGCCGCCGGGCGGACAGCGCCAGCAGCTGCGGGATGGCCGCGCGCAGCCCGCCCCGGGCCAGCGCCGCGATGGTCGGCTTGAGCTCGGGCAGCTGCAGCTTGGCGAGGCAGTGCAGCGACTCCTCGACCGGCCGGAAGCCGCACAGCGCCTCGACCTCGGTGATCGCGACCAGGATCTCCGGCTTGTGGTACGGGTCCTTGAAGGTGCGCGTCGGGTCGATGCTGGGGACGCCGGCCGCCTCCTCCGCCGCGTACCCGGCCTCGGCCTGGGCCGTGGTCGGGTGCGCCTGCAGCGAGAGCGGCCGGTCGGCGGCGAGCACCTTCATCAGGAAGGGCAGCCGCGGGCCGAACCGCTCGTGCACCGCAGGACCGAGCAGCCCGTCCGGGTCCGCGTCGATCGCCGCGTCGAGGCTGCGGCCGTCGGCGAGCACGCTGGGGGCGTCGGGGTGCGCGCCCATCCACAGCTCGGCGTACGGCTGGTCAGCGGGCGACGGCAGTCCGAGCAGCTCGGGGATGACGGTGTGGCTCCCCCAGGGGTAGTGCCGCACGGGGCTCTTGAGCTGCCACATCAACGCTGAGGCTACCGGCGTGGAGGTCACGCGTCCGATGGTCGTGCACTCGGAGCTGTGGCGGGAGCCCTACGGGGGTCTTTCACCCGGCCGGGGCAATCGCCTCGTCCGGCGCCGTCGTGCCGCTGCGCCGGATGTCCGGCTCCAGGTAGATCACCCGGGCGATCGGCACCGCCGCACGGACCCGGACCTCCGCCTCGTCGATGGCCCGGGCCACCGCGGCCGCCGTCTCGTCGTGCCGGACGGCGATCTTGGCGGCGACCAGCAGCTCCTCCGGACCCAGGTGCTGGGTGCGCATGTGGATCACCGACTCGACCCCGTCGCCGGCGGTGAGGGCGGCCACGATGCGCCGCCGGGCGTCGGGGGTCGCCGACTCCCCCAGCAGCAGGCTCTTGGTCTCCACCGCGAGGACGAAGGCCACGGCGACCAGCAGCAGCCCGATGGCGACCGTGCCGAGCCCGTCGAAGACGACGTTGCCGGTGATCGAGGAGAGCCCGACACCCAGCAGCGCCAGCACCAGGCCGGTCAGGGCGGCGGTGTCCTCCAGCAGGACGACGGGCAGCTCGGGTGCCCGGGCGTGCCGGATGAAGGCCCAGTAGCTCTCCCCCGGCGCGCGGACGGCGTTGGTCTCCTTCATCGCGGTGCGCAGCGAGAAGCTCTCCAGGCCGATCGCGATCACCAGGACGCCGATCGCGATGATCGGGGACTCGAGCTCCTCGGGGTGCTGCAGCTTGTGCACGCCCTCGTAGATGGCGAACAGGCCACCGACGCTGAAGAGCACGATCGCCACGATGAAGCTGTAGATGTACCGGTCGCGGCCGAAGCCGAACGGGTGGTCCGGGGTCGCCGCACGCTTGGCGCGCTTGCCCCCGATCAGCAGCAGCACCTGGTTGCCCGAGTCGGCGAGCGAGTGGATCGCCTCGGCCAGCATCGACGAGGCGCCGGTGATGAGGAAGGCGACGAACTTCGCGATCGCGATGCCGATGTTGGCGGCGAGCGCGGCCAGGATCGCGGTCGTGCCCCCGCCGTGCCCTCCGGACTCGGTGGAGTGCTCCGCGGAGCCCGACTGTGACGTGGCTGTGGATTCGCTCATGGCCGTCCCATCATGGGTGCAGGGACCGCTCGTGGTCCAACGCGAGCGCGAGGTAGACGGCGCTGAAGTCGGCGACGGCCAGCTGCCGGGCGAGCCGGGCCAGCCGTGGGTACCGCTCGGGCTCACCGTGGTCGGCGAGGCCGCTGACCGGCACGTTGGAGTCGGCGGCGATCCGCAGCAGCTCGGCCATCGCCTCACCGGCCGAGCGGGGCTCGCGCTCACCGCCGTCGTGCGCCGCGGCGTCGGCGTCCCGGATGGTGACCAGCCGCAGCCGGCGTCCGGTGTCGTCGGTCCGGTCGCGGAAGAAGTCGTCCTGGCCGGCCTCGGGCGCGAGCGGACCGGCCAGCACGGTGCGCGCGGCCACCCGCTGGTCGGGCAGCCGGAAGGTGGTGGCGGGCAGGCCGGCGAGGGTGGCCAGCTGGTCGGCGACCCGGCGGGCGGCGGCCCCGGCGAGCGGGCCCTCGGCGGCGATGACCGGCAGCGCGTCGAGCAGCGCGAGCGCCAGCGTCTTCGCCGGGTTGACGAAGGACTCCCGGGCCGGCCCGCAGTCCGCGGCGATCTCGTCCAGGGCGGCGGCCACCGCCTCGGTGTCGGCGACGTCTGCCGGGAGCAGCCCGAGCTCGGTGGCGAGCAGCAGCATCGGGGTGAGCAGCGACCACAGCGTCGCGTGCCGCACCCGGGAGGAGGGCAGCGGCACGTACGGCGCCCGGGCGGTGGCGCACGCGGCGTGCAGCGGCGCGCCCTCGGCGCCGATGCCGACCACGGCCACGCCGCGGCGGGCCGCCTCGTAGGCGGGTCCGACCGCGTACCGGCCCGCGCCGGTGCGGGTGGCGATGACGGCGACGTCGGAGGGCCCCATCCAGACCGGCAGCGCCGGGCCCGGCACGACGTCGACGGTCACCGGGCTGGCCGGCCCGAGCAGCGCGCGCAGCACCGAGGCGGCGATCGCGCCCTCCCGGCGGGCCACGATCACCAGGCCCCGCGGACGGCCGCCGGAGGTCGCCCGCGCGAGCCCGGCCTCCTCGGTCAGCCGGGCGGTCTCCCGCACCTGCGGACCGGCGCCGGCGACCGCCGGGAGCAGCCCGCGGGGGTCGCGGGCGCGCAGCAGCTCGACGTCGTCCAGGACCTCCTCGGCGAGCTCCGGCGAGGTCATGGGGCCTCCTCGCTGGCGCTCGTCAGCTCCATGCCCAACGGTGCTGCACCTCTGCGTGACCTCGCGAGCTCGGTCACGTGGGTCGCTGCCGGGCCTCGTCGAGCAGCAGCACCGGGATGCCGTCGCGGACCGGGAAGGCCCGGGAGCAGGTCGGGCACACCAGCTCGCTGGCCTCGACGTCGACGGTCAGCGCGGTGTGGTGGGTGTCCGGGCAGGCCAGGATCTCCAGCAGGGCCGGGTCGATGCCCAGCGTCTGCGGTCCGGCTGCACGCGTGTCCTCGGTCATGCTCGCACCATCTCCAGCACCTCGTCGCGCAGCCCGGCCATCCGGGCCGCGTCCGGCGCCTCGACGTTGAGCCGCAGCAGCGGCTCGGTGTTGCTCGCCCGCAGGTTGAACCACGCGCCGTCCGGCAGCGACACGGTCAGCCCGTCGAGCTCGTCGAAGGTGACGCCCTCGACACGACCGTAGGTCTCCCGGACCTCGGCCACCCGTCCGGCCTGGTCGGTGACGGTCGAGTTGATCTCCCCGGAGGCGGCGTACCGCTCGTAGACCTCGGTCAGCTCCGACAGCGGCCGGGACTGCTCGCCCAGCGCGGCCAGCACGTGCATCGCGGCCAGCATCCCGGTGTCGGCCCGCCAGAAGTCGCGGAAGTAGTAGTGCGCGGAGTGCTCCCCGCCGAAGACGGCGTCGGTGCGGGCCATCTCGGCCTTGATGAACGAGTGCCCGACCCGGGTGCGCACCGGGGAGCCACCGTGCTCGCGGACGATCTCCGGCACGGCGCGGGAGGTGATCAGGTTGTGGATGATCGTCGTCCCGGTGCCCTTGGCCAGCTCGCGGACGGCGACCAGGCCGGTGATTGCCGAGGGGCTCACCGGCTCCCCGCGCTCGTCGACGATGAAGCAGCGGTCGGCGTCGCCGTCGAAGGCCAGCCCGATGTCGGCACCGTGCTCCCGCACGCCGGCCTGCAGGTCGACCAGGTTGGCCGGGTCCAGCGGGTTGGCCTCGTGGTTGGGGAAGGAGCCGTCGAGCTCGAAGTACATCGGCACGACCTCCAGCGGCAGCCCGGCGAGCACGACCGGCACGGTGAACCCGCCCATGCCGTTGCCCGCGTCGACGACCACCTTGAGCGGTCGGATGCCGGAGAGGTCGACCAGCCCGCGCAGGTAGCCGGCGTACTCGGCGACGAGGTCCCGGCTGGACACCGTGCCCAGCCGCTCCGGCTCGCGGCCGAAGACCGCGGAGCCGTCGACCAGCTGCTCGGCCCACTCGCGGATCTGCACCAGCCCGGAGTCCTGGCCGATCGGTGCGGCACCGGCCCGGCACAGCTTGATGCCGTTGTACTGCGCCGGGTTGTGGCTGGCGGTGAACATCGCGCCCGGCACGCCCAGCGACCCGGCGGCGAAGTAGAGCATGTCCGTGGAGCCGAGCCCGGCCTCCACGACGTCGACACCGCGGGAGAGCACGCCCTCGGCGAAGGCCCGGGACAGCGGCACCGAGGAGTCGCGCATGTCGTGGGCGGTGACGACGGCGCTCGCGCCGGTCTCCGCGTGCACGAACTCGGCGAAGGCGGCCCCGATGGCACGGGCCACGTCCTCGTCCCACTGCTCGGGGACCAGGCCCCGGACGTCGTAGGCCTTGATGATCGACGACAGGTCGGACAAGCAGCTCACCCTCGCACTCGCGGTCCCCGCGGCCCGAGCGGCAACGGTCCGATCGACCCTAGCGGCGGGCGGTGGGGTCGGGGCAGCGGAACACCCGACCGAGGGAGTTCAGGGGAGGTTGGGCAGGATCCGCAGGTGCCCGCGGCGCGTGCCGCTGCCGTCGTCCGCCGGGTCGCGCAGCGGTTCGGGGCGGGCCGCCTCGCGGACCGCGTCGGCCAGCGCGAGCAGGTCGTCGCCGGTCGGGCCGAGGTCCTCGGAGTCGATCTCGTGGCGGACGACCTCCCAGCCGCGCGGCACGGTCAGCCGCTCGGCGTGGAACTCGCACAGGTCGTAGCTGTGCGGCTCCGAGTAGGTCGCCAACGGGCCGACGACGGCCGTGGACTCTGCGTAGACGTAGGTCAGGGTCGCCGCTGCCGGTTGCGCGCAGCCGCTGCGCGAGCAGCGACGTGACTGCCTCACCACCGGTTCCTCACGCTTGGCACACTAACCCCGCGCCCGCCGTCGCGGGAGGAGGCGCACCGAGACGCGCACGCGTTCCCGCGCGTCGCCAGCGACCCCCAGGAGGCGCCCGTGGCACCGACCGACGGCACCGTGCTCGTGCTCGGCGGGCGCAGTGAGATCGGTCTGGAGCTTGCCGAGCGGCTGGTGCACCGCGGGGCGCGGCACGTCTGCCTGGCCGCCCGGCGCAGCGCCGAGCTCGACGCCGAGGAGGCCCGGCTGCGCGCCGCCGGGGCCACCGCCGTCACCCGGCTGGAGTTCGACGCCGACGACCTGACCGGTCACGAGCGGGTGCTCACCGAGGCGCTCGCCGCGCAGCCGCCGGTGACGGTCGCCGTCCTCGCCTTCGGGGTGCTCGGGGACCAGGCCCGCGCCGAGGACGACGCCGCGCACGCCCTCGCCGTCGTCACCACCGACTACCTCGCGCAGGTGTCGGTGCTCACCCACCTCGCCCGGCTGATGCGCGCCCGGGGCCACGGCCGGCTGGTCGTGTTCTCCTCGGTCGCCGGCGTCCGGGTGCGCCGGGCGAACTACGTCTACGGCTCGGCGAAGGCCGGCCTCGACGGCTTCGCCAGCGGACTGGCCGACGCCCTGCACGGCTCCGGCGTGCGGCTGCTGCTGGTGCGCCCGGGGTTCGTGATCGGCCGGATGACCGCGGGCATGTCCCCGGCCCCGCTGTCGAGCACCCCGGCGCAGGTGGCCGAGGCGGTCGCGGACGGGCTGGCCCGGGACCGGGACGTCGTCTGGGTGCCCGGGGCGCTGCGCCCGGTGTTCGCGCTGATGCGGCTGCTGCCCCGCGCGGTGTGGCGCCGGATGCCCCGGTGAGGCCCCAGCCAGGACGCCGCCCCGGCCGGACCGCCGCCGGTCCGGCGAGGCCGTAGGCTCCAGCCGCGATGGACCGTCTCCCCGCCCGCACCCGCCGCGACCGCCACGGCCGTGGCCTGCGCGGTCGTCTGGTCCCGCCCACCGTGCCGCTGTCCCGCAGCCGCGCCGAGCAGTTCGACGACCTGGTGCTCGACGCCGTCGAGGACCTGGAACGCCGCTGGGAGCGGGAGCTCGCCGGCGTCGAGTTCGCCGTCGAGGACGTGCCGTGGGTCGACCACACCAGCCCCGACGAGGTCGTGCTGGACGCCGACGTGCTCGAGGACGGCAGCGTGCCGCTGGCCCGGGTGCTGCCCGCCCACCGCGAGGGCGGCCGGGAGCACCCCGCCCGGATCGTGGTCTACCGCCGGCCGCTGGAGATCCGCGCCGCCGACCGCGACGACCTGGCCGACCTGGTCCGCGACGTCGTCGTGGACCAGGTGGCGGTGCTGCTGGGCCGGGACCCCGAGGAGATCGACCCCACGGCCTGACGAAGGACCCCACTGCCATGCTGGGCGCCGATGAGTGCACCGAACGAGACGCCGCCCGGGCGCCGCGCCCGCCGTCGGCGGTGGTGGACGGGGGCCGCGGTCGGCATCACCGTCCTGCTGGTCGCCCTGGCCGTGCTCGCGCTGCTGCCGCGGACGGCGAGCGCCACCGCGAGCCTGACGGTCACCCCGCGGACGGAGGCCGGAGCGGACGCCGCCCTGCTGCTCGCCGACCGCTACACGGCGCTGGCCGGCTCGACCGCCACGCTGCGGACCGCCCGGGACGGCACACCGGCACTGGCCGACGTCCCGCTGGGCGACCTGGCCGAGGGCGCCCGCGTCACCCGGACCGACGGCGCCACGATCACAGTGCAGGTGACGCTGCCCGACCGGGGCGCCGCCGCCGCGGCCGCCAACGCGGTGGTGGACACGCTGGTCGCGGAGGGCAGCGACGAGGACCTGGTCGACGTCGACCGTGGCGCCGAGGCGACGGCGTCGCGCGCCGTCCGCTCCCCCGACGTGCCGCGGTGGTCGGTCGTCGCGCTGCTGGTCGCCGCGGCGTGCGGGCTGACCGCCTCGGCGCTGGCGGGA
The DNA here is from genome assembly GCF_005930495.1 of Modestobacter excelsi. Classification (GTDB taxonomy): domain Bacteria; phylum Actinomycetota; class Actinomycetes; order Mycobacteriales; family Geodermatophilaceae; genus Modestobacter; species Modestobacter excelsi. Next base: position 358 of record NZ_SJEX01000031.1, on the reverse strand, counting down.
CGCGGGAGGCGTGGCCCCACGGCTCCCCTGGCAACGGCTGTCCCGGGCGGCGGTCCCGTGCCGGTGGTCGACGACCTGCCCGGTTTCCTGGAGCGCCCGCCCGGCTCGGTCCCCGCCCGGCAGGCAGCGCCCGTCGCCCCGGTGCGCGCCGCGGTGGCCGGCGCACCGACCGCTGCCGGCACCGGGGCCACCGCGGTGACCGGCACGACGGCGCTGCTGACCCGGCACGCCTCCACCGTGGCGACCGTCGCGACGGTGCTGGTGCTGGTCGGGGCCGCCGTCCTGGTCGGGGGGCGGCCCGGCGACACCCCGGTCGGCCCCGGCCGCCCGGTCAGCGCCACCCGGCCGGCGGTGACCC
>NZ_SJEX01000030.1 GCF_005930495.1 Modestobacter excelsi | reverse complement strand
GTGGGGGGTCAGCGGGGGCAGGGCTGACGTGCCGGGCAGCTCGACGGTGCGGTCGGCCAGGGCGGCGAGGGCCGGCTCGTGGGTGACCAGCACGGTGCACAGCGAGCCGCGCAGCCGGAGCAGCAGCTCGGCGACGGCGGCGGTGGAGTCCGCGTCCAGCGACGCGGTCGGCTCGTCGAGCAGCAGCACCCGGGCGCCGCGCTGCACCCGGACCAGTGCCCGGGCCAGGGCGACCCGCTGCAGCTCGCCGGGGGAGAGGGTGCGGCAGGCCCGCTCGCGCAGGTGGGCGCCCTGCACCCAGTCCAGCGCGGTCTCGGCCAGGTCGGTGGCGCGGCCGGGCCCGACGTCCCCGGCGTGCCGGCGCAGCTCGTCGACGACGGTGTCGGCGACGGTGGTCGGGGACTGCGGGACGACGGCGACGTCGGCCGGCCGGAGCACCGTGCCGCCGACCCGGGCGCCCGCCCCGTCGAGCAGCTGCCCGGCGAGGACGGCGAGGACGGTGGACTTGCCGGAGCCGCTCGGCCCGCGCAGCGCGACCAGCTCACCGGGGTCGACGGTGAACGAGACGCCGTCCACCGCGGGGCCGCCGCGGCCGGGGAAGGTGACGGTCAGGTCGTCGACGGTGAGGCCGCGCGGCCGGCCGGCCGGGAGCCCGGCCACGACGGGCCGCGGTGCCGGGGTGGCGAGCACCGCGCGAGCGGCGGCCGCGGCCTCGGCGGCGTCCTCGGAGGCGTGGTGCGCCGAGCCCAGCGCGCGCAGCGGGGCGAACGCCTCCGGCGCCAGCAGCAGGGCGAGCAGGCCGACGTCCAGGGCAAGAGTCCCGGAGGTGAGCCGGACGCCGACGGTCACCGCGACCAGCGCGACCGACAGCGTGGCCAGCACCTCGAGCACCAGCGCGGAGAGGAAGGCGATCCGCAGCGTGGCCAGGGTGCGGCGGCGGTGCGCCTCGCCGAGCTCGGCCAGCGCGGCGAGCTGGTCGGCGGCGCGGCCGAGCCCGACCAGCACCGGCAGCCCGCGGACGAGCTCGGCGACGTGCCCGGCGATCCGGTCCAGCGCGCGGGCGGCCGCGGCCGTCTCGTCCCGGGTGTGCAGCCCGACCAGCGCCATGAACAGCGGCACCAGCGGCAGGGTGACCGCGACCAGCAGGGCGGAGAGCCGGTCGGTGACGCCGAGGACGACCAGCAGCACCGGCGGGACGACGGCGGTCTGCGCCAGCGCGGGCAGGTAGGTGGCCAGCGCAGGGCTGAGGTCGTGCAGCCGGGTGGTGGCCAGCACCGCGGCCGGCCCGGTCCCGCCGGCCGCGGCCGCGGCCTCGCCCTCGCCCTCGAGCAGCCGGGTGATCAGCCGGCGGCGGAGGGTGTCCTCGGCCCGGCGGGCGTCCCGCGCGGCCAGCACCTGGCCCAGCCCCGACCCGGCCGCCCGGACGGCCGCACCGCCGACGGCGACCAGCAGGGCGGTGCCGGGCGTCGTCCCGGCGGCGACGTCGGCCACCGCCCGCGCGAGCCCGGCGGCCAGCAGCACCACGCCGGCGGTCTGGACCAGCGCCAGCACCGCGGCTCGCACCAGCGCGCCGGTCAGCCCCGGCACCCCGGCCAGCGCCCCGAGCGGCCCGCGCCCGCCGCCGTCTCCGCCAAAGGCACGCCTTTGGCGAGGGACAGTCCGGGTCATGCGGTCACCGGCTCTGGCGACGTCTCCGGCTCGGCGGAGAGGCGCTTGCGGAACACCCAGTAGGTCCAGGCCTGGTAGCCGAGCACGACCGGGAGCCCGACGCCGGCCGCCCAGGTCATCACGGTGAGCGTGTAGTCGCTGACCGAGGCGTGGGAGACGGTGACGTCGAAGGCCGGGTCGATCGTCGAGGGGACGACGACCGGGTAGGCGGCGCCGAACACGGTGGCGGCCGAACCGAGCAGCACCACCGCCCAGGCGGCGAAGGCCTGGCCCTCCCGGTCGACCCGGATCCGCGCCCACGCGACGAGCACGGCCAGCGCGGCCACCAGCAGCAGCACCGCGGTGGCGACCGTGCCGGAGCGGAGCTGGACCAGCAGCGCCCAGAGCAGCAGCGGCAGCGCGGCCACCGGCGCCCAGCGCCGGGCGAACGCCCGGGCGGCCAGCCGCACCGGGCCGTCGGTCTTCAGCGCCAGGAACACCGCGCCGTGGACCAGGGAGAACCCGAGGACGGCGACCGCGCCCAGCAGCGCCGCCCAGCCGAGGCCGGCGAAGGCACCGCCGACCCGGTTGCCGTCAGCGTCGATCGGCAGCCCCAGCGTGGTGGCCCCGAGCGCGGCGCCGACGCCCAGGGCGGCGATGAGCGATCCGGCGGTGATGACGTGGGTCCAGGTCGTGTCCCACTGGTCGGTGTGGTGGGAGTGCCGCCACTCGAAGGCGACCGCGCGGATGATCAGCCCGACCAGCAGCAGCACGAACGGCAGGTACAGGGCGGGCAGCCAGGTGGCGTACCAGCCGGGGAACGCGGCGAAGACCGCGCCGGCGGCGGTGATCAGCCACACCTCGTTGCCGTCCCACAGCGGGCCGATCGACCGGAGCATCAGGTGCCGGTCCTGCGTCCGGCGGCCGAGCACCGGCAGCAGCGCGGCGACCCCGAAGTCGAAGCCCTCGAGCAGCAGGAAGCCGGTCCAGAGCACCGCGACGGCGACGAACCAGACGGTCTGCAGGTCCATGGTCAGCACTCCTCAGTACGCGAAGGACAGGACGTCGTCGGTCTGGTCGCGGCCACCGGGCAGGTCGTCGTCCGGCGTCCCCTCGGGGGTGTGGCCGGGGGTCGGGGCGCCGTCCCCGGTGGTGACGCCGCGGCGGACGAACCGCACCAGCAGCCACGCCTCGACGACGGCCAGCGCGCCGTAGAGCGCGGTCAGGGTGACCAGCGAGGTCAGCACCTCCCCGGCGCTGACGCCGGGGGAGACGGCCTGGGCGGTGAAGAAGTACACCTGGTCGGCACGCGGGACGTCGGGGTTCGGGTAGACCACGAAGGGCTGGCGGCCCATCTCGGTGAAGATCCAGCCCGCGGCGTTGGCGACGAACGGCGCGCCGACCGCCAGCAGCGAGCCGTAGACGGCGACGGGGTTGGTCGGCACCCGGCCCCTGCGGGTCGACCAGAGCGCGTAGGCCCCGACCGCGGCGGACACCGAGCCCATGCCGATCATCAACCGGAAGTTCCAGTAGGTGACCGCCAGCAGCGGCGTGTAGTCGATCGGCTCGCCGGCCTTGTCGCCGAAGGACGGGTCGTCGGGGTAGGTGGCGCCGTAGGCCGCGGCGTAGGTCTCCTGCAGCTCGTTGACGCCGGGGACGGCGGTGGAGAAGTCGCCGTGGGCGAGGTAGGAGAGCAGGTAGGGGACGGTCCAGGAGTGGACGTCGTCGCACTCGTTGGAGCCGAGCTTGCCGAAGGCGAAGATCGAGAAGGGCGCCGGTGCCTCGGTCTCGCACAGCGCCTCGGCCGAGGACATCTTCAGCGGCTGCTGCTCGTACATCAGCTTGCCCTGGATGTCGCCGGTGACGGCGGTGAGCAGGAACGCGGCGACCGAGACGTAGCCGCCCAGCCGCACCGAGCGGCGCCAGACCCCGTAGTCGCCACCATCCCGGCCCGCCACGTCCGTGGCCGGGGCGTCGGCGAGCTCCCGCTTGCGCAGGTGCCACAGCCCGATGCCCACGAGCGCGGCGCCGGCGACCATCAGCGCGGCGACGACGGTGTGGCTGAACGCGGCCAGGGCGGTGTTGTTGGTGAGCACGGCCAGGAAGTCGACCTGCTCCGGCCGGCCGGTGGCGTCGTCGGTGACGACACCGACCGGGTGCTGCATCCAGCTGTTGGCCGCGATGATGAAGTACGCGCTGACCACCGAGCCGATGACCGCGGCCCACAGCGTGGCCAGGTGCACCTTCTTCGGGATCCGGCCCCAGCCGAAGATCCACAGACCCAGGAACGTGGACTCGAGGAAGAAGGCGAGCAGCGCCTCCAGCGCGAGCAGCGACCCGAAGACGTCGCCGACGAAGCGGCTGTACGCGCTCCAGGCCAGCCCGAACTGGAACTCCTGGACCAGTCCGGTGGCCACGCCGAGGACGAAGTTGATCAGGTAGATGCGGCCCCAGAAGCGGGTCATCCGCAGCCACTCGGGCTTGTCGGTGCGCACCCACATGGTGTGCATGACCGCGACCAGGATCCCCAGGCCGATGGTCAGCGGGACCATCAGGAAGTGGTAGACGGTGGTGATGCCGAACTGCCACCGGGCGATGTCCAACACGTCCACCGGGGTTCCTCCAGCCGCTGACGTACGATCGACACGTTCTTTCTACGCCTAGTAGAAGAGTTTCTCTACGACACGTAGAAGAAGTGCCGTGTGAGCTGGCCGACAGGAGAGCGATGAACACCCTGGGAGATCTGGAGCGCGCGGTGCTCGAGCACCTGTGGGCCGTCGGCGGGCCGGTCACGGCCACCCAGCTGCGCGACTCCTTCGCCGACCGCGGCCTCGCACTGACCACGGTGCACACGGTGCTGAGCCGCCTGGAGCAGAAGGGCTTCGTGGACCACGACGAGGCCCGGCCCCGGCAGTTCCGGGCCCGCGGCAGCCGCGAGGAGCACGTCGCCGAGCTGATGCACGAGGTGCTCGGCCAGGCCGGCGACCGGCAGGCCGCGCTGGCCCGCTTCGTGGGCAGTGTCGGGGCCGACGAGGTGCGGATGCTGCGCGAGCTGCTGGCCGGCGCCGGAGAGCACCCGACCCGCTGACCGTGCTGCCCGCGACCGCGCTCGCCCTGGGGTTGCTGGCCGCCCTGCTGGCCTGGCCGGTGCCGGCGGCGCTGTCCCGGGCCCGGTGGCCGCGGCGGGACCCGCTGGCCGCGCTGGTCTGCTGGCAGGCGATCGGTCTGGCCGGTGGGCTGTCGATCATCGGCGCGCTGCTGACGCACGGGCTGGCGCCGTGGGGGCACTCGCTGCCCGAGGCGTGGTGGCACTGGGTCACCCGGCAGTCCGCCGAGGAGCCGGTGCGCGGTGACCACTGGGTCGCCCAGACCCTCGCCGCCGTCCTCGCGCTGGAGCTGCTCGGCGTGCTGGTGCTCTCGCTGGTGCGCACCGCGCGCACCCGGCGGCGGCACCGCGCGCTGCTGGAGCTGGTCGTCGAGCCCGCGGCGGCGGGGGAGGACACCCGCCTGCTGGACCACCCGGCGCCGGTGGCCTTCTGCATCCCCGGGGCCCGGCCACTGCTGGTGCTCTCCTCCGGGATGGTCGCCGAGCTGGACGGCGCCCAGGTCGACGCGGTCGTGGCCCACGAGCGCGCGCACCTGACCGAGCACCACCACCTGCTGCTGCTGCCCTTCGTCGCCTGGCGCGCGGCGCTGCCGGTGCTGCCTGCCGCCGACCGGGCGCACGACGCCGTCCGGGACCTGGTGGAGATGCGCGCCGACGACGTCGCCCTGGGCTCGCTGACCGGCCCGGACCGGCGGCGGACGCTGGCCGCGGCGATCGTCGCGGTCGCCGCAGGGGCCGGTGGTCAGCTGCCCGACGGCGCACTCGCGGTCACCGGGGGCGCGGTCGCCGTCCGGGTGCGGCGGTTGCTCGCGCCGGCCGCACCGCTGCCGGTCGCGGCCCGCGCGGCCGCACTGGCCTGCGCGCTGGCGCTGCTGCTGGTGCCCACCGTCCTGCTGGTGCTCCCCGCCCTCACCTAGTGGGAGTTCGCCGAAGGCGCGCCTTCGGCGACGACGGGCCTCCCGGGACGCCGAACGGGCACCCGTCCGCCGGCGTGGTGCCTGCGGTCGGGTGCCCGTTCGGGTGGCGCGGCCGGTCGGGCCGTGCGGTCGGATCAGTGGGTGCGGTGCGCCTCGGTGTGGGAGGCGTCGTTCCAGTCGTCGTCGCCCTCGGGCTCCTTGGCCAGCAGGCCGGCGCCGACGGACCAGATGATGCCGCCGACGAGGCCGATCCAGGCACCGATCTCGGTGGTCAGGTCGGCACCCCGCTCGAAGGCGCCCGGCACGTCGACGACGTAGCTCAGCGACAGCAGGACGGCGGCGATGCCGACGGCCATGGCGGTCAGCGAGAGCCCGCGGTGCTGACGGCCGCGGGCGCGGGTGGCCGCGTACTGCAGGCCGACGACCAAGCCGATGCCGAGGAAGGCGACCAGCGGGATGGTGGTGTCGGTCTCGTAGCCGGAGCCGGAGGTGCCGTCCGCACCCTCGGTGGACACCCATGTCAGGAACGTGGCGATCACGAAGACCACGACGCCGGCGGTCGCGACGTGCGCGCCCGTGGTGTTGGCGCGGCGGTCGCGCTGGACCGTGCGGCCCGTGGTCGAGTTGGTGGAGCTGTTTGTTGCCATGACCGTCCGATACCCGCCCGGCATGTCGTCCATCCGCCTTGGCGAGATCTGTGACGGATCTGTCATCCGCCTGTGAGCATTCGACCGGTCACTCGGCGGCGGCGTCGCGTTCCCGGCGGGCGGCGTCCCGTTCGTCCCGGGCGGCGTCGGCGTCGGCCACCGCGTCGGCGAGGTCGTCCTGCAGCTGGACGATCACCTGCGCGGAGGAGAGCGGGTGGCCGTCGTCCAGCAGGACGCGCACCCGGGCCGCGATCCGCAGCTGGGCCCGGGAGTAGCGCCGGTGCCCGCCGGGGGAGCGGTACGGGGAGAGGACGCCGCCGGAGTCGAGGCTGCGCAGGAAGGCCGCCTGGACGCCGAGCAGCTCGGCCGCCTGGCTCATGGTGAGCACCGGGTGGTCGGGGTCGTCCAGCGGCTGCAGCGGGTCGGTGCTCATGGTCCCTCCGGGTACGAGCGAGGGGCGGGGCCGCGCGGCCCCGCCCCTCGCTCGCGGTGTGCGCTCAGCTCTCGACGGACTGCTGCTCACCCTCGATGGTGCGGGCCTCGACCTGGGCGGGTGCGTCCGCCCGGGTCACGCTGATCTTGCGGGCCTTGGCCCGCTCGGCCACCGGGATGCTCACGGTCAGCACACCGTCGTGGTAGCTGGCCTCGAGCCGGTCGGTGTCCAGGCTGCGGCCGAGCACCAGCTGGCGGGTGTAGCTGCCGAACGGGCGCTCGGCGACCTGCCACTGCGCCCCCTCGATCTGCGGGACCGAGCGCTCGGCGCTGATGGTGAGGGTGGTGCCCTCGACCTGCAGGTCGATCGAGCCGGGGTCGACGCCGGGCAGGTCGAAGTGGGCGACGAAGTTGTCACCGACCCGGTAGGCGTCCATCGGCATGCCGGCGAGCGGGCGGGCGGTGGTGGTGCCGCCGCGGCCGGTGAGCTGGTCCAGCGCGCGGAGCGCGGCGGACGTGGCGGCGAACGGGTCGTTGGAGCTCAGCATCATGGCTGCGTACCTCCGGAGATCATGCGGTCGAACGGTCCAGGGATGCGCTGCCCGAGGGGGAGAACCTCTAGCGGCAACTAGAGATTACCTCGACCCGACACGGAGGTAAACCCCTCGACAAGATGAATCTTGCAGTCGTCACCGCAGGTCGTCAGTGCCGCCAGCGGACCGCTGTCGTGATCCCCTCCGGTGGCACCCCGTCGAACAGGGCGATCTCGCCGCGGCGCACCTCGGCGATCGTCGTCGCCAGCTCGACGCCGAAGACGCCGGTCAGCTCCTCGTCGGACTCGAACGCCCGCACCGCCTCCTCCAGCGACGCAGGCAGCGCCGCGATGCCCGCCTCCCGTCGCTCCTCCTCGCTGAGCGTGCCGGGGTCGATGCCGACCGGGTCGGGCAGCGCTGCGCCGGCCCGCAGCCCGGCCCGTCCGGCGGCGAGCAGGCCGGCCATCAGCAGGTAGGGGTTCGCCGCGGCGTCGAAGCTCTTCACCTCGACGTTGGCCGCGGACTGCCGCGCGCCGCTGGGGCCGGTGACGAACCGGACGGCGGCCTCGCGGTTCTCCAGGCCCCAGGCGGCGAACGCCCCGGCCCAGTGCGAGGGGACCAGTCGGAGGTAGGAGGCGACGCTGGGCGCCCCGACGGCGAGCAGGCCGGGCAGGTGCTGCAGCAGCCCGGCGGTGAACGCCTCGCCGTCCCGGGTGAGCCCGAAGGTGCCCGGACCGCCGCTCATCAGGTTCTCCTCCCCACGCCACAGCGACAGGTGCACGTGGCCGCCGTTCCCGACGCCGTCCGCGGTGACCTTCGGCGAGAAGCTGACGCGCAGGCCGTGCGCCAGGCTCACCGCGCGGATGGTGCTGCGCACCAGCAGGGCGGTGTCGGCGGCGGCGACCGGGTCCTCGGCGCCGACCGACACCTCCAGCTGCCCGGCGGCGTACTCGGGGTGGAACTGGTCGACGGCCACGCCCTGGTCGGCCAGCGCCTGGAGCAGGTCGCGCGCGTAGTCGGACACCTCGATGTGCCGGGTCATGCTGTAGGCGGGGCCGGACAGCGCCGGGACGAAGGTGTCGGGGTCGGCGCCCGCGGGGAGCACCGCCTCACCGATCACCCACTCGACCTCGTAGGCGGCCTTGAGGCTGAGCCCCTCGTCGGCGTAGTCGGCCACCAGCCGGCGCAGCAGCGAGCGGGAGCACTGGGCGTGCGGCACACCGTCCTGGGTCCACCGGTCCACCGGCGCCCAGGCCCAGCCGGGCTGACCGGCGAGCACGGTCAGCCGCTCGAGGTCCGGGTGCAGGCGCAGGTCGCCGATCGCGCTGCCGGCGTAGCTGCCGGCGACGATGGAGTCGTCGACCAGGAACCCGTCGAAGACCGGGCTCATCCCGACGCCCCACTGCGCGGCGCCCGGCAGCTTGGCGAGCGGCACCGACTTCATCCGGGTGATGCCGCTGGTGTCCACCCAGGGCAGGACGACGCCGACCACCCCGGCCTCGGCGAGTGCGCCGAGGCGGGCCTCAGCTGCGGCCCGTCGCTCGTCCCGCTCGTGCAGCTCCATCCGGGCCTCCGTCGTCTCGTGGCGCTGACCTGGCCCGCATGGTGCCGGGGCTCGCGTGAATCTTGTACGACAGAACCGCCCATCAGGGGCAGCTGTGGCGCACACTTCCCGCACTTCGCCGTTGACCGGCGCGACCGCGACCTGCAGGAGGGTGCCCGATGGCCGTCTCGACCCCCCGCCCCGACGGAGCGAGCACGACCGACCAGGCGCGGGCCGGCGGCCTCACCCGGTCGCTGTCGGTGTGGCAGGCCGTCGGCCTGTCCGTCGCGCTGATGGCGCCGTCGATGGCGGCCAACATCAACCCGCAGGGGACCGCCGGGACGGTCGGCCGGGCCGTGCCGCTGGCGTTCCTGCTCGCCGCCATCGGGGTGCTGCTGGTCGCCTACGGCTTCGTCCGGCTCTGCCAGTACTTCCACCACGCCGGCTCCGTGTACGCCTTCGTCGGCGCCACGCTGGGCCCGCGGACCGGGCTGGTCTCCGGGTTCGGCCTGCTCGGCACCTACTGCTTCTACGGCGTGGTCACCTCCAGCGCGACCGGCATCTTCGGGACGGCGTTCCTGCAGGCGGTCGGCATCTGGGAGAACCCGCCGTCCTGGGCGCCGTTCCTGCTCGCCGGCGTCGCGCTGGTGGGGGCGCTGGTGCTGACCATCGCGCCGGCCAAGCGCGGCACCTCGGTGCTGCTCAGCGTGGAGGGCGCCACCGTGGCGCTCATCCTGGTGGTCAGCGCGATCGTGCTGGTCCGGCTGGTGTCGGGGAACGTGCCGGCCGACGCGCCCTCCCCGGACGCCGGGTTCACCCTCGACGTGTTCACCGTCGCGCCAGGCACGGAGCTGTCGGCGGTCTTCCTCGGCGTGGTCTTCGGCTTCCTGTCCTTCGCCGGGTTCGAGGCCGCGGCGACGCTGGGCGAGGAGGCGCGCAACCCGCGCCGGGACATCCCGCGGGCGATCCTCGGGACGGCGGTGTTCGGCGGGATCTACTTCGTCGTCGTCACCGCGATCGAGATGATGGGCTTCGGCACCGACGAGGCGGGGGTGGCCGCGTTCGCGTCCTCGCCCTCGCTGCTCGGTGACCTGGGCAGCAGCTACATCGCCGGCTGGGTCGGCGACGTGATCACCCTGGGCGCGGCGATCAGCGCGTTCGGCTGCTGCCTGGCCTGCGTGGTCGGCGCGTCGCGGCTCACCTACGCCTTCGCCCGGGACACCCGGCGCGACACCTCCCGCGCCGGCGGGCTGGCCACCACCACCGCGGCCGGCACCCCGGCGGTCGCGGCCATCCTGGTCACCGTCGTGATGGCGCTGGTCCAGCTGGTCTGCGCGGTGTTCTTCGACGCCGAGGCCTTCGACACCTTCCTGTGGTCGGGCACCATCGGCACGCTGATCCTGCTGGTCGCCTACCTGCTGACCACGGTCGGCGCGATCCGGCTGGTGTTCGTCCAGCGCCGGATGCCGGCGGTGCCGATGTGGCAGGTCGTCGTCCCGCTGCTCGCCCTGGTCGTGCTGGGCTACACCGTCTACCGCAACGTCGCCCCGTACCCGGCGTACGACGACGGCCCGGCGTTCTGGTTCCCGATCGTCGCCGGGGTCTGGCTGCTGGTCGGGCTGGTCGCGGTGGTCGTCGCCCCGGCCATGGCGCAGCGGGCCGGGGCCGCCCTCACCGCGGCGGAGCTGGGTGCGCGCCAGGAGGAGCAGGTGGCGGAGGGGCGCTGACGGCGTCCGCCGGCTCGCTGGGGTCGGGCGGGTCGAAGGTGACGTGCACCGTCTCGAAGCCCTTCTGGCGCTGGGCCTTGGCCAGGCCGGTGTAGCTGCGCCGGTCGCCGGCGGTGAGGTCGACGGCGTCGGTGAACGGGGTCAGCAGCGCCCGCGGCCACAGCCGGTCGACGTGCACCACGTTGATCTCCACGCACAGCACGCCGATGACCGCGGCCAGGTAGAGGAAGGCGAGCAGGCCGAGGACCAGGGCGAAGACGCCGTTCACCGCGCTGGCGGTGCTGACCACGTGGCTCACGTAGTTCACGCCGAAGGTCTGCAGCAGCTGCCAGAGCACGGCGGCCGCGAGGGCGCCCGGCGCGACCTGGCGGACGGTGAGGTGCCGCGCGGTGGCCAGCCGGAAGGCGAAGACGAAGACGACGGCGTTCACCGCGACGGAGGCGACCAGTGCGAGGACGCGCAGGGCCACGCCCAGCGATCCCGCGTTGCCCGAGCCCATCGTCGACAGCGCCGTCGTCCCGAGGACCGCGAGCCCGGCGGTGCCCAGCAGCAGCAAGCTGCGGCCCCGGGCGAGGAAGGGGTTGGGCCTGCTGTTGCGCGGCACCGACCAGGCCGTGTTCATCATGTGCTGCACCGCCTGCGCCACACCGAGCCCGCCGTAGAGCGAGCCGAGCACGCCGATGACGATGCCCACGGCGCCACCGCTGAGCTCCTGCGGCGTGCCGAGCTTCTCGCCGACCACCGGGAACTGGCTGAGCGCGGAGTCGATCAGCCGCTGCCGCAGCTCGGGGTCGCCGGCCAGCACGTGGCCCAGGATCGTGGAGAACAGCAGCAGCAGCGGGAAGAGCGAGACGAAGGCGTAGTAGGTGATCAGCGCAGCCAGGTAGGGACCGGAGTCGTCGACGTACTTGTAGACGACGGCGATCGGGAAGCCGGCTGCCTTGTGCCGGCGCTGCAGGCGGTCGAGACGGTCGGCGACGGGCACGCACCCACTGCACCACGCTGATCGGTCGCGCACCACGGGAACGAGTCCCGGTCGTGATGTCAGCCGGTGCGGGTGGCGATCCAGCCGGCGGCCAGTCGCCGGGCCCGGCCGACCGGGTCGTCCCCGGGCAGCCCCGGTGTCGTCGCGGCGCGGGCGTACCCGCTCAGCGCGCCGTCATAGCAGAGCAGCAGCGTTGCGGCGACGTCCGCGGGATCCGGCAGGGCCGCGGCGACGGCCAGCTCGTGGAGCCGCCCGGTGAGCAGCCGGGAGTCGGCCTCGAGCCAGCGCTGGCCCGGGTGCCCCGGCGGCAGCTCGGTCGCTGCGGCGAGGAAGGCGCAGCCCCGGCGGTTGCCCTGCTGCTGCCGGAAGCGGCCGACCGCGTCGAACACCGACAGCAGCCGGTCGACCGGGTCGCGGTACCCGGCCAGCACGGCGTCCCAGGTCTGCCGCCAGGTGGTGTGCCGCTCCTCCAGGTAGGCGGCGACCAGCCCGTCCTTGCCGGCGAAGTGGGCGTACATCGTGGCGGGGGAGACCCCGGCCCGGGCGAGCACCGCGTCGACTCCCGTCGCCGCGATGCCGGACTCGTAGAACAGCTCACCGGCGGCGGTGAGCAGCCGCTCGCGTGCCGGTCGGGTCGCGGAGGAGGGGGCCATGCCGCTATCGTAACGATCGTTATGGTGAAACGATCGTTATGGTAAATGGATCCTCCCGGACGTCGTCCGGGCTGGTGCCCGCGGGGCTGGCCGTCATCGCCGTCACGTACGGGCTGGCCCGCTACGGCTTCGGCCTCTACCTGCCGCAGCTGCGCAGCGAGTTCGGTATCACGTCCAGCACCGCCGGGAGCATCGCCGCCGGCAGCTACCTCGCCTACTGCCTGACCGCGCTGCTGGCCCAGCGCTGGGTCGGCCGGGAGCGGCCCCGCGCGGCACTGTGGCTGGCCGGCGGCACCGCCGCCCTCGGCTCCGCGGTGGTGGCGGCCGCCTCGTCGACGGTCGTCCTCGCGGTCGGGGTGCTCGTGGCCGGTAGCGGCGCGGGCGCCGCGACCCCGGCGCTGGTCGCCGCGGTGACCGCCACGGTCCGACCCGCCGTCGAGTCGCGCGCCCAGGCGGTGGTCAACAGCGGCACCGGAGCCGGCGTGGTCGCCGGCGGCCTGCTCGTCCTCTCCATGCCCGGGCACTGGCGCTGGGCCTGGGCCGGGTTCGCCGTGCTGGCGCTGGCCGCCACCCGGGCGGCCGACCGCCGCACCGCCTGGCCGTCCGCCGTCCGGTGCGAGGACGCCGTCCGGTGGGAGGACGCCGCCCGGTGCGAGGACGCCGCCCGGGCACCGCTGCGCCGGCTGACCCGGCCGCTGGTCGCCGCGGTCCTCGGTGGGGCGGGCGGTGCCGGGGTGTGGACGTTCGGCCGGGAGCTCCTGACCGGCGACGGTGCGCTGTCCGACGGCGTCACCGGCCTGCTGTGGTGCGCGCTCGGGGCGGCCGGGCTGGCCGGCGGGCTCAGCGGCGACGTCGTCGCGCGGGCCGGGCTGCGCCGGGCGTGGGCCGGTGCCGTCACGGTCGCCGCGGCCGCCGTGCTGCTGCTCGCCGCCGCTCCCGGCAGCCCGGTCCCCGCAGGCCTCGCGCTGGCCGGCTTCGGCTTCGCGTTCGTGGTGCTCAGCGGGGTGCTGCTCGCCTGGGGAGCGCACCGGGTCCCGGCCGCGGCGCCGCAGGCCGCCGCCGTCCTCTTCGTCGGCCTCACCGTCGGCCAGGCCGCGGGCGCCCTCGTGCTGGGTGCCGTCGCCGACACGGCGGGCACACCCGCGTCGTTCGCCGGAGCGGCCGGCCTGCTCCTGGTCGCTGCCACCGCGGCCGAGCCCCGCTCCCGGCATCCCGCCCTGGCCCCGCCCGGAGGCTCGCCCCGAGCCTCCGAGGAGTGAGGAGGACGGGGGCCTTCAGGTGGGGAAGTCGACGCCGGTGAGCGCGGCCGACGCCGTCCACAGCTGCCGGGCGAGGGCCGGGTCAGAGGCCGCCGGACTGCGCCCGGCGAGCGTCGGCGTGCCGCGCACCAGGGGCCCGGACGGTCCGGCGTAGCTGCCGCCCGGCACGTCGGCGACCGCGGCGAACAGGGTCGGCAGCGCACCCTGCTCGCTGCTGACCGCGGCCACCCGGTTGCCCAGGGCCATCGCGGCGTCCTTCAACCGGCTGCCCGACCTGCTCTGCAGGTTGGTCGCCGCCCAGCCCGGGTGGGCCGCCGTGGCCCGCACCGGCGAGCCGGCCGCGGTCAGCCGGCGCTGCAGCTCCAGGGTGGACAGCAGGTTCGCCAGCTTCGACTGGGCATAGGCCCCGGTCGCCGAGTACGGGCGGCGCTCCCAGTTGAGGTCGTCGAGCACGATCCGCCCCGAGGTGTGCAGCCCGGAGGAGACCGTGACCACCCGGTCGGTGACGTGCGGCAGCAGCAGGTTGGTCAGCGCGAAGTGCACGAGGTGGTTGGTGCCGAACTGCAGCTCGAAGCCGTCCGCGGTGCGGGCCTCGGGCACCGCCATGATCCCGGCGTTGGCCACCAGCACGTCCAGCGCACCGGTCCACTCCTGCGCGAACGCGCGCACCGACCCCAGGTCGGCCAGGTCCAGCCGGCGCACCTCCACCTGACCCGGCAGCCCGGCCGCCGCCTGCTCGCCGCGGGCGGTGTCCCGCACCGCCAGGACGACGCGCGCCCCGGCCGCGGCCAGCGCCCGGGCCGTCGCCAGCCCCAGCCCGCTGTTGCCGCCGGTCACCACCACGGTGCGGCCGGTCTGCGCGGGGATGCCGGCCGTCGTCCACGAGGTCATGCAGCCGAATGTAGGTCCGCCGCCGGTGGTCCCGCCGGGGCAGGATGACCGGGTGAGCCAACCGGACCCCACCCTCGCCGACCTCCCGCTGGTCGACCACCACTGCCACGGCCTGGTGCGCCGCGACCTCGACCGCGCGGAGTTCGAGGCGATGCTGACCGAGTCGGCCGGACCGAGCACGCTGGGCGGCTCGCTGTTCGACTCCCAGATCGGCCTCGCCGTCCGGCGCTGGTGCGCCCCGGTGCTGGACCTGCCCGTGCACGCCCCGGCCGAGGACTACCTGGCCCGCCGCACCGAGCTCGGCGCGGACGAGGTCAACCGCCGGATGCTCACGGCGGCCGGCACCCAGACCTTCCTCGTGGACACCGGCTACCTGCCCGAGCCGATCACCAGTCCCGACGAGCTCGCCGCGCTCACCGGCGGGCGCGCCCGGGAGGTCGTCCGGCTCGAGGCCCTCGCGGAGGAGGTGCTGGCCGGCGGCGTCGCGGCAGGGGACTTCGCGGAGACCTTCGGCAGCCGGCTGGCCGCCCGCACCGTGGACGCCGCCGGGGTGAAGTCCGTCGCCGCCTACCGGGTGGGCCTGGCCCTGGACGGTGCCCGCCCCACCGACGCCGAGGTGACCGCGGCCGCCGACCGGCTGCTGCGCCGGGGCGGGCAGCCGCGGATCGCCGACCCGGTGCTGCACCGGTTCCTGGTCTGGAGCGGCATCGACCGGCAGCTGCCCGTGCAGTTCCACGTCGGCTACGGCGACGCCGACGTCGACCTGCACCGCTGCGACCCGCTGCTGCTCACCGACCTGCTGCGGGCCACCGAGCCGGCCGGGGTGCCGGTGATGCTGCTGCACAACTACCCGTTCCACCGCAACGCCGGCTTCCTCGCGCAGGTGTTCGGGCACGTGTTCGTCGACGTCGGGCTGGCCACCCACAACCTCGGCCACCGCTCCGATGCGCTGCTCCGCGAGCTGCTGGAGCTGGCGCCGTTCGGCAAGGTGCTGTTCTCCTCCGACGCGTTCGGCCTGGCCGAGCTCTACCTGCTCGGCACCGTGCTGTTCCGCCGCGGCCTGGGCCGGTACCTGGCCGACGGGGTCACCGAGGACGCCTGGACGGCGGCCGACGCCGCCCGGGTCGCTGCGCTGATCGGCGCCGGGAACGCCGAACGGGCCTACCGGCTGGGCACCTGACATCTGCCCGCAACGCCGGTCCGGGAGGATCGCCGGGTGAGCTCACCCGACCCGGCCGTCCCCCCGCCCGTCCCGGTCGGCGAGCCCGACCCCGTCCTGGTGATCTGGTACGAGCGGTTGTCGGCCGCGGTGGCCGAGGAGCTGCCGGCCGCGGTCGAGCTGCGCCACCAGCTGCACGCCGACCCCCGCATCTCCGGGGACGAGCAGGACACCGCGGACGCCGTCGTGGCCGCGCTCGGGCTGGGGGAGGGGCGCCGGGTCGCCGACACCGGGCGGCTGGTCCGGGTCGTCGACGGCGCCGGACGGGCGGTGGCGCTGCGCGCGGAGCTGGACGGGCTCGGCGTCGAGGAGCGGACCGGTGTCCCGTGGACCTCCACCACCGATGTCATGCACGCCTGCGGGCACGACGCCCACCTCGCCGGGCTGGTCGCCGTCGCCCGCGCTGTCACCCGGGTCGGCGGGCCGGCGCCGCTGGTCCTGCTGCTGCAGCCGCGCGAGGAGCGGGCACCCTCCGGTGCCGCGGACGTGGTGGCCGCCGGCGTCCTGGTCGAGGAGCGGGTCGACTCCGTGGTCGCCGCGCACGTGCAGCCGCAGCTGGCCGCCGGTGTCGTCAACGCCACGCCCGGGCCGGTCAACGCCGCCACCGACGAGTTCACCCTCACCGTCACCGGGCACGGCGGCCACGGCGGGTACCCGCACACCACGCTCGACCCGGTGCTCGCGCTGGCCGCGATCGTGGTCAACCTGCAGCAGCTGGTCAGCCGCCGGGTCGACCCCACCGTCGGCGCCGTGCTGGCGGTCACCCAGCTCGACGCCGGGTCGTCGTTCAACGTCGTCCCGGACACCGCCCGCGCCCGGGGCGGGCTGCGGGTGATGCGCGAGGAGGACCGCGCACTGCTGCTGCAGGCGCTCACCGACGTCGCCGAGCACACCGCCACCGCCTACGGCTGCACGGCGACGGTGCACAGCGAGAACAACGAGCCGGTGCTCGCCAACGACCCCGAGCTGGCCCGCGCGACCGTCCCGTGGCTGACCCGCAGCGAGATGACGGTGGACGACACCTGGCGGTCCTTCGGCGCCGACGACTTCGCGCACTTCTGCATCGGCCACCGCGGGCTGATGCTCTTCCTCGGCGTCGACGGCGGGCCGCCGAGCGCCGACGGGCGGCGCCCCGGGCTGCACTCGCCGCGCTTCCTGCCCGGTGACGACGTGATCGGCCAGGTCGCCGCCGCCCTGCTCGCCGGGTACCTGGCCGGTGCCGAGCTGCTCGGACCGGTGGCGCCCCCGGCCTGAGGTGGGCGACACCACGCCCGGCGGGCCGGAGCCGGCCGGACCGGCACCTAGCCTGACCGGGTGCCGGCCCACTCCCACAGTCCTGGACCCGACACCGGGGGCGGGGCCCAGCCGCCGGACCCGGCGGTCGTCGCCCGCCGTCGCCGCGCCGTCCGGCTGATGCTCTACGTGCTGGTGCCCATCGGGCTGGCCACCCTGGCCGGGCTGGTCGTGCTCTGGCCCAGCGGGGGGAAGACGGCCGCGCAGCAGGCGGCGGAGTCCTTCCTGCCGCCGGGCACCACCTACCCGGAGGCGACCATCGCCTCGCTGGAGCCCTACCAGTGCGCCGAGGCCACCGGCAGCGCGCCGGCGCAGACCTGCGCCACCGCGGTGATGGTGATCGGCGACGGTGCCGGCGCCGGGGACTACGTGCAGGTCGACCTGTCGGCCGACGTCGTCGCCGAGGGCGTCCAGGTGGGCGACGAGCTGGTGCTCAACCGCGACCCCGGCACCGACGGCGGGGACGCGGTCTACTCGTTCCAGGACTGCCCGCGCGGCACGCCGATCGTCGTCCTCGCGCTGTTGTTCACCCTGGTCGTCGGCGCGGTGGCCCGGCTGCGCGGGCTGCTCGCGCTGCTCGGGCTGGGCTTCGCGTTCGTCGTGCTGATGGAGTTCATGCTCCCCGCGCTGCTGGCCGGCGGGTCGCCGGTCTGGGTCAGCCTGGTCGGCTCCTCGGCGATCATGTTCGTCGTCCTGTACCTCGCGCACGGCTTCTCCGCCCGGACGACGACGGCGCTGCTGGGCACGCTGTTCGGCCTCGGGCTGAGCGCCGTGCTGGGCGCCGTTGCGGTCGCCGCCGCCCACCTCACCGGGTTCAACGACGAGAACACCGTCCAGCTGCTGCAGTTCGACCCGACGCTGGACTTCTCCGGGCTGGTGCTCGCCGCCACCGTCGTCGCCGGGCTCGGCATCCTCAACGACGTCACCATCACCCAGGCCTCGGCGGTCTGGCAGCTGCAGGAGGCCGCGCCCGCGGCCGGGTGGCGTGAGCTGTTCCGCCGCGGCATGGCCATCGGCCGGGACCACATCGCCTCGACCATCTACACGATCGTCTTCGCCTACGCCGGGGCGGCGTTGCCGCTGCTGCTGATCTTCGAGCTGTACCAGCGGCCGTTCTGGACGGTGCTCACCGGGACCGAGGTGGGCGAGGAGGTCGTCCGCACGCTGGTCGGCGGGATCGCGCTGGTGCTCGCCGTGCCGGTGACCACGCTGATCGGCGCGCTGGTCGCCACCGCCGCGTCGATGCGCGGCGGGCCCCCCGGGCCCGAGCCGACCGAGGACGACCGCGAGGCCCAGCGGCGCCGGGAACGGCTCCGCGCGCTCCGCGAGCAGGCGGCTGCATCCGGTCCGGCCGCGTCGGGTCCCGCCGCCGGGCCGCCCCGGCGGGACCCGCGGTGACCGCGCCGGGGGCCGACCGGGATGCTGCCCGGGTGACCGCCGACCTGCTCGCCGCCGCGGCCGCCGCGCCGGGCTTCATGCCGCCGGACGAGGGCCGCGCCCTGTACGAGGCGGCGCGCACGGTCGCCGTCCCCGGGCCGCTGCTGGAGATCGGCAGCTGGATGGGCAAGTCGGCGCTCTACCTGGCCGCCGCCGCCCGCGAGACCGGTCGCCAGGTGGTGACCGTCGACCACCACCGGGGCTCCGAGGAGCACCAGCCCGGCTGGGAGTACCACGACCCGTCGCTGGTCGACCCGCTCGTCGACCGGATCGACACCCTGCCGGCGTTCCGGCGGACGATCGCCGCGGCCGGCGCCGAGGACGTGGTCGTCGCCGTGGTCACCCGGTCGGAGGTGCTCGCGCCGCTGTGGTCGACCCCGCTGGCGCTGCTGTTCCTCGACGGCAGCCACACCGAGGAGTCCGCGCGCCGCGACCAGGACGCCTGGGTCGCCAAGCTGGCCGTCGGCGGCACCCTGGCCATCCACGACGTCTTCCCCGACCCGGCGGACGGCGGCCAGGCGCCCTTCGGCGTGTACTCACGGGTGCTGGCGTCGGGGGAGTTCACCGAGCTGCCGGGCACCGGCTCGCTGCGGCTGCTCCGCCGCGCTCCGTCCTGACACCGGGGTGGGGACGATGTCGCCGTGCCCGTCCGCATCTGCCTCCTCGGCCCGGTCGCCGTGGTCGACGACGACGGGCGGCCGGTCGACGTCGGCGGACCGCGGGCCCGGGCGCTGCTGGCCCGGCTGCGGCGGACGCCGCCCGAGGCGCCGCTACGCGCGCAGGCGCACGGCTACCTGCTCGACGTCCCGGCCGGTGCCGTCGACGTCCACCGGTTCGAGACGCTGGTCGCCCGGGCCAGGCGTGAGCACGGGCCCGAGCGGGTGGTCGCCCTGCTCCGCGAGGCCGAGGCGCTCTGGCGCGGCCCGGTGCTGGCCGACCTGCGCACGCTCGCGTTCGCCGGGCCGCTGGCCACCCGCTGGAGCGACCTGCGGCTCACCGCCGCCGAGCTCCGGCTGGCCGCCGAGCTGGACCTCGGCCAGGCCGGGGCGGTCCTGGTCGAGCTGGAGGAGCTGGTCGCCGACGGACCGCTGACGCCGGCTGACGGCCGCTGACGGGCACGATGGGGGCGTGACCGCAGTCGACGACCTGACCCGCACTCGGGCGGAGACCCTGGCCCACATCGCGGCGCTCACCGCGGAGTTCGACGGGGTGGTGGCGGCGTCGGCGTCCTCCAACGCCGACGACGAGCACGACCCCGAGGGCGCGACGATCGCCTTCGAGCGGCAGCAGCTCGCCGCCCTGCTGGAGCAGGCCCGGCAGCGGCTGGCCGACGTCGACGCGGCGCTGGCCCGCGCCGCGACCGGGGACTACGGGCGCTGCGTGGAGTGCGGCCGGGAGATCGCCCCCGAGCGGCTCGCCGCCCGCCCGCAGGCCCGCACCTGCATCGCCTGCGCCCGATGACGCTGTACCCGCCGATCGAGCCGCACGAGACCGGCATGCTCGAGGTCGGCGACGGCCACGCGCTGTACTGGGAGGTCTGCGGCAACCCGGCCGGGAAGCCCGCGGTGGTGCTGCACGGCGGCCCGGGCTCGGGGTGCACGCCCGCCAGCCGCCGGTACTTCGACCCGGCGCGGTACCGGGTCGTGCTCTTCGACCAGCGCAACGCCGGGCGCAGCACACCGTGGGCGGGCGAGCCGGAGGTCGACCTGTCGGCCAACACCACCGCGCACCTGCTGAGAGACATCGAGCAGCTGCGCGAGGACCTGGGCATCGAGCGATGGCTGGTCCAGGGCGGGTCGTGGGGCGTGACCCTGGCGTTCGCGTACGCCGAGGCGTTCCCGGAGCGGGTCAGCGAGCTGGTGCTGCTCGCCGTCACCAGTGCCGACCGGTGGCTGCTGGACTGGATCACCCGGGACATGGGACGGGTCTTCCCCCGGGAGTGGGACCGGTTCCGGGCCGGTGTGCCGGAGCGCGACCGCGACGGTGACCTCGCCGCGGCCTACAGCCGGCTGCTGCACGACCCGGACCCGGCGGTGCGGGCGAAGGCCGCCCAGGACTGGTGCGACTGGGAGGACACCCACGTCTCGCTCGCTCCGGGCGCCGAGCCCGCGATGTCGGTCATGGACCCGGCACGTCAGCTGGCGATCGCCCGCCTGGTCACGCACTACTGGGGCAACGGCTGCTTCCTCGAGGACGGTCAGCTGCTCCGCGACGCCGGCCGCCTGGCCGGTGTCCCCGGGGTGATGGTCCACGGCCGGTTCGACGTCAGCGGCCCGCTGGACGTGGCCTGGCGCATGCACCAGGCGTGGCCGGGCAGCGAGCTGGTGGTGGTGGGCGACGCCGGGCACGGCGGCGGCAGCACGGCCGCCGCGGTGGTCGCGGCCACGGACCGGTTCGCCGACCGCGGTCAGCTCACGTAGCGGCGGGCGGTGGAGCTGCGCTGGGTGTGCTCCAGCGCCGCGAACCGGGCCTCGGCGTGCGGCGGGAGCACGGTGCGCTCGCGGAGCACCCAGGGCAGCCCGCGGACGGCGGCGAGCAGCCCGCGGGCGGTCACCCGGTCCCGCGGCACGGTGCGCAGCAGGTGCACGGTGCGGCGCAGGGCCGGCCGGAACGGGCGGCGCAACCACGTCGTCCAGAGCGTGTTGCGGATGCCGTCGGCCCGCCGCTTGTGCGGGTCCCGTGCACTGCTGGCCTGGTGGTGGACGGTGAGCCCCGGCAGGTAGCAGAGCTCCCAGCCGGCCGATGCGAGGTCGCCGGCCATCAGCTCCTCCTCGCCGCCCAGCCAGAGCCGCTCGCTGAAGCCACCGACCTCGTCGAAGGCCTCCCGGCGGAGCACGCTGGCGCCGGCCAGGAAGCTGCCCAGCGCCGGGCCGGGCAGCCAGTCGGCGCCGACGACCGGGGAGTCGCGCAGCTCGGCGACGATCGGGTCCTCGGTGCTGCCGGGCTCGACCAGGATCCGCGCGGTGAGCACGGCCAGCCGCGGGTGCGCGTCGAGGGTGTCGGCCGCCATGCGCAGCGAGCCCGGCTCCCACCAGGTGTCGTCGTCGCAGAAGGCGACGTAGGGGGTGTCCAGCCGGGCGACGCCCAGGTTGCGGCCGACCGCGCCGAGGTTGGTGGGGCTGGCGATCAGCTCCACCCAGGGGTGCTGGACGCGGACGGCGTCGGCGGTGCCGTCGGTGGAGCCGTTGTCCACGACGACGACGTGCGGCTGCTCGGGCAGCCGGCGCAGCCGGGAGAGCGCCAGCAGCAGCTCCTCGCGCCGCTGGTGGGTGATGACCACGACCGCGACCCGCGGGTCCGCACCGACCCCGGTGGACAGCGGGGCGGCGAGCTCGCTAGTCACCGGGCCAGCGCCCGGACGCCGGCCATCACGTGCCGGGGCAGCACCCGGCGGCGGCGCAGCGCCGCGGGGACCCGGGGGAGGGCGCCGGCCAGCCCGCGCCGGCCGGGACCGCCCGCGCGCGCGGCCCGGACCAGCTGACCGGCCAGGTCGCGCAGCGGGTAGCGCATCAGGGCGGTGAGCACCCGGCTGCGCCAGATGCCCGCCTGCCGGGTGGTCGGTGCGTCGCGCGAGGTCGAGGGGTGGTGGTGCACGGTGACGCTGTCGACGTAGGACAGCCCCCAGCCGGCGGCAGCCAGGTCCAGGGCGAGCCGCTCCTCCTCCCCGGGGAAGCGGACCACCGGGTCGAAGCCGCCGGCTGCGGTGAACGCCTCGGTGCGCACCAGCGCGGCGCAGGCCACGAAGCCCAGCAGCGAGGGTCCGGGCAGGTCCGGCTCGGTGCCCAGCGGGCTGGCCGCCATCTCGGCGCAGACCGGGTCGAGCTCCTCCTCGCTGTCCACCAGGATCCGGGCGGACAGCAGCCCCAGCCGGGGGTGGGCGTCCATGATCTGGACGGCGCGGGCCAGGTCGCCGGGCGCCCACCACGAGTCGTCGTCGGTGAAGGCGACGTAGCGGGTGCCCGCGCGGGCGGTGCCCAGGGTGCGCGCGACGGCACCGGCGTTGCGGTCCAGCGGGACGACCGTGACGGCGGGGTGGGCGGCACGCACGGCCTCCACCGTGCCGTCGGTGGACGCGTTGTCCACCAGGACGACGTGGGCCTCGTGCCGCGGCAGGCTGGCGAGGAGGTCGGCGCGGCGGTTGCGGCTGGCCACCACGCAGGTCACCGCGGACAGCGGTGGGTGGAGCTGTGTGATCACGCCAGGACCCTGCCCGGTCCGCACGCCGGTCAACCTCGCACGACCCCTCCGCCGGGGGTGGCGTCGGGCACTCCCCGGGGCGCCGGGGGCGCCAGCGCGGCCGGTTCGGCGAACAACGCGGCGGCCGGGCCGGTGCCGGCGATCGCGTCGGCGGCCAGCACCACGGCGGCGGCGGTCCAGGTGGTGCGCTCGACCGGCCAGCGGGCGTCGTCGGCGTAGACCAGGCCGGTCCAGTACGAGCCGTCGTCCGCGCGCAGGTGCTGCATGGCGGCAAGCTGCTCGGTGGCGTCGTCCACCCGGCCGGCGGCGGCCAGCGCCAGTGCCAGCTCGCAGGTCTCGGCGCCGGTCACCCACGGCCGGTCGGCGACGCAGCGGACGCCCAGGCCGGGGACGACGAAGGTGTCCCAGCCTGCGGCCAACCGGGCCTCGGCCGGTGCGCCGGTGACCGCGCCGGCGAGCACCGGGTAGTACCAGTCCATCGAGTACCGCGACCGGTCGGCGAATGCCCCGGGCCGCTCGGCCAGCGCCCGGCCGAGGTCGTCGGCGGCGAGGTCCCAGTCCGGCTGCTCCTCGCCGACGAGGCCGGCCAGCGCGATGCCGGCGCGCAGGGCCTGGTACAGGCTGGCGTTCCCGGTGAGCAGCGCGGTGTCGTCGGGCGTGCCGTCCGGGCGCAGCGCCCAGCTGACCGCGCCGCTGGGCAGCTGCATCGCGGTCACCAGGTCCAGTGCGCGGCGCACGGTGGGCCACAGCCGGTCGACCTGGGCCTCGTCGCCGGTGCAGAGCCAGGAGTGCCACACGCCGACAGCGAGGTAGCCGGCGTGGTTGCTCTCGACGGCGGGGGCGGTGACGGCGCCGTCCCGGTACTCGGCGGCCCAGGAGCCGTCCGGGCGCTGCCGGCGGGCCAGCCAGGCGTACGCGGCGGCCGCGCGGTCGTGCCGGCCGCCGACGTCCAGCGCCATCGCCGACTCCACCATGTCCCAGGCGTCCAGCCGGCCGCGGCGGAACCAGGGCAGCGCACCGTCGCGGGACTGCTCGGCGGCGATCGCGGTCACGGTCTGCCGGACCTGGTCGGCGGTGAGCACCCCGGGCACCTCGGGAAGGTCAGCCGGGGCGTCAGGCACGCGCGAGGTCCCCGGCGGGCTTGGCGACGACCTCGTCGACCGGGATCCGCGGCTTGTCGGCGTAGATCACGAAGCTCTTGCCCAGCACCGGGTCCAGCAGCCGCTCGGCGGCGCGGGTGAGCCACGGCCGACGGACGAGGTCCCAGACGAGCAGCCGGTGGTAGGCGCGGACGGCCCGGGTGTCCCGGTCGACCCCGACGGCGCACTTCAGCCACCAGAAGGGTGCGTGCAGGGCGTGCGCGTGGTGGTCGTCGGTGGGCTGCAGCCCCGCTCCGGCGAGCCGCTCCCACAACTGGTCCCCGCGGTAGATGCGGATGTGGCCGCCCTCGTTGGCGTGGTAGCTGTCCGACAGGGCCCAGCAGATCCGCTCCGGCCCGTAGCGGGGAACGCTGATCGCCACCCGACCTCCGGGCCGGAGCACCCGGGCGATCTCGGCCAGCGCGGTCCGGTCGTCCGGGATGTGCTCGAGCACCTCGGAGGCGATCACCCGGTCGACGCTGGCGTCGGGCACCGGGAGCGCGCGCAGGTCACCGCGGGCCACCCCGGCGGTGGCGCCGGTCGGGGCCTCGCCGGCCGCGGCGATGGCGCCCAGCCACTCGGCGGTGGTGGCCACCTCGGACTGCCCCCAGTCCACGGCGAGGACGCTCGCCCCGCGGCGGTAGGCCTCGAAGGCGTGCCGCCCCTCACCGCAGCCGAGGTCCAGCACACGCATGCCGGGCCGGACGTCGAGCAGGTCGTAGTCGACCGTCAGCACGCAGCGCTCCTCGTGTTCGTCGTGCGGCGGTCCAGCACCTCGGCGTACCAGGCGGCGGTCCGCTCCGCGGTGCGCCGCCAGGTGTAGGTGCCCAGCACGCGGGCCCGGCCGGCCCGGCCCAGCTGCTCCTGCAGGGACGGGTGGTCGAGCACCAGCTCCAGCGCGGCGGCCAGCCGGTCGACGTCGCCGGCCGGGACCTGGACCCCGGCGTGCGAGCCGACCACCTCCGGCAGCGCTCCCGCGTCGGTGGTGACCAGCGGGGTGCCGCAGGCCATCGCCTCCACCGCGGGCAGCGAGAAGCCCTCGTACAGCGACGGGATGGCGGCGACCGTGGCCGTCTGCAGCAGTCGCACCAGCTCCTCGGTCGGCACGGGCCCGGTGAAGCGGACCGCGTCGCCGAGGGCCAGCCGGTCCAGCGCCGCGTGCGCGGGCCCCCCGGGGCGGGCGGTGCCGACGACGGTCAGCCGGACGTCCCGCTCGGTGCGCAGCTTGGCGACCGCGTCGAGCAGGTGCACCAGCCCCTTGAGCGGCACGTCGGCGCTGGTGGTCACCACGATGCTGGCCGGCTCCCGCAGGCCCGGCCCGGCCGGTGGCCGGAAGACGTCGGGGTCGATCCCGACCGGGATCACCTCCACGTCGGCGGCAGGCACACCCATGTGCCGGGTGATGTCGCGGCGGGAGCTCTCCGACACGGTGGTGACGCCGTCCAGCCGTCGGGCGACCCGGGCCTGCATGGCGGTGAAGGCGTACCAGCGGCGCAGGGTCAGCCGGCGCCGCAGGCCGGTGGCCGCGGCGAGCTCGAGGTCCCGGTCGATGGCGATCGGGTGGTGGACCGTCGCCACGGTGGGCAGGCCCCCGCGGCGGAGCCGCAGCAGCCCGTAGCCGAGGGACTGGTTGTCGTGCACGAGGTCGAACTCGCCGGGGCGACTGCCCAGGAGGCGGGCCGCCCGGAGGGTGAAGGTCAGCGGCTCGGGGAAGCCGGCCGTGCACATGGTGGCCCACTCGACCAGGTCGACGGGGCTGCGGAACTCGCTGGGCCGCGGGGTCCGGAACGGGTCGGGTTCCCGGTAGAGGTCCAGGCTGGGCACCCGGGTCAGCGGCACGCCGTCGTCGAGCTCCGGGTAGGGCTGACCGCTCAGCACCTCGACCCGGTGCCCGAGCTCGCGGAGCTCCCGGGACAGCGCGCGGACGTACACGCCCTGGCCACCCCCGTGGGGCTTGCTGCGGTAGGACAGCAGTGCCACGCGCAGCGACCGTCCCATGCCCGGACTCTAACGAGCGGGTCCGGGCACCCCCGGAGCCGGACCGGGCGCCGTGGCAGCTGGTCGGCCCGGCTGGCAGGGTGCGGGCATGCTGCGTCACGTCGTGCTCTTCACCTGGACCGAGGACACCGCCCCCGAGACCCGGGCCGCCACGCTCGCGGCCCTCCGCCGGCTGCCGGAGGAGGTGGGCGGGATGACGTCCTTCGCGATCGGCCCGGACCTCGGTCTCCGGGAGGGCAACGCGCACACCGCCCTGGTGGCCGACTTCCCCGACGAGGAGGCCTACCGCGGCTACGCGACCGACGAGCGGCACCTGGCCGTCATCGCCGAGCACGTGACGCCCCACCTGGCCGCGCGGTCGGCCGTCCAGTACGAGGTCTGAGCGTCCTGGCCGGACCTCGGGTCGGATCACGATCACCGGACCCCGCCGCCACCTCGGACCGCTCACCGCGGGGCTGCTGGGCGCGGCCGTGCTGGCCGGCTGCGGCTCCGAGGTGGAGGGACAGGGGTCGGCGACCACGTCCCCGCCCCTCCTCGGCCGGCGCCACCGCCGAGGACCTCTCGGCCGGTCTGCTGCCCGCCGAGGCGTTCGGCGCCGATGCGCAGGCCACACCGATCACCGCCGACCAGCTGCAGCAGCAGTCCTGGCTCGGCGGGCTGGGCGGACTGCGGGACGTCACGGTCACCCCCGGGGCGTGCGCGCCCGCGGTCACGTCGGTGCAGCCCGGCCTGGACGACCTGACCGGCCTGGGTGCCCAGACCGTCACCGCCGGCTCCACCAGCACGGCCGAGGTGCTCGCCGCGAGCCCGGGCGTGACCGACGGCGTCGACCAGCTGGCCTCCACCGTGCAGACCTGCCCCCAGGCGACGATCACCGCTCCCCAGCTCGGCACGGCCACCGCCACCTTCGCCGAGCTGCCCGTGCCGGATCTCGGCGACGGGTCGGCGGGGATGACGATGACGATCTCGCTGCCCGGACCGGCCGGGCAGCCGGTGACCGTGCCGCTGCTCATGGGAGTGGCCGCGGACGGCGACCGGCTGGTCAGCCTGACCGCCACCGACCCGACCGGGGCGACCCACCCCGCGGCCTTCGCCGCTCTGCTGCAGCAGGCCTACGGGCACCAGGCCGACGCCCTCGACTGAGTCGGCTGGCCGGCACGGGAACGGGATGCGCATGCCCGGACGGTGCACCCGGTCGCCGACGGCCCGCTGCTGGCCGTCCACAGGGACGGCCTCCGTCCACAACCCGGGCTGACGCCCGCCGCGGCGGTCCTGCCGGCAGCAGGGTCGCCGCATGCCCGACGCCGGTCCGCCATTCACCGTCCGCCTCTCCGACCCCGGCGAGGTGGCCGCCGCCCTGCCCCACCTCATCGGCTTCCAGCCGCGTGAGTCGCTCGTCGCGGTCAGCCTGCGCGGCCCGGACGGTCGCCGGCTCGGCCTCACCGGCCGGACCGACCTGCCGCCCGCCGCCCATCCCCGGCCGGTGCTGGACGGCCTGGTGCGCTCGATGCTCACCGACCGCCCTGCGGCCGTGCTGCTCCTCGTGGCGAGCGAGCAGGACGACGACGCGGACGGCGGTCCCAGTCCGGCCGAGCTGCCGCACCGGCCGTTGGTACGTGAGGCGGTGCTCGCCTTCACCGCGGCCCGGGTGGCCGTCCGCGAGGTCCTCCTGGTCCGGGGCGGTCGATGGTGGTCCTACGACTGCGACGCGGCCTGCTGCCTGCCCGGGGCGGGCACGCCGCTGCCCGGCGGCACCAGCCCGCTGGCCGCGGCCTCCGTCGTGACCGGGCAGGTGGTCGAGGCCGACCGGGCCGCGCTGGTCCGGCGTCTGGCCCCGGTCGGCTTCCTGGCCGCCGCGGGGATGGCCCGGGCCTGCGACGAGGTGGGGGACGAGCTGGCCCGCCGGACCGCCGAGCTCGGGTGGGACGCCGTCGCGGAGGAGGGCTGGGCTGCGGTGCTGGCGGCGGTGGACGCCGCTGGACCCGGGGCGGGCGCCGGGCTGTCGGACCGGCAGGTGGCCCGGCTCGCCTGGGGCCTGCGCGACGTCGACCTGCGCGACCGCGCGCTGACCCTGGCCCTGGGCCGCTCGGCCGCCGCCGCCGAGGGGGTCTGGACCGAGCTGACCCGGCGGGCCCCGGCTCCGCTGGCCGCGGCACCGGCCACCCTGCTCGCGGTCACCGCCTGGGTCCGCGGCGACGGCTCGCTGGCCAACGTGGCGCTCGAGCGCGCGCTGACCAGCGAGCCGACCTACACCTTCGCCGTGCTGCTGCGCGCGGCTCTGGACGCCTGCCTGCCGCCGGCCGAGGTGCGCCGGCTGATCCGCGACGCGTGCGGGCCCAGCGATGCCCGCCGGTGACCGGTCAGAGCAGCTCGGGTCGCCGCCACTCCTCACCCAGCACGTGCTCGGCCAGGAACGCGATCACCGTCTCGTACCAGACCGCGGCGTTGCCCGGGGTGAGCACCCAGTGGTTCTCGTCGGGGAAGTAGAGGAACCGCGACGGCACCCCGCGCTTCTGCAGGTCGTACCAGAGCCGGAGGCCCTCGCCGATCGGCACCCGGTAGTCCTTGTCGCCGTGGATGACCAGCATCGGCGTCCGGATGGCGTCCGCGTACCGGTGCGGGGAGTTCTGCTCGTAGCGTTTCGGCTCGGTCAGCGGGTTGCCGAACTCGCGCTCCCAGTAGAACGCCGAGTCAGTCGTGCCGCTGAAGCTGTCCAGGTGCCAGAGGCTGGCGTGGGTGACGATCGCGGCGAACCGGTCGGTCTGGGTGGCGACCCAGTTGGCCATGTAGCCGCCGAACGAGCCGCCCATCGCCGCGGTCCGGGTCTCGTCGATCTCCGGGAGTGCGACGGTGGCGTCGACCGCGCTCATCAGGTCGGTGTAGGGCTCGGCGCCCCACGCACCCCAGCCTCGCCGCACGAAGTCCTGGCCGAAGCCCTGCGACAGGCCGGGGTTGGGCAGCAGCACCGCGTACCCGCGAGCGGCCAGCACCCACGGCGTCCAGCGCCAGGACCAGGAGTTCCAGCTCATCAGCGGGCCACCGTGGATCCACAGCACGAGCGGCGCCGGGGCGTCGGGGCCGGCGCCCTCGGGGAGCACCAGCCAGGACTGCACCCGGCTGCCGTCGGCGGCGGTCGCGTCGAGCTCCCGGAGGGTGCCCGGGAAGCTGCTGATGGTGCCCGGGTTGGGCAGCGGGGACGGGTCCTGACCGGTCGCCTGCGGGTCCAGCCGGACGGGCACCGGCGGGGTGTCGTAGCCCGACCGCAGGGCGTAGAGGGCGCTCCCGTCCCGGGCCACCTGCAGGTCGCTGTAGGCGCCCTGGTCGGTCAGCCGCACCGGCGAGCCGCCGTCCAGCCCAACCCGGAAGACGGCGTGCCGGCCGTCGTCGTCGGCGAGGAAGAACACCGACCCCCCGTCCGCGGAGAACTGCGGTGCGCTCGGCCAGCGGTCGAAGCCGGCGGTCAGCTCCTGGGCCTCCGCGGCGGCCACGTCGACGACCAGCAGGGTGTGGTCCGGGGGCTCGGCGAAGGTCGACTGCGACTCCGAGACGCAGACCACCCGTGCCGAGTCGGGGGAGAACGACGGGGCGTACACGTCGGCCAGCGGGTCATCGAGGAGCACCCGGGTCTCCCCGGACGCCACCTCGGTGAGCACCAGCCGGGAGCGCCGGCCGGCCGGCCCGTCCCGGACGTCCTCGCTGCGGGCGAGGAAGCGGCCGTCGGGGGAGAGGGCCACGTCGTCCCCGGCACCCAGCGGCGGGCCGGCGTCCGGGGTGAGGTCGCGCCAGGTCGGCGTCGCCGCCGCGGTGCCGGGGGTGCTCTCGGCCGGCAGCCGGCCGATCCAGAAGACGTGCGGGACGGCCGGGCCCAGGTCGTGGTCCCAGAACCGCACCGGGTAGCTCTCGTGCAGGACGGCGCTGACCCCGGCGTCCTCGCGGGCCGTCCGGCGCTGCTCGTCCGCCTCGGCGTCCGCGGCACCGGGCATCGTCGACGCGACGACCGCGACGTCGCCGGTGTCCCGGGCGACGACCAGCCCCGAGATCCCGCTGGGGCGCTGCAGGACCAGCCGCGCCTCTCCGCCGTCGGCCGGCAGGCTCCACAGCGAGCCCTTCGGCTCCCCGCTCTCCTTGGCCTCCGGGTCCGGTCGGGCGGAGGTGAACAGCAGGTCGCCGTCCGGGGTGAACAGCGGTGCGGACTCGCCGGCGGCACCCCGGGTCAGCCGGCGCGCCTCCCGCTGCCCCGTCGGGTCGATCTCCCACAGCGCGGACTGCCACTTCTTCCCCTCGGCGTCCAGCGTGGCGACCGAGGTGACCAGCCGGCTCCCGTCAGGGGAGAGCGCCAGGCCGCCCAACCGGGGCAGCGCGACGAAGTCCTCGAGGCGGTGGAACGGGCTGGGCGGAGGGGTGTCCGCGGCCTGCTCGGGAGGAACTGCGGAGTCGCTCACCGGTGCCTTCTCTCTGCGCGTCCGGACGGGTCGTCCCCGAGCCTAGTGACCACATCGTGAGCAAGGCGAACGACTTGGGTCGAGCTCCGGGGCGCGCAGGGGCCGGGTCTCCCTCAGCCCACGCCGACAGCGGCCTCGGCGGCCTCGGCCGGGGTGAGGTCCCCGTCGACCGCGCTGACGAACACGTGCTGGGCCACCCCGGGCTGCACGGCGACGCCGTCGACCAGCACGGTGCCGTTGACCAGCGTGGCGGTGACCGTCGAGCCGGGACGGACGCCCTGGTCGGCCAGCGAGCGCAGCAGCGGCGCGTCCTCCTGCAGCTGCTCGCTGATCCGCCGGACGACGACCTGCCGGCCCTCCGGGGTCGCCGTCACCGACAGCAGGGTCAGTGCGTCCAGGACGGCGGAGGTGTCGCCGCCCAGCGCGTCCAGCCCGGGGATCGGGTTGCCGAACGGGGAGACCGTCGGGTTGCCGAGCAGGCTGAGCAGCTTGCGCTCGACGGCCTCGCTCATCACGTGCTCCCAGCGGCACGCCTCCTCGTGGACGTCCGCGTACTCCAGGCCGATGACGTCCACGAGCAGGCACTCGGCCAGCCGGTGCTTCCGCATGACCGCGGTGGCCAGCGCCCGGCCCTCGTCGGACAGCTGCAGGTGCCGGTCGCCCTGCACGGTGAGGAGGCCGTCGCGCTCCATCCGCGCCACCGTCTGGCTGACCGTCGGGCCGCTCTGGTGCAGGCGCTCGGCGATCCGCGCGCGCAGCGGGACGATGCCCTCCTCCTCGAGCTCGAAGATGGTCCGGAGGTACATCTCCGTGGTGTCGATGAGGTCGTTCACGTCCACTCCTCCGTCAGGTGGCCCCGATCTTACGAGGCGGCGGCCACCCGCCGGGGAGATCAGGACCGAGGCGTTCCACCGGCACAGTACGAGGGCGGCACCGGTAGCGTCGCGACGGTGATGCAGCTGGCCCGCTCGACGACGAGCACCGCAGCACCGGTGGCACCCCCGGCCTCCGGGGGTGGGCGGTCGTGAGCGACTCGGTGGCCGTCGTCTGGGACGACACGCTCCTGGGCTACACCATGGGCGGGGACCACCCGATGCACCCGGTCCGGCTGGACCTGACCGTCCGGTTGGCCGACTCGCTGGGGGTGCTGGCGCGGCCGCGGCTGGAGGTCGTGACGCCTGCCCCCGCCGGCCCGGAGCTCCTCACCCTGGTGCACGACCCGGCCTACCTCGAGGCGGTCCGCCGGGCACCGGAGGACCCCTACGGCGTCGGGCACGGTCTGGGGACGGCGGACAACCCGGTGTTCCCCGGCATGTACGACGCCGCCGCGCTGATCACCGGCGGCAGCGTGCGGGCCGCCGAGCTGGTGTCCACCGGCCGGGCACAGCACGCGGTGAACATCGCCGGCGGCCTGCACCACGCCATGCGGGACTCGGCGTCGGGGTTCTGCGTCTTCAACGACGCGGCGGTGGCCATCGCCTGGCTGCTCGGCCAGGGCTGGGAGCGCATCGCCTACGTCGACCTCGACGTGCACCACGGCGACGGCGTGCAGGCGGCCTTCTACGACGACCCGCGGGTGCTCACCGTCAGCGTCCACCAGACCCCGCTGACCCTGTTCCCCGGCACCGGCTTCCCGGAGGAGACCGGCCACCCGCAGAAGGCGCTGGGCAGCGCGGTCAACCTGGCGCTGCCCAACGGCACCGACGACTCGGGCTGGCTGCGGGCGTTCACCGCGGTGGTCCCCAGCGTGGTGCGCGCCTTCCAGCCGCAGATCCTCATCACCCAGTGCGGCTGCGATGCCCACCACGAGGACCCGCTGGCCGACCTCGGGCTCACCGTCGACGGCCAGCGCGCCTCCTACCGGGCCGTCCACGACCTGGCGCACGAGGTCTGCGACGGCCGGTGGATCGCCCTCGGCGGCGGCGGGTACGGCCTGGTGCGCTGCGTGCCGCGCGCCTGGACGCACCTCATCGCCGAGGCCGGCGGGGACCGGCTGGCACCGGACACGGAGATCCCGCAGAGCTGGCAGGACGACGTCCGGCGCCGCGGGCTGCGGACGCCGCCGCCGGTCACCATGACCGAAGGCGGGTACATCGGCTTCCACCGCTGGGACCCCTTCACCGAGACCCGGGTCGACCGCGCGATCATGCGGACTCGCACCGCCTCCTTCCCGTACTTCGGACTCGACCCGGATGACCCCCGTGATTAAGGACCACCCAGCCCCCCACCACTCGCAAGCTCGCGGCGGGTCCCTGCTGGGAGGCCGGGAGGACACATGACCACGAGCGAGAGATCACCGGCGCCCCCGCCCCCGCCGCCGCACTGGGAGGCCGACGTCGTCGCCGCCGACGGTGGGACGGTGCACCTGCGGCCGATCACCCC
Organism: Modestobacter excelsi; assembly: GCF_005930495.1. Classification (GTDB taxonomy): domain Bacteria; phylum Actinomycetota; class Actinomycetes; order Mycobacteriales; family Geodermatophilaceae; genus Modestobacter; species Modestobacter excelsi. Next base: position 17,851 of record NZ_SJEX01000030.1, on the reverse strand, counting down.
CGAGGACGCCGACGGCATCGTCGGGCTGATGGACCGCAGCTCCGACCAGACCCGCTACTACCGCTTCTTCGGGCCGATGCGGCGGCTGTCGGACAAGGACCTGCACCGGTTCACCCACGTCGACCACGACGCGCGGGTCGCCTTCGTCGTCCTGCTCGGTGACCGGCTGATCGGGGTCGGCCGCTACGACCGCTACCCCGGCACCGATGACGCCGAGGTCGCCTTCCTCATCGAGGACGCCCATCAGCGGCGCGGGCTCGGGTCGGTGCTGCTCGAGCACCTCGCCGCCGCCGCCCGCGAGCGTGGCATCAGCCGTTTCGTCGCCGAGGTGCTCAGCCAGAACAGCCAGATGGTGCGGGTCTTCCTCGACGCCGGGTACTCGGCCAAGCGGTCCTACGAGGACGGGGTGGTGCACCTGACCTTCCCGATCGCCCCCACCGAGCAGTCCCTCGCCGTCGCCCACGAGCGGGAGCAGCGCAGCGAGTCCCGCTCGATCGGCCGGCTGCTGAACCCCGGCTCCGTGGCGGTCGTCGGCGCCAGCAACGACCCGGCGAAGGTCGGTCACGCCGTCCTGCACAACCTGCTCGAGTACGGCTTCGACGGGCCGATCTACCCGGTCAACCCGACGGTGCGGCACGTGCGCGGCGTGCCCGCCTACGCCGACATCGAGTCGATCCCCGACGACGTCGACCTGGCGGTGCTGGCCGTCCCGGCGGACGAGGTGCCCGGCGTGGTGGAGGCCTGCCGTCGCAAGAACGTGCACGGCCTGGTGGTGCTCTCCGGGGGGTTCGGGGAGACCGGGCCGGAGGGTCGGGCCGCCGAGCGTGCACTGGTCGCCTCCGCCCGGGCCTCGGGGATGCGCGTGGTGGGGCCCAACTGCCTGGGCATCGTGAACACCGACCCGGCGGTGCGGCTCAACGCCAGCCTCGCCCCCGACGTCCCGGGCCGCGGCCGGGTGGGGTTCTTCGCCCAGTCCGGCGCGCTCGGCGTCGCGCTGCTCGAGCGGGCCCGCGGCCGGGGCATCGGGTTGTCCAGCTTCGTCTCGGCCGGGAACCGGGCCGACGTCAGCGGGAACGACCTGCTGCAGTACTGGGCCAGCGACCCGGGCACCGAGGTGGTGCTGCTGCACCTGGAGAGCTTCGGCAACCCGCGCAAGTTCGCCCGATTGGCCCGCGGGGTCGGCCGCACCAAGCCGGTCGTGGCGGTGAAGAGCGGCCGGCACGTGAGCATGACCGCAGGGCTGGCCGGCACCAGCGTGGCCGTTCCCGAGCAGTCGGTGGCCGCGCTGTTCGCCTCGGCCGGGGTGATCCGGGTCGACACCCTGGCGCAGCTGTTCGACGTCGGCACGCTGCTGGCCCACCAGCCGCTGCCGGAGGGCGACCGGGTCGCCGTGGTCGGCAACTCGACGGCGATGGGGGTGCTGGTCATCGACGCGATCCTCGAGCAGGGGCTGCAGCTGGCGCACGAGCGCCCCGTCGACATCGGCACCCAGGCCGGCCCGGAGGACTTCCGTGCTGCGCTGCAGGCAGCCCTGGACGACGACGGCGTGGACTCGGTGGTCGCGGTCTTCCTCCCGCCGCTGCTGCACGGCGAGCAGCCTTTCGGGCGGGTCCTGCGGGAGGTGTCCGCCGCGTCCCGGAAGCCGTTGGTGGCCAACTTCCTCTCCACCGACGGCATCCCCGACGAGCTGGTGGTCCGCGACGAGCGCGGCATGCCCGCTCGTGGCTCGGTGCCCTCCTTCTCCACGCCGGAGCGGGCGGTCATCGCGCTGGCCAGGATGAGCGAGCACGCCCGGTGGCGGCGCCGTCCGCTCGGCGTGGTGCCCGAGCTCAACGACGTCGACGAGGCAGCGGCCCGGGCGGTGGTCGACGGCGCGCTCTCCGACGCGCCGGGGGGCCGCGACCTCACCGACGACGAGTCGATCGCCCTGCTGTGCGCCTACGGGCTCCCGATGCTCGGGACCCGTCGGGTCGAGGACGTGGAGTCTGCCGTCGCGGCCGCCGAGGCGATCGGCTACCCGGTGGTGCTGAAGTCGACCGCGCCCTGGTTGCGGGACCGTCGGGACCTGGGCGGCATGCGCTTCGACCTCGCCGACGCCGAGGACGTCCGCGTCGCCTACGCCGCGATCCCGGCCGGTGACCCGGTCATCGTCCAGGAGCAGGCGGCGCCCGGCGTGAGCACCGTCGTGGAGATCGTCGACGACCCGTCCTTCGGCGCGCTGGTCAGCTTCGGGGTGGGCGGGGTGGCCACCGACCTGCTCGGCGACCGCGCCTACCGCACGCTGCCGCTGACCGACCTGGACGCGCACGAGCTGGTGCGCGAGCCGCGGGCCTGGCCCCTGCTGGACGGGTACCGCGGCAGCACGCCGGTGGACTCCGCGGCGCTGGAGGACCTGCTGCTCCGGGTGGCCCGGCTCGCCGACGACCTCCCGGAGGTCCTCTCGTTGAGCCTCGAGCCGATCATCGTCGGGCCGGCGGACGCCTGGCACGGCGGCCGCTCGCTGGTCATCGCCGGCGCCTTCATCCGGATCGGCCCCCCGACGGCGCGCATCGACCCCGGCCCCCGCCGCATGTTCCGGCCAGGCACATGAGAAGAGCCCGCCACCCCCAGGGGTGGCGGGCTCCCGACCCCGTCCAGAGGCTCGCCCGGGCGTGCGAGAGGGGAGGAGGACGGGGTCCTTCGACCTCGTTCAGCCGAGGTAGTCCCGAAGCGCGTCGGCGCGCTGGGGGTCACGGAGCTTGGTCATCGTCTCGCGCTCGATCTGCCGGACCCGCTCGCGGGAGAGGCCGAAGCGCTTGCCGATCTGCTCCAGGGTCCGCGGCTGCTCGCCGTCGAGACCGAAGCGCATGATCACCACGTCGCGCTCGCGGTCCTCCAGCGTCTCCAGGACGTTGCGGACGTCGCCCTTCATCATCTGGAAGGCGACGGCGTCCTCGGCGACCGCGGCGTCGGCGTCCTCGATGAAGTCACCGAGACGGGACTCCTCGTCGGCGCCGACGGTCTGGTCGAGGGAGACCAGGTCGCGGGAGTACTCCAGCAGCTCGGTGATCCGCTCGGGCGTCAGGTCCAGCTCGAGCCCGAGCTCCTCGGCGGTGGGCTCCCGCTCCAGCTCCTGGTGGATCCGGCGGCGGGTGCGCACCACCTTGTTGACCTGCTCGGCCAGGTGGACGGGCAGCCGGATGGTGCGGCCGGAGTCCGCCATGGCGCGGGTGATGGCCTGACGGATCCACCACGTCGCGTAGGTCGAGAACTTGAAGCCCTTGGTGTAGTCGAACTTCTCCACGGCGCGGATCAGGCCGACGTTGCCCTCCTGGATGAGGTCCAGGAACGTCATGCCGTGGCCGGTGTAGCGCTTGGCCACCGACACCACCAGGCGCAGGTTGGCCTCGAGGAGGTGTGCCTTGGCGGACTTGCCGTCCGCGGCGAGGAGCTTGTAGTCGCGCTGGAGCGCGGGGGTCAGCTGCTTCTCGTTGAGCAGCCGGTCGGCGTAGAGGCCGGCCTCGATCCGCTTCGCCAGCTCGACCTCCTGCTCGGCGGTCAGCAGCGCGGTCTTGCCGATGGTGTTGAGGTAGACGCGCACCAGGTCCGTCGACACCAGGCCACTGGTGTCCGGGGCGCGGCGCGGGGAGCGCACCTCGAGGGTGTCGGTGAGGGAGGACTGCAGCACGGTCACGGTGAGTCTTCGTCCTTGCTTCGGGATCTGGATGCGTCGCCGCCGTCGTCGGCGGTCGGCCCATCCCGATGGAGGCGGTCAGAGCGTCGTCCCGGGAGTCGTCCGGGTGGCTCTCCAGCCGTTCTGTCCGGTGTGGTACGTCGTGTACAACGGATCGGACCGGTGGGGTGTTCCGAGGCGGTGCAACTCACAGGCAATGTCCAGCCGGAGGGCGCCGGGGGTCTGCGACGAGGTCGTGGTACCCGCTTCCAGGGTGGCTAGACCTCCAGCTGGAGGGTCATCGGGCCTTCGTTCACCGAGGCCACCGACATCCGCGCGCCGAACCGCCCGGTCGCCACCTCGGTGCCCCGCCGGCGCAGCGCGGCGACGACCTCGTCGATCAGCGGCTCGGCCTGCTCGCCGGGCGCGGCGTCGGCCCAGGACGGGCGGCGGCCCTTGCGGGTGTCGGCGTAGAGCGTGAACTGGCTGACGACCAGCACCGGCAGGCCCAGGTCACCGACCGAGCGGGCACCGTCGTCGGTGGGGAAGACGCGCAGCTCGTGCACCTTCCGCGCCAGCGCCCGGGCCCGGTCGGCGTCGTCGTCCCGGCCCGCCCCGACCAGCGCCAGCAGGCCCGGACCGATCGCCCCGACGACCTCGCCGTCCACCGTCACCGACGCCTGGCTGACCCGGCTCACCACTGCGCGCACGCCCGGGATCCTCCCGGTCGGTCCTCGGGGAGCGGCACCGAGCCCACCTGCGCCGGCCGGTCAGGACCCGTGCGCCTCCAGGTACTCGTGCACGAGGGAGATGGTGGCGCCCTCCCCGGCGGTGGCAGCCACACGCTTGACCGACCGGGCCCGGACGTCCCCGGCGGCGAAGACCCCGGGCCGGCTGGTCCCCAGCAGCATCGGCGGGCGGCGCAGCGGCCAGCGGGGTCCTGGCTCCACCCGGAGCAGGTCCGGGCCGGTGAGCACGTGTCCCCGGTCGTCGCGGGCGACCGTGCCCGCCAGCCAGGCCGTCCTGGATTCCGCGCCGATGAGCACGAACACCCCCGCGGCGGGCAGGTCACGGGTCGTCCCGCTGTCCCGGTCCCGCACGGTGACCGACTCCAGACCCGCTCACCGGCAGCCGCAGGTTGCTCCGGCCCACCCTGCCGAGCAGGGCGCGGCCCTTCTCGCTGTCCGGGTCGTAGGAGCGGAACGGGACCGCGGCCCGGGAGAGCTCGTCCTGGATGTCGTGCGTCCGGGCGTCGGACCGGTCGCCGACGACCCGCAGCGCGACTCCATGGGCGTCGTGCCACCTGTCCCAGGCGGACAGGATCTCGCTGACCGCCGGGTAGAGGTTCCGCTCGAGCGGGACCCACGGCAGTAGAGGTGGTGGTCCACCTGCCCGAGGGCCATCGCGCCCACGACCGGGTGCCGCGAGGACCAGTTGCCCCGGTGGACGAGCAGCACCCGCTTGGTCTCGGGATCGGCCTCGTGCGCCCGGGCGGACAGCTCCCACGGCGAGGGACCGGTCACCCGCTCGTCGACGACGACGAGCGCCGTCCGGCACCCGTCGACGGCCGACCGCTGGAGGAGCCCGGGGTCGCTCATCTGGTCCGGTGGTGCGGGCCGGGCGATGGCTGCCCGACCCCTGCCACTGCCGCAGGCCCGGCTGCCGATGGCGCCCGGCAGTGGGGCCTCGGGATCGAGCCGGCGCCCCGGGCCCGCCTGCGGTCCTGAGCGGCGCCGGTCAGTAGGGGGCGACCGCGGGGACGTCGGGCACCGATGGGTCCAGCCGGTGGGCCGCGCGCTGTCCGCGGGCGGCCAGAGGCACCAGGCTGGTGGCGCCGCCGAGACCGAAGTCCCCGGGCATGTTGACGTAGACGGTCTCGTGGCGGTCCACGACGAAGGTCTCGTGGAAGATGCCGACGTCGCCGTTGTCCCGGACCCGCCGGTTGAACTCCCGCCAGGCGGGCAGGTGGGCGTGGTCCCGGGCGCGGGCGTAGCGGTCGAGGTGTTCGGCGCTGCGCCAGTACTGCAGGGTGAGCACCGTGCGCCCGCTGACGTAGGTGCGGTGGGCGAGCAGGCCGAGGTCGGGACGCGCGGCCAGTTCCTGGAGCATCCGGGGCATCGCCGTGGCGACCGGCAGCCACTGCCGGATCTTCCACGGCCGGTTGATCCGCATGCCGATGAGGAAGGCGACCGTCCCGGGCGGTGCCTCGGCGGTCATCCGGCCGCTGAGTCCTGTCCTGCTCATAGTGGTCCTCCTGTCGGTGGCGCCCCGGACGGCTCCGAGGGTGCCCACGCGATGTGGACACCGGCAACATGCACACCACAACACGAGTGGTGGACACTGTCAACATGCTCGAAGGTCCCGGCGCCGCACGTCCCTACCACCACGGCAACCTCCGGGCCGCGCTGATCGCCACCGCCGTCGACCAGGCCCGCGCCGGCGGCGCCGACGCCGTCGTGCTGCGCGACGCCGCCCGCCGCACCGGGGTCTCGCACAACGCCGCCTACCGTCACTTCGCCGACCGCGACGATCTGCTCGCGGAGGTCTCCGAGCGAGCCATGGCCGAACTGGAGCAGCGGATGCGGGACCGGCTGGCCGACCTCCCCGATGACGACCGCGGTGAGCCGGCTTCCGCGCGGCTGCGGGCGGTGGGCCGGGAGTACGTGCACTTCGCGCTCGCCGAGCCGGGGCTGTTCGCCACGGCCTTCGCCTGCGCCCGGCCGAAGGACGGCGCACCCGGGCAGGGCCCCTACGGGGTGCTCTCCACCATGCTCGACGAACTGGTCACCACCGGAGTGCTACCCGCCGAGCGACGTCCCGGCGCCGACGTCACGTGCTGGGCGGCGGTGCACGGGTTGGCCGTGCTCTGCCTGCAGGGCCCTCTGCGGGATCTGTCGGAGCGGGAGCGGGAGGAGCAGCTGGACGGGCTGCTCGAGCGGTTGTCGCGGGGGCTCTAGCGGCCGGGATCGTCCGTCGAGCGCGCCGTCCATCGACGGACCGCGCTGCAGCAGGTGAGTGCACCCGGACCGGGGTACGGCACCATCTCGGGCGTGCCGACGATCCGGATCGCCCAGGACGACGCCGCCGACGAGCTGCTCGGCCGCGACCCGCTGGCCCTGCTGCTCGGCATGCTGCTGGACCAGCACGTGTCAACAGGAACAACAAGATCTGCAGTGCGCGACGCGACCTGACGCGGCGCACTGTCGGCCCGGCTGCCGAGTGACCGCCGCCCGCACCGGCGTCGATGCCGGCTTGCCGACTCCCGGCCTCCGGCCGGCCTGACCACCAGCAGGCCCCGATGACCGCTCGCTCGTGCCGGTGGTATCGGGCAGGGATGTTGTTGCGCTGACCGGAGTTCTTGGCACCGGCGCGCGTCCAGCAGAGCACCACTGTGGTCTCGGCCCGGCGCCGAATCACACACCTCAGTGTGTGACAGCGCGACGGCGCGCGCGGGCTTCGTGGCAAAGGCGCGCCTGCTGGACCTCGGCCTGGCTACAGCGTGTCCTGGTGGTCGTGACCGACGGACGGTCAGCGGTCGAGCGTCCCTGTGCGGGTGAGGTCCTCGGCGACCACGTGCAGCTTGCGGTTGGTGTCCTGGCTGACCTTGGCCAGCACGTCGAACGCCTGATCCGCGGTGAGCTGGAACCGCTCCATCAGGATGCCCTTGGCCTGCCCGATGATGTCCCGGTTGACCAAGGCCAGGGCTGCGTGCCCCAACTTCTGGGCGTCGGCGACGGCGATGGCGGCGTGGCTGGCGAGCAGCAACCCGATGTGCTCGGACTCGTCGGTGAAGGCTGACTTCGCGTGTGCGAGCAGGTCCAGCGCGCCCAACGTGTCCTCGTGAACGAACAGTTGTAGGCACAACATGCTGCCCACCCCCCGCTCAGCGGCGCGGGGGCCGAGGACGGGCCAACGGGGGTCGATGGCCAGGTGGTCGACCCGGGTCGTCTGCTGTTTCCACATGGCATCCAGGCACGGCCCATCACCGGTCTCGTTCTGGAGGACGTCGAACCACCTGGCCAGGTCTCCCGTGGCCGCCGCTGAGTAGACGTGGCGACGGGCGCGGACCATGGTGATCGTGGCTTCGTCGGCACCGGGGACCATGGCCACCGCCAGGTTCACGACGCGGTCCAACACCTGCTGAGGGTCGGTCTGCTGCTGCAACCCGCGCGCGGCCTCGGCCAGTCGCCGGGCCAGGTCGTCCAGGTCGACCGTGGTGCCGGTGTCCTGCGCGGAAGGCTGCCCCCGTTGAGTCGGGTCGCCGCCGCCCTGGGTGCTCACAACGCACCATGGCACGGACAAGCCCGGCTAAACAGGGTCAGCTCGGCGGTCGTGCGGATGACCTGGCGGTCCCGGCCGCGGTGCACCGCACGCGGCTCCTGGTCGGCGGTGCGAAGCCGCGGCGCCGACCCGGTGGGCGCGCGATGTCTACGACGTCGGGCAGCATGTGTCGCCCTTGAGGCATCAGCGTCATGCCCGATAGACAGGAGTCAGTTCGGGACGCGGAGCGCGGTGCGGCTCGGCCGATGACTCGAACCCCGCTCCGGAGCGCCTTCTGACGAGCGTGCAGGGACCTGCCCAGTCGGACTGCCGTGCACGCGCGGCGGCGCGTAGCGTTTCGTCGGTGAGCACTGTCGGGGCGGTTCCCGGCACCGAGTGCGGCGAGCACGTCCTGCAGCTGCACCGGACCGAGGAAGAACGGCTGGCCAGTCTGGCCGCCTGGGTGTGCCGCGGTCTGGACCTGGGTGAGAAGGTCATCTGTACCGAGCTGCCGCGGCTGCCCGAGGACTCGCTGGCGCCGGCGCTGGAGGCATGCGGGGTCGACGTGGCCGCGGCCGTCCGCGATGGACGACTGGCGGTGCCACCGGCGGCGGACTTCTACGCCACCGAGGGCCACGCCGCAGTTGTGGAGCGCGCGCTTGCCGAGGGGTTCGCCGGGGTGCGGATGTCGGCCGAGCGGCGGGTGGCGCTGACCGTGCTGTCCCCGGCCGCTCACCGGGTCGTCGAGCAGCAGATGGACGAGCTCGTTCGGACCCGGCCGGTGCACACGCTGTGCCAGTACCCGCAGGCGGGCACCGCTGGGACGCAGCTGGAGGACACCGTCTCGGTCCACCGGTCCGGTGTGCGCCAGGCCAGCTTCGGCACCACCCGTGACCTAGACGGACTGGCCCTGCACGGGGAGGTCGATGGCACCAGCATCGACGTCTTCCAGGCCGTGCTCGCCGCAGCCAGTCGCAGCGCTTCACGGGTGTTGTGGCTGGATCTGGCTGAGGTGGCGCACCTGGACGCCGGCGGCTGCTGGCGGTTGGACGACGCGACCCGCGCCTTCCGGATCGCTGGCGGCCGCAGCCGTGCCGTTTCTCGCCGACGGGCTGGCTGCCGGGGAGATGGCGGTGCTGGCCTGCGCGGAGGACCACAACGCGCTGCTGGCCCGGGCGCTCGGTGACGACGGCCGCATCCTCCGGCTGCCTCATGAGGACATCTACTCCGGCAACGCGCACGCACTCGCCGCGTACCGCCGGATGCTGCACGGCCAGGTGGCCGCAGGCGTCCCGGGGATCCGGCTGGTCGGCGCCCTTCCGCTCGACCAGCGCCCGCAGCAGTGGGCGCAGTGGCACCGCTACGAGGCGGTCTTCAACGTCGCGATGGACGCGATGCCACTGTCAGCCGTGTGCGCCTACGACCGACATGAGATTTCCGACGCGATGCTGGACGGGGTCAAGGAGACCCACCCCGCGCTGCTGACCCCCGGTGGTCTCGTGGTCAACGACCGCTACCTTGAGCCCGCGACCGTGCTCCGCCGGACCGCGACCACCCCGGGGAACATCGTGTCGGACAGTCCTCCCACCCTGGTCCTGGCCGACCTGGCCGACGCCACCCGGCTGCCGGAGCTGCGCGCGCGGGTGCGGGCCGCGCTGGACGGCGCGGATGGGCGCGAGCACCCGCGCGGCCGCTTCGCCGCCGCGGTCACCGAAGTGCTCGGCAACGCCTTCCGGCACGGCGCCCCGCCGATCACCGTCCGGCTGTGGACAACACCTATCCGGCTAGAGGCCACGGTCACCGATTGCGGGCAGGGATTCGACAATCCACTGGCCGGCTACATCCCGCCCGGCAATGGCTCTTTGCCCGCCGGGGCCGGCCTCTGGGTAGCCCGGCAGGCCTGCGACACCTTCGAGGCGTTCCGCAGCCCGACCGGTTTCACCGTCCGCCTGACCACCGCCTTGCCCGGACCTGACACTGCTGTCGGGCCCACCGGCCCCGCAACCGCCGACTCTTCGACCGCCCGAGCGGACCGGGCCCGCGCCGACGCCCGAGAGCTGGCCCGCCAGCTGCACGCGGGGATCGAGAACCGCCTGGTGGCGCGGCAACCGGGGGTTGAGGTCCCGACCGGAGGCTGAGATCCTGGGTCGGTTCCCGCTACCCGACCTGCCCTGCGCCGAACACGTGCGCCGCGTCGTTGCGGCGGGCGGTCGCCGCACCTCGGCATGGGGGTCGCGGGGGGAGAGCTCGGCGCGTCAGCAGGCTTCGGCTGCGAACTTCTCGATGAGGTGGCTGGCGCCGGACACGATGAGCAGGTCGTTGTCCTTGACGATGGTGTCGGGTACGGCATGGGCGAAGTCCTCACCGCCGCGCTTGACGCCGATGATCGTGACGCCGTACTTGCTGCGCAGGGCCGATTCGCCGAGCGTCTTGCCAAGCGCCTCTCGCGGCGCCTTCATCTTGACGATAGCGAAGCCGTCGTCGAATTCGATGTAGTCGATCAAGCGACCGGACAGGAGATGAGCGGTGCGCTCGCCGGCGTCTCGCTCCGGGTAGATGACGTGATTGGCGCCGCTTCGCTCGAGGATGCGTCCGTGTGCCGGCGTGATGGCCTTGGCCCACACCTCCCGCAGTCCCAGGTCGAGCAGGACGCCCGTGCTGAGCAGGCTGGCCTCGATGTCGTCCCCGATGCCGACCACGGCGATGTCGAACTGATCGGCGCCCAGTTGTCGCATCGCATCCTCGCTGGTGGCGTCGACCTGGGTGACGTGCCGGAGCCGGGTGGACCACTCCTGCACCAGCTCCAGGTTGGCGTCGACGGCCAGGACCTCGTGCCCCAGGCGTTCCAGGGTCGTGGAGATCGAGCTGCCGAACCGCCCCAGTCCCACGACGAGGACGCTGTCTTCGTGGTTCTTACCCAACGAGCATCCGCTCCTCTGGCTGTCGGAACAGGCGGCGCCGTTCACGCAGGACCAGGGCGGTGGCCAGGGTGACCGGGCCGGTTCGGCCCAAGAACATGAGCACGATCAGAACGTACTGCCCGGTGGAGGGCAGGTCAGCAGTGATCCCGGTGGAGAGCCCAACGGTGGCGAACGCCGAGACGGTCTCGTACAGCACCTGATCCAGGGGTAGCCCGGAGACCGCGAGCAGAATGAGGGTCCCGGTCACGACCAGGGCGACGCCGAGCAGCGCCACGGTGAGCGCCTGCCGCAACACGGGTGATCTGATCTCCCGGCCGAGGGCGTCGACGTGGGGATCGCCGCGCGTTTCGGCCACGATGGCGAAGAACAGCACCATGAACGTGGTGACCTTGATTCCGCCGGCGGTGCTCGCGCTGCCGCCGCCGATGAACATGAGCACGTCTTGCACCAGCAGGCTCTGCGGCTGCATGGCGGCGATGTCCACGGAGTTGAAGCCGGCCGTTCGAGGCTGGACGCCACCCTGGAAGAAGCTGGCGAGCAGCTTGCCGGGCACGCTGAGCGGGCCCAGGGTGCCAGGATTGGTCCACTCGAAGGCCCCGATCACCACGGCGCCGCCGAGCAGCAGCACGGCGTAGGTCAGCAGCGTCGTCTTGGTGTGCAACGACCACTGCCTCGGCGACGTCAGCTCGCGTCGGAGCTCGAACAGCACCGGGAAACCCAGCCCGCCCAGCACGACGGCCACCGCGATCGGCAAGCACACGAACGGGTCGGAGGCGAAAGACATCAAATTGTCGCTGTACAGGGAGAAGCCCGCGTTGTTGAACGACGAGACGGCGTGGAACACCCCGCTGTAGACCGCGTCGCCGAATGTCTGGTCGTGCCCGAGCCAGAACCTCGCCGTCAGAGCGAGCGCGACCAACCCCTCGACCAGGAACGTGGTCCGCGCGACGCTACGCAGAACGCGACGGACGTCGCCGAGCCCCTCAGCCTTGGTCTCCCAGCTGGTCAGCAGCCGAGTGCGCAGACCGAGGCGCCGGGAGGCAGCCAGCCCCAGCAACGACGCCAATGTCATGATCCCGAAGCCGCCGGCCTGGATGCCGACAAGGACGACGACTTCGCCGAAAGACGACCAGTGGCTGGCAGTGTCCACCACAGCCAGACCCGTCACGCACACCGCGGAGGTCGCCGTGAACAACGCCTGCCGAAAGGTCGTCATCTGTCCCGGCTCGGCAGCGACCGGCAGCATCAGCAGCGCCGTCACCGCCAACACGGCCACCCCAAAGGCCACCACGCCGACCTGAGCCGGGTGCGGCGTCCGCACCACCCGGGCCAGCCTTGCCCGCACTCGACCCATGCGCGTCGGCCGCGGCTGTGCGTGGCCGCTCCCCAGCTCCGTCGCGCGCACCGGCCCCTCCCTCCGCCCGCGGGCCGGCCATTACGCATGCAGCACCCGTCGGCGCCGCGAAGCTACCCTGTCCCTTTCGGCCACCTCCCATGTGCCGCGAGCGGTTCAGCAAGCCGTCTGGCCGTTTGCTGCCGGCGACTGTGACGCCCCGTTCGAGGCGTACGGGATGTCGCCGAGGACCGTGGGCGACGTGTCCCCCGCTGCTTGACCGAGAGGAGCGAGATGTGAGGGAGTGGCCGCTCGACCGCGGACCCGGTCGGCCCTCCCTGCCGGCGTGAGATCGTGCGACCGAGCCCCTGATCCTCTGACAGTGAGGAGTCAGGGGGAACTCGAAATTTCAGCTCACCACCAGGGCCGCTCCAAGGCCCGGTCGGTTGCTCCGGTGCGGTCGAGCCCGTCCAGCGCGGTCATGTCCTCGTCGGACAGCTCGAAGTCGAAGACCTGCGCGTTCTCCTCGATGCGCTCGCGGTGGGTCGACTTCGGCAGCACGACGAGGCCGCGCTGCAGCGACCAGCGGATCAGCACCTGGGCCGGCGTACGTCCCAGGTGCTCAGCGATGCCGGCCACCTGCCGATCGCCTAGATGGCGGCCGGTGCCTAGCGGGCTGTAGGCCTCCAGCACCACGCCCCGGCGCTCGCACGACTCCAACAGGCCGCGCCGGAACTCGAAGGGGCTGAACTGGACCTGGTTGATGACGGGCGGCGCATCGGCGACCCCGAGCACGGCTTCGATGTCGGACACGCCGAAGTTCGAGACGCCGATCGAGCGCGCGTGCCCGCTGTCGCGGGCGCGTTGCATCCCCTCCCACGCCCGCGTCGGGCCGCCCTGCGGCCAGTGGACGATGTAGAGGTCGACCGATTCCACGCCCAGGAGTTCGAGGCTCCGCTGCAGCTCCGCCGCCGGGTCGCGGCGTCCCGGGTGGAACTTGGTCGTGAGGAAGACGTCCTGGCGTGACAGGCCGCTGTCGCGCAGGGCGCGGCCGACGCTGCCCTCGTTGCCGTAGGACTGCGCGGTGTCGATGTGGCGGTAGCCGGCCTCCAGCGCCCACCGCACTGCGTCCTCGCACTCCGGCCCGTCGGGCACCTGCCACACGCCCAGCGCAAGCAGCGGGATCTGGTTGCCATCGGTGAGCACGCGGGCCCGCCCGTCGTCCGTCAGCTCTGCTGCTGCCATCTCGCTCTCCTCAGTTCGAGATCGGCGCCTGCCCTCGAGGGACAGCCAGCGCCGGGGGGTTCTCCTTCAGGTTGTTGCTCAACGGAGTGCGTGGCTACTCGGGCGGCCCGCCGTGCCGGGCGTGGGTGGCGAGTTCGCGCCATCAACAGCGAGGTCACGATCAGCGCGGCGCGCTGCTCAGAGTCCGGGGGCTGTCTCCTCGGCCAGCGCCTGGAGAAGTCGGTCCTGCAACGCATGGTCGAATCAAGCGGGTGACCCGATCGAACCGGCATGGCCAGCATGGCGGGCTTGACGCCGTGATGCCCGGGCCGCACCTGGTGTCCTCGCTGCTCAAGCGCTGGACCGCCGGCACGTTGCACTACCGAATCAGCCGCCAGCATCTGCCGTACTACCTCGACGCATTCACGTTCCGCTTCAACCGGCGAACGTCCAGAGCACGAGGAATGCTCTTCTACCGACTACTGCAGCAAGCCGTTGACACCGATCCGCACCCGCTCAAGGAACTCATCGGCGGCTGACCTGCACAACTGCAGTCAAGCAGAGACGCGGGACGTATGTTCGATTACTTCGCGCAGTGATCATGCACGAGGTGATCACCGGGCGGGGAGGGTCGTCCAGGCGCGCGTCGTCGCCGTCATGCCTTGCATGGCGTCGCCATGCCGGGCATGGTCAGAGGTCGGCGGAGAAGGTGTCGGCCGGGATGAGGTCGATCGGCAGGAGCGCCAGCCAGACGAAGCCGGTGGCCGGGTCTTCTTCAGCGTCGAGGGTGAAGCGCACACCGTCCGGGCCGGTCAGGGTCAGCGGCGACCGCCCGGCAGTCGGCAGCTCGACCGTGACGTTCGCGGGCAGCCAGACCAGGAGCTCGGCCCCGTCAGACGTGAGGAGCCCGTCGACCTCCGGACCTCTGCGGCCGACGATGGTGCGCAGCCGGACGTCCACCGACTCAAGGCGCAGGTCGATGCCCAGCTGGCCCGCCACTGTGACAACGGCCTGGCGCAGCAGCTCGTCCAGCGGACCGAAGGGGGTCTGCTGGTCCGTGTCCAGCTCCACCGGGGTGGATGGCCTCCGGTCGAACCAGGTGATGGCCTCGTCGTAGATCATCACGGCTTCACGTCCCGGTTCGTCGTGGCCTCGCTGTACCGCTGGTCAACGAGGCTGGCAGCCCGATCGACGACCTCCGGCTGGAGCCAGATCCGGGCTCCGAGGAGCCGGGTGGCCACGGCTGCCACGGAGAGGGACATCGACTCGAAGCCTCCGAGCACGTTCTGCAGATGACCTGCGGACAGACCGAAGTCCTGTCCGGCGTGCTCGTCGCACCAGGTCGCGAGGGACTGGTCCTGCAGGGTCACTGCCCCGGTGATGCGGATGACCAGCACGTGTCAAGAGGAGCAGTTGCCCCGCCCTGCGTTCAGCGGGGCCCGGTCCTGACGCGGCGACGGTAGTCGCCGCGGGGTTGCGCCGGTAGGAGTGGCCGTGGTGCTCGGCCGGCGGGGTTGGGCCGATCTCGCCGTGCACCCGCTAAAGGACGAGCGGGGGTTGTAGTGCGTCGGAAGCCGTCGGGTGCCGATAGGGAGTTGCATGACCCCCAGTGAGGCCGTCGGCCCCAATGTGGCCGTGGAGCCCATCGCCGACGACGCCAACGATCCCGGCGGCGTCGAATCCGCCGCGGACCCCTATGGCACCGCCGAGCACCTAGCGGCCATCGAGCGGGCCTACGCCGAGGCGCTGGCGCACATCGCCGCGATGGCTGACAGCGAAGTTGCGGCGGAGGTCGCAACCCTGGCGACAGGCAAGCTCGCCGTCGCGACCGGCCGGCCAAGTGTTACAACTCCGCACGCTGCCTGAACGCCGCTCGTCCGGGGGCAACACGGGGAGGACGTTGATGGTGCTCCGTACTACGCGCTGCCCGGAGCAAGTCGGGCCACGCCGCCCGCGCGCCTTCTGACAGTGCTTAGCGAGCCGGTCAAGGTCGGCCTCACTCGGGGCTCCAGGCCGACGCGTCGGGGCCGCGGGACCTACGCTCCGGGTCGCCGCGGCAAGATCTGCAGTTTGGCAGAAGCCTGCCGCAGGGCCGACTGGCGGACACCACTGATGCGTGCCGAAAAGCCACGAGCGGCCTGACGGCCGGCTACTCCGAACGCGGTCAGTGCCGACTCAATCTCCGACCGTCGGTCCCGTCCGGCGCGCATCCACGTCACAGCGGCGACCACGGTCGTCAGGGCGGCGATCAGAATGGCAAGGGCCCACACGCCAAGCAGCTGCTGAAGGCCAGCAAATGGACCTTGCCATTTCCCCATCGCGCGCCCCCCGCTTGTGGATTGCTGAAGGCGATGGTCGCTCGCGCCCAACGTCGCCGCCGAGGTACAGGCGGTGCTCTCATCCCAACGGAGGAAGGGCGAGTCGCCGTAACCCACCCAGACGTCGTCGTCGACGCCTGTTCCGCGTGCAGTGACCACCAGCGAAGCGACGCCGTCCTCGCGGCTCTCGTCCGCCTCGCGGCGGTTGACGGAGGCCGGGACGACGACGCCCTGGCGTTGCTGCTGCACCTGCTGAGCGGCTGGTCTGGACCATGGTCCGACAGCTGCGCGACCTCACTCCGAACATCGTCGCGGTGGTGGTCGGCGAGCTCGCCTGTCAGATCCGCTGCTACCCGTGGCAACGCCGGCCCCGCTCGATCGCCGCGAACCTCCGGCTCGACACCCGTCACGCAGTGCTCGCCGATCTGCGACCACGGGACCGACGCCAGCCCGAGCGCGGGGAGGTCCTCACGGCCGACGGGGACCTCACGCGACTGGTGCGAACTGGCGCCTCCTGCGCGGTCGAAAGGGTCACTCCGCCGATCGACCACCCCAGATGCCGGTGGCCTCCTGGGCCAGCGGCGGGACAGGTCTCCAGCCGCCCGCTGAGTAGTCCTCTACCGAGACATCTCAGACCCATCCATGACGACGTGCGATGTCGACGGCGGCGTGCCGATTGGGTGCGCCCAGCTTCGCGGCCGCCGCGGACAGGTAGTTGCGCACGGTCCCGGGCGAGAGGTGGGCGCGGGCGGCGATCTCCTCGACCGGCGCTCCGCCGGCGGCGAGTTCGAGCACGTCGGCCTCGCGGGGGGTGAGTGGGCTGTCGCCGGCGCTGATCGCCTCGGCGGCCAGTTGTGGGTCGACATACCTGCCGCCGCGGTGGACGGTGCGGACGACGTCGGTGAGGACGGCGGCGTTGACGGTCTTGGGGAGGAAGCCGCGGACGCCGGCCGTCAGGGCCCGTTTCAGGTGCCCTGCCCGGCCGTGGCCGGTGACGATGATCGTCGCGCACCCCGGCAGGGTGGTGGTGAGCTCTGCGGCGATGGAGATGCCGTCGCGGCCGGGCATCTGCAGGTCCAGGACGGCGACGTCGGGGTGGTGGGCCCGGGCCATGGCCAGCGCCTCGGCTCCGGAGGCGGCCTCGGCGACGACGTCGAGGTCGTCCTCCAGCGCGAGGAGGGCGGCCAGCGCGGTGCGGATCAGGTTCTCGTCGTCGGCGAGCAGGACGCGGATCATGCTGGCACCGCCACGGGCAGGGTCGCGGTCAGCTCGAACCGGCCGTCGTCCCGGACGGTCGCGAGCCGGCCGCCCGTGCCGTCGAGCCGCTCGGCGACACCGGTCAGCCCGTTTCCCCAGCGACGGTCCGCCTGCTCGACCGCGCCGTCGTTGACCACCCGGAGCTCCGTCTCACCAGCGGCGGAGCTCAAGGTGATGGCGCACGTCGTCGCCCGGCTGTGCCGCAGCACGTTGGTCACCGCCTCCCGCACCACCCAACCGAGCGCGACCTGGACCGCTGCCGGGAGCAGGGCGGCCTCCTCGTCGCCGCTCACCGTGCAGGACACGCCGGCGGCGCGGAGCACGGAGCGGGCGCCGGCCAGCTCGCCGGGGAGGCTGGCGCTGCGGTAGCCGCCGACGACACCGCGCATCTCCCGCAGGGACTCGTCGGCGATCCGGCTGATGTCGGCCACCTCCTCTGCCGCCTCGGCCCGCCCCCGCCGCACCAGCTCGGCGGCCAGCTGACCTTTGACCGCGATCGTCGAGAGGTTGCGGCCCATGACGTCGTGCAGGTCGCGGGCGAAGCGGAGCCGTTCCTCGGCGACGGCGAGCCGCGCCTGCACGTCCCGGGTGCGCTCCAGTTGCGTGACGACGTCGAGCACCCACACCGAGAAGCGGAACGACAGGGCCGTGGCGGTGCAGGTGAGTCCGTACAGCGCGCCGAGTATCAGTGCCTGGCCGGCTGGGCGCCCGACACTGAGCAGCACAGCGCCCACCAGGACGCCGATCCCGGCGCCACCGACCGTCAGGGTCCGGGTCGGCCAGACCGTGCTGCAGGCGATGAGCACCACCAACGGGGCCAGTGCCACGACCCACGGCAACACCGAACCCTGATCGCCGCCGCCCGGGACCGCGCCCACCCCCGCCC